>JAFZRY010000001.1 GCA_017619615.1 Lachnospiraceae bacterium | reverse complement strand
GTACGAGAGGACCGGGATGGACGCACCGCTGGTGCACCGGTTGTCATATCCATGGCATAGCCGGGTAGCCAAGTGCGGACGGGATAAACGCTGAAGGCATCTAAGCGTGAAGCCCCCCTCAAGATGAGATATCTTTCAAGACCCCTCGAAGACCACGAGGTTGATAGGGCAGAGGTGGAAGTGTGGCAACACACGCAGCTGACTGTTACTAATAGGTCGTACACTTGATCACAACTCTTAAGGTGCACTGCTTCTTCGATATGCGGCTTTCAAGGTGCAAGAAAAAAACGGCGTACATGCCGTTTTTTTATTCTTACAGCTCCGAAATATCCCGCTGCAGATTGATTTTTATCGCCTGATTCACTATAATATTTGCATATGTTTTTACCCAATGAAAGGAGTCTGCTATGGACCGGACCGAAAGACCCGTCGGCGTGATCGTAGCCATGGAAGTAGAACTGAATACCATCCGGAATGCCATGGAAGATCCCGGCCACGTCCGGATCTCCGGTATGGATTTTTATCAGGGCACCGTGAACGGACGCCCGGTCGTGACGGCCCGGTGCGGCGTCGGGAAAGTGTGCGCGGCCATCTGCGCGCAGACCATGATCCGGGAATATGCGCCCCAGTGCATTCTCGGTGCGGGGATCGCGGGATCGCTGCAGGGACTGCCGATCGGCGGAGTCGCGGTCGCGGACGCTCTGGCGCAGCATGACTTCGACCTGGTCGCATTCGGCTATCCCCTCGGCTATATCCCGGCGCTGAAAAACGAATACTGTCCGGCAGACCGCGGCATGATCGATACGCTGACGGAACTGGCAGTGGAAATGAGTGTTTCATACGCGTGCGGCACGATCGTCAGCGGGGACAGTTTCATCAGCAGCGATACGAAAAAACAGCAGCTGATCCGCAGCTTTCCGAATGCCGTAGCCTGTGAAATGGAAGGCGCGGCCATCGCACAGGTGTGCTGCATGAATGATATCCCGTTTTCCGTGATCCGCGCGATCTCGGACAACGGAGATGAGGATTCCAAAGAAGATTATCCGGCTCATGAAGCCATGGCGGCCGACGTTTCGGCCCGCATGGTCCTGGCATTTATCAGCCGTTACAGAGGAGAATAATATGGCTATCTCAACGAAAAACAAAGTATTGAAAGAAGTTGTCTGGGTGCTGACCATTCTGGTCGGCGCGGCGTTATACTCGATCGGTTTCGACCTGTTCTGGAAACCGGCAGCTTTGAACGGCGGCGGTGTGTCCGGTCTGTCGCTGATCATTTTCAAAGCAACTGGTTTTGCTTCGGTCGGTATCATCAACTTTCTAATCAACGTGCCCCTGTTCGTCGCAGGGCGGGCGAAACTTGGCAACCGCTTTTTCATCGGATCCTGCATCGGTATGCTGTTCTCCAGTGTGACGCTGGACCTTTTTGACCGGATACCGGTGCCGCAGATGGATAATATCTTCCTGCCGATCATATACGGCGGCATTATCTGCGGTCTGGGCGTCGGCCTGATCGTCCGGTCCAACGCCACGGCGGGCGGTTCCGATATCCTGATCCGTCTGATCAAAATGAAGCGTCAGAACGCGTCTGTTGGCACGATCAGCCTTTGCATCGATACCTGCGTCATCCTGCTGAACGCCGTCGTGTTCAAGGATATCCAGACTGCGCTGTACAGCGGCATTTCCGTATTCATTTATTCCAAAGTCTTTGACGCGGTGATCTACAGCTTCGACTTCAGCCGGGTCGCCCTGATCATTTCCAAGCATCACGGCGAGATCGCCGAAGTCATTGCGGAAAAGATGCAGCGCGGTGTCACGCTGCTGGAAGGCGAGGGTTATTATACGCATGAGCACACCAAAGTGGTCATGACCGCCCTGCCCAACAAGCAGCTGCCCGAACTGAAGCAGCTCGTGACGGGAGTCGATCCCGACGCATTCATCATCATCCAGGATTCGCATAACATCCTGGGAGAAGGATTCCAGAAATACAGCAAGACGAATCTGTGATTTGTCCGCAGCACCAGGGAGGCCATAGGATCTGTATATGGACCGCTTCAAACTGCACTCTGAATACGCGCCTACCGGCGACCAGCCGGAGGCCATTGACGCCCTCTGCGAGGGCTTTCTTCAGGGCAACAAATTCCAAACGCTGCTCGGCGTGACGGGATCCGGCAAGACGTTCACGATGGCGAACGTGATCGCGCGGCTCAACCGGCCCACGCTCGTCCTGGCCCATAATAAAACGCTGGCGGCGCAGCTCTACAGCGAATTCAAGGAGTTTTTTCCGGAAAACGCGGTGGAGTACTTCGTCAGTTATTACGATTATTACCAGCCGGAGGCGTACGTGCCTTCGTCTGACACCTATATCGCAAAAGATTCCGCCATCAACGACGAGATCGACCGGCTGCGGCATTCCGCGACCGCGTCGCTGTCGGAGCGGCGGGACGTGATCATCGTGTCCTCCGTGTCCTGCATCTACGGTTTGGGCAGTCCTATCGATTACCAGAACATGACGCTGTCCATCCGGCCCGGCCAGACCTGGGACCGGGGGGAGATCATCCGCCGCCTGGTGGACATGCAGTACGACCGGAACGACATGGACTTCAAACGAGGGACGTTCCGCGTGCGGGGCGATACCGTCGAAGTGATCCCCGCGTCCAGTGAAGCGTACGGCATCCGGATCGAACTGTTCGGTGACGAGATCGACCGCATCCTGGAGATCGACACGCTGACCGGAAAAGTCCGTTCCTCCCTGGACCACGCCGTGGTATTCCCCGCCTCCCACTATGTGGTGAGCCGGGACGCGATGCTGCGCGCCACGGAGGCCATTGAAGAAGAACTGAAAGAACAGGTCGAGTATTTCCGGAAGAACGACCGCCTGATCGAAGCGCAGCGGATCGCGGAGCGCACGCATTTTGACGTGGAGATGATGAAGGAGACCGGGTTCTGCTCCGGGATCGAAAACTATTCGCGCCATCTGGCGGGCCTGCCGGCCGGCGCCACGCCGCACACGCTGTTTGACTATTTCCCGAAGGATTTCATCCTGATGATCGATGAATCCCATATGACGGTCCCGCAGGTGCGCGCGATGTACGCGGGGGACCGGAACCGGAAGACGACGCTGGTGGAATACGGCTTCCGCCTGCCCTCCGCGCTGGACAACCGCCCGCTGAACTTTCAGGAATTCGAGGAGCGCCTGAACCAGGTGCTGTTCGTCTCCGCCACGCCGTCCGTGTACGAAAAAGAGCACGAATCGCTGCGGGTGGAGCAGGTGATCCGTCCGACAGGCCTGCTGGACCCCGAAGTGGAGGTCATGCCGGTCTCCGGGCAGGTGGACGACCTGCTGGGCCGTTGCCGCAAAGCTGTGGAAGATGGCGGCAAAGTGCTGGTCACGACGCTGACGAAGCATATGGCGGAGGACCTGACCGGATATCTGCGCGAAAATGGCGTAAAGGTCCGCTATCTGCATTCCGATATCGATACCCTGGAGCGCGTGGAGATCATCCGCGACATGCGCCTGGGGGTGTTTGACGTGCTGGTCGGCATCAACCTGCTGCGAGAGGGCCTGGATATCCCGGAGATCAATCTGGTCGCGATTCTGGACGCGGACAAGGAAGGATTCCTGCGTTCGGAGACCGCGCTGATCCAGACTATCGGTCGCGCGGCCCGCAACGTGGACGGCCATGTCGTGCTGTACGCGGATACGATGACGGATTCCATGGCGGCCGCCATCGGCGAGACGAACCGCCGCCGCGCCATCCAGCAGGCGTATAATGAAGCGCACGGAATCACGCCAGCTTCTATTAAGAAAGCGGTACGCGACCTGATCGCCATCTCGCACAAAGTGGAGGCCAAGTCCTCCGCGGCGCTGGAAAAGGATCCGGAATCCATGAGCGAGCAGGAACTGAAGAAACTGATTGCGGAAGTCACGAAACGCATGAACCAGGCCGCCGTGGAACTGGATTTCGAAGAAGCCGCGGTACAGCGCGACAAGATGCTCGAACTGAAGAAATATTTGAAATAAAGCCCGCAACAAAAGGATCCCTGCAGCGGTATTGTTTTAAAAGGAAACTCAGGGAGGAAGAAAAAATGAAAGGGAAAACTGTACTCTGGCTGCTGCTTGTCCTGGCGGTTATTTGCTGCGGCTGCGGCAGGAAGAAGGATACAACGTATCTGCCCATCGGGACGGAATCGGAGTTGACGGAAGCCCGACAGGAAACGGGCCTGGAACTTTCTGTTGCGGGCGGACAGGAGCTTCACGCCGGTGTCCCGTCGATAAAACTGCTCCTTCACAACGGGACAGACAGTAAAATCGGGTTCGGCCGGGAAATCGAGGTGTTCTTAATGAACGGGAATGAATGGCAGAAGCTCAAATGGAAAGATGGCGCAACGATTCTGGCGGATTATATGGAAATCTCCGCATCCGCCGACTATACCATTTCTCTCGATTACGAATCTCTGTACGGTGCCCCTTTGAAAGAAGGCACGTACCGGGTCGTGAAAAATGTCTGGAAGAACGATGAAAAGGTCAGCGTGACGGCGGAATTTACCGTCCTGCCTTAAGACAATCCTTCCGAAAACAAGTACTCGCACTTTACACTGATTTGTGCTATAATATAACCTGTGTCTTTTTGGGGGAAATACGGAAGACGCGGGAGACAGCATGGAACGTCTGGAAAAACGCTATATCCGCGTGCGCGGAGCGGCGGAACACAACCTGAAACATATCGATGTGGATATCCCCCGGAACGAGCTGGTGGTGATCACCGGGCTGTCCGGTTCGGGAAAATCTTCTCTGGCTTTCGATACGATCTACGCCGAGGGACAGCGCCGGTACATGGAGTCCCTTTCTTCGTATGCGCGGCAGTTCCTGGGACAGATGGACAAGCCGGACGTGGAAAGCATCGAGGGCCTCTCGCCCGCCATTTCCATCGACCAGAAATCCACGAACCACAACCCGCGTTCCACCGTGGGGACCGTGACGGAGATCTATGATTACCTGCGCCTGCTGTACGCGCGCGTGGGCATCCCGCATTGCCCGCAGTGCGGCCGGGAGATCTGCAAAATGACGGTGGACCAGATGGTGGATACGCTGATGGCGTTCCCGGAGCGGACGCGGATCCAGCTGCTGGCGCCGATCGTGCGCGGCAAGAAGGGACGCCACGAAAAGGTGCTGGCGGAAGCGGTGCGGAAAGGATTCGTCCGGGCGCGCGTGGACGGCGAACTGCGGGACCTGAGCGAAGAATTTGAACTGGACAAGAACCTGAAGCACAATATCGAGATCATCATCGACCGCATCAGCGTGCGGCCGGGCCAGGAGAGCCGGCTGACGGATTCGCTGGAAACGGCGCTGGGCCTGACCGACGGGCTGGTATGGGCGGACGTCGACGGCCAGATCCTGACGTTCAGCCAGCATTTTGCCTGCCCGGACTGCGGGATCAGTGTGGAGGAGATCGAGCCGCGCAGCTTTTCCTTCAACAACCCGTTCGGGGCCTGCCCTGTCTGCGCCGGCCTGGGCTATACGATGAATTTTGAGCGGGACCTGATCATTGACGAGGAGAAGAGTTTTCGCGAAGGCTGCGTGCGGGCGCTCGGCTGGATCAGCTCCGGCAGCGGCGACAGTTTTTCGGGCTGTCTGCTGAACGCGATCTCGGACCAGTACGGGCTGGACCTGAACACGCCGTTCAAGGACCTGCCGAAGGAACAACAGGACGCTTTTTTATACACCGGGTACCCGGAAGTGCTGCACGTGCATTACACGAGCCGGCGCGGGCAGGGGATCTATGATGAAAAGTTCAACGGCCTGATCGACAATCTGAAGCGGCGCTATGAAGAGACGCCGGTCAGTTTCCGGGCCGAATACGAGAAATTCATGCGGTTCGCGCCGTGCGCCGCGTGCGGCGGGAAGCGGCTGAAGCCGACGTCGCTGGCGGTGACGGTCAAGGACTGGAATATCATCGACCTGTGTGACAACGCGGTCGGGAAGCTGAAACCCATGATCGATGCGTGGGAATTCAGTGCGGCGGAGCAGATCATAGCGGCTCCGATTTTGAAGGAAGTGAAGGCCCGGCTGGGCTTTCTGGTAGACGTGGGGCTGGAGTATCTGGCGCTTTCGCGCGGGGCGGCGACGCTGTCCGGCGGGGAGGCGCAGCGCATCCGACTGGCCACGCAGGTAGGCTCCGGGCTGGTAGGCGTGTCCTACATCCTGGACGAGCCGAGCATCGGCCTGCACCAGCGGGACAACGCGAAACTGCTGGCGACGCTGAAGCAGCTGCGGGACCTGGGCAACAGCGTGATCGTCGTGGAGCACGACGAGGATACGATGTGGGCGGCGGATACGATCATCGACATCGGGCCTGGGCCCGGCGAGCACGGCGGACAGGTCGTGGCGGTCGGCACGGCGCAGGATATCATAAACACGCCCGGCTCCATCACCGGTGATTACCTGAGCGGCCGGAAGAAGATCCCGGTGCCGGAGAAGAGACGGCCGCCGCAGGGATTCCTGACCATCAAAGGCGCGGCGGAGAACAACCTGAAGCATATCGACGTGGATCTGCCGCTGCGGGTGTTCACCTGCGTGACCGGCGTGTCCGGCTCCGGGAAAAGCTCGCTGATCAACGAGATCCTGTACAAGACGGCTGCGCGCCAGCTGTACCGCGCCAAAGATGAGCCCGGGAAGAGCGACGGCATCGTGGGGCTGGAGCAGATCGATAAGGTCATCGCTATCGACCAGTCGCCCATCGGGCGGACGCCGCGGTCGAATCCGGCCACGTATACCGGCGTGTTCGACCAGATCCGCGACCTGTTCGCGGGGACTATCGATGCGAAGGAGCGCGGCTATAAGAAGGGCCGCTTCAGTTTCAACGTGAAAGGCGGCCGATGCGAGGCCTGCCAGGGCGACGGTATCCTGAAGATCGAAATGCATTTCCTGTCCGATGTATACGTGCCCTGCGAAGTCTGCGGAGGGCGGCGCTACAACCGGGAAACGCTGGAAGTGCGGTATAAAGGAAAAAATATCGCGGACGTACTGGACATGACGGTATCGGAAGCGGTACAATTCTTCGATAAGGTGCCGTCCCTGGTCCGCAAGATCAGCTGGCTGGAGTACGTGGGCCTGGGCTATATACGCCTGGGACAGCCGTCCACCACGCTGTCCGGCGGCGAGGCGCAGCGCGTGAAGCTGGCCACGGAGCTTTCCAAACTGGAGACCGGCAGCACGCTGTACATTCTGGACGAACCGACCACCGGCCTGCATTTCGCGGACGTGCATAAGCTGACGGAGATCCTGCAGCGGCTGACGGACGGCGGCAATACGGTGGTGGTCATCGAACACAACCTGGACGTGATCAAGTCCGCGGACTGGATCCTGGACCTGGGCCCCGAAGGGGGCGACGGCGGCGGCACGGTGGTGGCGCAGGGCACGCCGGAAGAGGTCGCGGCCAACCCGGATTCCTACACGGGACAGTTTTTAAAGAGGATGTTATAAAGAGTACCATGAACGAATTCGAAAACTACGATGAACCGGAAGAGACCGGCGGAGGATCGACTTCTGACGGCGATAAAGATGGGAAGGACAGCGAATACGAGCTGTTCTGTTCCATGTGCCGCCGCCCGGAAAGCAAGTGCGGCAAACTGATGCGCCTGCCCGGCGGGCTGAACATCTGCCCGGACTGCATGCAGCGGTCGTTCGACACGTTCCGCCAGTCCGGCATCGATATCAACAGCCTGCCCAAGATCCCGCTGGGCCGCCTGGATCTCAGCCAGCTGCAGGACGACATGCCGCAGCCGCACCAGGGCGTGAAAAAGAAAAAGAAAGAAGAGAAGAAGCCGCAGGAAGAACTGAAATTCTCCGACGTGCCGCGGCCGCATCGGATCAAAGCGATGCTGGACGAGTACGTGGTGGGCCAGGAGAAAGCCAAAAAAGTCCTGTCCGTCGCGGTCTACAACCATTATAAGCGCGTCTTTTCCGACAAAAAGGACGGCGTGGACATCGAAAAATCCAATATCCTGATGATCGGCCCCACCGGCAGCGGCAAGACGTTCCTGGTCAAGACGCTGGCCGGGCTGCTGAAGGTCCCGCTGGCCATCGCGGACGCGACGTCCCTGACCGAGGCGGGCTATATCGGCGACGACATCGAAAGCGTCCTGTCCAAACTGCTGATGGCGGCGGACGACGACGTGGAGCGCGCCGAGCACGGGATCGTGTTCATCGACGAAATCGACAAGATCGCGAAGAAACAGAACATGAACAGCCGCGATGTCTCCGGCGAATCCGTGCAGCAGGAACTGCTGAAGATGCTGGAAGGCAGCGCCATCGAAGTGCCGGTCGGCGCCACCAGCAAGAACCCGATGGTCCCCACCGCCACGATCGACACGACCAACATCCTGTTCATCTGCGGCGGCGCGTTCCCGGAACTGGAGGAGATCATCCGCCAGCGGCTGAAAGGTGTGAACAGCATCGGGTTTGCGGCGGACATCAACGCGTCGTCCGACGACCGAGACCGCGTGCTGGCGCAGGTGACTATGGACGACCTGCGGAAGTTCGGTATGATCCCCGAATTCATCGGCCGCCTGCCCGTCATCGCGACGCTGGAGAGCCTGACCGAGGACTACCTGGTCCGCATCCTGAAAGAGCCGAAAAACGCCATCCTGAAGCAGTATCAGAAGCTGATGGCGATGGACGAAGTGGAACTGGAATTCGAGGACGAAGCGCTGCGCCTGATCGCGGAAAAAGCCATGAAAAAGGATACCGGCGCCCGCGCGCTGCGCTCCATCCTGGAAGAATACATGCTGGACATCATGTACGAGATCCCGCGCGACGACTCCATAGGCCGCGTCGTGATCACCCGGGATTACCTGGAAGGCAAAGGCGGCCCGCGAATCGTGCTGCGGGGTATGGAGCAACTGCCGGAACAGGCGGGAGGCTGAGATGAAGCGAGAACTGAAAGACTCCTATGATTTAAACGAGCTGCGGGCCATCGTCTCGGACCTGCGCGCCCCGGACGGCTGTCCCTGGGACCGTGTGCAGGATTACGATTCCCTGAAGATCACGCTGCGTGACGAAACGCAGGAAGTGCTGGACGCGGTGGACAACCGCGACGCGGAGAATCTGAAGGAGGAGCTCGGCGACCTGCTGCTGCAGGTGATCTTTTACGCGGACCTGGCGGCGGAGGACGGGCTGTTCACGCTGGACGACGTCATGACCGGTCTGGGCCGCAAACTGGTGCGCCGTCATCCCCACGTGTTCGGGGACGCGCACGCGGAAACGCCGGAGGAAGCGCTCGCCCTGTGGCGCGAAGTCAAGCGCCGCGAGCGGGAGGAAGGATATCAATAAATGCGGATCGATAAATATCTGAAAGTCGCGCGCATTATCAAGCGCCGCACCGTGGCCAACGAGGCCTGCGACGCGGGCCGGGTCAGCGTGAACGGCAAGCCGGTCAAGGCGTCTTACGACGTCAAGCCCGGCGACGAGATCGAAATCGGCTTCGGCAACCGGGCCGTGAAGATCCGGGTGCTGGAAGTGAAGGAGACCGTCCGGAAAGAAGAGGCGGACGGCCTGTTCGAATATCTGTAGGAGCGGCACATGAGCATCAAGCTGAAAAGCAAAAGCAGAAAGAAGAAAAAGAACAACAGCCTGCTGGTCTTGCTGGTGATTTCTTTTATTCTGCTGGCCGGCCTCGGCGCGGCCATTCTCAGCTTGTCTCAGAAAGCGAGGACCTATCAGCAGCGGGAACAGGAGCTGGAGTCCCAGATCGCGCTGGAACTGAAAAAGGCGGAGACGTTCAAAGAACAGGAGAAGTACCGCCAGACGCTGAAATTCGTCGAAGAGATCGCGCGGGAACGGCTGAACCTGGTCTTCCCCGACGAGATCATCGTGATCCCCCATGAATAGCAGGAGACAAATCAGCCCGCCGGCGGAAAGGATCCGCCGCGAAGGCCTCTTCCGGAAGGGAGGCCTGTATCTGATCGCGCTGAGCGGCGGCTGTGATTCGGTCAGCCTGCTTTTTTTGATGAAAGAACTGGCGGAAACGGAGGGATTCGCCCTCCACGCGCTGCACGTCAACCACGGCCTGCGCGAAGAAGCCGCGGCGGATGAGGATTTCTGCACGGAGCTTTGCCGCCGGCTGGCGGTCCCGGTCAGCGTTTACCGAGAAGACGTGGCGGCGGTCAGTAAGCGGGATAAGATCAGTCTGGAGGAAGCAGGAAGGGAGTGCCGTTACCGGCGCCTGCGGGAAATGGCGGACGTCCTTCTTGCGGATGCGGTCCTGACCGCGCATCAGCGGGACGACCAGGCGGAGACCGTGCTGCACGCCCTGCTGCGGGGCAGCGGCCTGTCCGGCCTGTGCGGCATGGAAAAATGGCGGCCGTTCGGCAGTACGGAACTGATCCGGCCCCTGCTGGGATTTACGCGGGCCGAACTGGAGGAGTACTTGCGCGGCAAAGGGGAGACCTGGCGGGAAGACGCCAGCAATACGGATGAGGGCTATACGAGGAATTATATCCGCCGGACGCTGCTTCCGCAGATGGAAGAAAGGTTCCCCGGAGCCGCGGAGCATGTGAGCGCGGCGGCGGACCATCTGCGGGAAGCGGGTAAGACCCTGCGGCGGCTGGCGGACGACTGGCTGGCGGAGAACGCCCGCGGCGACGTACTGTCCCTTGAGCCGCTGAGCCGTCTGGATCCCGGGCTTTTGTTCTTTGTGTGGAGGCAGTTCCTGGCCCGCACGGGGCTGCGCGACCTAACGCGGGTCCATTTTGACTCGCTGAAGGAACTGCCCGGGAAGCCGGCCGGAACGCGTGCGGTCCTGCCGGGCGGCAGGAGCGTGATCCGGGAACAGGAAGGGCTCCGGCTTGTCACGGAAAACGAACGGCCGGAACCGGAGACGCTCCCCCGGCTGGAGATCCGGACATTTCCCCGTCCCGCGGCATTAAAAATTCCCGATACCCCCTACACGAAATGGATGGATTGTGCTATAATAACTCACGATATCTGCCTGAGACACAGGCAGAGGGGAGATTATCTGATCCTGGCCAACGGAAAACAGAAGAAGTTGGCTCGTTTTCTGGTAGATGAAAAGATCCCGCTCGGCGAGCGCGACAGCCTCTGGCTCCTCGCGGACGGCCCGCACATCCTGTGGGTGGTCGGGCACCGCTTAAGCTATGCGGCGCGGATCACGGAATCGACGGAAACGGTGGCGGAAGTCAAAATCAGTTTATAAGGAGAGCACGATGGAAAAACATGTGGTCAAACCCCTGATTCCGGCGGAAGAAGTGGAAAAACGGATCTGCGAACTGGCGGAACAGCTCAACAAAGATTACGCAGGCCGCACCGTGCATATGATCGGCATCCTGAAAGGGAGCGTTCCGTTCCTGTGCGCGCTGGCGAAGCGCCTGACGGTACCTGTCACGATGGACTTTATGAGCTGCTCCAGCTACGGCTCCGGAACCACCAGCAGCGGCGCGGTGCGCCTGAATAAGGACCTGGACGAGTCCATCGAGGGCCGCGACGTCCTGCTCGTGGAGGACATCATCGACACCGGCCACACCCTGTCCTATCTGGTCAACCTGCTGCAGGACAGAAAACCGGCCAGTCTGAAGCTGGCGGCGCTGCTGAACAAGCCGTCCCGCCGCACCTGCCCGGTGGAAGTGGATTATTCGTGCTTTATGATAGAAGACGTGTTCGTGGTGGGGTACGGCCTGGATTATGACCAGCGCTACCGCAACCTGGATTACGTCGGCTACGTGGAATTCATCTAATTAAGGAGTACCGCTTTTGAATCCGAATCAGACACCCAGACGCGCCAACTGGCTGCTGGTCTTTGTTATGTTAGCCGTGGGGGCCACGCTGGTCTTCAGCATGCTCACGAATCTCCGCAGCCGCAATAAGACGGAGACGAATTACAGCGCCTTCCTGAACGCCATGGAAGCGAAAAAGGTCAACGAGGTGCAGATAGAGCAGAGCGAGGACGTGCCCAGCGGTACGGTCTACTATACCCTGACCGGGGACAGTCAGACCTATTTTTTCCATACTTCGAACGTCAACGAGGTCCAGTCCGCCCTGCTGGCGTATGAAGCCCGGGGCATCAAGGTCAACTATAACGTGTCGGAGGTCGCTCATCCGGTAGACCTGCTGACGATCCTGTCGCTGGTCGGGATGGGGATCATGGTCCTTTTCATCTTCATCACGCTGATGCGTACCTCCGGCGGCGGGGCCAACGGGAAGATGCTGGACTTCGGCAAGAGCCGCGCCGTGCGCGTCGCCGCCAGCAAGATCACGTTCCGCGACGTGGCGGGGCTGGATGAGGAGAAGGCGGATCTGGAGGAGATCGTGGATTTCCTGAAGGATCCGGAGAAATACATCAAGCTCGGCGCCCGCATCCCGAAGGGCATCCTGCTGATGGGCCCGCCCGGCACGGGCAAGACCCTGCTGGCCAAGGCGGTCGCGGGAGAAGCCGGTGTGCCGTTCTTCAGTATTTCCGGCTCGGACTTCGTGGAGATGTTCGTCGGCGTCGGCGCGAGCCGCGTGCGCGACCTGTTCCAGGACGCGAAGAAGAACGCGCCGTGCATCGTGTTCATCGATGAGATCGACGCCGTGGCGCGCCACCGCGGCAGCGGCCTGGGCGGCGGCCATGACGAGCGCGAGCAGACCCTGAACCAGCTGCTGGTGGAGATGGACGGCTTCGGCGTGAATTCCGGCATCATCGTGATGGCGGCTACCAACCGCCCGGACATCCTGGATCCGGCCATCCTGCGGCCCGGCCGCTTTGACCGCAAGATCACGGTGTCCCGGCCCGACGTGAAAGGCCGCGAAGCCATCCTGAAAGTGCACGCCCGCAACAAACCGCTGAGCGACGACGTGGACCTGACCCGCATCGCGCAGACCACGGCCGGCTTTACCGGCGCGGACCTGGAGAACCTGCTGAACGAGGCGGCGATCCTGGCGGCGAAGGAAAACCGGAAATACCTGGTCCAGAACGATATCGACCGCGCCTTCATCAAGGTGGGCATCGGCACGGAAAAAAAGAGCCGCGTGATCACCGAAAAGGACAAACGCATCACCGCTTACCACGAATCCGGCCACGCGATCCTGTTCCACGTCCTGCCTGACGTGGGGCCGGTGCATACGATCTCCGTGATCCCGACCGGCGTCGGTGCGGCGGGCTATACGATGCCGCTGCCGGAGCAGGATTACTCCCACATGACGAAGAGCCATATCCTGCAGGAAGTCATGGTCCTGCTGGGAGGGCGCATCGCGGAGGAACTGACCTTCGGCGACGTGACTACCGGCGCCAGCCAGGACATCAAGCAGGCCACGGCGCTGATCCGCGACATGGTGATGAAATACGGCATGAGCGAGGAAGCCGGCATGATCCATTACGGCGGCGAGGATTCCGTGTTCATCGGCCGCGATTACGGCCATACCCGCGAATACGGCGAGAATACCGCGTCGCTGCTGGACAATGAAGTCCGGCGGATCATGAAAGAATGCTACGACAAGGCCAAAGCCATCATCGTCGAAAATCAGGACGTGCTCCAGGCCGTAGCCGAAAAACTGGTCGTCGAGGAAAAGATGGGCCAGCAGGAATTCGAAGAGATCTACAATACTATTACGAGCAGCAGGGAAAACCATTCGTGAAAACGCCTTTCATATTCTGCGATGAGACTGCGCTGTTCCGCAGCCCGGCAGATCCCGGGCCCGGCGAGGCTTTCCGCCTCCGGGTCTGGGTGAGCCGGCAGCCGGGGCAGGTCGTTACATTTCTGTGCCGCAGCGACAGCGGCTCTTCTTTCTTATCCGCTCAGAAAACGGGAGAGCGGGGCCGGTACGACGTGTACGAGGCCCGCCACCCCGGGACGGAAGAGGAAGTCTTTTATTTTGTCAACGTCTCCTGCGAGGGGGAATCCTGGCTGTACGGCCGCAACGGCATGCGGCGGGAGAGCGAGATCGTCCCGTTCAGCGTAAATCCGTATTTCGACGTGCCCGCGTGGGCGCGCGGCGCGCTGTGGTACCAGATCTTCCCGGACCGCTTCTGCAACGGCGATACGTCCAACGACGTCCTGACCGGCGAGGTCTTCGACGACGTGGAACTGGTCAGCCGGCGGATGCGCTGGGAGGACCCGGTGACGGCACTGGACGTGCATCACAGCTATGGCGGCGACCTGCAGGGGATCATCAATAAACTGGATTATCTGTGCGCGCTGGGGATCGAGGTCATTTATCTGAACCCGATCTTCGTCGCGCCGTCGTGCCACGGGTACAATACGCAGGACTATGAGCACGTAGACCCGCATTTCGGCCGCATTATCGAGGACGGAGAGGGAAGATACCAGTATCAGGCCAGAACCACGTCAGCGGTCAATTTAGAGGCCTCAGACGCGCTGCTGGCGGAGCTGATCAGCCTGGCGCACCGCAAGGGGATGCGCGTGGTGCTGGACGGCGTTTTCAACCACTGCAGTTCGTTCCACGCGTGGTACAACGAAGGCGGCCTGTATTCCCCGGCGCTGGAACGGCACGACTTTTTCCGCTGCGACGAAAAGGGAGAAAAGGAGTGCTGGTGGGGCAATAAAAACCTGCTGAAGCTGGACGTAGACGGCAATCCCGGCCTGCGGGAGGAACTGCTGAAGATCGCCGAGAAATGGGTCCTGCCGCCGTATAACGCGGACGGATGGCGCCTGGACGTGGCCGCGGACGTGGGCCACACGCCGGAAGGCAATCACGCGTTCTGGCGCGAATTCCGCGAGCGGGTCCGCAAGGCCCGCCCGGATGCCCTGATCCTGGCCGAACACTACGGGGATCCGTCCCCCTGGTTCGGTGGGGACGAATGGGACAGCGTCATGAACTACGACGCGTTCATGGAACCCGTCAGCTGGTTCTTCACCGGCATGGAAAAGCACGGCGACCGCCATGTGCCGTGGATGGAAGGGGCCGGCGAGGCGTTCCGCGAATCCATGGTGCAGGCGATGGCCCGCTTCCCGCGGGGCAGCCTGGAAGCCGCGCTCAACCAGCTGGACAACCACGACCACTCGCGCTTCCTGACCCGGACGAACCACGTGGTCGGGCGCCTGGGCGAACTGGGCTACCGGATGGCGGAAAACGGCGTGGATAAATCGGTCCTCCGCGCGGCGGCGCTGCTGCAGATGACCTGGCCCGGCGCGCCCGGGATCTATTACGGGGACGAAGCCGGCGTGGCCGGATTCACCGATCCCGACAACCGCCGCCCCTTTCCCTGGGGCCGCGAAGACACGTTCTTATTCGACTTTTACAGCAACATCACGCGGCTGCACCGCCAGAACGCGGTGCTCCGGCGCGGCTCCCTGCGCATCCTCCGGGCGGAGGACGGCCTGCTCGTCTACGCGCGGCTTGACGAATCGGATACGATGCTGGTGCTGATCAACCAGACCGCGGGAGAAAAACGCGTGGAACTGAACACCGCGGAGATCGACGGCCTGGGCGGAACGACCGCGCAGCGCCTGGTCGAGACCTGGGCCGACGGTTATAATCTGGGCCGGCAGGTCATGCAGCTGCCGAACCGCGTGCTGGCGGTCACGCTGAAGCCGCGGGCGGCCATCCTGTATGCGGTCAGCCTGCCCGCCGTGCCGAAAGAGATGCGGGACAGGATGGTGCTGAAATGAATCAACTGGAACAGCAGATAAAAGACTTTGTGGACCGGGACTTCGACGCCCTGGTCTCCCTGCGCCGGGAATTCCACCGGCATCCGGAACTCGGACGGGAAGAGCATTGGACCGCGGCGCGGATAGAAGAGGAACTGGGCAAACTGGACCTGCCGCATCACCGCTGCGCGGAGACCGGCGTCGTAGCGTATGTGGATGGGAAGTCGGAAGGTCCGGCCCCGCTCACGGCAGACGGCCGGTCCCGCTGCATGGCGCTGCGCGCGGATATCGACGCGCTGCCGCTCACAGAACTGCGCGAGACCGCGTATACGAGCAATATCCCCGGCCGGATGCATGCCTGCGGGCATGACGTCCATCTGACGTCGCTGCTGGGCACGGCGCGGGCGCTGCAGGCGCACCGGGACCTTTTTGCGGGCCGCGTCATCCTGATCTTCCAGCCGAGCGAAGAAAATGGCTTCGGCGGCCGCCGGATGGTGGAGGAAGGGGCCGTGAACGGCGCGACGCGCTGCTTCGGCTTCCATATCGCGCCGGAACTGAAATGCGGGACGCTCGGCCTCATGGAAGGCGCGAACAACGCGAGTGTGGACTGGTTCCGCATGACGATCCGGGGCGAGGGTACGCACGCGGCGTATCCCCATCAGGGCGCAGATGCGCTGTATATGGCGGCGCAGGTCGTCGTGGCGGCTCAGGCGCTGGTCACGCGGCTAAACGACCCGGCCCAGCCATTGCTGCTCGGCTTCGGCCGCCTGGAAGCCGGTACGACGTATAACGTGGTCGCAGATAAGGCCGTCCTCGAGGGGACCATCCGCGCGCTGGATCCGGCCGTCCGGAAGGACGTCATCCGCCGTTTGGAGCAGCTGCTGCAGGACACCGTCACCCTGTACGGCGGGACCGCTTCCGTCGAATGGGACGTGAACGGCGAGATGCTGATCAATACCGCGGAAGCAGTGCGGGAAGCGCGGAAGGTGGCGGTATCGCTGTTCGGCGAGGACTGCCTGGCCGTCCGGAAGCCCGCGCTGATCGGGGACGACATGTCGGAGTACATCGATGCGGTCACGGGCTGCTACGCGTTTATCGGCACGCAGGATCCGGAGCGGCCGGAAACGGCGCATCCGCTGCATCACGCGTGTCTGGACGTGGACGAAGAGGTGTTCCGGGTGTCCGTGCCGATGATGACGGCGTATACGCTCGAGTATATGAGGGGCGAGGTGTAAGGCTGAGACGAATCGTCCAGGACGTCTTGTATTGCAGCATCATGCAACACAAAAAGGACCGCCGTTTCCGGCGGCCCTTCCATTTAACGGAGAATCATTCGCTCCCCGTTTTTTATTTGATCTTTCTGGCCTCGATGTAATACCGCTTGTCCTGCGCGTGACCCATGGAGAACGTCTTGCGGGGCAGCACGCCGTCCGCCATGACAGTCTTGAAGAGCTGTTCCTTGCCCATCGGAGGGAGCAGGAAGCCCAGCGCGTGGTCTTCGGCGGCCAGACGGCGGACCGTGTCGTCGCCGTGGATGTAATCCAGGCCGAAGTCGCGGTGCTTGCGGAACGCGTCCAGGAAGTTCTGGAGCGTGCCGACTTCCAGCTGTACGGTCGGATTCGGGACCGTAATGGCGCCTTCGGTGTTGCCGTAGCAGTAGCGGATCACGTGGCCTTCGCCCACGCCTTCGTAAGCGCCGGGATAAGCGGCCTTGAACGCGTCCAGGATCTCCTTGGGGTTGACGCGGAAGAGGATGCGGTGAATCGGCTCAAAGACCAGCGCGTCGTCGTGGTTGTTCACCAGTTCGACCAGCGCGTAGCGGGCAGGGGATTCATAGGCCTTGTCGCCCAGTTTTTCCTTCAGGTCTTCGAAGCAGCGCTTCGCGGTGGCCAGGGAGTGGTTGCCGTCGCCCATCGCGTAGAGCAGCGGGGCCGCGTCCTTCAGGCCGTATTTGGCTTCCTGGACTTCCGGAGCCGCGAGAGCTTTCAGGGCCGCCGCGACGGCCGCTTTCTGGTCGTCGTTCAGGAGCCAGCCCTTAATGTGGCCGCCGTTCATCATCAGGTCGAAGTCATAGACCGGCTGCATATTGGCGGTATCCGCGGTCAGGGGCTCGATCACGGTCTTTTCGGGGTTGTCGATCAGGACCATGATGTGGGGCAGTTCGATGGGGGCGTCCTTGCGGACCCGGACCCGCGGCGGGATGCGGTCCAGCACGGTGCCTTCGGTGGCGCGGATCAGGGCGCCGCTGCCGGGCGTAAAATCATAGCAGTCCAGGTCGACCTTGCCGATCAGGCCGTGGCGGATGCTGCCGTCGCTCTGGGAGCGCTCAATGTAGATCAGGGCGTCCGGATAGACCGTGAAGATATCCTCTTTCAGGTATTCTTCCATAGTCTTGTTGATAGCTTTAATCTGGTTCTCCACGTCCGCATCGTTCAGGTGCGCTTCCGGCAGGATCAGCCGGCGGGCCGAAGGGGCTTCGCCGACGATGTTTTCCACTTCCTCCCAGTATTCGGGTTCGGAAGTGAACTGGTCGCAGGCCACGACGGCCCACCTGGTCATATCCGCGTCCTTGAGGAGCAGGATGTCGGCGGGAGAGAAGCCGAGGTTTTCAAACAGATTATTCATGATGTGCTCCTTATGGAAGAAGGGCGGGCAGCGCCCGCCCCCGTACGGTGATTATTTCTCGAAGAAACCCTTGATGACGCCGATGGCTTCGCCGCCGATCTTCTTGGTGGCTTCCTTGGTGCCGGCGCCGATGTGTGGCGTACAGCTGACCATCGGATGGCTGTACAGCGCAGAGTTGCTGGCGGGTTCGTCGGCGTAGACGTCCAGGCCGGCGGCGCGGACTTTGCCGCTGTTCAGAGCTTCCAGCAGGGCGGCCTCATCCACGTTGGAACCGCGGGAGGTGTTGACGATCACGACGCCGTCTTTCATCTTGGCGATGGTCTCGGCGCTGATCAGGGCGCCGCCGTCAACGGCCGGCGCATGGACGGAGATGAAGTCGGCCTTCGCCAGCAATTCGTCCATTTCCACGTAAGGGATGCCCAGTTCTTCTTCGATGCCAGGGATATGATAGATATCGAAGGCGATGACGTTCATGCCGATGCCCTTGGCCATCACGCCCAGGTGCTGGCCGATGCGGCCGTAGCCCACGATGCCGAGCGTCTTGCCCTGCAGCTCGATGCCCTTGCTGAAGACCTTCTTTTCCCACTTGCCTTCGCGCATGGATTTGCCGGCGACGGAGATGAAGCGGGCGCAGGAGAACATGTGGCCCAGAGCCAGCTCGGCCACAGCCTGGGAAGAGGAGCGGGGAGTGTTGCGGACAGTGATGCCGTGCTCTTCAGCGTACTTGACGTCGATGTTGTCGATGCCCACGCCGGCACGGATGATCAGCTTCAGCCTGCCGCCCTGGCAGGCGTCGATCTGCGCCTGGCGGATCTTGGTGGCGGAGCGGATGATGACGCAGTCGAAGTCCTTCAGGGCTTCGCCGAGTTCATCGGGGCCGTAAAACTGCTCGACGATCTCATAACCGTCGTTCTTTAACTGTTCGATGGCGCCGGCATCCAGGCCGTCGGTGATCAGAATGCGGATGCTCATGTTAATCCTCCTAAGATTTCTAAGGTTTTAGTATTGATCGGTCAGCCGGATCAGCAGTGCTCGGCTTCGTACTTCTTCAGGAAATCGACCAGCGCTTCCACGCCTTCCTTCGGCATGGCGTTGTAGATGGAAGCCCGAAGGCCGCCGACGCTCTTGTGGCCCTTCAGGTTGTCGAACCCGGCGGCCTTGGTGGCCTTGACCACTTCGGCATCCTGCTCGGCGGAAGGGGAGACGAACGGGACGTTCATCAGGGAGCGGTCTTCCTTCACGACAGCCGCCTTGAAGAACTTGCTGTTGTCCAGGAAATCGTACAGCACGGAGGCCTTGTCGACGTTGATCTGATTCATGGCTTCCAGGCCGCCCAGCTTCTTCAGGTACTTGAAGACTTTGCCGCAGCAGTAGATGGCCCAGCAGTTGGGGGTGTTGTACAGGGAAGCGGCGTCCGCATGGGTCTTGTAGCTCAGGTAGGTAGGCACGAAGGTAGGCAGATCGTCACGGATCAGGTCTTCGCGGATGATCACGATGGCCAGGCCGGCGGGCCCCACGTTCTTCTGCACGCCGGCCCAGATCAGGCCGTAATCGGAGACGTTGCAGGGACGGGACAGGAACATGGAGGACTGGTCGGAGACCAGGATCTTGCCCTTGGTGTCCGGCAGGTTGTAGAAGGTGGTGCCGTTGATGGTCTCGTTTTCGCAGATGTAGACATAGTCCGCGTTGTCCGGGATATCTAGGTCGGAGCAGTCGGGTACGTAGCAGAAGTTTTTATCTTTGGAGGAGGCTACGACTTTCACTTCGCCGTACTTCTTGGCTTCCGCGATGGCTTTCTTGGACCAGGAACCGGTCTCGACGTAGCAGGCCACGCCGTTCTTCATCAGGTTCATGGGGACCATGGCGAACTGCAGGGTGCCGCCGCCCTGGATAAAGAGCACTTTGTAGTTGTCCGGGATGTTCATCAGCTCGCGCAGATCTTTCTCGGCTTCATGGATGATGTCTTCGAAAACTTTGGAACGGTGGCTCATTTCCATGACGCACATGCCGCTGCCGCCCATGTTCATCATCTCGTCGCGGATCTCCTCCAGGACGGGTTCCGGCATCATGGCAGGGCCGGCAGAGAAGTTAAAGGTACGTCCGTACTTCATCAGGTAACCTCCTTGTTTTTGAGGGCTGTGCCCTTTGTTTTTGTATTCTGCTTTTATTCTACTTGCATTCCGGCCGGAAATATATCATAATAGGGGAGAAAAATATAACAATCTTGAGGAATGTCATGATCTCAGTCAGCGTATACGACGACAGAAGGGAACGCAAGCAGCACGGGACGCCGGAATTCCCGGTGGCGGTCTATCACTACGACATGAAGGACTGCGTGCTGGGAACCATCAACTGGCACTGGCACGAAGAGATCCAGCTCGCGCTGGTGACGAGCGGGACGGTCTGCTTTTACGCGGACGGCACCCGCTGCGAGGTGAACCGCGGGGACGGGTTCTTCATCAACAGCGGCCGCCTGCACATGGCACGGGAGGAAGGCGACCCCACGGCGTCCTATCTTTGCCTGGATTTTCACCCGCGCCTGCTGTCTTCTTATGAGGGCAGCGTGTTTGAGCAGAAGTACGTAAAACCGTATCTGGAGGGCGCTTCTCTCAGCCATCTGAAGCTCGAAAACAGGAACCCGGCGCACCGCCAGATCCTGGACCTGATACGGGACATCGGCGTGATCTACGACGTCCGGGCGTTCGGGTACGAGCTGGCCGTCCAGTCGAAGATCCAGCAGCTCTGGCTGGACGTGATCTCGCTGCAGCGGAAGGAGCGGGAGATCGGCCGCGCGCTGGGCCAGGGGCATGAGACGGCGCAGGAAATTATCAGATTTCTGCGGACGCACTACCAGGAACCGGTCTCGCTGGCCGACGTGGGCCGGGCCGTCGGCTTCTCCGAAAGCGAATGCTGCCGCCAGTTCCGGCAGATGACCGGGGACACGATCCTAAATTATTTGCGGTCCTACCGCCTGACGCGCTCCATCGAACTGCTGGAGGACACGCACCTTTCCGTCAGCGAGATCGCTTATGAATCCGGCTTTTCCGGCGCCAGTTACTATATCGAATGCTTCAAAAAAGAACTGAACCAGACGCCGCTGCAGTACCGGAAACGGCGGCTGCAGACGCCGTAAGGGACTTTTTTTCAAGTATCAGTTGACTTGATTTTTCAATGATATTATAATATTTTGGAATTGCTGACAGGCGGCGGCCGCTGTCTGCCGGCAAAGGAAGAAGGAGCAGAAGATGACTTTATACGAAGAACTGAAGGCCCGCGGCCTTATCGCACAGGTGACCAATGAGGAGATCATCAGCCGGATGATCAACGAAGGCAAGGCCACCTTCTATATCGGTTTCGACTGCACGGCGGATTCCCTGACCGCCGGGCATTTCATGGCGCTCACGCTGATGAAGCGCCTGCAGGCGGGCGGCAACCATCCGATCGCCCTGATCGGCGGCGGCACCACGCTCGTGGGCGACCCCTCCGGCCGCTCGGACATGCGCAAAATGCTGACCATCGAAGACATCAACCATAATGCGGAATGCTTCCGCCGCCAGATGGAGCGCTTCATTGAATTCGGCCCCGGGAAAGCCCTGATGGTCAACAACGCGGACTGGCTGCTGGACCTCAATTACGTCCAGCTCCTGCGGGAAGTGGGCACCTGCTTCTCCGTTAACAACATGCTCCGCGCCGAATGCTATAAGAACCGCATGGAGAAAGGCCTGTCCTTCTTCGAGTTCAACTACATGATCATGCAGAGCTACGACTTCTATTACCTGTTTAAGCACTACGGCTGCAACATGCAGTTCGGCGGCGACGACCAGTGGAGCAACATGCTGGGCGGCACCGAACTCATCCGCAAGAAGCTGGGCCAGGACGCGCACTGCATGACCATCACGCTGCTGACGGATTCCCAGGGCAAGAAGATGGGCAAGACCGCCGGCAACGCGGTCTGGCTGGATCCGAATAAGACATCGCCTTACGAATTCTACCAGTACTGGCGCAACGTCGCGGACGCGGACGTCATGAAATGCATCCGCATGCTGACCTTCCTGCCCATGGAGCAGATCGACGAAATGGACAAGTGGGAAGGCAGCGAACTGAACCGCGCCAAGGAGATCCTGGCGTACGAACTGACCACGATGGTGCACGGCGAGGAAGAAGCGAAAAAGGCGCAGGACGCGTCCCGCGCGCTCTTTGCGGGCGGCGGCGAGGCGGACAACGTCCCCAGCTATCAGCTGCTTGACACCGACCTGCGCGACGGCGCCGCGGACATCCTGACCCTGCTGGTCGCCAGCGGCCTCACCAAGACCCGCTCCGAAGCCCGCCAGTCCGTCCTCCAGGGCGGCGTCACCGCGGACGGGGAAAAGGTCACGGACATCAAGAAATCCTGGACGCCGGAAAGCCTTCCCGCGGAAGGCCTGCTGCTGCGCAAGGGCAAGAAGAGTTACTGCAGGATCGTGAAATAAGAGGTGATTTATGCACTGGTCTGATGAAATAGCCGCCAAGATCATAGCCCGCCGACCCGACAAGGACGAATACGTCTGCGCCGCCGGCATCAGCCCCTCCGGCTCCGTCCACATCGGCAACTTCCGCGACGTCGCCACCAGTTTTTTCGTGGTGAAGGCGCTGGAACGGGCCGGCAAAAAAGCGCGCCTCCTGTTCTCCTGGGATGAATTCGACCGCCTCCGCAAGGTCCCCAAAAACGTGGAAGCCGTGCGGGACGATTATGCGCAGTATATCGGCTATCCCTACGTGGATGTGCCGGATCCTTTTGATGAGAACCACGGCTCCTACGCGGAGCATTTCGAAGAAGAATTCGAGCGTTCCATGGAAGCCTTCGGCATCCCGATGGATTACCGCCACCAGGCGCAGATGTACCGCAGCGGCGCCTACCGGGACCAGATCCTCCTTGCGCTGCAGAAGCGCGGCGAGATCTTCGACATCCTGGACAGCTTCCGCACGCAGGACGCGCAGGAAGGCGAGCGGGAAGCCTATTACCCCGTCAGCATCTACTGCCCGCACTGCCACCGGGACACCACGAAGATCCGCTCCTTAAGCGAAGACGGCACCGTGGCGCACTTTACCTGCGCCTGCGGCCACGAAGGGGATTTCGATTTCAAAAAAGACACCAACTGCAAGCTGGCCTGGAAGGTCGACTGGCCTATGCGCTGGGCGTATGAAGGCGTGGACTTCGAACCCGGCGGAAAGGACCACGCGAGCCCCGGCGGCAGCTACGACAACGGCCGCGCCGTCGCGGAGAAGATCTTCGGCTACGAGGCGCCGCTGTTCCAGGGCTACGAATTCATCGGCATCAAGGGCGTGGCCGGCAAAATGTCCGGCTCCTCGGGCCTTAACCTGACCCCTGACACCATCCTGAAACTGTACGAGCCGGAAGTCGTGCTGTGGCTTTACTCCCGCAGCGAACCGACCAAGGCCTTCGATTTCTGCTTCGACGACGGCATCCTGCGCCAGTATTTCGAATTCGACAAGCAGTACACGCAGTACTGCGAAGGCAAAGCGGACGAATTTAACTGCTCGGTCATGGACAACTGCCTGACCCACGGCCGGACCATCAAGACCGTCCCGATGGGCCTGCTGGTCCAGCTGGGTTCCATCGTGAACTTCAACCCGCCCATGATCGAGACCGTGTTCAAAAAGATCGGCATGGACTACACCTGCGAGGACTTTGCGGACCGTCTGGACCGCGCCCGCTTCTGGCTCGAGGAGTGCGCGCCGGAGCAGGCCAACCATCTGCGGGCCTTCCGCGACCTGCCGCTGATCGCCGAAATGGCGGAAGAAGAGAAGACGGAGATCCGCAAGCTGCACGACTACATCGCGGAGGGCGGCTATACGCTGGACGACCTGAGCACGAAGCTCTACGACATCCCGAAGGAAGTATTCGGCGCGGACGCCCCGAACCTGAAGCAGCTGCAGGGCCGCTTCTTCCAGCTGGTCTACCGCCTCCTGCTCGCGAAAGAACGCGGGCCGCGCCTGTATCTGTTCCTGCATGCCATGGACAGCACCGACATCCTGCCGCTGCTGGATCTGGATGCGGAGCCCACGGAGCAGGAGCTGCATCCGGAACTCTTCGAAAAGAAGGATGAGCCGGTGAAGAAAGAGCGCGTCTACGGTCCCGCGGACCCGGTGGCGCCGTTCAAGGAGATCATTGAAAAGCCGGATTTCGAAAAGATGGACCTGCGCGTCGCGAAGATCGTCAAATGCAACGAGATCCGCAAGGCGCGCAACAACCTGAAACTGACCGTCTTTGACGGCATCAAAGAACGTACCATCGTCTCCAGCATCAAGGACGAATACGAGCCGGAGGAGCTGATCGGCAAAAAGATCATCATCCTGGCCAACCTGGCCCCGGCCCGCCTGACCGGTGTGGAGAGCGAAGGCATGCTGCTGGCCGCGACGAACAGCGCGTGCGGCTGCCAGGTGATATTTGTGGATGATATGGTTCCGGAAGGAACTCCCGTACTATAAATCTGCGGAAGGAGTAAAAACAATGGCAACGACACCAGGCGGCCGGAAAAAGAAAATCTCCGGCCAGGCAGGCGATGTTAACAAGAGAGACGAAGGGCTGCACAGCGGCCCGGTCGGAAGCTCCCACGGTTATTCCGGGAGACCTTCCGGCAAAGAAGGCAAGGACGAGGACAAAGGGCTCCTGACGGATCTTCTGATCAATTCTGTCAGTACCAACACGTCTAACAGCCAGAGCTCCGGCTCCAACTCCGGCGGCCTGTTCGGCGGCCTGACGGGCAGTTCGGGCAGCAGCTCGCATTCCGGTTCGAACTCCAGTTCCGGCGGCCTGTTCAAGGGCAAGGGCATCCTGATCCTTATCGTGATCGCCGTGCTGGTTTTCGGCGGCGGCGGGCTCGGTGGCCTGTTCGGCGGCGGCGACGACACGACGTCCCAGAACAACAATAACAACATTATTGCGACTACGCCGGCTCCCACACAGTCCAACAGCAGCACCGGCACGCTGTTCAGCAGCCTGGGCCTTTCCGACCTGTTCGGCGGCAGCAGCAGTTCGGGCAGCAGTTACTCGTTTGACGGCGCCGCCACCTCGGCCGGCTGGGGCCTCACGCCTAACACTTCCAAGCTGAACACCAGCGTCGCATCCGGCGCCCGCGCCAAACGCACGTCGATTCTGGGCAACAGCCGCGACGTCGTCACCATCATGGTCTACATGTGCGGCACCGACCTGGAATCCCAGTACGGCATGGGCACCGCGGACCTGAAGGAGATGGTCAGCGCGTCGATCAGCAGCAACATCAACCTGATCGTCTACACCGGCGGCTGCAAGAAGTGGCGTGTGAACGGGATCAGCAATACCAACAACCAGATCTGGCAGATCAAAAACGGCCAGTTGCACCAACTGGAATCCAACGCCGGCACCGGCGCGATGACCGACCCGAAGACCCTGACCACGTTCATCCAGTATTGCAAATCCAACTTCCCGGCCAACCGCAACATGCTGATCTTCTGGGACCATGGCGGAGGATCCTTAAGCGGCTACGGCTATGACGAACGGAACACCCGCAGCGGTTCCATGGACCTGACGCAGATCAAGCAGGCCCTGACGAACGGCGGCGTCATCTATGATTTCATCGGCTTCGATGCCTGCCTGATGGCGACCACCGAGACCGCCCTGGTCTGCAGCGAATTCGCGGACTACCTGATCGGCTCCGAAGAGACCGAGCCCGGCATCGGCTGGTACTACACCAACTGGCTGAACAAGCTGTCCCAGAACACGTCCCTCTCCACGCTGGAGATCGGCAAGCAGATCTGCGATGACTTCGTCGAAACCTGCGCCCGCTCCTGCGCCGGTCAGAAGGCGACCCTTTCCCTGGTCGACCTGGCCGAACTGGAAAAGACCGTCCCTTCGGATCTGAAGAACTTCGCCACCTCGGCCAGTTCCATGATCAGTACGGATTACAAGACCGTCGCCAAGGCCCGCAGCGCCACGCGCGAGTTCTCCACCTCGTCGCAGATCGATCAGGTCGACCTGGTCGACCTGGCCCGCCGCGTGGGCGGCAACGAGGCCAACGAACTCGTGAACAGCCTGCTGAGCGCGGTCAAGTACAACCGCACCTCCTCCGACATGACCAATGCCTACGGCCTCTCCATGTACTTCCCGTACCAGCAGGTCCGCAAGGTGAACAGCGCGCTGCAGATGTATAAAGCCATCGGCATGGACGAAGAAGTCCAGCGCTGCATCCGCGACTTCGCCAGCATGGAGACCGGCGGCCAGGCGGCCAGCGGCGGCGCCTCCTCCGGCCTGAGTTCCCTGCTCAGCGATTATACCAGCAGCGGCCAGTCCGCGGACAGCCAGGACATGATCAGTTCCATCCTGAGCGGCCTGCTGGGCGGCAACATGAACGGCGTTTCCGGCCTGTCCGGCGACCTGGGCAGTTTCCTGGGCGGAAGCTACGGCCGGTCCCTGAACGTGGAAGACACCGCGAAATATCTCTGGGAAAACCGTCTGGATCCCGACAACCTGAAGTGGGTCCTGTACGAAAACGGCAAGTACGGCATCCATCTGACCGACGAGCAGTGGAGCCTGGTGGAGAACCTGGAACTTAACGTCTTCCTGGATGACGGCAAGGGCTACATCGACCTGGGCCTGGACAACTACTTCGAGATCAACGAATACGGCGTCCTGATCGGCGAATACGACAACAGCTGGATCGCCATCAACGGCCAGATCGTCGCCTACTACTACATGGATATGGTCGAAGAAGGCGAACAATACACGATCACCGGCCGCGTGCCCGTCCTCCTGAACGGCCAGCGCGCCGAGCTGATCCTGGTCTTCGACAACGAGCATGAAGACGGCTATGTGGCCGGCGTGCGCAACATCTACCTGGATGAAGAAAACGACGGCATGACCGCGAAAGCGGCCGTCGGCAGCGCGGGCTCTGAAGCCTACAGCATCGACATCGACGGGCAGACCGAAAACGTGGAAGCCGGCCTGGACGGCATCAAGGAAGGCGACGTGATCGACTTCATCTGCGACTACTACGATTACAAAGCCGTCTACCAGGATTCCTACAAGATCGGCACGCAGATCACCGTCGGCGCGGACGGCCTGAAAGTCAGCACCATGCTGCTCAGCGACCGCGACCAGAAGAACGCGCAGCCCGTGTATCGCTTCACCGATATTTACAACCAGCAGTACTGGACGCCGATCATTCCGGACTGATCCGGCGGAACGGCATCTGCATCAAAAAGCAGGGACGGCTGAAAACCGTCCCTGTTATTTTTATGATATTCTGTAACCTTTTAACTGTTCTTCCCGATTATTGTTTTGCTTACGGCACCGGAAGCGTTTCAGCCGGTGCCCCGCTTTCCGTTTCGCTTTCCCCGGTCCCGCCCGGAGCAGTGGGAGAGATATACGGGAGCGTGCCGCCGGTCTCAGATTCATCCTCAAACCCTTCGGTCCCTTCCTCCGTAGGTTCTTCCTCCTCCGTATCCGCCTCCGTCGTCCGCGGCAGCGTGGGCGGCGGTTCCGGCGCTTCGTGCTCCGTGCATTTCGCAGGGCTGCTGCCCGGCCGGTAGATGTACTCGGAATCCAGCGTGATCACGTCGGTCATCGGCATCAGGTAATAGAGCTTGTCGTAGGTCCGCGGGCAGTACGCGTTCGCTTCCTCGTGCGTCTGGCTGCACATGTGGATGATCGCGTGGATGCTGCAGTATTCGGACGGGACCGTGCCGGCCGCATAGTATTCCTCATAGACCTGGCAGTTAGGGTCCTGCTCGCAGACGCCGGGGACGGCCAGTTTGCCGCTCAGGGAGCAGACCTTGGCGGTGCGGATATCGTCCGGCACGGGGAAATCGATGACTTCCCGGCCCGCGTGGATCCGGTCCATGACCGCCTTCCAGACCGTCTTGTGGTAGTTGTTCATCTCCACGTTGTCCTGCAGCGGGATACTGCCGTCGTCAAAGCCGCTCCAGACGCCCATGGAATAATAAGGCGTGTAGCCGATGAACCAGTAGTCGCGGTCCTTGCCCGCGTTATCCGTCGCCGTACCGGATTTGCCTGCGGCGGTCATGCGGTTGTTCAGCGCCGCGGACATGGAACTGGGCTTGAAATACGTCTGCTTGAAGCTGCCGTCCTTCATGGAATCCGCCATCGCGCTGGTCAGAAGGTACGCCGTGCTCGGCTGGATGACCTGGTGCACGTCCTGGCTCTTTTCCAGAATGACGTTGCCTTCGTGGTCCGTGATCTTCGTGTAGAAGATGGGCTCGCGGTACGTGCCTTGGTCCGCGATCGCGGCGAACGCCCCGGTCACGTCCAGCAGGTTCGCGCCGTTAGTCAGGCCGCCCAGGCACAGGGACGGGCCCAGGTCCGAATAGATCCGGCCGCCGATCTCTTTTTCCCGCACCAGCGAGGAGATCCCGAACTTCTCCGCGTATTCGAAGCCCGTTTCGATCCCCACCGTATTGACCAGGAAATTCGCGCTGACCACGTTCATGGAGTACACGATCGCCTGGCGCGCCGTGCAGTTCCCGAGCCACATATTGGAAGGCCACCAGTTCTTCATGGTAAAGCCCTGGTAACTGAACGGCAGGTCCTGCTGCACGCTGGAGAGCGTCTGGCCCTTGATGTCCAGTGCCGGCGCGAACGTGGTGAGGATCTTGAAGGTGGAGCCCGGCGAACGGTACGTCTGCGTGGCGCGGTTCATGGAACGGCTGAACGCCTTGTCCCCGCGGCCGCCGGAGATCGCCAGCACCTGGCCCGTATACTGGTCCATGATGATGGCCGCCAGCTGCGGCTGCAGCGTATATGTGATCTTTTCGTCCGCGACGACGTCGTGCGCGCCGAATACCGTCTCCTTGAATGCGGCGATCACTTCCTCGATCTCCTCCTGGCTGTCATACACCAGCGTCGAAAGATTCAGCGTCCGCTTCACGTGATTCTCCGTATATGTCACGTCCCGTCCGTCGGCCAGCGTGGCGTTGACGGTATAGGAGAAGGACCACTGGAAAGCGCTTTCCGGATAATTGGCCGGATTGTTCACCTCCTCATCCAGCACACGCTGGAAATCGGAGTTCTGGGTGGTATAGATGTGCAGGCCGCCGCTGTAAAGCATGGTATAAGCGTCTGCTTCGCTGTAACCCAGTTCGGTCTGCAGATCATTCAGCACCTCGGTGATCACGGCGTCCGTGAAATAGGTGTAGGGCGTTTTCTGCTCCTGGATGACCAGGTTGTTTTCACGGATCCGTTCATACAGGGCCTCGGTATCTGCCAGCGCTTCGGCTTTCTGCTCCGCTGTGATATAGCCCTGGTCTTCCATGTGGTTCAGGACGGACAGACGGCGTACGGCGTTGTTTTCCGGGAACGTGATGGGATTGTAACGGTACGGGTTCTGCGTGATGCCGGCCAGCGCCGCGCATTCGGACAAATTGAGTTCACTGACGTTCTTGCCGAAATAGCGCTGCGACGCCACCTGGACGCCCAGGCTGTTCTGCCCCAGATTGATGGTGTTCAGGTAATTGATCAGGATGTCTTCCTTGGAAACTTCCTTGTCCAGCCGGAGCGCCAGATACTGTTCCTGGAACTTCCGGATGAAGCGCGCGCCCCAGCCGCGCTCCATGCCGCCTTCGAATACGTTGTTTTTGATGAGCTGCTGCGTGATCGTGCTCGCGCCGCTCTCGATGCGGCCGCTGAGCAGAAGAGAGGCCATGGAACGCAGCACGCCGCGGATATCCACGCCTTCGTGCGTCCAGAAACGCTCGTCCTCAATGGCAACGAACGCGTTGATCAGATCCTGCGGGATCTCGCTGTACGCCACCGGCTCACGGTTCGCGCCGGATTTGACCAGCGACTCTTTCAGGTTCCCGTTCGCGTCATAGATCCCGGACGCGATGCCCAGCGGGGTGACCGTCAGGGATTCCGGTTCCGGAGAGGTGTCGATGATGCCCTTGATCGTGCCCATGGCAAAACTGCCTGCCACGCACGCTCCCAGCACGATGACCAGGAAGACGATTTTCAGCAGGTGGAGAAAGACCCGGTTCGTCATCTTTTTTCCGGCGTTGTTGCGGTTCTGCAGCAGCCGGCGGACTTCTTCTTTCCCGTAGTTCATGGGTATACCTCCGTTGCTATTATACCAGATACCACAGAAATAATAAAGCAGTTCGTGAAAAATGGTTTTTCTTGCCAAAACGCCGCCGCCTTGCTACACTATAGGGCAGGAGAAAAAGCAATGGAACCTTACCTGCTGCTGACGGAGGAAGGCGAGGGTTACTATGAAGAAAAACGCTCCCGCTTCCTGGCGCTGGCCTGCGCCGTCAAAACCGAAGAAGAAGCCCAGGGAATTCTGGCCGCGCGCCGCAAGGCGCATCCGGAAGCCAGACATCATTGCTATGCCTATGTTTGCGGCCCGCGCAACGAACTGACGCGATTCAGCGATGACGGCGAACCTTCCGGTACCGGCGGCCGTCCCATCCTGGACGCCCTGCTGGGCAGCGGCCTGCATGACACGCTGGTAGTGGTCACCAGGTATTTCGGCGGTACCCTGCTGGGTACCGGCGGCCTGTCCCGGGCGTACAGCGCGGCGGCAGTAGACGCGCTTGCAAACGCCGGCTCGGGCATGCTGTACAGCGGCGCGCTCTGGGAGATCGGCATCGGTTATGGCGACTATGCCCGCCTGGACCGCCTCCTGCTGCGGGAGGACATCCCCCGCGAATCCGAGGCTTTCCTGGACCGCGTCAGCGTGCGCGTCTGCCTGCTCCCGGAGCAGGAGGAAAGTTTCGCGGCCGCCCTCGCGGACATGACCGCGGGCACGGCGCGGCTGGAGAAAATCCGCGACATGGCTTTCCTCCGTTCCGGTGAAAAAATATTTCTTCAAAACGACTGAGAACCTGCAACATTTTCCCGCCCTGTGCGGTATTCCTGACAAAGAGGTGCTTCTTTGAAAACAGCGGAAGAAATCGTAAGCACATATGAGAACATGCTGTACCGCGTCGCCCTGTCCCACACCGGCATACGCGAGGACGCCGAAGACATGGTGCAGGAGACCTTCCTCAAATGGCTCCAGGCCCGTCCGGAATTCGAATCCGACGAGCACGAAAAAGCCTGGCTCCTGCGCGTCCTGATGAACCTGTGCACGAACCTCGTCCATAAAAAGGGCAACCGCGGACAGGCCGAGCTGCTGGATATCTATCCGGCGCAGGAACAGGAGGAACTGTACCTGATCGAAGAAGTCATGCGTCTCCCCCCGCTGTACCGGGACGCCATCTACCTCTTTTACTACGAGAACTATTCCACGGCGGAGATCGCCCGGATCATGAACCAGAAGGAAAGCACGGTCCGCTCGTACCTGCACAGAGGACGCCTGAAACTGAGAAGGTGGTTGGAAAATGAAGAAATATAACGATTATATGGACCGGGTGAAACTGAGCAGCGAAGCCCACGACCGCATCCTGCAGGCCATGAAGGCGCAGGAAGAGGCCGGGACCGCTTCCGTACAGAAGAAAGAACCGCTCGCGAAAGTGACGAAACTTCCCTGGTACCGCAGGAGTTCCTTCCGGACGCTGGCCGGCGCCACCGCCGCCCTGATCGTCCTGGTCGTCGGCGTCTCCGCCGTCGTAAGGAACAACGCCGGCAATAACCGGATCACGGAAGCCGTCGGGCAGACCATCACCGCCGCACCGGGCTATACCGGTGCCGTCGTGACATCGACCGGCGCCGCCGCCCTGACGGATATGGCAACGAAACCGGCCCCGGAGGCGACGACCGAACAGACCGGCGTCGTTTCCAACGGCACGAAAGCAGTCGATACCGTAAATCTGACCGAAGCGGCGACCGTTCCGATCGCGGCCTCCGCGGAGATCCAGCCGGCCGAAGCGGATCCCACCAGGGCCCAATCCATTTCCCTGACCGCATACCTGATCGACCGCAAAGACGGCGAAGATACCAGCACGGAACTGTCGGAAGAAGACGCGAAGATCGTCTTCAGCATGCTTAACATAAATGATACGGAGAATCCTTCCCCGGAGAGCGGGATCGACCAGCCGGTCAGTGATCCGCAGGGCAAAAAGTTCGTAACCGTATGGACAGGTGTGGACGGAGTCCGTCCGGACGGCCTCTGGATCCTCGTTAACGGCGTTTATTACGGAATCGACCCGGAAGAAGCGGGAGAGGAGTGGTCCCAGCCGCTGGCACGCCTGCTGGAGCACTACGGCATGATCGAAGAAAAATGAAGTCTTACGTCTACGTCCTCCGCTGCGGGGACGGATCCCTTTACACCGGCTGGACCAATGACCTGGACCGCCGGATCCGGATGCATCAGGATGGGCACGGGGCCAAGTACACCCGCGCCCATTTGCCTGTGGAACTGGTCTACACCGAAGAATTCGACACCAAAGAAGCAGCCATGGCCCGGGAGTACGAGATCAAGCAGCTCACCCGGGAACAGAAACTCAAACTGACGGGTCTTTATGTCTAAATCCTTATTCATCGCAGAAAAACCTTCCGTCGCCCGCGAATTCGCCAAAGCGCTCGGCGATTCTTTTTCGCGCGCCGACGGCTACCTGGAAAGCGAGCGCGCCGTCGTGACCTGGTGCGTCGGTCACCTGATTTCCATGAGCTACCCTGAGGCCTACGATCCGGAACTCAAAAAGTGGCGGATGGAGACGCTTCCTTTCATCCCTGACCATTTCCTATATGAAGTGATCGACAGCGTCAAAAAGCAGTTCGGCGTCGTAAAAAGCCTGCTGAACCGCGCAGACGTGGAGCGTATCTACGTCTGCACGGACTCCGGCCGCGAAGGCGAATATATCTACCGGCTCGTGGAGCAGGAGGCGGGGACCACCGTAAAGGACCGCCGCCGCGTTTGGATCGATTCCCAGACCGAAGCGGAGATCCGCCGCGGAATCAAGGAAGCGAAACCGCTGAGCGCGTACGATAGCCTAGCCAGTTCAGCCTACCTGCGCGCCAAGGAGGATTATCTGATGGGGATCAATTTCTCCCGCGCGCTGGCCCTCAAATACGGCTACCAGATCTCCGAATTCCTTGGAAAAAAGACCAAGCTCGCCGTCGGCCGCGTCATGACCTGCGTGCTGGGCATGGTGGTGCGCCGCGAGCGGGAGATCCGGGATTTCGTCAAAACGCCGTTCTACCGACTGATTGCGGGATTCCCCGCGGACGGCGCCGTCCTGACTGCGGAATGGCGCGCCGTCGAAGGCAGCCGCTATTTCGGAAGCCCGCTGCTGTATAAGGAAAACGGGTTCAAAGAAGAATCCGTTGCGAAAGGCCTCGCGGACCAGCTGCAGGGAAAGACCGGAACGCTGGTCTCGGTGAGCCGCAAAAAAGAAAAGAACAATCCGCCGCTGCTGTTCAACCTGGCAGAACTGCAGAACAGCTGCTCGCGGGAATTGAAGATCAGTCCGGACGAAACGCTGAACATCGCCCAGGAATTATATGAGAAGAAACTCGTCACCTATCCCCGTACCGACGCCCGCGTGCTGTCCACGGCTGTGGCGAAAGAGATCCGCGGGAATATCGCGGGCCTGGGGAAGATCGCGGACGTCGCGCCGTTCGTGAAGCGCATCCTGGACAGCGGCTGGGAAAAAGACATCGCGAAAACGCGCTATACCAACGATAAAATGATCACGGACCACTACGCGATCATCCCGACCGGCCAGGGCCTGACCGCGCTGGCGGGCCTGTCGCCCCGCTCCCGCGCCGTCTATGAAATGATCGTCCGGCGCTTCCTGGCCATTTTCTATCCGCCCGCGGTATACGAAAAGACGAACCTCGAATTTCAAATCGAAACGGAGCATTTCTTCGCCGTTTACAAGAACCTTCTGGAGGAAGGATACCTGGCGGTCAGCGGGAAAAAGAAGGAGAGCGCCGACAAAAAGGACGACAGCCGGGACGAAAACGAAGAGCAGGACGGCGAAGCGGTCAAAGCCGTGTTGGAAGCGCTAAAGAAAGGACAGCAGTTCTCGGACACGAAAATTACGATCAAGCCCGGCGAGACTTCCCCACCGCGCCGCTACAACTCCGGTACGCTGATCCTGGCCATGGAAAACGCCGGCCAGCTGATCGAGGACGAGAACCTGCGCGCCCAGATCAAAGGCTCCGGCATCGGCACCTCCGCCACGCGCGCGGAGATTCTGAAAAAACTTGTCACGAACGAATATCTCAAGCTGAATAAAAAAACGCAGCAGATCTCGCCTACGCAGCTGGGCGAAATGATCTACGACACGGTGGACGCCTCCATCCGCCCGCTCCTGAGCCCGGAACTCACCGCGAGCTGGGAACTGGGCCTGTCGCGCGTCGCGGAAGGCACGGTCACGGAGCAGGAATACATGGAGAAAATGAAGGATTTCGTGGTGCGCCGCGTGGAAAAAGTCAAAGAGAGCAGCGTCCGGGAGTATCTCAACCAGTGCTTTATCCGGACCGGAAATGTGTATAAAAAGAACGGAGGAAAGTCATGATCATCAGAAAACTGGACCAGCCCGTCGATATGCTGACGCACGTGCAGGGCGGCGAAGGCATCATCTGCCGCCGCCAGTTCCTGCTGCCGGAGGATTCCTGCGGCGCCGGCCGCCTTTTCGGGGTCTTCACCCTGGCGCCCGGCGATTCCATCGGCTATCACCGGCATACGGGCGAATACGAACTGTACTATATCCTCAAAGGAAAAGCGAAAGTCATGGACGATGACCGGGAGGAGATCCTGGAAGAAGGCGACATGATGCAGTGCAAAGACGGCGGTTCCCACAGCATCGAAGCGGTGGGAGAGGAACCGCTGGAATTCCTCGCGGAGATCCTGTTCCCGAACGAACGGTAAACTGGCCGGAAATGACGGCGCCGCCGCGCCGCTTACTGCTGCGCCAGCTGGTCCGCGATGTTCAGGAATTCCCGCACGGCCCGCGTGACGTATTTGGCTTTTTTACGGAAGAACCGCAGATCCCGCTGCGCACAGGAGGAATCCAGCTTATAGAAGCAGACGTGCCGGTCGGCGGGAACGCTGCGGACCAGCGTGTCGGACACGAACGAAATGCCCAGCCCCTGGCAGCTGACGTTGTAGGAAGTCATCTGCTGATCCAGTTCCAGGATGACGGAGGGCTGCATTTTGTGTTCGGCAAATGTCGTGAAGGCGCGGTCGCGCGTATCGTTGCCGGCCTTCAGCAGGATGAAGGGCAGGCCGCGGAACGATTCGAACGGCGCGGCTGCGGTCTCACCGCCGCGGAAACGGCCGCTGATGATATCTTCCCGGCTGATCTGGTATTCTTTCAGGCTGCGGTTGACCGGGAAGCGGGCCGGGACGGCCAGGAGCAGTTCCTCCCGCCGGTACAGGTGGGAGTCGTGCGTGTTCTTATCGAACATGTAATTGTCCAGGATCAGGTCCAGGCGGCCCTCCATCAGCAGATGATCCAGAAGCGGCGTATTGGCTTCCACCACGTTGATTTCCACGGCAGGGTAGCGGTTCTTATACTCGGAAATGATAGGGGGAAGCAGACAGGACGTGAACAGATTGCTGCCGCCCACGTTGACCACACCGGCGTTCAGGTCTTCCAGATCGTTCAGGTAATTGACGAAACCGCTCTGCAGGTCCATCATCTGCTTGACCACTTCGATGTATTTCTGTCCGCATTCCGTGAGCCCGATGGGGTTGGTGCTGCGGTCGAAAAGCGGCGCGCCGACGCGCTGCTCAATGCGTTTGATCGTTACGCTGAGCGCGGGCTGGGAGATGTAAAGATTCTGGGCGGCGCGGGAAAAACTGCGTTCTTTGTACACTTCATACACGTATTCGGCATTGCTGAACATAAGGCGGCCTCACTGATAATATGTGTTTTTGTTTATGGCACGATAACTTTTTGTAAATAATAGCACGGAAACGGAAAAATGGCAAGAAAAAAAGCCTGCTTTTGCAGGCCTTGAACGGGGAGACATGCTTATCCCAGGAAGATCCTGTCGATATCCTGCTCGGTGAGCGTGCGGTATTCGCCCGGCGCGAGCAACGGATCCAGCCGCAGACCGCCGACCGCCGTGCGCCGCAGGTGCAGCACGGGCTTGCCCAGCGCGGCCATCATGCGCTTGACCTGGTGAAACTTCCCTTCGCGGATCTTCAGTTCGGCGCGGGAGACTTCCCCGGCTTCCAGGACAGTCAGTTCTCCGGGCAGGAACTGCTCGCCGCTCTGCAGGCGGATGCCGGCCCGGACGGCGTCTGCGTCCGCTTTAGTCAGAAGACCCTGCACGTCCGTTTCGTAGGTCTTCCAGATCTCTTTTTTAGGAGAAATGATGCGGTGGCACAGATCGCCGTCGCTGGTCAGGATCAGCAGGCCGGTGGTATCCTTGTCGAGACGGCCGGCGGGGAAGAGTTCCGGATACCGGTCCTCTTCGCGGACCAGCTCCAGCACGGTCTTTTCGCGCGGATCATCCGTGGCGGAGACATAACCGGCGGGTTTGTTCAGCATCAGCGTGTGCTGCTTCCGGATGACGAGCGCGGTGCCGTCCACAGTCAGACGGACTGTCTCCGGATCGAATTTGGCGGCCGCGTCGCGCACGGGAACGCCGTCCGCCAGGACCCGGCCGCGGCGGATCAGTTCGGATGCTTCACGCCGGGAATACCGGCTGTATTCGGAAAGAATCTTGTCCAGGCGTTCCATGGGCTTTCTGCCTCCTTTTCCTCTATTATGCCCTGCCGCGGGCCGTTTGTCAAAGACTTGAAAAGAATGTGCCTTTCCGCTATAATGACCGCATAGAATGAAGGGTCAACACCGCATGGATAAACTCGAACAAAAAGAATACTTTTGGGAACGACTGAGGAAAACGGGCCTTATCTGCCTGTGCCTGCTTTTCTTTGACATCGCCTCAACGGGGGCGGGCCATTACGTCACGGCGGGATGGTTCAGCCCGCGCATCGTGCTGACGCTGCTGGTGCTCGGGTGCGGCCTGCCGCTGTATTGCCGGGATCTGAAGAACCAGGTCCGGAAGCCGCTGTTCCTGCTGCTTCTGGCGCTGTTTGTTTATCTGGCCATGGAAGCGTTCCGGGGCCGCGTGAACGGAAACCACGCCGGCGTGTGGGCCTCCGATATCATGGGCTTCGCCTGGCTGGGCCTGATCCCGCTGATCCAGGTGCTGGTACGGGATAAGGATGACCTGTGGCGCGTGATCAGCTTTGGCCTGGCCGGCGCGACCTTCCAGGCGGTGCTGTGCGTGTTGTTCAACATCATCTTCGCGGGCGTCGCCCCGGACGCGCTGCCCGGTTTCGTGGAATGGATCTGGGACATCCAGTGGGGGACCCTGCTCCCGGTGGAATACAACGCGGTCCGCATTTTCTGCCGCAGCTCCATGTACATGGTGATCGCCTGCGTGCTGTTCCTGGGCCGGCAGATGAAGAGCGAACGCTTTTCCATAAAGTATGCTGTGCTGTTCCTGCTTAACTTCATCGCTCTGTTCTTTACTTATACCCGCAGTATGTATCTGACGCTGTTCGCGGGTCTTGTGCTGGCGCTTGTCGTGCTGTGCCGTCAATATCCCGTGCGGCGCGTGCTGCTGCGGACGCTGGTGCTGGCCGGCATCTTCCTGCTGTCCATGACCGCGGAAGACCTGATCCTGCGCCAGGGCAGCTTCCAGTACGCGATGGCGCGCTGCTTCCATGTGGACCTGAACGCGGTGATCCCGTATCCGCACACGTGGACGGACACCGGACCCATCGATATGGAAGATATTACTGAAAACACAAACGCCACGCGGGAGCAGACCGTGCGGGAACTTAAAGAAATGATCCGGACGTCCCCGCTGATCGGGCACGGGCTCGGCGCCGTGGTCCCTTCCCGCGACGGACAGGACGAGTATTTTTACCACGACGTGCTGATGCGCTGCGGCGTCATCGGCCTCCTGCTGTATCTGGCGCCGGCCGGTCTGGCGCTGATCCAGTTGATCAAGGCGCGCCGCAAGCTGAAGGAAGGAGAGGAGGCGCTGATCTTTACCGGCCTCATCTGTTTCCTGATCGCGACCTATTACAATCCCTGGATGAACGCCGCCGTCGGCATCAGCTGGTACGCGGTGACGCTGCGCAGCGCGGAACTGAAAGGAGAGGAGATCCATGAGTAAAGTCTTACTGACGGGAGGGACCGGTTTCATCGGCTCCCATACGGCCGTGGAACTGCTGGAGCAGGGACACGAAGTCGTCATTGCGGACGACCTGTCCAACAGCAGCCGCGACGTCGTGAACCGCATCGAACAGATTACCGGGAAGCGCCCGGTCTTTTATGAACTGGACGTGGCGGACCGGAAGGGGCTCGCGAAGCTGTTCGCGGAACAGGACATTGAAGCGGTCATCCATTTCGCCGGCTTTAAAGCGGTGGGTGAGTCCGTCGTCAAACCGCTCATGTATTACCGCAACAACCTGGATACCAGCCTGACGCTGCTGGAGACAATGGCGGAATACGGCTGCCGCCGCATCATTTTCAGTTCCTCCTCTACGGTCTACGGCGCGCTGTCGCCCTGCCCGTTCCGCGAGGATTCGCCGGTCGGAGGCTGCAGCAATCCCTATGGCTGGACAAAATTCATGATCGAAAAGATCCTGCAGGACGCGGCGCGCGCCGATGAGCAGCTGTCCGTTGTTCTGCTGCGCTATTTCAATCCCGTCGGCGCCCACGAAAGCGGCCTGATCGGGGAAAAACCGGGCGGGATCCCCAACAACCTGATGCCGTACATCACCCAGGTGGCCGCGGGCATCCGCGATCATCTGAACGTCTTCGGGGATGATTACGAGACCCCGGACGGGACCGGCGTGCGCGATTACATCCACGTCGTGGACCTCGCGAAGGGCCATGTGGCTGCGCTCGGCTACGCCGAAACGCACACGGGCACGGAGATCTTCAACCTGGGCACCGGAAAAGGCACCAGCGTCATGGAGATGATCCGCGCCTTCGAAAAAGCCAACGGCCTGCAGATCCCTTATGTGATCGCGCCGCGCCGCCCCGGCGATCTGGCCTACAGTTACGCTGAGACGAAAAAGGCGGAATCCGTTCTGCATTGGAAAGCGGAGAAGACTATTGAAGACATGTGCCGGGACGCCTGGCGCTTTGAAAAGGGAATGTTGTGAACCACGTATGCTATGAACAAAGTTTATGATGTGTTTATTTCATACAGGCGCAGTGACGGCGAAGAATATGCAACGAAACTCTTGAGTTTTCTCAGGACATACGGTCTTCGTGTGTTTTTTGACAAACAGGAAATGGAATGCGGCCGCGCTTTTCCTACACAATTGAGCGAGGCCTTAATTAGTGCACCTCATTATATTCTCATCGGTTCGCCAGATGCATTTACAAACAGGACTGCCTTGTCCGCTTATGAAATGGATTATGTGCGGGAAGAGATGAGACTTGCATGTGAAAAAGATACGGACGAAAGAACTATACATGTCTTACGTCTTCCGTCTGTCGACTATGAAACAGAAAAGAAAAAAGCCGATGCCGGTATCCGCCGGATATTTGAATCTACATGGCTTGATTACTCGGAAGACAGCTTTCACAAGATTTTTAACGAAATAACTGAAATCAACAAGCAAAACGTTTGGTACGGTGCGCACCGCTGGTTTACGGGCAGCCGTTCTCGGGGCGGCAGATTTGCGAATCTCCATATAGAGGAAACTATTTTGCCTCCCGTTATGAATAAACCTGATTCTACAGAGAATCTCCCAATTAGTGTACATGAAAAACAAAATATATTAGATGAAATCTCCGGAGAAGAACAGTCCCTGATCAAATCCCTTGAAAAAACGGACTCTGACATTTATCTAATCGGGGAAGGCGGCATCGGGAAAACGACTGCACTGATGCATATCATGAGAAATGCTTATGAAGGAAAAGAATACCGGGAAGATGCTCAAATACCGGTTTTCATTGAACTTTCATTTGCGCCTGACTCCAATTACGGAGCCATTTATGATGAAGGGAAAAGCAGCTTTATCAGACGTTCTGTATTCAGGCAGGTCAGAACAGATGAGAATATCAGAAATGCAAATGAATCTTCGTTCGGACAGATAGAAGAGGTTTTCTCAACGCCTCTTGAAAGGGCTGTCAGACCGGTCGATTCCATTTTCAGAGAACGGCACGGCTCTCCGGAATATCTGCTTTTGCTCGATGGAATGAATGAGGTTTCCATGACAGTGATCCGTGATGAGGAACGCCATATTTTCGGATGCTCTGTTTATCAGATGATCCTGGATGAAATGGAATTTCTTTCCGAGAAATGCCCCAATGTTCAAATCGTGGTCACAAGCCGGTCGGATAATTCGGCACTTTACGGCAGATTCAGGCGTCTGTATCTGTCCGGATTGAGTCCCGAAACGATTTCTGCTTATCTGGGCAAGCATGGCATGCCTGCTCAAAATATCATGTCCGCTCTGTCCGATAACGGGTTGAGGGAAACGCTTCCTGTTCCCCTGTTCCTCACGCTTTATGCCAAAATCGTCAATAAAGAAGGAGTTACGAGCCAGGGAGAGATCCTGAAGAGTTTTTTCCATGAACGTTCAAAGAATGTTGACGATTATTCCGCTCCTTCGCGTCTTGATAAAGCCGAGAAAAACATGAAAGAAACCGCCTCAGAAAAACTGGGGAACCGCATGACTGCGGAAATGTACCGGTTTATTCTGGATTTTATTCTTCCCGAGATCGCATGGAACATGGAACGGGAAAGCATATTCTACTGTGATCCGATCGACGCGGAAGACTGGATAAAATCTTTTTTCAAAAACTCGCCGATCCTCGGAAAATACGGCCGCGTTACATTTGAGTCCGCTGATACCGGCGGGTATGCGGATCTTTCGGAAGTGTCTGAAGAATTCATCAAAGGTAATACAAATGATGATTATGAAAAACAGACCAGAAAGATCCTGGAACGCTGTGTTTATACGCTTGGCATTCTGCAGAAGACAAAAAGCGAATACGGCTTCATCCATCAACATCTGAGAGACTATTTTGCTGCAGTCCGAAATATCAATATTCTTCGTGTTTCGGCTTATATGAAAAAGAAAGGCAAGGACGATGCGGCATTTGACTGCATGCAGCATTATTTTGCCGATAAGCCGGTCAGCCTGCAAGTACGCAGATTTATGGGGGAATGCCTCGGAGAACAAAAGAACAGACCGTTTTATGCTGAGGAAAGGTGGAATTACGGGGAACCAGAAGAAGAGAATGACCGAAACCTGTTGAGGCGTTCGCTTGATATATATAGGAGAAGATTTTCGCCTGAGCTCGAAAAGGAGTTTGCGGTTTATTCACTGATCGAAACGTTGAAATCTGTACGGCAAGATCTGAGCGGATTTGATTTTTCGCATCTTGATCTTTGGAACATCAGACTGAACGGATGCATTCTGTCAAGGCCGGGACTGTTTTCTCTGTTTAGCGGGACAAAACTGAATTACCGTTCGTTCGGACCATCCGGACATACAGAAGATATTAATTCCGTAAGGATCAGCCATGACGGCACAAGAATAGTAACAACTTCATCAGACAACACGGCCAAAATCTGGAAGACCGGGACCCTGGAAGAATCAGGTACTCTGAGAGGCCATCATAATGATGTGAATTTTGCCTGTTTCAGTCCCGATGACAAATCGGTTTTGACTGCTTCATCCGATAATACCGTGAAGATATGGGATGCGGAAACGCTGCAGGAGGTCACTTCTCTTAACGGCCATATAAAACGGGTCAATTCTGTGAATTTCAGTCCAGACGGAAAAAGGATCATAACCGCTTCGAATGACAGGACGGCAATTGTTTGGGATACTGATAATTCTACTGAACTGAAGAGATTAAAAGAACATAAAGGTCCCGTAAATTATGCCTGTTATAGTCCCAAGGGCAATATGATTGTTACAGCCTCATCTGACTGCAGTGCTGTCATATGGGACTCTCTAACATTTGAAGTGCATGGAGTACTGGAAGGGCACACAAATGCGATCGTTTCTGCTGTTTTCAGCCCGGATGGCAAAAGAATCGTTACTGCTTCAGAGGATCGCACGGCCAAAGTATGGGATGCCACGACATATACTGAGATTGGTTCCTTGAAAGGGCATACCCATATGCTCCGGTCTGCGTTTTTTAGTCCGGACGGGAAAAGGATCATAACTGTTTCAAAAGACCTTACAGTAAAGTTTTGGGATGCAAATAGTTTTGCCTTAACATACACCTTGGGAAAGCTTGTTACTATGATTCATTCTGCGGTTCTCACTCCTGACGGCACACGGATCATTATTTCAGTGGGCAGGAGTCTGCAGATGTGGGATGTCAAATCATTCCGTCTGGTCCGTACTGCCTCAGGACATATGAATAAAATCAATTATGCTGGATTTAGTCCGAATGGTGAGTATATTGTTACGTTGAATGATAAAACGGCTATGATCTGGGCCGGCGTTCGTGACAGGAATATCAGACTGCTTGGATTACTTCATGGGCACCGCAGAAAAATATGTTCTGTCAGTTTCAGCCATGACGGCAAAAGAATTGTGACATCTTCTCGGGATAAAACAGCAAAAATCTGGGATGCGGAATCATTTCGGTTGATCGGTACGCTGGAAGGATACGAAAAAACCGTTATTTCTGCTGACTTCAGCCTGGACGGAGAATACATAGTTGCCGCATCTGAAGACAACACAGTAAGTATATGGGACCCGAATACCTGTAAGAAAAAATCGGAGTTGTATTTGCCCGGTGTTCATCTGAATACTGCAGTAATATGTCCTGATGGAAAAACAATTGCAACAGTATCGGAAGACGAAAATGACTTGCCGCTTAAACAAACAGTCTTTGTCTGGGATTTAAAAAAACGAATTATGATCTGTATGCTGAACCACAGGTGCAAAGTGGATTCTGTGGCGTGGAGCAAAGACCAAAAGAGAATTGTTACCGTTTCCAACAGGATTATTATCGACAGAAAAGAATTTAGTAATGACATCACAATATGGGACGCATTCAGTTTTGAGAGAATACAGACAAGATCCTTTCCGAATCAAGGATACAGGCTTTCCGACATAGCAATGAGCCCTGATGGAAAACATATTGCTGCGATAAGAAAGAGATCAAAGAACAGTGTAGCTGTTTATGATGCATCGAATCTGTTTTTAAATGTACCGGGTGTTTTTTATGATTCAAGCACCAGCTCCGTTGAGTTCAGTCCTGACAGCGAGAAAATCATTTTTGCCACGAATGACGGTAGAGTCACGGTCATGGATATCAATACACGTGATTATCTTGATACGATCGAAAACATATCGGGGGTTTTTTTGAGCGGATGCGATCTGAGAGAACTTCATCCGGATTCTTTTATATCAGAGGAAGAAGTGAAGAGACTTTATCAGGCCGGCGCAATAATTTAACTAAATAAACTTCAAAATATGCAACAAAACGCTTGCACGGCGATATTGTTTGTGATATATTCTACTCTGTATATCTGCGCGCAGATATTATTTTGGCGTGAGAAAAGGAGAGCAGATGATTCGTTGGGCAGGCCGCCAGGAGCGATTGGAGATCCCGTTTCTGCAGAGAGTCTGGGGCCTCGTATATCCCTGGCTGGTATATGAAGGCGTCAGTGTACTGGTGACGTTTGCGTTCGCCTTCTACAAGACGATGACGGACCCTTCCTTTGTCGCCACCGCGGGCAGCGTGACAGATCATTCCCTGCGCCTGAGCGAAGAAGTCTACGCCTATTACCTGCCGCTCTCCGTCGTGATCTGCCTGATCACGATCCCCCTGCTCCTCCTGTTCATTTCCCTGGACAGGAAAAGGGAACAGAGGGAGGAATTCACTGAGGAACTGTGGGAGCGCCCCGCCCCGTGGGGGTTCGCGCTGTGCTTCTTCTGCGGCGTGAGCGCGTGCGTGGTCCTGAACCACGTCCTGATGTACAGCGGGCTTTACAGTCTGCTGCAGGAGCAGTACGACGATACGGCGCAGATCCTGTTTCAGGGAAACCTGATCCTGGAGATCATCTCCGTCGGCATCCTGACGCCTGTCACGGAAGAACTGATCTTCCGGGGACTGGTGTACCGGCGGCTCCGCTGGAGCGCGGATGCGCTTCCCGCCATCCTGTTTTCGTCCTTTGTCTTTGCAGTTTTTCACGGCAACCTGCTTCAGGGGATCTATTCCTTTGTGATAGGCGTGCTGCTGGCCTTCGTATATGAGAGGACCCATAGTTTGCTGGCCCCTGTCTTCGTACATGTGGGCGCCAATCTGGTCTCAGTCGTGTTGACGGAAGTGGAAGGCCTCCAGTCGATGTATCTGCAGGGGAATGAATCCGCATTTCTGCTGATGACCGGCGGAATGATGCTGTTGTTCGTGATCGCCTTTTATCTGTTCTATGCGCGGATACGGCCGGCCCGCATGGAAGAAAATGTTTCGGCCGGAGCTCTTGATCAAGAGCAGGAGGAGCAATATGGAACATGAACAGTTTAACAGCCTGATCGAGAAACTCATCGAAGTCGCGCACAGCAAGAACAATTCGGTGGAGTATTCCGACATCCAGGCCGTGTTCGGGGACGCGTTTCTGACGCCCACGGATCTGGAAGAGATCTACAGCCGGCTGGAAGCCAAGAAGATCGACGTCATGCGGGCCATGTCGGACGATCTGAGCCTGGAGAACCTGATGCCGGTGGAAGTGGACGAAGATTTCGTCCCCACGGAAGAGGACGAGGCGGAAGCCCTGGAAGTGGACAGCGCGGAATACCTGGCGTCCGCCGGGACCGAGGACCACGTCCGGATGTACCTGAAGGAGATCGGTCAGTTCCCGCTGCTGACGGCGGAAGAGGAACTGGAGCTCGCCATCCGCAAGTCCCAGGGCGACGAAGAAGCCAAGAACCGCCTGATCGAAGCGAACCTGCGCCTGGTTGTCAGCATCGCGAAGCGCTACACGGGCCGCGGCCTGGGCTTCCTGGACCTGGTCCAGGAGGGCAATCTGGGCCTGATAAAGGGTGTGGAAAAGTTCGATTACACCAAGGGATACAAACTGTCCACCTACGCGACCTGGTGGATCCGCCAGTCCGTCACGCGCGCGCTGGCAGACCAGGCCCGCACCATCCGCGTCCCGGTGCACATGGTGGAGACCATCAATAAACTGACCAAGACGCAGCGCAAACTGACGCTGGAACTGGGCTATGAGCCCACCATCGCGGAACTGGCGGAAGCCATGGAGATCAGCCAGGAACGCGTGATGGAGATCATGCAGATCGCCCGCGAACCCGCAAGCCTGGAGACGCCCATCGGCGAGGAGGACGACTCCAACCTGGGCGATTTCGTGGCGGACTACAACGGCGTGACGCCGGAGGAGAACATCGAAGCCGTCATGCTGCGAGAGCAGATCTACGCCATTCTGGACGACCTGAAGGACCGCGAAAAGCAGGTGATCATGCGCCGCTTCGGCCTGGGGGACAACCATCCCCGCACGCTGGAAGAGGTCGGCCGCGAATTCGACGTGACGCGCGAGCGCATCCGCCAGATCGAAGCCAAGGCCATCCGCAAACTGCGCAACCCCGTGCGCAGCCGCAAAATCAAGGATTTTCTGGAGTAAAGAATGAAAAGATTCCGTAAGACCGCGCCGGCGCTGCTGCTGGCGCTTGCCCTGATGCTCACCGCATGCGGAGGAGGAACGAGAACGCCTTCTTCGGACAGCGGAACAACTGCCGCTCCCACGACGGCTGCCGCTGCCCAGACCACGGCAACTCTCATCTTTGTCCAGACAGCCGATCTGGATGAGACGGTCGCCCGGACGGAGCACTTCTCCTTCACTCTTGGCGAGATGCTGTACATGATAGCCAGTATCACGGCGAACCTGACCTATTACGGCGTGGACCCGTCAGTCTCGCTGAAGGAGCAGGCGTTCCCCGACGGGAGCGGAAAAACGTGGTTTGATATTGTGATCGAAGAATCTGTCGCCTACGCGGAAGAACAGCTGTTGTACTGCGAAGCGGCGCTGGCGAAAGGTTATCAGAACGATGCGGCGGACGACGAACGTATCGCCGACATGAAGAAGACAGCGGAGGAGAACGCCGCGACCTACGGCTGGGACATCGAGACCTATTTCCAGCAGTTTTTCGGCACGAACATCCGTTGGAAGGATCTGGAAGGCGTGTTCCGGAAAGGCTTTCTGTCAGAGAAAGTGCGGACGGATCTTCTTGCCTCGGAGTACACCGCGGAAGAACTGGAAAAAGAATATCAGGATAATGTGAAGAAATACGCCATCGTGGACTATTACGTCGTCGACCTGGGCGACGGCGAAGCGATCCCGGATGAAGTGATCGCAGCGGCCCGGACGGCCCTGGGATCCGCCTCCGGCGCGGAAGTCTACCGCGCGGCCGTGCAGGATTTCCTGCAGGCGGTGAAGACGCCGGAGGATATCGAGGCCGCCGGCGGCATCGGCGCTTACACGGACAATTATCTGAAGACCGCGACCCGCACAGGCATTTCTTATTCGGAGTCCGAACTCTATGACTGGGCGTTCGCAGATGACACCAAAGAAGGAGACATCCTCCTGGTGGAAAATGAGAAGACGAACGCGCCGTACGCGTACTGCCTGCTGAAAAAGCCGTACAAGGATACGACCGTGACCGTCGACATCCGCCACATCCTGTTCAAGACGGGAACGCCGTACGCGACGCAGGAAGAAGCCCGTGCCATGGCAGACAAGATCTATAACGAATGGGTGGAAGGCGGTGCTTCCGAGGAGAAATTCATAGAACTGTGCGCCCAGTACTCGGCTGACAGCAACGCCAGCGACGGCGGTATTTATACCGACGTATACGAGGGCCAGATGGTGCAGACGTTCAACGACTGGTGCTTTGATGCGGCCCGCAAGCCCGGCGACCACGGGATCGTGGACACCGAATACGGCTCGCACATGATGTATTTCATCGGCCGGAACGAAAAATGGGAGACCGCCGTGACGAACGGCCTCCTGTCGCGCGATTACGATGCGCTGATGGAAGAGCAGAAGGCGAAAACGCCGGTACAGACCGATGAGCAGCTGGCGCGGCAGATCAACTGGTAAGGAGCGGTTTTGAGAGAAACTAAGTTTAAAAACAAACTCGTCATCGGCCTGACCGGAGGCGTGGGTGCAGGGAAAAGCACTGTCTTGCGGCTGCTGAAGAAGGAATATGGCGCGCTGGTTCTGGAAGCCGACGTCATCTGCAAAAAACTGATGGAGCCGGGCGGCCCCGCGTATGACCGGATCGTGGAAGTGTTCGGTCCGGAGATCCTTCAGCCTTCCGGAGAAATCGACAGACTGAAGATGGGGATCCACGTCTTTCAGCATCAAAGCATTTCGACTGTGAACCGGATCCTGCATCCGGCCACGTTTGATGCTGTAAAGAAAAGAATCCGGAATACCCGGAAGACGCTGATCGTGTACGAATCCGCCATTCCTTATGAAGCCCGCTTTTCCGAACTGTGCGACAAGGTCCTTTACGTATATGCGTCGCCGGAAGTCCGCCGGGAAAGGCTGAAGACTTTCCGGAATTATCCGGATGAGCGGATCGATTCCATCATGCGGCGCCAGCTGTCCGAAGAGGACTTCTATGCTATGGCGGACGGTGTAGTCAATAATGAAAGCGATCCGGATGCCTGCCGGGACTCGCTTCGCAAAGTGATGGCCTCCTGGCAGATCCCGCCCCTGTCATGAGCATCCGCATCCGCACGCTGGCCAGCGGCAGCGAAGCCAATGTCCTGCTGGCGGAATTCGACGGTTTCCGGCTGCTGATCGACGCCGGTCTGCCCGGCAGGACGATCCTGCAGATGTTCGCGGAGGAGGAGATCGATCAGGAGTCCGTGCAGGGACTGCTCCTGACGCACGAACACATCGACCATTGCAAAGGCCTGCCGCAGCTGCTGAAGAACACGTCGTTCCCGGTGTATGCCACGCGCGGGACGTTCGAAGGACTGTCGCGCCATGCGTTCTTCGCACGGCTTCCCAAGGAGCGGTTCCACCTGTTCCGCGCCGGCGAATCATTCCGGGTGGGAGACGTGGAAGTCAGGTCGCTGCCCGTAAGCCACGACACGCGGGAGCCTGTCGCGTACCGGCTGGATACGGGGGATTTCTCTTTTGCGGAGGTGACGGACCTGGGCTGCTTTGACGCGGCGCTGGCGGAAAGTCTGGCCGGCGTGAACGCGCTGCTGCTGGAAGCCAACCACAACCGCCGCATGCTGGAATCAGGGCCGTATCCGTACCCGCTGAAGAAGCGCATCGACGGGCCGGAGGGGCACCTGTCCAACGAGGACGCGGGCCGCCTGCTGGCGCAGCTGGTCCATCCGGGCCTGACGCAGGTCCTGCTTGGCCACCTGAGTAAGATCAACAATGTGCCGGAACTGGCACTCAGTACGGTGGAAAACGCCGTCCGGGGCGTTCCGGGAGGAGAGGAGGTGCGGCTGGCCGCGGCGCCGCCGCTCGGGTTCTCCGAACCGCTTGCTTTTTAAAAGTTTTTTCAGAAAACAGCGGAAATATTCGGTAAAATGTGCTATAATATTGGCCGCATCCTGAAGGAAGGAACAGGGAACGAAAATGGCAAATATCCTGGAACTGCAAAAGGTATCCAAATCTTTCGACAATGAACTGGTTCTGGACGAACTGGATCTGGAGATCCGGGAGAATACCTTTATGACGCTTCTGGGGCCTTCGGGCTGCGGCAAGACCACCACGCTGCGCATCATCGGCGGTTTTATCCGCCCGGACAGCGGGATCGTCCTGTTCGAAGGCAAGGATATCACCAACCTGCCGCCGAACAAGCGGCATCTGAATACCGTATTCCAGAAATACGCCCTGTTCCCGCACATGAACGTGAGCGAAAACATCGCCTACGGCCTGAAGATCAGCGGCAAAAGCCGGGATTACATCCAGGACAAGATCAATTACGCCCTCAAGCTGGTGAACATGGACGGCTACGGCAAGCGCGACGTGACGCAGCTTTCCGGCGGCCAGCAGCAGCGGATCGCGATCGCCCGCGCGATCGTGAACGAACCGAAAGTCCTGCTGCTGGATGAGCCGCTCGGCGCCCTGGATCTGAAGCTTCGCCAGGACATGCAGTATGAGCTGATCCGCCTGAAAAACGAACTCGGCATCACCTTTATCTATGTCACGCACGATCAGGAAGAAGCCCTGACCATGTCGGATACGATCGTCGTGATGAACCAGGGCTACATCCAGCAGATGGGCTC
>JAFZRY010000016.1 GCA_017619615.1 Lachnospiraceae bacterium | reverse complement strand
GCTGTCGGGCGGCGAAGCCCAGCGGGTGAAGCTGGCGACGGAGCTGAGCCGCCGCGCCACCGGCAAAACGATCTACCTGCTGGACGAACCCACGACGGGGCTTCACGCCGCGGACGTGGACCGGCTGATCAAAGTGCTGCAGCGCCTGACGGACACCGGGAACACGGTGCTGGTGATCGAGCACAACCTGGACGTCATCAAGGTCGCCGACCGGATCATCGACCTGGGACCGGAAGGCGGCGACGAAGGCGGAACCATCGTGGCGGAAGGCACGCCGGAGGAAGTAGCGGATAACGATGCGTCTTACACCGGACATTATCTGCGGGCCGTTATCCGCAATGAACAATGAACAATTGACAATGAACAATTATATAAAGTCTGATTATCCGGAAAAATGAAGGGGAGGAAGAAGAGATGAAGTGGTTCAGGACGTTTGCCGGGGGAATCCTGGCGGGAATCAGCATCGCGATCGGCGGAACGGTGTTCCTGTCCCTGGAGAACAAGGTGCTCGGCGCGCTGTTCTTCACGGTGGGGCTGTTCGCGGTCTGCACGTTCGGTTTTAACCTGTTCACCGGGAAGGTCTGCTATGTGTTCGACCAGGACAAAACCTATGCCCTGGGCCTGCCGCTGATCTGGCTGGGGACCCTGGCGGGCGCGTTCCTGACGGGGTTCGCGGAGCGGGCGACCCGGGTAGGGCCGGCGCTGGCGGAAAAGGCGCAGGCGATCTGCACGGTGAAGCTGAACGACGGGCTGCTGAGCATTTTCATCCTGTCCTTCTTCTGCAATGTGCTGATCTGGCTGGCCGTGGAAGGGTTCAAAAGCAATCCGCATCCTGAAGGAAAGTACCTGAGCCTGTTCTTCGGGGTGGCCGTGTTCATCCTCTGCGGGTTTGAGCACTGCGTGGCCAATATGTATTACTTCTCGGTGGCAGGCATGTGGGGCTGGAAGACGCTGGCCTGGGTGCTGGTGATGACGCTGGGCAACGCCGCGGGCGGGGTCTTCTTCCCGCTGATGCGGCGGCTGCTCCCGCAGCCGGCGAAAAAGCCGGAAAAAGTTGAAAATACACAGAAGAAACAGCTGTTTTCTTGACGGACTTTTTCCCACGGACGTATCATAAGACATCCATCAGGAGAAACCTGAAACCGGGCCGAAAGGCCGAACGAAAAGAGGAGGAATTCTCATGAAGAAACTGATCGCACTGCTTCTGGCACTGGCGCTGTCCCTGACTGTGTTTGCCGCTTTTGCCGAGGAAGATGTTATCACCCTGAAGATCGCCCATATCGGTCCGACGACCGGCGCGGCCGCCCTGTACGGCCTGGCGACCCAGCACGGCGCCGAGATCGCCGCGGATGAAATCAACGCTGCCGGCGGCAAGTACCGCATCGAGCTGATCTGCGAAGATGACGAGCACAACGTCGAAAAGGTCATCAACGCCTACAACGCGGCGCTGGATGCCGGCGCCCAGATGATCCTGGGTTCCACCACCTCCAAGCCCTGCGAAGCCGCGGGCGCCCAGGGATACACGGACCGCGTGTTCTTCCTGACCCCCTCCGCTTCCTCCACCGCTGTCATCGAGGATAAGGACAATGTGTTCCAGGTCTGCTTCACCGACCCGAACCAGGGCTCCGCTTCCGCCGAATACATCGCCGCGCACCAGCTGGGCACCAAGGTCGCCGTGATCTACAACAACGCCGACGTGTACTCCACCGGTATCCGTGATACCTTCGTGGAAAAGGGCGCTGAGCTGGGCCTGGAGATCGTCAGCGAAGAAACCTTCACCGATGAGACCACGGACTTCACCGTCCAGGTCGGCAAGGCCCAGGAAGCCGGTGCTGAAATCGTCTTCCTGCCCATGTACTACACCCCCGCTTCCCTGATCCTGAAGACCGCCGCTGACAAGAACTACAGCCCGATCTTCTTCGGCGTGGACGGCATGGACGGCATCCTGTCCGTGGAAGGCTTCGACACCTCCCTGGCCGAGGGCGTCATGCTGCTGACCCCCTTCGTCGCCACCTCTGAGGACGAGAAGGTCCAGAACTTCGTGGCCAAGTACCAGGAGAAGTTCAACGAGACCCCCATCCAGTTCGCCGCGGACGCGTACGACGGAATGTACATCCTGGTGGCTGCCGCTGAAAAGGCCGGCATCACCTCCGATATGGCTCCCGAAGAAGCGTGCGACCTGCTGATTGCCGCCATGCTGGAGATCGAAGTGGAAGGCCTGACCGGCACCATGACCTGGGACGAGTCCGGCGCCGTCACCAAGACGCCTATGGCCGCCACCATCGTCAACGGCGTGTACGTTTTCGAAGACTGATTCAAACGCACGTTTTGCGGACCGGTCCTTTTTCGGGACCGGTCTCGCTTGTTTTTTCTTTATCCTGTGTGAGAGGAAATTTTCCGTATGATTTTTCTTGACCACCTGATCAACGGGCTGAGCCTGGGGAGCATCTACGCCATTATCGCCCTGGGCTACACGATGGTTTACGGCATCGCGAAGATGCTGAACTTTGCCCACGGCGACGTTATCATGATCGGCGCGTATATCGCCTTCTGCGGCCTGCAGTACTGGGGAATTCCCCCGGTTCTGGCGATCCTGCTGGCCATGGTGTTCTGCACCCTGCTGGGCGTGACGATCGAAGGATTCGCGTACCGGCCCCTGCGCCAGGCGACCTCCCTGGCCGTGCTGATCACGGCCATCGGCATGAGCTACCTGCTGCAGAACATCGCGCTGATGATCTGGGGCGCGAACCCCAATTTCTTCCCCACGACGTTCATCAACGGGAGCAATATCCGGCTCGGGACGCTGAACATCTCGTCCGCCACGCTGTTCACCATCGCCGCGAACGTCATCATCATGGTGACGCTGACGCTGTTTACGTCCAGGACGAAGCTCGGCAAGGCCATGCGCTGCGTATCGGAAGACCGCGGCGCGGCGGAGCTGATGGGCATCAACGTGAACCGGACGATCTCCCTGACCTTCGCCATCGGCTCCGCGCTGGCGGCGATCGCCGGCGTGCTGCTGTGCTCGTCGTATCCGATCCTGCAGCCGACGACCGGTTCCATGCCCGGCATCAAGGCCTTCACGGCAGCTGTCTTCGGCGGCATCGGATCCATTCCGGGCGCCATGCTGGGAGGCATCCTGCTGGGCGTGATCGAGATCTTCGGCAAGGCGTATATCTCCACCGAGCTGGGGGACGCCATCGTGTTCGCCGTGCTGATTATCGTACTGCTGGTCAAGCCCGCGGGACTGCTGGGCAAGCCCATGCGTGAGAAAGTGTGAGGTGGGGAGTATGACGAAAGCAAAACGCAAACGCCTCATCTACAACCTGGTCACGTTCGGCCTGGTCATCGCCGCGTTCATCATCCTCCAGAACATGATCGCGGCCAAGGCGATCAGCCGGTCCCTGAAGGGCCTGCTGGTCCCGATCTGCGCGTGGATCATCATGGCGGTTTCCCTGAACCTGGTCATCGGCTTCTCGGGCGAACTGAGCCTGGGCCATGCCGGCTTCGTGAGCATCGGCGCCTATACCGGCGCAATCGTCAGCGGCTGGCTGCTGGCGGCCTTTGACATGCAGGATCCGACGG
>JAFZRY010000015.1 GCA_017619615.1 Lachnospiraceae bacterium | reverse complement strand
GACTGGGCGCAGGTGGTCACCACCGCCGACGCCACCACCTTTGACAACTACATGACCAACATGCGGAAGATCCTGACCGACCCGATGAAGACGGCGGACATGATCTACGTCAACCGCTGCGGGGAGAACTTCAGCAAGAGCTCCTGGCGCAAGCAGCTGCGCGCCATGAACAGCGCCGCCACGATCCTCTTCGAAAACCTGGACGGCACCGTGGACGACGGCATCCGGGACGAGGACCTGCCCTACGACATGAAGGCGGACGTCATCAAAATCTCAGACGAGCAGTTCGGCCTGTTCTATGTGGACAGCATGGACCATCCGGAGCGTTACGACGGAAAGGCTGTCTGCCTCACCGGCCAGGCCTGGAAGCGCAGGGAGTTCCCGAAGGGCTTCTACTATTTCGCCCGGGAGGCCATGACCTGCTGCGCGAACGACATCGCCCCCTGCGGCTGGGTCTGCAAGGGCGAGCGCACGCCGGACAACAAAACCTATTTCACCCTGACCGCCCGCTGCAAGCTGGTGCAGGGCCCCGACGGCCAGACCGCCCTGATGCTCAACGAGCTGAAGTGCGAGCGCGCCAAGGCCCCGCGGGAAACGCTGGTCAATTTTGTCAACCTGTAAAACACGCCGCGGGGCGGTCCGGAACGGACTGCCCCGCTGTGTTTACCTTGTCTTTGGGTTGCGGAAACGTATTCAGGAAGTGTATAATAATTCTTAATTCGGCCGGCATTATCCGGACCGGACAAAGGAGATGATCCCATGACCTGGCACCTGGTTGCCGATACGGCCTGCGACCTGTACGAGCTCGAAGGCGGAGCGGATCAGATTGATTTCACGACGATCCCCTTCAGCATCCGGATCGGCGACAAAGAATATATTGACGACGAGGGCATGCCCATCCCGGAGATGCTCGAAGCAAACGAGACCCACGCGGAGATGGCGCAGACCGCCTGCCCTTCCCCGGAAGCCTGGCGGGAACGGTTTTCCGCGCCCGGCCCGGTGATCGCCTTCACCATTTCCTCCGCCCTCTCCGGAAGCTATAACAGCGCCTGCGCCGGACGGAACATGCTCCTGGAGGACGAACCGGACAAGGAGGTCGCCGTCATCGACACCAAGTCCACCGGCCCTGAAGAAGCGATGCTGATCTGGCGCGCGCGGGACCTGATCCTGGAGGGCAGGGCCTTCAAAGAGATCGAAAAGGCGCTTAACGAAACCGCCGAGCGGATCCACACCATCTTCGCGCTGTCGTCCTACCACAACCTGATCAAGTCCGGGCGGGTCAGCCGCCTGATCGGCTTTATCGCCGGGCACCTGGGCTTCTGGGGCATCGGCGTCGGGGATGAGAAGGGTGAGATCGCCATCCGCGGCAAGGCCCGCGGCAGCAAGAGCATGATCCGCTTCCTCGTGGAGGAGATCCGGAAAGTCGGCCTCGCCGGGAAACAGATCGTGATCAGCCACTGCCAGAACGAAAAGGACGCCCTCTCCCTCAAGGCCGCGCTGGAAGCCGCCTTCGTCGGGATCGAGGTGCTGGTCCAGCCGACCCGCGGTCTCGACAGCTTCTACGCCGAGCGCAGCGGCCTGATCGTCGGCTACTGACGGATTTCCGCGCGAAGAGAACGCGCTGAAAGAATATGAAGAAACAGAAAAGGAGAACCAACGACATGAAGAAACTGATTTCCCTGATTCTCGTCCTGTGCATGGCCTGCATGCTGATCCCCGCGATGGCGGACGGCAGCGCCGCCGGCACCTGGTACATGGCTGAAATGACCCAGGGCGAAATGACCTTCGCACCGTCCCAGTTGGGTATGACCTGGAGCCTGACCCTCGCTGAAGACGGCACCGCCACTTCCCTCATGGAAATTATGGGTGAGAAGGAAGAAACCGCCGGCACCTGGACCCAGGACGGTGACAGCGTCACCATCACCATCGAAGACCAGCCCGCCGTCTTCGCCTTTGCCGACGGCAAGCTCACCCTTGACCAGGGAGAGAGCGGAAAAGCGGTTTTCACCCAGGATGTCCCCGAAGCCGCCGCGGCGCCTTCCGTCGGCGTGGCCGCTGAAAGCGAAGACGTTTTCCTGGGCGACTGGGAACTGACCGCGATCGGCTTGATGGGCATGACCGTGACCAAGGATATGTTCGCGACAGTCAATATGGGCGGCTTCGACATCAGCCTGACAGTGGAACCCGGCAAGGCCACCTTGAACGCCGTGACGAGCGCCGACGCGGCACCCAGCACCTTTGAAACAACCACCGCGCTGGTGGACGGCAACCTGGTCCTGAGCGTCTCCGACGTCACGATCGCCACCATTTCCATGCTGGAGGACGGAACCATTTCCTTCCTGTTCAACATCGGCGGATTTGAACTGACCGTGTATATGGCTCCCGCCGGCGCGGCCGCAGCTCCCGCCGCCTGATCCTTTCCCGGTATCCTTCACGCCGGGCCTTCGGGCCCGGCTTTTTTGCGGATTTTTACTTGCGCCCCTTACCCTGCTTTGCTATAATATCGGAAGTGTTCCCAATTACTGTTATGAACGGAGAGATTCCCAATGCGTAAAAAAGCTTTACTTGCCGTGATGATGGCCATGGTCCTGCTGCTGAGCGGCTGCGCCCTGGTCGTGAAGGACGAAGCAGTGGATAATGCCCAGGAGATCATCCGCCTGGGAGACCAGGTGTTCACCAAGAAAGATATCAAGGAAAAAGTGGAAGAGCAGCTGTACAACATGTACTCCCTGTACTCCATGTACGGCTATTCCTTCGACGTGACCGACCCGTCCAACATCGCCGACGCGCAGGAGTCCGTGATCAGCTCCCTGAAGGAGCAGCTCGCCCTGGACGCCAAGGCAAAGGAGCTCGGCCTTGAACTGACCGAGGCCGAACTGGAAGAAGTCAAGGCCGCCGCGCAGACTGACCGCGACAACATCGTTGCCAGCGCGAAGAGCTATGTGGATGACGCCGAGAACATGGACGAGGCTGCCCTGACCGAAGCCGCCGAAAAGATGGCGGACGAAGCCGGCTATACCCTCGAGAGCTACATTGAAAGCGAAACCCGGACCCGCCTGAACGCGAAGGTCCGCGAGTACGCCATCAAGGACGTCGCCGTGACGGACGAAGAGATCAAGGCCGACTACGACAGCAAGGTCGAAGCCGACAAGACCTCCTACGAAGGCAAGGCCGGTTCCTGGGCTTCCGCCGCGAACAACGGTTCCACCCTGTACTACACCCCCGCCGGCGTCCGCCGCGTAAAGCAGATCCTGACCAAGTTCAAGGATGAAGACCAGACTGCCATCGACGACGCGAAGAAACAGGTGACAGACGCCAACAGCGCCATCTCCACCGCCCAGGCGAAGATCGACGCCGCCCAGGAAACCCTGGACGTCGAAGGCGCCACCGAAGAGGAAAAGGCCAAGGCCCAGGCTGACCTGGACGCCGCGAAGCAGGAAAAGGACGACGCCGACAAGGCGCTGCTGGCCGCCAATGAAGCGGTAACCGCCGCCCAGGACAAGGCTTTCGCCAACCTGGACGAAGAAGTGGACGCCATCCTGGCTTCCCTGGACGCGGAAGGCGCGGACTGGCAGGCCATCATGGACGAGAAGAACCAGGATCCCGGCATGAAGAGCAATGAACAGGGCTACGCCGTGTCCGCTGACATGACCGGTTTTGACTCCGCATTTGTGGAAGCCGCCATGGCCCTGGAGAAGCCCGGCGACCATTCCGGCAAGGTCCGGGGAACCAGCTACGGCT
>JAFZRY010000014.1 GCA_017619615.1 Lachnospiraceae bacterium | reverse complement strand
CCTCGGAAGGGAAAGGACGCAGCCCGTATTTCTGAAATGGTCTGCTCCTGGGCTTCTGTTGCGGAGAAGTATCGTGCCAGTGAAATCAGTAAGGACGACTACGATAAATGGCGCTATAACTATCCGCAGTATGATGACTCGCAGATCTGGGCAAAGGTGCCTTCCCAGGAACTGAGCGATGCCATAGTCAAGGCTTTCAAGGATAAACTGTAAACGGCTCATATCACCCCCAATAACGACAAAAAGCCCTTCGCTGCACACCCACAGCGAAGGGCTTTCATAATATGGATCATATTAGCCGCAAACCGGAGAAAATCACTTCTTTACCCTCAAACCCCTTGGTACGGAGAATAAAGGGAAATCATGCGGCTGTTATCAAATTGTTATCAAAAGGACCTGTCCGATGCCAAAAAGCCTTGAAAATACTGGCTTTTTTGAATCCGGTATCTCATTCCCACTCTACCGTGGCCGGAGGCTTCGGTGTGAAGTCGACCAGGACGCGCGAGATGCCGGGGACTTCCGCGGGGATGCGGGCGGCCAGGCGGTCGATCAGGTCGTAGGGGAGGTGGACGGGAGTGACTTCCACGACGTCCACGGTGTTGATGGCGCGGACGATGCAGGGCCAGTCGAAGGTGCGCTTGCCGTCGCGGATGCCGGTGGTTTTGAAGTCGGGGACGACGCAGAAGTACTGCCAGGGGATCTCCGGGAGAGTCTCGATCTCTTCGCGGACGATGGCGTCGGCGGCGCGGAGGGCTTCCAGGCGGTCGCGGGTGATGGCGCCGGTGCAGCGCACGCCCAGGCCGGGGCCGGGGAAGGGCTGGCGGTAGACCATGGAGTCGGGCAGGCCGAGGGCTTTGCCGACCACGCGGACTTCGTCCTTGTAGAGGAGCTTCACGGGCTCGACGAGCTCGAAGCCGAGGCGCTCGGGGAGGCCGCCCACGTTGTGGTGGGCCTTGATGCCGGCGACGGATTCCAGGATGTCGGGGTAGATCGTGCCCTGGGCCAGGAAGCGGATGCCTTCCAGTTTGGCGGCTTCTTCCGCGAAGACGTCGATGAATTCGGCGCCGATGATCTTGCGCTTCTCTTCCGGGTCGGCCACGCCGGCCAGTTTGTCCAGGAAGCGGTCGATGGCGTCGACGTAGATCAGGTTGGCGCCCAGTTCTTCGCCGAAGACGCGGATGACCTGTTCGGGCTCGCCTTTACGGAGCAGGCCGTGGTTGACGTGGACACAGACCAGCTGCTGACCGATGGCGCGGATCAGGAGGGCGGCGACGACGGAGGAGTCCACGCCGCCGGAGAGGGCGAGGAGGACTTTGCCGTCCCCGACCTGGGCACGGATGGCGGCGAGCTGTTCTTCGATGAAGGCTTCGGCGAGGGCCGGGGTGTTGATGCGGAGCATGGATTCGGGACGGACGTCAGTTTGCATGGGAGAGCTCCTTTGGATTGTTTTTGGGAAGGGGCGGGCCATGCCCGCCCCATCGGTTGGTTATGGATCCGGGGCCGGTGAAATGCCGGTCCCGCTGAATTATTATCCGAGGCAGTCGACCTTGAAGTCTACCTTCTTGCCGTCGAACGTGGCGCTGCCTTCGATCTTGTCGCCGGCCTTGGGGGCGGGGTCGATGTAGGGCAGGGCGGCTTCGCCGACGACGCCGGGGTAGGAGTGCAGGAACGGGGCGGGCAGCGGGACGTATTTGATCTGGGCGGGAGCGTCGGCCTTGGGAGCGGCTTTCGGAGCGTTCTTCGCGGCTTCAGCGGCTTCCTTCGCGGTCTTGGCGGCTTCTTCGGCGGCTTTCTTCTTCGGGAAGCCGGCCTGGCGTTCCTTGAAGAAGTCCAGGGCGACCTGAGGGAAGAGGGCGTAGGTCAGGACGTCTTCGTCCTGGATGCTGTAGTCCTTGATCTCCTCGCGGAGCTTGGGCAGTTCGTTTTCGATCAGGTCGGCCGGGCGGCAGGTGATGGGCTCGGCGTCGCCGATGACCATCTTCTGCACTTCCTTGTTGAAGGGGCGGACGGTCTGGCCGTATTCGCCGTGCAGCAGGGCCTTGGTTTCTTTGGTAGCCACTTTGTAGCGGCCGCCAAAGAGGACGTTCATGACGGCCTGGGTACCCACGATCTGGCTGGACGGGGTCACGAGGGGCGGCATGCCCATGTCTTCGCGGACGCGCGGGATCTCCTTCAGCACGTCGTAGAACTTGTCTTCCGCGTGCTGGTCCTTCAGCTGGCTGACCAGGTTGCTCAGCATGCCGCCGGGGACCTGGTATTTCAGGGTGTTGATGTCCACGCCGAGGACCTTCGGGTTCAGCAGGCCGCTGGCCAGGGCTTCTTCGCGGATGGGGCGGAAGTAGTCGGCCACTTCCAGGAGAATCTCTTCATTCAGGCCGGTGTCGTACGGCGTGCCCCTGAAGGTGCGGACCATGACTTCCGTGGAAGGCTGGCTGGTGCCGAGGGCGAAGGGGCTCATCGCGGTATCGATGATGTCCGCGCCGGCTTCGACGCCGCGCATATAACTCATGGCGGCCACGCCGCTGGTGTAGTGGGTGTGGAGCTGGATGGGCACGGAGACGGTGGCTTTCAGGGCCTTGACCAGTTTTTCCGCTTCATAGGGGATCAGCAGGCCGGCCATGTCTTTGACGCAGATGGAGTCGGCGCCCATGTTTTCCATGGATTTGGCGAGGTTGGTGAAGTATTCGATGGTGTAGGGCTCGCCGAGGGTGTAGGAAATGGCGGTCTGGACGTGGCCGCCGTATTTCTTGGTGGCATTGACGGCGGTCTCAAGGTTGCGCAGGTCGTTCAGGGCGTCGAAGATGCGGATGATGTCGATGCCGTTGTCCAGGGACTTCTTGACGAAGTAGTCCACGACGTCATCGGCGTAGTGGCGGTAGCCCAGGATGTTCTGGGCGCGGAACAGCATCTGGAGTTTGGTGTTTTTAAAGCCGGCGCGGATCTTGCGCAGGCGCTCCCAGGGATCTTCGCTCAGGAAGCGGAGGGAGGCGTCGAAGGTGGCGCCGCCCCAGCATTCGACGGAGTAGTAGCCCACTTTGTCCATCTCTTCGATGATGGGGAGCATCTGCTCGGTGGTCATGCGGGTGGCAATGAGGGACTGGTGGCCGTCGCGGAGGACGGTTTCAGTGATCTTTACGGGACGGGGGGTGATTTCAGGCATGATGATTTCCTCTTTTTGGCGGGTCCGCAGTGGGCCGAATGACCTTTTGACCCTTGTGTCATAAAATAAAAGGGCGGCGCAAAAGAGCACCGCCCCGGTTGCGAATGAGGTTTAGAAGACGCCGTAGATGGCCATGAAGACGCCGGCCGCGACGGCGGTGCCGATAACGCCGGCCACGTTCGGGCCCATGGCGTGCATCAGCAGGAAGTTGGTAGGATCCGCCTGGGCGCCCACTTTCTGGGACACGCGGGCCGCCATGGGAACGGCGGACACGCCGGCGGAGCCGATCAGAGGATTGATCTTGCCCTTGGTAGCCTTGGACATGATCTGGCCGAGCAGCATGCCGCCGAAGGTACCGAAGGCGAAAGCGATCAGGCCCAGCAGCACGATCTTCAGGGTCTCGATCCGCAGGAAGGCCTCTGCGCTGGTGGTGGCGCCCACGGAGACGGCCAGCAGGATGACGACGATGTACATCAGAGCGTTGGAAGCGGTCTCCTGCAGCTGACGGGTCACGCCGCATTCACGGAACAGGTTGCCGAGCATCAGCATACCGATCAGGGGAGCGGTGGAAGGCAGGATCATGGCGACCACGATGGTGATGATGATCGGGAACAGGATGCGCTCCAGTTTGGAAACGGGACGCAGCTGGCCCATCTTGATCTTCCGGTCTTTCTCGGAAGTCATCAACTTCATGATGGGAGGCTGGATCATGGGCACCAGGGACATGTAGGAGTACGCCGCCACAGCGATGGGGCCCATCAGGTGGAACTGTCCCAGACGGGAAGCCAGGAAGATGGACGTCGGGCCGTCGGCGCCGCCGATGATGGAGATGGCCGCGGATTCCGCCCCGTTAAAGCCCAGGAGGATGGCGCCCAGGTACGCTACGTAGATACCGAACTGGGCGGCCGCGCCCAGCAGGAAGCTGATGGGGTTGGCGATCAGGGGGGCAAAGTCCGTCATGGCGCCCACGCCCATGAAGATCAGGCAGGGCAGGATGGCCCATTCATCCAGAATGTAGAAATAGTGGAGCAGGCCGCCGGCGTTTTCCTTGGTGGTAAAGCCGGTCGTGGCGATATCCACCATGGCCTCCAGGCTTTCCTTAACGGTCATATCCTGGCCCGGCTTCAGAGTCGCGGCGGTCACGCCGTTGGCATCGACCAGAATGGCCGAGCCGTTATCTTGGATCTCCCAGACTTCCGTGATATCAGTCACGGTGCCGGTCTGCTGTTTGGCCACCATACAGGCCGTCCAGGTGGCGTATAAGTCTTCTCCGTCAAACTCCACCACCGCCACTTCTTTTCCTTCGTAGTTCAGGTAGGAAGTGGTCGGCGCCGCAATGATCTGCGGGTAGATGTTCACTAACAGCATGCCGAACGCGATAGGCGTCAGCAGCAGCGGCTCAAAGCCTTTGGCAATGGCCAGGTACAGGAAGATGCAGGCGATCAGGATCATCACATAGTTCTTCCAGTCCAGCGAAGCAAAGGCGGTCTGCTGAGCCAGGTTTGAGAATGTTTCTCCAATTCCAAGCAACATTTGTCTTCTCCTTTGGACTATTCGGACTTAGTTTAAGGTCGCGATCACGTCGCCGACTTCCACGGCGTCGCCTTCCTTTACATTGATAGAAGCCACGGTGCCGTCCGCGGGAGACACCACGGGGATCTCCATCTTCATGGAGTCTAAGATAACGATCTCGTCACCGGCGGATACGGTGTCGCCGACCTTGGCCACGATCTTGAAGATCTTGCCGATGACCTGGGCTTCCACGTTGGTGGCGCCGGCAGCGGCGGGGGCAGCGGCCTTAGGGGCGGGAGCAGCAGCGGGAGCCGGGGCGGCGGCGGGGGCCGGAGCGGCAGCGGGAGCCGGGGCAGCGGGGGCGAAGGACACGGGCTGGCTCATCATGGGAGAAGAGAAAGCAGGGGCGAATCCGCCGCCTTCCACGGTTACATCGTAGGCTACGCCATTGACAGTGATCTTGTAGTTGCTCATTTTGATTTCCTCCTGGAAAGAATAAATATATTGATTTTATGGATTTACTTGCTCTTCTCGATCGATACGACCCGGGCGCCCGGTCCGCATTTCTGAGCGACGGCAGCCAGGATGGCTGCGACTACAGCGCCGTCAACGGCATCTTCCTTCGGGGCGGCCGGCGCAGCGGGAGCAGCGGCTTTGACAGCCGGCTTGGCCTGTGCAGCGGGCGCGGCCTTCTTCTCAGCTTTGCCAAGGAATTTGAAAAGGGAAATAATCCCGCACAGGAACAACAGTGCGAGGAACACGACGCCCAGGCCAACCACCATGTTGCCCAGCGCCTCGCCAATGCGGATGTCATTGGCTGCTGCGATGTAAGGAATCATATTACGCTCACCTCATTTTGCAATATGTGCATCCATGAAGACGCCACTTACAGTATATAGCAAGCAGGTTTTTTTGGCAAGTCAGTTTATGGAAATATTATAAGAGAAATAACAAAATAATGATAAGAAATGACGGGCCGGCAGAACGCCGGCCCGGCGGGAACGCGGTCAGGCCGCGTACAGTTTGCCCACGATCCAGTTCGCGAAACGGCAGGGCAGAAGTTTGATGAGCACGCAGACGGCTTTGTAGGAAAAGCCGATGGCGTACAGGGGCTTGACGGTCTTTTTCAGCGCGGTTTTGGCCACGAAGCGGCCGGCGGTCTCCGCCTTCATGCCGCCCCGCTCGTCCTTCTCCATGCGGGAGACGCTGCGGGAGATGCGGCCTTCGTAGACGTCGTCGCCGACGACGGATTTGGCGCGGGCGTCCGTGAAGCCGGTGGCGATGTCGCCGGGCTGGACGGCGCAGACCGTGATCCCGAAGGGACGCACTTCATTGGCCAGCGCCAGCGTGTAGGCGTTGATGGCGGCCTTGCTGGCGGAATAATAGGTCTGGAACGGGATGGCGACCGGCGCGGCCACGGAGCTGATGTTGACGATGCGTCCGCCGCCCTGCTCCCGCATCAGCGGGATGACCGCCTTGTTGACGTTGACCATGCCGAAGAAGTTCACGTCCAGCTGGCGCTTCGCTTCGGAGAGTTCGGTGAATTCGACGGCGCCGGAGATGCCGAAGCCGGCGCAGTTGACGGCGATGTCGAGGCGGCCGGCGCGCTCGTAAAGGGCGGTGACCGCGGCCTGCACCGCGGCTTCGTCGGTCACGTCGACGGGGAAATGGGTCTCATCGCCCTCTTCCGCCGCGCGGCGGGAAAAGGTGTAGACGCGGCAGCCTGCGCTGCGCAGCGCCCGGGCCGTTTCCAGGCCGATGCCGCTGGTGCCGCCGGTGACTAAGGCAACGGGACGGCTCATACTTCGTACTCCTTCAGGACTTCCGCGATGATGTCCACGGCCTCGTCGATCAGGGCGTGGGTGTGCGTGGCCATCAGCGAGGTGCGGATCAGGCACTCATTTTCCTTCACGGCGGGCGGCAGCGAGCTGTTGACGTAGACGCCGCGGTTGTACAGTTCCGTGGTCACCTGCAGGGTGCGGAACATTTCGTAGGTGTAGATCGGGATGATGGGGATCTGCTCGCCGCCGCCGGAGCGCATTTTGACGTTCCGGTCGCGCAGCGCCTGGCGCATGTACAGCGCCTTTTCCTGCAGCGTTTCGGGCAGTTCGGGGTGCGCTTCCAGGATGCGGAGCGCCGCCAGGGCGGAGGCCGCGTTGGCGGGGGTCATGGAGGCGGAGAAGATGAACGGCCGGCAGATGTGCTTCACGCCGTCGATCACGCGCGCGTCGGCCGCCATGTAGCCGCCCAGGGAAGCCAGGGACTTGGAGAACGTGCCCATGTAGATGTCGACCTTGTCTTCCAGGCCGAAGTAGCTGGCCGTGCCGCGGCCGCCTTCGCCGATCACGCCGAGGCCGTGGGCGTCGTCCACCATCACGCGGGCGCCGTATTTCTCCGCCAGCGCGCAGATCTCCGGCAGTTTGGCGATGTCGCCGCCCATGGAGAAGACGCCGTCGGTGACGATCAGGGCGCCGCCGGTCTCCGGGACGCGCTGCAGGCATTTTTCGAGTTCTTCCATGTTGTTGTGGCGGTAGCGCAGCATGGTGCCGAAGGAGAGGCGGCAGCCGTCGTACAGGCTGGCGTGGTTCTCGCGGTCCATGATGACGTAGTCGTTCTTGCCGACCACCGCGCTGATGATGCCCAGATTGGACTGGAAGCCCGTGGAGAACGTGATCACGTCGCCCTTGCGCAGGAATTTCGCCAGTTCCGCTTCCAGTTCCAGATGCAGTTCCAGCGTCCCGTTCAGGAAGCGGGAGCCGCTGCAGCCGGAGCCGTACTGCTCATAGGCACGGATGCCGGCGGCGATCACGTCCGGATTCGTGGTCAGGCCCAGGTAGTTATTGGAGCCCAGCATGATCCGGCGCTTGCCTTCCATGATGACCTCCGTGTCCTGCCGGGACTCAAGGGCGTGAAAATAAGGGTAGACGTTCGCTTCCCGGACCTGGTCCACCAGCTGGGGGCGGTAAAATTTTTCGAAAATATCCATGCGGTTCTCCTGTCTGATCCCTGCCGGGCGGGAAGGCCGGCGGGAAAATATAAAAATTTGATAAAAAATCTAAAACAACGCAGTTATTATGCCACGGGAAACCGTTCAGCGTCAAGGGAATTTTGCTGTTTTTTCCGGAGTTTTCCGACACAAAAAAGGGCGGCCGGAGCCGCCCGGAGGGGAAACAGCAAAGGCTTATTTCCCGAGGATAGCCATGGTCAGGGCAGGGACGAACGTGATCGCCATCAGGACGATCAGCATCACGCCGATCATCGGCATGATCTTCTTCGCGATGTTCGTCACCGACACGTTGGAGATGGCGGAGGCAAAGAAGAGGTTGCAGCCGTAAGGCGGGGTGATGAAGCCGATGGCCAGGTTCACGGTCATCAGGATACCGAACTGGATGGGGCTCATGCCGATGCCTACCACGATGGGCAGCAGGATCGGGGTCAGGATGACCGTCGACGAAATGTTGTCGATGAAGCAGCCGACGACCAGCAGGAAGATGTTGATGGCCAGCAGGATGGCGATCGGGCTGTTGATGTTCAGGATGCTCTTCGCCAGGCTGGTAGGCACCTGCGACATGGTCAGGAAGCGGGCGAACGACATGGAGATGCCAACCAGGAAAGTGGTCTGGCCGTTCACCAGCACGGTGTCGCGCAGGGCTTCGTAAATGGTCCGCAGATTCAGCTCTTTGTATACGAAGACGCCGATGATCAGGGAGTAGATGATAGCCACCACGGCCGGTGCGGATGGCGCAGCCGGGGAGTTCGTCAAAACCCAGGAACACGCGCACGGTCAGACGGCCTTCGTCCGCCAGGTTCTGGTAGACGTCCGTGTATTCCGGCAGGTTCACGTGCACGCCCCGGATGGGGTGCACGCCGGTCAGACCGTTCTTGTTGAGCTGGTAGCAGGCCGCTTCCAGGGCCTTCATCTTGCCTTCCATGGTGGCCAGCGGGTCCGGGACCAGGGCGGTGATGTCCGCCGCGGCGGCATCGCGCAGGGTGCCGGTAGGTTCACCGTCTTCGCGGAATTCCACGGTGCCTTCCACTTTCGGCTTGAAGCCGGGGCCGACGCCGCCGATCTTCAAAGCGAGGGAGTTGGCGCAGTTGACGTGCAGGCAGTAGCGGGTGATGATCAGCGGGTTGTCCGGGCAGACTTCATCCAGCTGTTCTTTGGTGGGCAGGACTTTCTGATCCGTGAATTTTTCATGGTCGAAGCCGGTGCCCAGGATCCATTCGCCCTTGGGCGTCGCTTCCGCGCGGACGCGGATCAGTTCCAGCAGTTCCTTCAGGGAGTTCGCCTTTTTCAGATCCAGTTTCAGCAGGTCGCGGGCATACGCGTATAAGTGCTGGTGGGTGTCGATCATGCCGGGCAGGACGGGGGCGCCGTTCAGGTCCACCACTTCGCAGTTGCCGGCGAGATCCAGGACTTCCTCATTTGTACCGCAGTACGCGAATTTTCCGTTCTCCACCAAAAAGGCCTGGACGGTGTCTCCTTCGGCTTTCATGGTGTAGATGGTTCCGTTGATGTATGCAGTTTTCATCTTTTTTCCTTTCGCGCTGTAAGCCGCTGAACGGATGTGTCACGATTTTTCTTTACGATACCATAATAGACGTTCTGATGTCATCATAACACAACCAAACCGGAAAAAGAATACCCAACCAAACTATTTTTATCGACAGGCGAACGCCGCGTGGTAGCCGTATCCGCAGAGGACCTTATAATACCCCCGCAGCATCGCGTTTACCGCCTCATCCCCGCAGTCTATGTGTAGCGTATGGCCCGAGATGGAAAGAAGTTTGGATTCGGGGGACAGGACCGTGATCCCGTCCTTCCCCACGGCTTTCAGGACGCGGGGGCTGAACTGGTGGTTTCCCCGACCAAACAGGAAGCCCTGTCCGCCGATGGGGGAGACAAGTATGCGGAGCCGGCCGGTCTTCGCGTATTCCCAGAGCTGCGGTTCCGTGACGTCCCGGGCGACCAGTTTCCGGTCCCGGATGACGTCCACGCCGAGCAGTTCATACGGGAGGCCCAGGCGGCGGCTGATGCATTTGGCGCTGGAGCCCGAGCCGACCGCATAGTACAGGTCCGGTTCCATGTGCTCATCCAGCCAGGACGCGATGGTCTCCAGCTGGCCCGCCTCGGTGGAGAATCCGCTCTGCTTCATGGACTGCAGGCGGTCCGGGCAGTCGGGGATACGCATGACGCCGTAGAGGCGGGCGCCGACCCGGCCCTGCCGGTAGGCGTCCTCGTCCAGGTCCACCACTTCGCGCAGGCTGTCCGTCATGGGCGTGCCCGACGCCAGGACCGCGGCCACGGCGCCGGCGTCCTCCGGCGTGAAGGCGAAGACGGCCGACTGGATCTTGACGCCGGCCGGGATCCCCAGCACGGGGACCGATTCGCCCACGGCGCCGCAAACGTCCCGGGCCGTCCCGTCGCCCCCCGCGAAGAGGATGAGGTCCGCCGGGATCTCCGCGAGCGCGCGGGCGGCCGCCGCGGTATCCGCCGCCGTCGTTTCGGGGCCGGGGGCCTCGTAGACCGTCCGGCAGGGCAGGCCCAGTTTTTCGCACAGGGTCTGGCCCATGGCGCCGGAGGCGGTGTACACGCAGAGGCTGTCCCGGTGCGGGAGCAGCATCCGCAGGGCTTTCTCCGCCTTGAGGCCGGCTTCGGGGACCGCGCCCCGCTGCCGGGCCTCCGCCAGGACTTCCCGGCCGTCGGTGCCCTTTAAGGCCACGCGGCCGCCCATCCCGGCGATCGGATTGATGATCAGCCCCAGCTTAAGCAAGGCCGTTTTTCCTCTTCCACACCCGCCAGGTGACGCAGAGCTCGCTCCAGTCGTGGATGTGGTCCTCTTCCAGGCGGGAGATCGGGCCGGCGTACGGCGCGTTCAGCACCTTCTCGGGCTCGGTGTACGCTTCCTCGCAGATCTGGATCAGCGCGTCCACGTACTCGTCGATGTCGTCCTTGGAATAGGATTCGGTCGGTTCCGGGGTGAAGGGTTCCGGAACGATCAGCGGGTGATGGCTGGCAAAGAAGCGCTGAAAGCCGAAGTCGAGCAGGTGATGGTTCACGTCCTCGGCGCTCACGCCGGTGTCCTTGTAGAGCTTTTCGAAGCTGTAGCGGACCTGCTCCAGGCGGTTGGGGGCTTCCTCGGCCCAGGACATCGAAATGCCGCGGACTTCGTTCAGCACGCGCTTCATCATGTAGTTGTTGTTCAGGATGGCGGTCTCCGCCACGGTCTTTAAGCCTTCGCGGCCCAGGCTCATCACCCAGGCGTAGGCGCGGATCACCGCGGCCAGGGAGCCGTGGAACTGGCGGATCTTGCCCACGGAGGCGGGGCCGTCGTAGTCGGTGTAGTACTTTTCGCCGTCGAAACGGACGCGCGGACGCGGCAGGTATTTCTCCAGCTCGGCGCTTACGCACTGGGCGGCGCAGCCGGGGCCCATGCAGCCGTGCGGCGAGGCGAACGCCTTGTGCAGGTTGAAGTGGCACATATCGGCGCCCAGTTCCTTCGCGCGGACGATGCCGAACAGGCCGTTGTAGTCCGCCATGTCGCAGACGCAGAGGCCGCCCGCTTCATGCACGACTTCCACGAACTCGCGGATGATCGGGTTGAACACGCCGGTGTCTTCCGGGTTGGTGATGAAAATGCCCGCGGTCTTGGGACCCACGACGGCCTTTAAGGCCTCGATGCTGGGGTAGCCGTTGGCTTCCGGATACAGGCTGATGACTTCAAAGCCCTTGGTGGCCGGCGCCGCGGAGTCGATCGGGTGGGACAGGATCGTGGTGATGATCTGGGTCCGCTGATCCGCCTCGCCCTTATCGCGCCAGTACTGCTTCAGCACGGCCGCGTTGGCGTAGATGCCCTGGCCGCCGCCGCCCGCCTGGAACGACACCGCGTCCAGACCGGAGATCTCCTTCATGATCTGCTCGAAATCGTAGATCACTTTCAGGATGCCCTGGGCCGTCTCATCGGGCTGATAGGGATGCAGCTCGGCGAACTTGGGATTGCGCACGAACTGCTCGTTGATCTTGGGGCTGTATTTCATGGTGCAGGTGCCCAGGCCGATGTCGATGTCGAAATCCTGGCCGATGGTCTCCTGCGACAGGCGCAGATAGTGGCGCAGCACCTGGGGCTGGGCCAGCTCCGGCAGTTCCGGAGCGCTTTTCCGCTTCAGACCGGCGGGGATCAGTTCTTTAGGGCAGACGCCCGCTTCTTCGGAAGCATCCGGGAAGAGGATGCTGCGGCTGCCGGGAACGCTCTGCTCGAAAATGATGGATTCGTCCCACTGGGCCTCGTGAAAATTGCGTTTTTTCAGTTCAGACATGTTCTTCTCCTCCTTACAGGATCTCTTCCAGCGCGGCGGCCAGCGTGTCGATGTCCGCGAACTCCGTCTTTTCGGTGACGCAGACCAGCAGGGACTGGCCCAGCTGCGGGAAGTGCTTGCTCAGATCGTAGCCGCCGAAGATGTGCTTTTTCAGCAGCGCTTCGTTGATCTCGGCCACGGTCTTTCCCGTTTCGTCGAAGTTCAGGACGAATTCCATAAAGCTGCGGCTTTCCGCGAACGGCAGGCGCACGCCTTTCAGGCCGGCCAGCTTCTTCTGCGCGTAATCGCTCTTGCAGACGATGTTTTCGCCCAGCTCGCGCATGCCTTCGGGGCCCATCACGGCCAGGTAGGCGGCCGCGGTCACGGCCCACAGGCCCACGCAGGTGCCCAGGTATTCGATGCCCTTGTCGCGGACATAGTAGCTGGTGCGCTCCGGCAGGGCGCGGGCGTAGCCGAACTGGCCCTTGGAGTTCTGGAAGATCTGGTGCAGGTGGTGCGGATAGTTCATGACGTACTTTTCTTCCTGCCGGGTGGCCAGATAGCCGCCCAGGCCGGCGCCGTAGCTCATGTGGATGCCCAGCGGCTGGATGTCGCCGCAGGTGATGTCCGCGCCGTAATCGGCGGGCGGCGCGACCACGGCCAGCGTGGACGGATCCGCGTACACGACGAATTCCGCGCCCGCTTCGTGCGCCAGACGGCCGATCTCCTCGCCCTGTTCCTCAAAGAAGCCCAGGAACGTGGGGTTCTGGATGAAGACGGCGGCGGTGTCGGCGGAGAGTTTGCTTTTTAAATCTTCCAGGCACAGCTGGCCGTTCTTTTTATAAGCGACCTCGATGAGTTCCATGCCCTCGCAGTAGCAGCGCATCTGGGAAAGCAGGGAGGGGTTCATGTTCGCGGGAACGAGGGCCTGGCTGCGGCCGTTGATGCGGCGGGCCATCATCAGGGCGGTGGAGGCCGCCTGGCCGCCGTCGTAGGTCGGGAAGCTCACGACGTCCAGATCCAGCAGTTCGCCCAGCATGCTGGAGAACTCGAAGAAGGTCTGGCACTTGCCGTGGTCGGCGTAGGTGTCGCCGCTGTAGGCCGTCAGGAATTCGCTGCGGCCGTTGATCTCGTCGCAGATGGCCGGGACGTAGTGGTCATAGCAGCCCGCGCCGAGGAAGTTCAGGTTCTCCTCGCAGGTGGTGCTGCGGTTCAGGATGCCGTTCATGTACTTCTTCAGCGAGACCTCGGAGGGCAGCGCTTCGGGGATGTCGAGCGGCTTCTTCATGCGGACTTCGTCGGGGATGAACGAATAGATCGCTTCGACCGACGGGGCGCCGATGAATTCCAGCATCTCGCGGCGGACCGCCTCGTTGCTGTTGGGAATGTAAGGATGTTGCATATTGATCGCCTCCTGGTTGGTTTGCGCCGCCGTTTACCGCACGAAGAGCAGAATGACGGCCGGCAGGGTGATTGCGGAAAGCAGGGTGGAAACAAAGATGCTGCGGCTGATGAAAGCGTCGTCGCGGTTCATCTTGAGCGCCAGCATCAGGACCATGGAGCCCGCGGGCATGGAGCAGGTCAGGATGGTCAGGGCGCTGTGATAACTGCTGAGCCCGAGCAGCCGGGTGACGCCGAACGCCAGCGCCGGCATGACCAGCAGCTTGACGCCGGAGTAGACGTAGGTCCACGGGTCGCCGATGGATTGTTTGAACGGGTAGGCCGCCAGCGAGGCGCCGAGGATGATCATGGAGAGCGGCGTCGTCATGTCGCCGACCATGGCCAGGATCTCCTTGACCGTGGCGGGCGCGTCCGCCCGGAGCAGGAAAAGCACGATCGCCACTACGGTCATCACGAAGCCGGGCGTTAAGACGTCCTTCGCGGTGAGGCGGACGCGGCCGCCGTCGCGCGGGGCCAGCGCCGTGATCCCGTACGTGTTGTACAGGACGTAGTAGGCGAAATTCATCAGCGTCATCTGGTAGAACGCGGCGTCGCCGAACAGCGACTGCGCCAGCGGGGCGCCGATGAACCCGGTGTTGGTGAACACCATCAGGCATTCAAATTCGCGCCGTCTGTCTTCCGGGACGCGGAGCAGGCGCGAGATCCCTTTGGAGAGGACCAGGACCGCCAGATAGATCCCCAGGCCGCCCAGCATCATCAGCAGCATTTCCCCGCGGTCGCCGGGCTGCCCCAGGACGGAGCAGACCAGCTTTGCGGGATAGGTCACGGACACGACCATGACGGAAAGGCTGCGGTTCACATGCCCGTCCAGGATCCTCACTTTTGCCAAGACGAAGCCCAGCAGCAGAACGGCGTAGAGCTTAAAAAGCGTTCTCAGCAGCAGGCCGATATCCATGGCTTATGCGTGCAGGATGTCGAAGGTCTCGGGCAGAGTGCTGCCGCCGTCGATCACCATCTCGGTGCCGGTGATGTAGGTGGCTTCGTCCGAGGCCAGGAAAGCGACCAGGTCGCCGATCTCTTCGATGCGGCAGAGGCGCCTGAGCGGGATGAACGCGGCCATGTCGCGCATCGCGCTTTCGGGATCGTCCGGACGGCTGTCGCGGCAGACCTGCTCCACCTTGGGGGTGCGCACCCAGCCGGGCAGGACCGCGTTCACGGTGATGCCGTGAGGGCCGGCTTCATACGCCAGCGCGCGGGTCAGCGCGGAGACGGCGCCCTTGGTCATGGAATAAGTGGTCTGGCCTTCGTCCACCACGCGGGTGCCGGTGACGGAGGAGGTGTTGATGATGCGGCCGTACTGCTGCTTGATCATGTAAGGATACACGGCCTTGGCCATGTTCCAGACGCCGATGATGTTGACGCCGAAGATGAAGTCCCGGGTCTTGGGATCGATGTCCTCGAATTTCACGCGGCGGTTCACGCCGGCGTTGTTGTGCAGGATGTCCACGCGGCCGTACTGCGCCACGATGTCGTCCACCATCGCCTGGACCGCTTCCAGGTTGCTCACGTCCGCCCGGCGCCAGTCGGCCTTTAAGCCCTGCGCCTTCAGTTCTTCCGCGGCCGCCTCGACCGCTTCCGCGAAGTCCACCAGAATGACCGTGGCGCCGTTCTGCGCCAGCACTCTCGCGCTCCCGTTGCCGATGCCCTGGGCCGCGCCCGTCACGATGGCGATCCTGCCGTCCAATTTACCCATAATACTCGCTCCTTTCTTGTTCTGCCAAAAATCGGCAATAAAACGTTCTCGGTTTGATCTGATTATAACGGGGCGGAAAAATATTTTCCCCAACCAAGCGGGAAGAAAAAATCACAACCAAATAGAAAAGATGACAGGGGACGTACCTCTGTCATCTCGTGTCCGTTTCTTGTGTTTTCTGTCATGCAAGAAAAAAGATGACAGAGGTACGTCCCCTGTCATCATCATCACAAAAAGCGGGCGGCCAATGGCCGCCCCTACGAAATCTATGTTTCGTTCTGCAGCCCCCGCAGCATTTCCGAGAGCCGCCGGACGCCGCGTTCCATCTCCTCTTCCGGGAGGTAGCCGTAGGTGAGGCGGACGGAGGAGGTGTGGTTTTTGTCGTAGACGCCGCCGGGCATGATGAGGAGGCCTTCGGTGAGGGCGCGTTTGAAGAGGCTTTCGGCCTGCACGCGGTTCCGGAGGCGGAGCCAGACGAAGAAGCCGCCGGCCGGGCAGTTCCAGTCCGCGAGGCCGTCCATCCACCGCTCCAGCAGCCGCATCATAAAGTCCCGGCGGGTCTTCAGGCGCGTGCGGATGTTCTGCACGCCCTGCTCGTACAGGCCGCCGGTGAAGAGCTCTTCCGCCACCTGCTGGGTCAGGACGCTGACGCCGTAGTCCATCTGCATCTTCGCGTCCGCGAGGCGCTGGACGATCGCCTCCGGGCCCACGAGCCATCCCAGGCGGAAGCCCGGAGAGAAACATTTGGACAGGCTGCTGATATACACGACGCTGCCGCAGCGGTCGATGGCCTTCATCGGCGGGGGCGGCGGCGCGTCCAGCCACAGGTCCCGGAACACGTCATCCTCAATGATCGGGATATGCCGCTCCGTGCAATACTGCAGCACCTCCCTCCGCCGCGACGCGGGCATGACGCATCCGGTCGGATTCTGGAACGTGGGGATCGTATACAGCAGCGAATGCGCCCCGCCGGACTGCATGTCCTTGGTCCGCCACGGCGCGATCCCCTGCGCGTCCATCGGCACGCTGACCAGCTGCGCCCCGACGGACTGGAAAATATTGAGCGACCCCAGGTACGAGGGCGATTCCACGAAGACCCGGGCCTGAGATTTCACGATCCCGATCGAGATCAGCTGCAGCGCCTGCAGCGCCCCGGACACGATCAGAATGCTGGAGATCGGCACCTCGATCCCGTTCTTCTTCAGATGCGCCTGAATCGCCCGCCGCAGGCTGGGCATGCCCAGCGGGTCCGGATAGTTCATGAACAGCTTCCGGTCCGACAGCTGCGACAGGATGTCCTGCGTGATCTTCGTCTGCATCAGTTCGGGCGAGAGTTCCCCGGTGCTCATCCGCGTGATGCCGCTCTGGAACTCCAGGCGGTTGACGATCTGCACCGTGGGCACGTTGGGATAGAACCGGCTGGCCTTGATGTAGCTCTGCCAGTCGGGCGTTTTGTCCTGGATCAGCATCGCCCAGCCTTCATTGGCCACGCGCGTGCCGCCGCCGTGGCTCCCTTCCAGCAGGCCCAGCGCCTGCAGCTCGTCCATCGCTTCCACGATGGTGCTGCGGTTGACGCCGAACATCTCCGCGAGCTTCCGCTGGGACGGCAGCTTCTGGCCGCTCACCCAGTCGCCCGACGTGATGCGCTCCTGGAAAAACGCCACGATCTGACTGTAAATGGAGGCCTTCGCCTGTTTATCCGGCCGCCATTCGATCCGGATCATGTCCATGGGCTGATGAGCCATGGGACCTCCTTTCCGTTTTTGCGAAACAGAACGGACTGCTTATTTCACAGTCAGTTTGACCACCTTCGAATACACCGTGTTCCCGGCGGAATCCGTCACGATGCAGCGGTACTGATAGCCGTTCCGGTAAGACTTTGCCACGACTTTCAGCGTGGCGGCATTGTAGCCTTCGAGGGCCGCGGAGCAATTCACCCAGGGCTCGGAAGAGGAGGTGCGGAACTGCCACTGATAAGACTTGCCGATACCGGTCGCCACCACTTTGAAGGTCGCCGTCTTGCCGACGGTCGTGGTGACAGAAGACGGCTGCGTCTTGATCCCCAGCACGTTCAGGGTGACCGTCTTGGAGAAGGTCGAATTGCCGAGGGAGTTCTTCACCCGGCAGCGATACTGGTAGCCGTGGCGTCCCGTGACTGCGGAGACTCTCAGCGTGGCGGTGTTATAGCCCTCCGTGGCGCTGGTGCAATTCTTCCAGCTGCCGGAAGAGGAGGTGCGGTACTGCCACTGATAAGTGAGGCCGGTGCCGGTGGCTTTCACCGCAAAGGAAGCGGTGGTGCCTGCGACAGTGGTGACGGTCTTCGGCTGGGAGGTGATCTTCGGTTTGACAGTCAGTTTGGCGCCGGAGGAATATTTTTTAATCCCGTTGACGTCCGTAACGGCGCAGCGGTACCGGAAGCCGTTCAGGCCTTCCGTGGCCTTGATCTGCAGCGTTTCTTCGTTATATCCCGTGTTCGCGGTGGTCACGTTTTTCCAGGTCTCTCCGCCGTCTTTGCTGACCTGCCAGCGGTATTTCAGGCCCACGCCGGTGGCGGTGACGGTGAATTTCGCGGTATTGCCGACGGCGGCGGAAACATCCTCGGGATGTTTGGAGATATATGGCACGATGGTCAGTTTAGCCGCGCGGGAATACACTTTTTCCCCGTTGGCATCCGTCACTTTGCAGCGGTATTGGACGCCGTTGCGTTTTGCCTCCGCCCTGACCTCAAAGCGGGGCGTCTTGGCCGTCTCATTGGTCGAATTCTTCCAGCTGCCGTCCGGATATTTGTACTGCCACTGGAACTGCAGGCCGGACCCGGTCGCGGCCACGTAGAACACGGCCAGGCCGTTGAGCGCATTTTCCGCGTCTTCCGGCTGGGTCGTGACGGCGAGCACGTCTCCCAGGCTGATCTCAAGCGACTGGTCGCAGGTCAGGATCAGTTCGTACGTATGGCCCAGCTGTATCCAGCCCTTCCTGGTATCAAATTCATCATACATGCCGTGCGTATAGACGTGCACGAGATAATGGCAGGGAGCAATGTTCAGTTCGGTCATCGGATTGCCGGAACAATCCAGGATCATCAGATCGGGACACTCCTGCAGATTCAGGCTCGTCAACTGGTTGTTCTGGCAGTTAAGATCAAGCAATTTCTGACATCCGCTGAAATTGATCGATTTGATTTTGTTGTTATTGCAGCCTAAATCCCACAGTTCCGGACAGGGACTCACATCCAGCGTTTTAATATTGTTGTACCCACAGATCAGCTTCTTCAGTTTACTGCACCCCGCCAGATTCAGGGAAGTCAGCAGATTGCTGTGGCAATTCAGTTCTTCAAGGGCAGGACAGCCGCTTATATTTAACGTCTTGTACTGGTTGTCGTGACATTCAATTTCACGCAGAGCGGTGCAGCCGTTCACGTTCAGGGACGTCATTCCGTTGAAGCGGCACCATAATTCCTCCAGGGCGGTGCACGCGCTTACGTCAAGTTCCGTCAGTTCGTTGTACTCGCAGTACAGTTTTTTCATGGAAGTGAAATACTCGATCCCCTTCAGAGATGCGATGCCCATGTTATCCACGTCAACAGTTGTTACGGCCGCGATCTCCGCCTGGCTCAGGGAGTTGTTATTGTTGGTGTCAAAATTCTCCTTCACATAGTTCCGGAACACCGAGTCCGGGAAATTGGTGCTGTTGATGGCGACGCCGCCCGCGGCCTGTGCTTTTCCGCCCAGGACGAACAGCGCCATGAAAACCGCGAGAAAAACAGTCTGTACGATTTTTTTGGCTCTCATTTCTTTTTCCTCCGTATGGTTGACCGGTTCCGTTCCGTTTCATTTACATGAGAGACCGCCTGAACAGAAGCGGTCCGCAGGGCACGATCAGGAATATACTGTAATTATACGGGAAACCCGGGGGAAACGCAATAAAAACAAGGCAAATATCCGCGAAAAAGACAGAAAGGCAGGGCACGGTCTTATGTTCGCTGCTTGTATTGGTGTCTGCCATAATGTGGGGTTCCTTTCAGTTTTCTGTCAATGTTTCCCGGTGTATCGTGCTTTCGTATCAAACACTGTTTCCGACCGGGCACCGGCACGTCTCTGTATGAGCGGACACAAAAAAAGAGCGGGCCCGGAGGCCCGCCCCTTTCGGGGGATGTTTCCTAAGAATTACATGCCCATCTGCTTGGCGACTTCGGCGGCGAAGTCGTCCTGACGCTTTTCGATGCCTTCGCCGGTCTCGAAGCGGACGAAGTTCTTGAGGGTCAGGGCGGCGCCGGCGGCCTTGGAGACCTGCTCCAGGTACTGGCCGACGGTCTGCTTGCCGTCTTCGGCTTTGACGTAGATCTGCTCGGTCAGGCAGAATTCCTTGAGTTCCTTGGCGATACGGCCTTTGATCATGCCTTCGATGACCTTTTCGGGCTTCGCAGCTTCCTTGGGGTCGTTCATGATCTGGGCGCGCAGGATCTCGGTCTCCTTCTCGATGAAATCGCCGGGGACGTCCGCGCGGGTCGTGAACTGAGGACGCAGGGCCGCGATCTGCATGGCCACGTTCTTCAGGGCTTCCAGGACCTGGGGATCTTCCGCCTTGTCGGTGTCGGCTTCGACCAGAACGCCGATGCGGCCGCCGCCATGGATGTAGGCGACCACGGCGCCGTTCGCCTCGATCTTCGCGAAGCGGCGGATGGAGAGCTTTTCACCGATGCGGGCGATCTTTTCGGACAGTTCCTGTTCCACGGTCAGGCTGGGATCCAGGGCCCAGGGCTCGGCCAGCAGGGCTTCCACGGTGGCAGCGCCGGAGTTCATGATCTGATCCGCGACGGCGGCCACGTATTCCTGGAATTCCGCGTTCTTGGCGACGAAGTCGGTCTCGGAGTTGACTTCCACCATGACGGCCTTCTTGCCTTCCACTTTGGCGGTCACCAGGCCTTCAGCCGCGATGCGGCCGGCCTTCTTGGCGGCGGCAGCCAGGCCTTTTTCCCGCAGGAACTCGACGGCCTTTTCCATGTCGCCGTCGGTGGCGGTCAGCGCCTTCTTGCAATCCATCATGCCGGCGCCGGTCATTTCGCGTAATTCTTTAACAGCAGCTGCAGTGATAGCCATGGTTTACTCCTCCTCTTCCTTCGCTTCGGCGGCTTCTTCGACGGTCTCTTCGGGGGCTTCTTCCTCCGCGGGGGCGTCGGTCAGCTGTTCGCCCTGGTTGCCTTCGATGACGGCGTCCGCCATCTTGCCCACGATCAGTTTCACGGCGCGGATGGCGTCGTCATTGCCGGGGATCACATAATCCAGTTCTTCCGGATCCGAGTTGGTGTCGGCGATACCGATCAGCGGGATGTTCAGGGTCAGGGCTTCCTGCACGCAGATGCGCTCTTTCTTGGGGTCGACGACGAAGATCACGTCGGGCAGGCGCTTCATGTTCTTGATGCCGCCGAGGTTCTTCTCCAGCTTCTCCCATTCCTTCTGCAGGGCCGCGACTTCCTTCTTGGGAAGGACTTCGAAGGTGCCGTCCTGGCTCATCTGTTCGATGGCGCGCAGGCGGGCGATCCGGCTCTGGATCGTCTTGAAGTTGGTCAGCATGCCGCCGAGCCAGCGCTGGTTGACATAGAACATGCCGCAGCGTTCCGCTTCGGTCTGGATGGCATCCTGGGCCTGCTTCTTGGTGCCTACGAACAGCACGACGCCGCCGTCAGCCACGATCTGGACCAGCGCGTTGTACGCGTCGTCGATCATACCGACCGTCTTCTGCAGGTCGATAATGTGGATGCCGTTGCGCTCCGTGTAGATGTAGGGGGCCATTTTGGGGTTCCAGCGCTTGGTCTGATGGCCGAAGTGAACACCGGCTTCCAAGAGCTGCTTCATGGAAATAACGCTCATTTTTTTATCCTCCTGGTTAGTTTCTTCCGCAGGGTTCGTTCCGGGGAAGACCGTTTTCACGGCACCGCTCCCGCCGGTCCGCCTGCGTGTAAAATAAAGCGCCCTGACATAATATCATGCCAGGGCGCGGAGCGCAAGTGATTTTTTCAGAAATTACTGAATGAAATTACTTGCCGATGAGGCCGACTTCCTTGTAGAAGGCTTCGGCACCGGGGTGCAGGCTGATGGGCAGGTCGGTGGCGATGAACGCCTTGTCGGCCATGTTGTAGAAGAACTTGTTGCCTTCGATCATCTTTTCGGCCTGTTCGTACAGGGTCTTCGCCATCTGATACGCTTCGTCATAGCCCAGATCCTTGTTGCAGATGACCATGCACTTCACGCCGAAGGTAGGGACGTCCGCATCCTGGCCCTTGTAGGTGCCGGCCGGGATCGTGGCTTTGTAGTAGGCGGCGTTCGCGGCAACGATCTTGTCCAGCTCTTCATCGGTGAAGCCGAGCAGGACGCAGTCCTTGGTGTTGGCGGCGTTCGCCAGAGCGCCCACGGGAACGCCCGCGAAAGCGGTGGAAGCGTTCATGGTGCCGTCGGCGACGTTGTCGGCGCCTTCACCCAGGGTGACGTTGACCAGGTTCGCATTGTCCTTCGTGATGCCGACGGTCTCCAGACCCAGCAGAGCGGAGGATTCGGAAGTGGAAGCGGACGGGCCGATGCCGAAGGTGCCCTTCGCATCATGCAGATAGGTGTAGCCCGAGGACTTCAGCGCGATCCAGTTGGACAGGGACGGATACACGGCGCCGATGGCGCAGATGTTTTCCTGCTTGCCCTTATCCTCGAACTTGCCGGTGCCGTTCACGGCGCTCAGCGCAGCATCGCCGGAGCACATGCCGAGCTGGATCTCGCCGCTGTTGACTTTCAGCGCGTTCTCGTTGGAGCCGGAGGAAGTGGTGGCATCGACGTTCATGCCCTTGATGTTGTTGGTGAAGGTGGTCGCTACGGCGACGGCCGCGGCGTACATGGTACCGGTGGAGTCGGCACCGCCGATGGTCAGACGGTCGCCCTTGTACTCGTATTCACCGCCGGGAGCTGCGGTCGTGGTCGGCGTGGTGTTGCCGCCGCCGCACGCGGTCAGGGCCAGAACCATGGCCAGGACCAGCAGTAAGCTCATGATCTTCTTCATTTTGTTTCTCTCCTTTTGTGTTTTGTTTTTATAGCTGGAAAACCAACGGTTTTCGGACTATCAGGGGTAAAGCGGTCAGGCAGCCGCGGCCGCACTGAGTTTTTTGTTCAGCATGATTTCATACACCGCAACAGCCGCAAGGATCGCCAGGCCGACGATACTCAGCAGATCGTTCGGGATCATCATGCACAGGCCGGCGGCGATGATGATGATACGGAAGAGCCAGTTCAGTTTCCGCTGTTTGCTGAAGTACCAGCCCTGCATGCCGCAGGACATGCCGAAGCAGCCGACCAGGGCCGTGCCGCAGACCATCAGGATCTCGCCCAGCGAGCCGTTCAGGTTCAGCGCGCTGTTGTAGCAGAACACGAACGGGACGATGAAGCCGGCAAAACCGATCTTGCAGGCCTGCACGGCCGTTGTCATCGGGTTGCTCTTTGCGATGCCGGCGCCGGCGTACGCGGCCAGTGCGACAGGCGGCGTGATGGCGGACAGGCAGGCGAAGTAGAACACGAACAGGTGCGCGGTCAGCAGCGGAAGGCCCAGGCCCGTCAGCGCGGGCGCCAGGATGGATGCGCCGATGACGTAAGCCGACGTGGTCGGCAGGCCCATGCCGAGGATGATGCAGGCGATGGCCGTGAACAGCAGGGACAGGAACAGCTGGCCGCCCGCGGCGTTGATCATCGCGTCGCCGAACTTGGCGCCCAGACCGGTGCGGGCCACCATGGCCACGACGATGCCAGCGCAGGCGCAACCCGCCACGATGGACAGCGAGTTGAAGCCGCTCTTGACCAGGGACTTCGGGATATCCTTAAACGTAAAGCGTTTCTTCCTGTCCACCAGCATGACGATCGGGACGGAAGCCGTGCCGATCAGGGCCGCCATGACGGGGGAGTACTGCGCGATCAGCAGGGCCCAGACCAGGATGGCGATGATGACCAGGTACATCCAGCCGTCCTTGAACACCTTGCGGGTCTTCGGGATCTGGTCCTTCGGCAGCAACTCGACGTCGCCGATCTCGCCCTGCGCGTACACAGCGATGCCGGCGCCGATGAAGTACAGCACGGCGGGGATCACGGCCGCTTTGACGATGGTGGTATATTTCTCAAGCGTGAACGCCACCATCAGGAACGCGCCGGAACCCATGACGGGCGGCAGGATCTGGCCGCCGGTGGAAGCCACGGCTTCGACACCGCCCGCGAAATCGGGCTTGTAGCCGCGGGATTTCATCAGCGGGATCGTGAAGGTACCGGTACCCACGACGTTCGCCACGGCGGAGCCGTTGATGCAGCCCATCAGAGCGGAGGCCACGACCGCGGACAGAGCAGGACCGCTGCGCAGTTTGCCGGTCAGGGAAAGCGCCATATCATTGATGAAGTTGGAGCAGCCCGAGGAATCCAGGAAGGCGCCGAACATGACGAACATGAAGATAACGCCGGCGGAGACCGAAATGGTAGTGCCGAACACGCCGTCCAGGTCAAGCGCCATGTACTGGAACAGCGCCTTGAACGTGTATTTCTGATGGCCGAGGCGGCCCTGGATCAGATGGCCCCAGCGGGCGTAGGCAAAGAAGATGAGCGCCAGGATCGGCATGATGTAGCCGAGACAGCGCCGCGCCCCTTCCAGCACCAGGATGAACAGGATGCAGCCGGCCACGGCCGCCCATTTGCCGGGCATGCCCAGGTTTTCCGACAGGTGGTCGTACTCGTACCAGGCCATGACGATGGCCGCCCACAGGGCGATGATGCAGATCACGTCAATGATCCGGGTAACGATGCGGAACGATTTGCTGCCCGCATAGCGGTCTTTGAACACATGCTCATACAGAGGCATCGTCAGGAACAGGATCGTGAAAGCCAGCGCCACGTGGATGCCGCGCTCCGGGATAACGCCCTTGATGCTGCTCGGGATGAAGGTCCAGGTGCCCCAGAAGACCTTGATGATGTGGTAGATGGACATGGCGAACGCGACGCAGATCGCGATCTTGCCCCACACACTGTTCTTGCTTGTCTCCAGCTTTTGCGCAGCAGCCAGGTCTGCGTCAAGGGAATTCACGTCGATTTCCTTGGCTGTCTTCTCTTTGCTCATGATTGCTCCTCTTCGTTTGTGATTTCTGAAACAGAAATTTTTCCGCGTCTAACAACTGAATAAATATAGCATATTATTCCTAATGTCCGCAAGAGAAATTTCATTTATAATTCATAATTGTTTCACAATTTGCCGCCTTGTGCCGCCTCAGATGTCGCTTTTTTGCGGTACAGCCAGGTCGCGCCGTCATTCGAAGCCGATACTGTCTCGCGGTACGCGGCCATCACGCCGGCGGCCGGATGGTCCGGACGGGCGACGTGCTGCAGACGTGCGCAGATTTCTTCGTCGGGAATATCCGCGTGGATCGTGCCCGCGTCGATGTCGATATGGATCATGTCGCCGTCCCGCACCGCCGCGATCGGGCCGCCGTCCCACGCCTCCGGGGAAATGTGGCCGATGCACGGCCCCCGGGTAGCGCCGGAGTACCGGCCGTCCGTGATCATGGCCACGGACGTGTGCAGGCCCATGCCCACCAGCATGGCGGCGGGGATGGACATTTCGCGCATGCCCGGCCCGCCCTTCGGGCCCTCGTAGCGGATCACCAGCACGCAGCCGGGCACGATCCGCCGGTCCACCATCGCCTCGCGCAGCGCTTCCTCCGAATCAAAGCAGACCGCCGGCCCGCTGTGGCGGAACATGGACGGCTCCACGCCGCTCTTTTTCACGATGCAGCCGCCCGGCGCGATGTTCCCGTACAGCACCTTGAAGCAGCCGTCCGGGTACAGCGGATCCTCCTCCGTATGAATGATGTTCCGGTCCACCGGCCGGTCGAAGCGGTCCAGGAATTCGCCCAGCGTGCCGCCCGTCACGAGTTTCGCGTCCAGGTTCAGATGGCGGCGGATGGCCTGCAGGGTCGCGCCGACGCCGCCGGCCTTGTGGTAGTCGCTGATATTGTACTTCGAGGACGGTTTGAACTTCGCGATGACCGGGACGTCCTTCTGGATCTCGTCGAATTCGCGCAGCCCGATCGGGAGCCCCATGACCTTGGCCAGCGCGCAGATGTGCAGCTGCGCGTTAGTGGAGCCGCCGGTCGCGCTCACGTGGCGCAGGCCGTTGACCACCGAATCGCAGGTGACGATGTCCGAAAAGCGGATCCCCTCCCGCACCAGTTCCACGGCGCGCGCGCCGACCATGCGGGCCTGGCGCATCTTGTCCGCGGAGCAGAACAGCGTCGTGACCGAGCCGATCGGCGAAATGCCGATGGCCTCCGCGAACACCCCCATCGTATTGGCCGTCCCGTACATGGAGCAGGTCCCGCCGGAGAAGCAGATGTTCTGTTTGTAGCGGTCGAATTCCGCGGCCGTGATGCGCTCCGCGTTGTATTCGCCGATGGATTCCTTAAGGTCCGGGGTCACGAAGACCCGCTGCCCGTCGTCGTACGGGATCATGCAGCCCGCGGTCAGGAAGATGCAGGGCTTATCCAGCGAGGCCGCCGCCATCAGCATGCCCGGGACGATCTTGTCGCAGGAGCACAGGAAGACGAGGCCGTCGAAATCGTGGGCCCGCGCCATCCCTTCCGCCGCGCCCGCGATCAGGTCGCGTTCCGGCAGGATGTAATGCATCCCGAGCCCCTGCGCCATCCCGTCGCACGGCGCCGGCACGCAGAATTCCGCCGGCGTCCCGCCGGCCGCCCACACGCCGTCCTTCACGTACTGCGCCAGCTCGCGCAGCGGCTTGTGGCCCGGGTTGGCGTCCGTAAAGGAGTTGACGATGCCGATCACCGGGTGGCGCAGGTCTTTTTCGCTGTAGCCGCACGCGTGCATCAGGCCGACGTAATAGGCCTGCGTGCGGTCGTCGATGTCATGGTTGTGGATCTCCATGGTGGCTCCTTTACGCATTATTCAGTTCGTCTTCGATCAGATTGTTCAATACGCGGATGTACGTTCCCTTCATCCCCGACGACCGGGACTCGATGATCTCCGCGCTCTCCAGCTTCCGCAGCGCGTTGACGATCACCGACCGCGTGATGCCCACCCGGTCCGCGATCTTGCTGGCCACCAGGATGCCCTCCGTGCCGCCCAGCTCGTCCAGGATGTAGCGCACCGCCTCCAGTTCCGACGCGGACAGCGTGGCCACCGCCGAGCGGGCCGCCTGCTGCATGCGGAATTCGCGCGACGCCTCTTCGCTTAAGGAGCGGCGCATCTCCAGGCCGATGATCATGGTCGCGTGCTCGGTCAGGATGATGTCGTCCACGTCGAAGCCTTTCCCCTCGCGGTAGATGAACAGCGTGCCCAGCCGCACCCGCGAGATCTCCACCGGCGCTATGATGGCCTTCAGCCGCTCGCACGCCTCGCCCTCGAAGCCCAGGGCCTGCAGGCTCGCGTTCTCCTGCGTGGACAGGATGTTCAGCAGCCGTTCGTTCAGCTCCGCGGGCAGGAAATCGCCCACCTGCAGCTGCGGCCACAGCGGATCGAACGGCGGCTGGCCCAGCCCCAGGATCTTCCCCTTGCCGCTGATCACCACGACCCCCGCGCCGAACTCCACGCCCATCACGCGGGAAATGTCCCCGAACGAGACGACATTGCTGTCGTCGTAGTGCAGCAATTTATTGATTCTTCTCATTTTGTCCAGCAATTGTACGCTCATCGGCGGACCTCCTTGGATGAATAAAAAAGATAGCGGGTTCAACACCGCTATCTTACAATATTTTTCCGGCATAAGCAAGTTATTTTCAGACAACTCAGGAAGTTATGCTGCAAGAATCGGATCCCGTTGTTTCCGGTATTGGCATCAAAAAACCGCCCCCCCTGCGAAAGGACGGACGGTTAAAAGGAAAAAATGAAGAAGCAAACAGAAGTGTTCCTAAACAATAGTAAAAAAGGAGAAATACCGGTTATTCACGATTCTGTCCGAGGTTTTTCCCGATGGCATAACCGTTATCATAGGCCACCAGGTTCATCTGAACCGTTTTTTCACCTTTTGCTCCGAAAAACTCTCTAATCTGCTCTTCGGCGCCCTCCGGTTCCACAAGGTCCAGATATCCGCTGATCATGCCCATGACGATGATATTTGCGGTCGCGGGATGCCCCGCCTTCTTCGCCTCAGCCGTGATATCTACTCCGATTTCCTTTCCGGCCTGCGCCAGATCCGGAGTGACCTCACTGGAGTCGTAAATCAGAACGCCTTTTTCCCCCACTTTTCCGCTGTAACGTGCATAGGCGATCTGGTGCAGACAAACAACAAGGTCCGGTTCGGTCACGTCCGGAAAATAGATTTCCTCATCGCTTACGATGACGTCTGATTTTGCAAAAGTACCGCGGGTTTCGACGCCGTATTCCGAAGAAAGGGTCGCTTTTTTATGATCATGGATAGCAGCCGCTTTTGCCAGCAGTGTCCCGGAGAGGATCATCCCCTGGCCGCCCACGCCGCTGATCGTGACTTCTTTCTGCTTACTCATTCTCTTCTCCTCCCAGCCTGTCGATGATCTTCTTATACGCCGTATAGTAATCGTCCTGATCATTCCGATCCTCAAAGATGCCCGTGACAAACTTCTTTTTCAGTTCTGCCCGGCTCATACCGGCCGCTTTTGCCACTGAAACGGTATTGTCCTTGATCCACTGCATCATGGCTGGCGCAGCAGACATCTTATTATTACGGCCGAACTGAGCCGGACAGGGAGAAATGACCTCAACGAAAGCGAATCCCTTGTGATCCATGGCTTTGCCGATCAGCGAGTTTAACTGTACGACATCCATGACGGTTCCCCTGGCCACGAAAGTGCCTCCGGCCGCTTTGACTACGCCGCACACGTCAAAGCCGTCTTCCACATGTCCGTATACGGAGGTCTTGGTGATCGAATCCCGAGGAGTCGTGCCGGAATACTGCCCGCCGGTCATGCCGTAGTTCAGGTTGTTTATCATAATGGCTACGATGTCCATGTTGCGGCGTGCCGCGTGGATCAGATGGTTGCCGCCGATCGTAATGCCGTCACCATCGCCCATTACAGCCACCACATGCAGATTCGGATTTGCCAGTTTCATGCCGGTCGAAAAAGCGATCGCCCGGCCATGGGTCCCGTGGAACGAATTGGTCCTTGTATAGTCATCGGCTTTGCCGGAGCATCCGATCCCGGTGCAGATGACCGTATCTTCTTTCCGCCAGTGGCGTGCATCGATGTTCCGCATGATCGACTGAAGAATGATACCGTTTCCGCAGCCTGCACACCAGGAAAGCGGAAGTTTTTCCTCAAGTAAATAATCCGAAATCATTAGTCAGCGACCTCCTTGATCTTCTCCAGAATTTCCGCAGGAAAAATCGGTTTGCTGTTTGTTTTGTTGATACCGATGACCGGAATGTTTCTGGGATTGCGTTTCTGTACCTCGGATATATACTGTCCGAGATTCAATTCCGGGACAAAGACTGCGTTCGCGGAACTCATGACTTCTTCGATCTCGGCGCCGGGAGCCGGCCACAGGGTAACGATCTGCAAAACGCCGATCTTAAGCCCCGCGTCGCGCCCCTTCTGCATGGCTGAAAGCGCGGACCGCGTAGTTCCTCCGTAAGTGATGATGATATATTCAGCATCTTCGAGGTTATATCTTCTGACAATACTGATATCCTTCACGTGCGATTCGATCTTCTCCGACAAATGCCTCACGATCCGCTCGCAGTTCTCCTGATTCGCGCTCGGATTGCCTTTTTCGTCATGCATGGTAGCATTGATCTTAAAAATATAATCACTGCCGAAAGTCGCCAGCGGTGCCAGGCCCTGTGAATGATCATAGACCCTGTAATCCTTCGGGTCTCCGGCGGGCCTGGCCCGGTCAACGACCGTGATCTCTTCCGGATCACGGATAATGACCTGCTCACGCAGGTGGCCGATGATTTCTTCGGAAAGGAAAATGACCGGGGTTCTGTATTGTTCGGCATAGTTGAAGGCCGTGATCATAAGATCAAAGCAGTCCTGTACGGAAGACGGCGACAGAACTATAATGGAATGATCTCCCTGCGTCCCCCAGCGAGTCTGCATAACATCACCCTGTGCAGGCTTTGTCGCAAGGCCCGTACTCGGCCCGGAGCGCTGTACGTCAATGACTACGCACGGAACTTCGCCCATCATAGCCACCCCCAGGTTCTCGGACATCAGCGAGATGCCGGGGCCGCTGGTTGCCGTATAGGCCTTTTTTCCGCAGACCGAAGCACCGATCAAAGCAGCCATGCTTCCAATCTCATCTTCCATCTGGATATAGGTGCCTCCGACCTGTGGCAGACGCACGGAAGACGTTTCCGCCACTTCACTGGAAGGGGTGATCGGGTAGCCCGCATAGAAACGGGCGCCGGCTGCAATGGCACCTTCCGTCATGGCTTCATTCCCCTGCATGAATCTGAATTTTCCCATGATTATTGATCCTCCTTCACGACCTGAATGGCGAAATCCGGGCAGCGCATCTCACAGAGTCTGCAGGCAATACAGTCTTCCGTTCTGACAGGCTGAGGACGGCCGTCTTCGTCATGATCAAAAACGGATTTCGGGCAGAATGAATAGCATATCCCGCAGCGTTTGCACCGTTTTTCATTTACGAGTATTTTCATTTCCATTATCCTTTCCTATCCGGCAAGAAAGCAGCGGATATGTTCAGCTCTTTATATATGCGTAGCCCTGCTCCTGCAGCTCTGCCATACGGAAAGCGGAAGAGGCGACCAGTTCCGCCCTTCCGAGATCCTCCGGGAGGGAAAGGTCCCTGAGGGACATCGCCTTAAGACAAAAGCAGACATGGAGCTTCTTTTCAAAGGCTTCCTGCAGACGAAGACGGGCAGCAGCAAGCGCGGGGTCTTTTCCTTCAGCGCTCATCTCTTCGGGATCTCCCTTCATGATAAGGACCGATTCACCGTTTGAGACAATATATATATCTGCCGGAACGCCGTTTTCCTTTGCCACTTTGTGCATGTTGAGAGCACTGTTCAGCGTCGTCGTCCACTTATTCAAATCGTTAACATGGAATATTGCCTTCATGTTTCACCTTCTCTCTCCGGAAGCACTTCAGCCCCGTCTGGGGTGTTCGGAAACGGGTACGTAAATCTCAGGGTTCAGGAGAAAACGCGGCTTCCCGCCCTCGAGGTATTCCAAAATATTTTCGGCCGCGCATTTGGACATATTGTACATGGCACCGTCTGATGCCGCGGCGATATGGGGCGTCATGATGACGTTTTCCAGACTGAAAAGCGGATTGTCGAGCAAAGGCGGTTCCGGCGAAAACACATCCAGACCCGCGCCGGCGATCTGTCCGGAACAAAGCGCCTGGGCAAGATCCGCCTCATTGACGATGCCGCCTCTGGAAGTATTGATAATCACTGCATTCCTGCGCATTTTTGCGAAGGAATCCTTATTGATCATATTCTCCGTGGCCGGCGTTTTGGGCACATGGACAGAAAGAACATCGCAAAGCGGAAGCATTTCTTCCACCGTTTCATATTTTTTGATGCCATGTTCTGCCATGACTTCAGCGCTGACGTACGGATCATATCCGATAACGTTCATACCGAACCCGACATGGCAGATCTCGGCGACCCGTTTCGCAATAGCACCTGTGCCCACCAGGGCGATGGTCTTGCCTTCGAGTACTTCGTTAACAAAGCCGATCTTGCTGAGCAGTCCGGTCAGAGAACCGGGCTGATTGAAAGTTCCGTCCCGCAGAAGCTTTTCTGCCTCTCCGTAGCGCTTCATAAGGACGATCGCCATCCCTACCGCATGTTCTGCCACGCTGTGGGCATTAGCCCCCGGTGTGGTAGTAAGCAGGACTTTATGGTGTGTCGCAGCAGGAATATCCAGGTTGTCCTGCCCTACACCGTGCCGGCTGACGATCTTGAGCTTTTTACCGGCGTCCAGAATGTTTTCCGTAAGTTTCGTGGCCCGAATCACCAGCGCGTCATAATCGCCGATCAGGGAAACGATGGTCTCCTCTTTCGGGTCGGGAGCCAGGTCGACAGTGAAATGCTCTTTCAGCAGTTTCACGCCGATCGGATCAATGGGTTCTGTCAGCAACACTTTATACAAGGTTTTTACCTCCACCCTGCCAGACAGCAGGTCATTCGATTTTTCAAGGATCGCGGCCGTGCCGTTACTCCTGCACTTCTGATTCCTTCGGGGCAGTATTTCCATTCTCTTCTTTCGCCTTTGCCTTTTTTCTGGCTTTACTGACAAACGGAACCGCCAGCGCGATGACTGTCAGGATCAGGAAGGCAAGAGAGTACGGTCTCTGAACAAAAGGAAGAAGGCTGCCGCTGCTCAATACCAGTCCCCTGCGGAAATAGAGTTCCAGGCTCTTGCCGAGAATCAGGGTGATAACCAGCGGCGTTTTGGGATACTTGAATTTATCCAGCATATACCCGAAAACGCCCATGATCAGACCGACGAACATTTCCGGGATAGAATAGTTGATGTTGTAAATACCGGCCAATGCCATGACCAGAACCAGCGGAAGCATAACGTATTTCGGCAGACGCAGAACCACGGCAAAGACACGGATCGCAATCAGCAGCATTATGACCAGCATGACCAGACTGGCAATCAGCAATGAATTAAATATTGTATTTGCCAAATCCCCATGCTCGCGCATAAAGTACGGTCCGGGCGAAGCATTTTTCAGCATTAAGCCGCCCATCAGTGCCGCTGTCACGATGTCCCCGGGGATACCCAGGCAGACCATCGGGATAAGTGCCCCGCCAATTGTTGCATTGTTGCCGCTTTCACTGGCTACAACGCCCTGGTAATTGCCCTTGCCAAAAGTCTCGGGATGTTTCGATGAACGTTTTGCCAGGTCATAAGTTACAAAATTGGCAAAACTGCCGCCTATGCCGGGAAGGATGCCGATCAAAAGACCGACGAAACTGGAGCGGATCATGTTCGGAAGGGACTCTATGAACTCTTTAAGAGTCATATAGGCACCCTTGAGTTTCTGCTTCGGCACAAGGTATTTCTCGTCGATCTTCTCAAACTGATTGAGCACCTCGGAGATGACGAACATGCCGATCAGCGCAGGCATATACGGAATACCGCCGGCCAGCATCGGATTATTAAAAGTTGCCCGTTTTGCAAATGATCCGTTTTCGATCCCGATCAGACACAAAGCCAGGCCGAGCGCTGCCGATACGAGGCCCTTATGCAAAGATTCGCCGGACAGCGAGATGACAGCGGTCAAACCGAAGAGGATGGCGCCGACCATTTCGTAAGGGCCGAACTTAAGCGTGATCGCAGAAAGTTTCGGCGCGAACAGGACGAGGGCTCCCCAACTGAACAAAGTGCCGAAGAAGGAACTGATGACACCGACGCCAAGCGCTTTCCCCGCTCTTCCCTGCTTGGCCATCGGAAACCCGTCAAAGGTCGTAGCCACCGAAGACGGTGTGCCCGGCATATTGATCATGATAGCAGCCACGAGACCGCCGGAAATGCCGCCCACGTAAGCTCCGATCAATGTCGCAATGCCGGTCTCCGCAGACAAACTGTAGGTGAAGGGGATCAGCAGGACAACGGCCAGTGTCGCGGAAAGACCGGGGATCGCACCAAACACCAATCCGAGGGAGACACCCATGATCAACCATATGATTGCATCACTGGTAAGTAATTCCACTAAATTTTCTAACACGGTTTCTCTCCTCCTGATCCTAGATCAGCCATGCGTTCGGCAGATAGACTTTAAACTGGGTGAACACGAAATACAGGGCCAATGTGAACAGAAGGCATCCGATAACTGTGAAGATGCCTGTCTTCAGAGTCCTGTTTTCTTTTTCACGCAGAGCCATTACCATGACCGAAGAAAAGACAAAGGTCGTAACGTAATAACCGATTTTGATGATCCCCAGTGTATATATCAAAATCCCCAGAATCGACAGGAAGATCAATGCAGGGTGTTTTATTTCCAGTTTATCGGTATTGTTTTCCTTCCTGACAGCAGCGATGAGGATTATCAGGCGGGAAATCACAGCTATGAGAAATATGCCGGATATCACCATTCCGTACGCCGAAGCAGTAACAGGTTCCTCTACCGTCGTAACGGTGATGAGGGATTCATAGAACAGCAAAACGCCCAGTCCTATCAGGAAAAGCATAAAAATCGCTTCGCCTTTTTTAAAATTAAACTTCATGGGTATTTCCTCTTCTTAAAAGGAGTTCCGGGCTTTACACTGAACGGCCTAATATCTTGTAAAGCCCGGAGCGTTGTTAGATAGAAAACTGCGAAATACTATGGTTTATTTTGAGTTCGCAAGACCGTATTTCTGAACAAGGTCAACAATAACACTGTTCAGATTGGCCATCAGGTCATGCCATTCCTGCGGTCCGATGTAGGCCGGAGAGCAGCCCTGCTCATCGCAGTACTGTTTGAATTCGTCCGAATTCACAGCCTGTTCAAAGACTTTGGCGATCTGATTCACCACATCGTCCGGAGTTCCTTTGGTGACCCACATGCCCTGGTAGGTCAGGTAGTCGGTCTTAAAGCCCAATTCGCCGAAGCATTCCACGTCCGGGATGGAGGCGTTGCGGGACTGTCCGGAAACAGCGATCACTTTGAGTTCGCCGCTCGGCACATAGCGCATACCATCCGTTGCGAAGCCGCCGTGCAGGACGCATTCACCGGCAAGATGGCCGGTCAGGCTGTCACCGCCGCTCGGATAGTAAACAAACTGCATGCTGTCGCGGATACCGGCTTCAGCCAGGAAAACTTCCACACCGATCTGTCCGGAGGAACCGACACCGGGGACTCCCATGGTGATCTTTTCACCGGGATGATCTTTGCAATACGCAACCAGTTCGGCGGTGGTGTTGAAAGGAGCATCCCCGGAGGCAAAGATCATGAAAGGCTGGTCCATAAGTTTGCAGACCGCGCCGACGTCTTCCATCGTGAAGGAAACATTGCCGAATGCCGGCTGTGTCAGGATGGCGTTGTGCTGCATCAGGATGGTGTAGCCATCGGGATCGGCCGTCATCAGAGCGTTGAACGCTTCCTGAGTGGCGCTGCCTTGGATGTTGGTAACAACGAGCGTGTGACCGTTCAGCAGGTTCTTCTTCTCAATGATCTCAGCCAGCTTTCTGGCGCACAGGTCGCTGTTTCCGCCCGCGGAATAAGGGACGATCAGCCGGATGTCCTTAGCCGGCCAGCTCGAAGTCGGCTGGGTCTCATTGCTCGCGGTAGTGTTGTTAGCGGCGGTAGTGGCAGGGGTAGTGGTGTTGTTGTTAGAGCTGCTGCATCCCGCCAGCGCGAACACGAGCGCCAAGGCAAGGATTAGACTAAGTGCTTTTTTCATGTTTTCTCCTCCTTTATGAATCCATTGGTTTCACGAGCTATATCTAAATTTCGTAGGCCGCGAAATTTAAACCGATGTCAAGGTACTACATGAGGCGGCTGTGCAGCTTGCCGTCCTCAAATTCCATTTCTGTCCAAACGGGACCCTCTCCGTTTTCAAAAGAGTAGGACCCGGCTGCCATTTCCCAGAGCATCGCGGGCGAAACTTCGATTTCTTCGAGATGCGCTGTGTCACGGATATGGACGAGCCTTATTTTGCCCGAACTGAAGGCGTCACAGGTGTAAATGCCCATTTGGATCGCCTGCCGGTCGTTTTTCACCAGGAAGGGAAGCCTGGCGGGCGGGATGGTCCGCGACGTCACCTCATTGATGTACGTTGCCTTGAAATCCAATCCCTTTACTACGTCGGTCGTGGAGAAATCCGCCATGCCCAGACCGGCAAAATTGCCGTGGGTTTCCTCCGTGAGTCCCAGGACCACGATGCGGTCGACCAGATCCTCGTTGAACAGTTTATGAAGCGTGGAGCCGGTCCGCCCGGTAACATTCGGATCCATGCCCTGCCCGCTGATGTTTTTTCCGATCCGGTCCACGACCAGCACATCGATGCGGTCCATCAGGAGCCGTGCCATGTTCTCTTTGGCGATGACCAGAAGGTCCTTCTCCCGCGAAATGATCTTCTGCGGGGCAATGAACTCGCAGATCATCGGCCTGTCAAAAGAATTCTCGACGATGCCTACGCCGCAGAGAATGTTCAGGTTTTCAAGATAGCATTCCGCTACCTGCGGGATGAGCGTCGCAAAAACACCGAAGCCCATCGTATGAAACAGCGCCGCACCGTCCCGTTTTCCCAGACCGATCGCCATCATTTTGCACAGACCGCTCTCCACGTCGCCCTTGAAATCTGCATGCGGCTTGATCTTGTTCATAACGATGACACCGTCGGCCTCCGACGCCGCCTTATCGCAATAGACCGGCATGCCGCTTTCCAGACGTCCGATCAGGACTGTTTCCATTTGAGAGACGATCCGCGTTCCTACAGCTTCTTCCGTAATGCCCAGCGTTGCCAGGAACCCGCGCTGACCTTCGCCGGTAGCTCCTGCGTGGCTGCCCATGGCCGCGACAACGAAAGGATCCGCGCCGCGTTCTTTCAGAATACCGACTATGGTTTTAAGGATCGTGACAAGGCCGCTGATCTGCCGACTGCCAGCCGTAACAGCAATACGCTTTCCCCGAAGATCTCTGTCTTCCAGGAAAGAAGTGAAATGCTCCCGGACATGCTGTTCGAGATCGCTGATTTCGGTCGTAGTAAAGCGCTGGCGGATCCTGCTGAGTTCGGGGATCTTCACGTCTCCGATATAGGGTGAAATATCATGGTCCCATGGGTCAGAAGATAGGTACATTTTCGGCACGCTTTCATTGATTGGACGGCTTGATTAATGCAATTGGCACTCGATCATTTTTTATTGATATAACACACAAAAAAATGGAAGTAAAATTAACTATTTTGTCTTATCTCTTAAAATAATTAAGGCGTGTTGTAAAATAGATCCGCTGCAAACAATTACTCCGTCAGCAGACAGCGTGTTCCAAATTCGTGATTCACTGCAAAAGAAAGAACTAAGCCGCACTTTGCATCACATCCAAGCCATTGTGATGTTTAGTGCGGCTTAGTTTTATTAAGATAGTTTTCAGCGTCGTGGCACAGACAGAATCGTCAGTATTATTCTTACAGCGTTTTGTCCCTTATTCTTTTCAGTCTGGCTCCCCAATACTGTTTGCTCAGGTTTATAAAGTCGATCCCCGCAGATGTCAGGGCATCCGTTTTACCGGTCGTTGCGTACATGTTCCACTCCGGGAAAGAGTTAAGCGAAAACCATATAATATCGTCACGCTTTGTATAGTATGTTTCGGGAACCATCGAATAATATCCTTGCTTGCCCACCATTTCCAGAAGCATCACGGAACTGTCCATGGTTGAGGCTACGTTTGCTATGAGATGTTCCTTTTCAAAAACAAAATCGACTGCATCGCGCAGGGTCCTCTTGTGCGAAAAGAGAATGAACTTTTCATTTTCGATCAGGTGCAGTTTATCTCCTATCGGAGAATAGGCCCGGTGAGGATCGGCGTAAGGAGCAAGGATTCCCGCCGCAGGCGCAGCAAGAAGAATGGTCTCCTGCAGGACCTGCGTGTAGTTGAACTCTTCCGGCGGAGATTCCAGGCACAGATACGCAATGTCCATCGTTCTGTCCCGAAGCATTTTGATTTGTTCCAGGGTGCTGGTCGGGATGGCTTCAATGCTGACCAGGGGATGTTCCTTTCGGAACTCGGAGTAGATGGTCGTAAACATGTCCTGGCCGCGGTCCGTTACCAGTCCCACACGGAGAAGGTTTTGTTTTGTATTCAGCATATTCCGGATCTTATCATATGTGTTTTTTTTCACACCCACCATGGCCATGGCGCCATCCAGATAGACCTGTCCGATCTCCGTCGGAGACAATCCCTGTTTCCCGCGGACAAAAAGAGGGGCTCCCAGCTGCTTCTCCAGTTTCAAAAGCTGCTGGTTCAGCGCGCTCTGCGTAATAAAAAGCCTTTCTGCGGCTTTTGATATGCTGCCCTCCTCATAAATAGCAATAATATTTTCAACTTGATAAATATTCATGGCAACTGTCAGTTATGGAAGCCCTTCTATCAAAAATGCCAATGTATAGGAAACCGTATCAGGTAATATATTGATTGGTTTTCGGCAAAGCATTAAGAATAATATCAACTAAAACACCATGTTATTATATATCATAAATCACGTCAACTTTCAACCTTTAGCAACTCTATGTTTTTTACTCGCATCAAGCCCGATTCCCGGGTTTCCCGACAGTTCGTTTAGCCCAAAGCATCTTCCCTCTGCTTAATTTTCCCGCGCTATATTATCGGTCGTATAAAAACGCCCACCGCTCTTTCTCTCACGAAAAAACCGGCGCCTTCCCGCGCAGGCGGGGCAGCAGCCGGTTCCGGCTTGGTTTGTTCTTTCCGCTCTTACTCTTTTGCCTTCGGCTTGTTCCAGCTCATGAACCCGCAGTCCTTGTTTTCGCAGGCGAAGAACCGGCGGCCCTTGGCGGTGCGGCGCAGGATCAGGCGGCCTCCGCAGTCCGGGCAGGGGACGTCCGCGACTTCCAGGAACGGCTTCGTGTTCTTGCACTCCGGGAAGCCCGGGCACGCCAGGAATTTGCCGTGGCGGCCGTATTTGATGACCATGCGGCGGCCGCAGAGTTCGCAGACTTCGTCGGACTCTTCGTCCTTGACCTGCACGCGGTCCAGCTCCTCCATGGCGGCGTCCAGTTTTTCCTTAAACGGCGGATAGAAGCTGCGGAGGATCTCCCGCCACTCCTCGCCGCCTTCGGCCACCTTGTCCAGGCGGGTCTCCATGTCCGCGGTGAAGTTTTTGTCCGCAAGCATGGGGACGGTGCGGCAGATCATGTCGTCCACGGCGCGGCCGAGGTCGGTAGAGATCACGTTTTTGCCCTTGCGGGCCGTATAATGGCGGTCCATCAGCGTCGCCAGCGTGGGCGCGTAGGTGGACGGCCGGCCGATGCCCGCGGCTTCCATGCTCTGCACCAGCGAGGCCTCGGTGTAGTGCGCGGGCGGCTGGGTGAAATGCTGCTCCGGTGTGAAGCGCGGATCCGTCAGGACGCTGTCCTTCGTGATGCCCACCAGGTTTTTGTCGGCCTTCTGCTTGTCCTCATGGTTGTAGACAAGGCGGTAGCCCTGGAACACGGGATTCTGCGCGGCGGCTTTGAAGACGGCGTCGCCGGCGGCGGCCGTCAGCTGCACGGCGTCGTAGGTGTAATCCGCCATGCGGCTGGCCGCGAAGCGGTTCCAGATCAGCTGGTACAGACGCAGTTCGTCACGGCCCATCTGGTCCTTGATCTTCTCCGGCGTGCGCTCGATGGAGGTCGGGCGGATGGCTTCGTGCGCGTCCTGGATCCGCTCGTCTTTCTTGGCGGCGGCCGCGATCTTGCCCACGTAATCCTCGCCGTATTTCTCTTTCAGGTACGACCGGGCGGCGGCGTCCGCTTCCGCGCCGATGCGCGTGCTGTCGGTTCTGAGGTAGGTGATCAGACCCACAGTGCCTTCCGCCAGTTTCACGCCTTCGTACAGGGTCTGCGCCACGCGCATGGTCTTGGAGGGCGAGAAGCCCAGGATGCGGGAGGCCTCCTGCTGCAGCGTGCTGGTGGTGAAGGGATTGGGGGCCTTCACGTGCTTGCGCGAGCTGGTCAGGGACCTGATCTCAAACGGGCGGCCGTCCAGGTACGCGATCATGTCCTGCGTGTCTGCTTCCGATTTCAGGGCGCGGGGCTTGTTGTCGTACTGCAGGATGAGCGGCGCCTTACGGCCTTCGACGGTCAGGGCGGCCTCCAGGGTCCAGTACTCCTCGGGATCGAACGCGTCGATCTCCCGGTCGCGGCTCACCACCATGTTCAGGGTGGCGGACTGCACGCGGCCCGCGGAGAGGCCCCGCTTGATCTTCTTCCACAGCAGCGGACTCACCGAATACCCGGCCACGCGGTCCAGCACGCGGCGCGCCTGCTGCGCGTCCACCAGTTCCAGATCGATGGCGCGGGGGCTGGCCAGCGCGGCTTTCACCGCCTCCTTCGTGATCTCATTGAAACTGATGCGGTACAGCTTCGGGTTGACGTCCCTGAGCAGGAACGCCAGATGCCACGCGATGGCTTCGCCCTCGCGGTCCGGGTCCGTCGCCAGATAGACCTTCGTGGCCTTCTTCGCTTCGTTCTTCAGGGCCTTGATCACGTCGCCCTTGCCGCGGATGGAGATGTACTCCGGCTCGTAATCGTTCGCAATGTCCACGCCCATCCGGCTCTTCGGCAGATCCCGCAGGTGTCCGCCCGACGCCTTCACGCTGTAATTCGAGCCCAGAAAGCGCTTGATCGTGTGCTCTTTGGTGGGTGACTCTACTATTATTAAAGGATGTCCTGCCATGGTGCCTCCTGATTTTCCTTCCGATTCGCGCTTGCGCACGCTGACAAATCACGATGATAGACGATAACAAAAAAATATGCAAGAACTTTTTTCACGCAAAACCTCCGGGGCCGCTTTGCATCGCTCCCGGTCCTGTGTTATAATGAGGCCACTCGACCAAGCGGCGCCCCTCCGGCGACAGATCCCCGCCATCCGGCGCCGCCGGTCCTTTTTCGGAGGTATCCCATGAAAATGAAAAAGTTCCTGACCGCCGCGTTCGCCCTGATGACGCTGGTGTCGCTCCTGACCCTCCGCACGGCATGGGCGGCGCCGGAAGGCTACAGCGAGTACGAGTATGACCAGCTCGCCGCCTTCCTGGAGACCGAGGATGAAGACGGCGTGAAGAACGGCACGAAACTGAACGAGGACTATGACGTGAACGATCCCATGACCTGGGCCGACGGCTGGGTGTTCATGCCTTATGGAGATCCTTACCAGGTCATGATGATCAGCTGGAGCGACAGCGACCTCGTCGGCACGCTCGACGTCAGCGGTTTCACCGAAATGATCGGCCTGTATCTTTCCGGAAACCGGATCACGGCCATTGACGCCTCGGACTGCCCGGAGCTGGGCGACGTGGAAGTCGACAACGGGTCCCTGCAGACGCTGGATTTCTCGAACTGCGAAAGCCTCTACTGCCTGATCTGCGACGACAACGAACTGACTTCGCTGAACCTCAGCGGCTGCTCCGGCCTCAGCACCGGCATCTTCTGCAGCGGCAACCGGCTGACTCGGCTGGACCTGAGCGACTGCCCGCAGATCGTCACGCTGGACTGCGGAAACAACCTGCTGGAGGATCTGGACCTGAGCGGCTGCTCGTCCCTCTCGACGCTCAATGCGAAGGACAACAACTTCAGCACGCTCGACCTGAGCGACTGCTCCGGCCTGAGAGTACTGAACCTGGCCGGCAACCACTTCAAGACCATCGACATGAGCGCCTGCCCCGATCTCCATCTGGACAGTTTGAGCGCGTCCGGCTCCGGCACCGTCGCCTGCTGGCAGACCATCATGAACGGAAATCCCTTCCTCCTTCTTTACGCCTACCCCGACGAGGGCGAGGAATTCCTCGGCTGGTATGACGCGGACGACACGCTGCTGTCCACGGACGCCGAATGGAACGCTTCCTCCGTGCTGGATACCCTCGGCACGGCCGTGACCGCGAAATTCACCGAGTCCTTTACCATCGAATTCGTGAACTGGGACGGCACGCTCCTCCAGAGCAGCGACGTCCCGGCCGGCGAGCTGCCCGTCTACGAAGGCGAGACCCCGGCCCGGGAAGGCGAACCGCTCCACAGCTATACGTTCTCCGGCTGGGATTCCGAGATCGTCCCCGCCACCGAGCCCGCCACCTACACCGCGCAGTATGACGAGTACTGCACCGTCACTTTCGTGAACTACGACGGCACGGTCCTGCAGAGCAGCGACGCCCCGGTCGGCGAACTGCCCGTCTACGAAGGCGAGACGCCTGTCAGAGAAGGCGAAGACTTCCATCAGTACACCTTCTCCGGCTGGAATCCCAAGATCACAGAAGTCACCGGGCCCGCCACCTACACCGCGCAGTTCGAAGACGTGGCGTTCGTACAGATCAGCGGCATGACGCTGGCCCTGGAAGGCAAGATCGGCATCAACTTCTTCTTCAAGGCGCCGGAAACCGCGGTCACGGCCAAACTGGTCTTCCACGGCGAAGCGGAAACGACGCTCGACTTTGAACTGATCCGCGACAAGGAGCACGGCTACACGGCCAGTTCGAACCAGTTCCGCCTGTCCTACAGCAATATCGCCATGAAGGAAATGACCTGCCCGGTCACCCTGACCGTGTACGATGAGAACGGCGAGCAGATGAAGCTGCTCCGGGGCGGCGCTTTTGTGGAAGGCAGCGCCCTGGATTTCTGCGTCGCCGACTGGGCCAGCCTGATCATCGGCAACCCGGACAACACCGAAAAGAGCATCAACCTGGCCAAGGCCATCCTGCACTTCGGCGGCGCCGCCCAGAACTACTTCGATTTCAACCTGGAGAACTTCGCTAACCCGGAAGGTTACTTGAACGACGAAGCGGCCGCCGTCGAACCCGACGAGGCCCTGACCCGCGTCGTCCCGACCGACGCGAAGAAGACCGTCGGCTACGACAGCTTCTCCCTGAACCTGGAAGGCGACACGGAGATCCGCGTGTACTTCACCAAACAGGTCACGGCCAAGAACGCAAGCGGCAAGTCCTACGAAGTCATCAAGAGCGGCAAGAAGTGGTACGTCAGCATCCCCGGCATCGCGAGCGTCGACCTGGACAAGATGTTCACCGTGAAGGCCACGTACAACGGCCAGACCCGCACCATGAAGTTCTGCGCGCTCAGCTACGCCAACGCTGTGTTTAACAGCAGCAACGAGAACCTGGCGAACCTGGCCCGGGCGCTGTATCTGTACAATCAGTACGCGGAGGCATACTTCGACTAAGCCGGACGACCGGTCTCCGGGGAACTGAAAACGGAAAGGGATGGTGTTTTCTCTTGGGAAAGCACCATCTCTTTTTGCACAGGGCCACTGAGGGACGGTTCTTCCTGGCCCTGTTTTTGATTCGGGCCGAAAGGAGATCGATCCCTGTGATACGGTTTGAAGGAACGTGATAAACAGTTCTGTTTTTCTCAAAACATCGATAACCACCTTCTGTTTCTCTACCGTTTCATATACCCTCCCCCCGGCGTCTGCCGGATATATCCCCTTGTTTCCAGTTCCAGCAGCCGCAGCGAAATTTCCCCCATCGTCAGCTCCTCTTCCGCCGCCAGGAGTTCCTCCACGTGCACGGGGTCCGTGCCCATGTGGCGCCAGATCTGTTTGAGAGGCGCGGGGAGTTCGCCGCCGCTGCGGGAGGGGCCGGAGGCCGGGGCGCCGCTCCCGGAGGCGGATCCGGCGGCGTTCGCGATCTTCGCGGCGTCCATGCCCAGCGCTTCGTATACGTCGCCGCAGCAGGTCAGGACGCCGGCCCCCTGGGCGATCAGTTTCAGGCAGCCGGCGGACAGGGCGTCGCCCACGCGGCCGGGGAGGGCCAGCACTTCCCTGCCCTGCTCCAGCGCCTGGTCCACCGTGATCTGCGAGCCGCTTTTTTCGCGCGCCTCGATCACGAGCAGGACGTCCGAGAGCGCCGCGATCAGCCGGTTCCGCAGCGGGAAATGATGCGGCAGCGGCGGCGTACCCGGCGGATATTCGGTCAGCAGGCCGCCCTTTTCCGCCAGTGCGTCGTACAGTTTCCGGTTCCCCGGCGGATAGCACACGTCCGCGCCGCAGCCGAGCACCGCGAACGAGGCGCCGCCGCGCTCCAGCGCCGCTTCCTGCGCGACCCCGTCGATCCCGCGCGCCATCCCGCTGATCACCGACAGCCCCCGTTCCCCCAGTTCCCCGCCGAACCGTTCCGCCATCAGGCGGCCGTAGGGCGTGCAGCTCCGCGCGCCGATGATCCCGACGGACGGCGTCTCCTCCGGCGGCACCTTCCCTTTCACAAAGATCCCGAGCGGCGCATCGCCCAGTGCGGCCAGCCGGGCCGGATACGCGGCCTCCTCGCAGCTGACCCAGACGATCCCCGCCTTCTCCGCCTCGTCGCGCGCCTTTAAGATCTCCGGCAGGCGCTTTTTCGCCTCGTCCACGGCCTCCTGCCGCAGCGCGGAGACCGGCAGTTTCTCCTCGCGGAACACCGCTTCCGGGTCCCCGTACAGGCTGAGCAGGCGGCGGAGCAGCAGCGGCGACGCCTCCGGCATCGCGGCCAGAAAATACAGATAATCCCGTCTTTCCATCCCCTCACCTCCAGAATTTCTCCGCCGGCGCCCGGTACCCCACGGCCTCCGCCAGGTCCTCCGGCGCGATCTCGTCAGCCCCGCGCAGGTCCGCGACGGTCCGCGCCACTTTTAAAATGCGGTGATACGCCCGCGCGGACAGCCCTTTCTGCTCAAACACGCGCTTCAGGAACTGGTCCTGCTCGCGGCTCAGCCCGCAGTACTGCTTCACCTGGCGCGCGGTCATGCGCGAATTGAACAGGATGTCCGTGTCCCGGAAGCGCTCCGCCTGCCGCTCCCGCGCCGCTTCCACGCGTTCGCGGATGGCCGCCGAGCTCTCGTTTTTCGCCTTGCCGGTGAGCTCGCCGTAGCCCAGCGGCGGAGCCTCCACGCACAGGTCCATCCGGTCCAGCAGCGGGCGGCTGATGCGCCGCAGATAGTTTTCCACCTCCGCGTCGGAGCAGCGGCATCGGCTGCGGTCCGGGTAATAGCCGCAGCGGCAGGGGTTCATGGCCGCCACCAGCATGACGTCCGCGGGGAAGCGGAAGGAGCCCTGCACGCGCGCGATGCTCACCTCGCCGTCCTCCAGCGGCTGGCGCAGCGCCTCCAGCGCGGTTTTCTGGAATTCGGGCAGCTCGTCCAGGAACAGGACGCCGTGGTCCGCCAGCGAGATCTCCCCGGGCCGGGGCACGCGGCCGCCGCCCACCAGGGCGAAGGACGAGACGGTGTGATGCGGGCTGCGGAAGGGCCGCGTCAGGATCAGCGGCCTCTCCGGCGTCAGCAGGCCGCAGATGGAGTAGATGCGCGAGACCTCCAGCGCCTCGTCCAGCGACAGGCGCGGCAGGATGGTGGGGATGCGCCGCGCCGCCATGGTCTTGCCCGCGCCGGGCGAGCCGATCATCAGCAGGTTGTGGCGCCCCGCCGCCGCGACCTCCGCCGCCCGCCGCAGCGCCCGCTGGCCGTTCACCTCCGCGAAATCCACCGTTTCCCGCCGGTTTTCCTCCTGCAGCAGTTCGTGCACGCGGCAGGGCAGCGGGACCAGTTTTCCCGCCGCCAGCAGGGGCAGCTGTTCCAGGCTCTCCAGCCCGATGACCCGGATTCCCTCCACCAGTGCGCCCTCCGCCCCGTTGCCGGCCGGGACCACGCAGCAGGCATAGCCCGCTTCTTTCGCGGCGCCGACCATCGTCAGCACGCCGCTCACCGGGACCAGCCGCCCGTCCAGCCCCAGTTCGCCGATAAACACGGTATCGTCCAATAATCCGTTCAGGTCCACCATCTCCGCGGAGCAGAGCAGTGCCACCGCGATGGCCAGATCGAAACCCGTCCCCTCCTTCCGGATGTCCGCCGGCGCCAGATTGACCGTAATGCGCCGCGGGGGCAGCTGGTAGCCGGTATTTTTCAGGGCCGTACGGACGCGGTCCCGGGCTTCCCGCACTTCCGCGCCCAGATACCCCACCATGGACATCTCGGGCAGTCCTGTGGAGCAGTCGCACTCCACGTGGATCGGGACTCCTTCCATGCCGAAAAGAGCCATGCCATTCGCCTGGCTGTACATAGATCGATAATCTCCTTTCGTTTTTGGCGCGCAAAAAAAAGCGCCGCCGGAAATCATTTCCGTCAACGCCATCGGTTATTTTGTATCACGGAAACCGTCCGCCTGTCAAGGAGAAAATGCCGCGCGGCAAGGCCATTCGGGGACGGTTCCTTCCGGCAGTGCCACCGGGAACCGTCCCCCAGTGGCCCCGTTTTATGCCGTCATACAAAGACGTATTCTTTGAGCCGCCGCATGGCTTCGGCCACGCGGGTGCGGGGAAGGGCGAGGTTAAGGCGGAGCCCGAAGGGTTCGAAGAAGGGACGGCCGTCCTGGAGGCCGACGCCGACGTCCCAGGCGGCGGAGATGATGTCGTCCATGGTGCGGCCGGTGCGGGTGACGTACTCGTCGCAGCAGAGAAAGACCAGATAGGTGCTCTGCGGGCGGCTGACCGCGACGCCGGGCAGCTCATCGCGCACGAAATCGCAAACGAGGTCGATGTTGCCCTGCAGGACTTCCAGCAGCTGGGCGAGCCACGCCGCGCCCTCCTCGCTGTAGGCGCCCATCAGCGCGTGCATGGAGAGGACGTTCAGGCTGTTGTAGTGCGACATATCGCCCTCTTTGACCATGCGGTCCTGAAGAGTCCGGTCGTACGCGATGCTGTAGCTGTTCCAGAGGCCGGAAAGGTTGAAGCCCTTGCTGGGCGAATAAAAGGCGACGGTGCGGCGGCGCGCGTCATCGCTGACGCTTTGCACGGGGATGTGCTTATAGCCCGGCAGAATCAGGTCGGACCAGATCTCATCCGCGGCCACGACGCAGTCGTATTTCGCGTACAGCGCCATCGCCTGCTCGATCTCCCACCGTTCCCAGACGCGGCCGGTCGGGTTGTGCGGGGAACAGAAAATGGCGAAGTGGATGTGCTCTTCCGCCAGGCGGCGCTCCATGTCCTCAAAATCCATGCGCCAGACGCCGTCCGCGTCCTTTTTCATGGGCGAGAGCTCCGCGCGCCGGCCCAGGTCCTCCAGGACGTGGGTGAAGCCGATGTACGCGGGGCTGTGCATGAGCACCTTGTCGCCGGGCGCGGTGAAGGCCTTCGTCAGCGAGGCCACGCCGCCCAGCACGCCGTTGTGGTAGCCGATCTGCCACTTCTCCAGGCCGGTCACGCCGTGGCGTTTCTGCCAGTCGAAAATCGCCTGGTAATACGCCGGCTGCGCCAGAAAATACCCGTACAGCGGATGCTCCGCCCGCTCCACGATCTTCCGCGTGATGGACGGCGCCGTCGGGAAATTCATGTCCGCCACCCACATCGGGATGAAATCGAACCCCTCCTTCGGCGCGCGGGGCCCGAAGCCCCAGCCCAGGCCTTCCACCGCCAGGGCGTCCTTGCCCTCGCGCGGGATGATGGTGGTAAAATCATAGGTCATAAAGGTTCCTCCTTGGGTCTGACAGGGGGACGGTTCCTTTGTCAGGTTTTTCGGGGTTTTATTCCCACCGGTACACTTTATCGATCGTTTTCCCGTCCCGCATTTTGATCACGAAATTCCCGGGGATCATCTTCTCTTCCGCGCCGTCCCTGTACATCAGGAAGTACGTCGAAGTCACGTAACCGTCATGATATCTCGCGTTGTAGATGTTCACGGTGACGAGTTCGAGGGGGCCTTCCAGGACGACGTCGTTCCTGTCCAGCGCGGAGCGGACGATCGCGGCGGTTTCTTCCTGATAGGATGCGACCGCGTCAGAAACCTGCCGATAACAGGCGTCCTTGCCGGGGAAGAGGCCGTCGGAGGCAGCGGCGGAGCGCACGAGCGGCAGGGGCGCGGGCCGTTCGGCGGGGGCGAAATCATACACGCCGGCCCGCCGCATGGCGTGGATCATCAGGGCACCGGTGAAGTAGCAGGAGACGCGGATCGGGAACAGGAGCTCCGGGCGCGTCATCGCCGGCCGCATCCGGTCCGTCAGGGCGGCCGCCGCGTTTTCGTCCAGTTGTTTCAGGACCTGCCATTCGACGTAATTTGCCGTGCCTTCAATCTCCTCGACCTTGCATTCATAGGAAAACTCGAACGGGAACGATTCGCTGCGGCGTTTCCGGAGCGCAGTCAGTTCGCGGAAGGCGGTGTCGTCAAAGCCGTCGAGCAATGTCAGGAGCAGCTCGTTTTCGCGCAGTTTGAGACACAGGTTTTCCGCATCATAGCGGTAGCGGCGCAGGGCTTCCATCTCGTCCGGCCAGCAGGTCCAGCCCTGCAGGGTCTGGAAGCCGTGGAACATTTCGTGGACGAGTTTGGAGGTCAGGACGGGGAGGGGCAGGTCCTCCTGCACCATCCAGATTGCGATCTGTTCGCCCCGGTAATTGATCGAGGTGTTGGCGCAGAAATCGTCGGTTTTGTCGATGTAGCGGCCGTCAAAAAAGCATTTTTCGGCGTCGTACAGGGCGAATTTCAGCGGGGCGAAGCCCGGCCAGATGCGGGGGAAGTCCAGGGAAGAGACGGCCCGGTCGACGTCAGAGTACAGTTTTTCAAGATCCATAAGCCCCCCTACACCGTCTTGATCCGGTTCGAGAACGGCGACGGCACGAGCGCCGTGGAGCCGTGGAGCTTCGAAAGCGTGAGGCAGCGCAGAGCCTTGAGCGGGTTGATGGGGGCGAACTCCATGGGGTCCACTTTCATCAGGTAAAACATGCCCGCGGCGGTCTCGGCGAGGCTGTTGCATTTGTGGCTCAGGAAGACGTTCTTTTTGCCGAGGCGGGCAATGAGGCGGTCGGCGACTTCATGGATCGCGCAGTCGCCGGCGATGAGGACCGGGCCGGAAAGGGCGTCGATCTCCGCGGGATCGTGGCCCTTGCCGATGATCAGAGTCCAGCCGCCTTTGCCGCCGTGGTCGCCGTACAGGATCTGCAGCAGCGTCAGCGGGTTGTTCATGCAGCCCTGCTTGCAGCAGCGTTCTTTGCCGACCATGACTTTCACGTCGGGCGGGTAGTAATCATACAGGTCGGTCGGCTGCTTCGTGTTGTACATCGAAATGTCGCCGTCGATGTCGATGTCCTCCAGGCCGCGCACGCCTTCCGACAGGCCGCGGTCCACCGCGTCCTTGAGGTGCGGGACGTCGTCCAGGCCCAGGCCGAAGATGCGGGCGCCGACGATGTCCGTGGCCACGACGTTTTTCCCGGCCACCAGGACTTTGAGCGGCAGGACCGCCTCGTCCGCCAGCGCGGTGACGGGGTAGTGGCCGTAGATCGTGCCCTCCACGCCCTCGATGAGCGTGAAGTCCGGCCGCACGTAGCTCAAGACGTCGGCCAGTTTGTGGTGCAGGTTGTAGTTGTGGTCGAAGCCGCGCGAGGGCTGCGCGGGGAAGGCCCACTGGTTCTTGACGCCCAGCGTGACGCCGGCCATGGAGTGGGTCTTCAGCTTCGGAAGGCTGATATAGAGGTTTTTGTCGCGGTCCTCGATCAGGTTCTTGACGATGAAGCGCGGCATGTCGAAAGTCGTGACGAAATAGCCGTCCGGATCGTCCTTTGCGGAGGGGCGGCCTTTGAATTTGAACGGGACGGTCTTCTCCTCGTCCAGATAGACGGGCTTCGCGCCGGTGCGGCGGCAAATGGCGTCATAGCCGGTCACCGCGTAGACGAGGCGCGTGGCGTTGCTCTGCGTGGAGTTTTCGAACAGCCAGACCTTTTCAGCGCCGTGCGCTTTCCAGTATTCGATGACCGTTTCCACCAGTTCCGGCCGCGTGTAGCAGTAGGGCTGGCCGTCGATGCCGTTGGGCTTGAGGAAGACCTGGCGGCTGGATTTGAGCAGCCCGCTGCCGCCGGCCTTGTCAAAGATCTCCCAGACGGCGGTCTTCAGCTCTGCCTTCATGGCGTCGGTCAGGGGCCGGAATTTCGTGCGCGTGCCTTCCTGGTAGGGGGCGTCGAGGTGGCGGACGTAGACGGTGGTTTTGTGTTCCATGGTGGTCTCCTGTATCGATAATCTGACAGGGGGACGGTTCCTTTGTCAGGTTTTCTGACAAAGGAACCGTCCCCCTGTCAGATTTCCGGGCCGTTGAAACAACGGTCTTTACATTGTGTTAAGTTGTTTTACCCAGCGTTCGGTCTCGAGGATGTCGTCCAGCGTCGGGTCCGGGATGACGCGGTGCTTCGCCATGGCATCGGCGATGAAGTCCGCGATCTCCGGGAAGCGGATCTCGCCGCGCAGGAAGCGGACGACGGCGAGTTCGTCGGCGGCGTTGAAGACGGTGGGGAGGGTGCCGCCGGTGCGGCCGGCTTCGTAAGCCAGGGCGAGCGCCGGGAAGGTGGCCGTGTCGGGCTCTTCAAAGTGAAGGTCGGGCATGTGCCAGACGTCCAGAGGCTCTGCGATCAGGGCGCCGCGGTGCGGGTAGCCGAGGGCGTATTCGATGGGGAGGCGCATGTCGGGGACACCGAGCTGGGCCTTGACGGCGCCGTCGGTGAATTCGACCATGGAGTGGATCACGCTCTGGGGATGCACCACGACGCGGATGCGGTCATAGTCCATGCCGAAGAGGTGGTGCGCTTCCATGACTTCCAGGCCTTTGTTGGCCAGCGTGGCGGAGTCCACGGTGATTTTCGCGCCCATGGACCAGTTGGGGTGTTTGAGCGCCTGCTCGGGCCGCACCTCTTCCAGCTGCGCCCGGTTCCGGCCGCGGAACGGGCCGCCGGACGCCGTGATGATCAGCTGCCGCACGGACGCGCGGTCCTCGCCTTCCAGACACTGGAACACCGCGCTGTGCTCGCTGTCCACGGGGATCAGTTCGGCGCCGCAGCGCTTCACCGCGTCGATCATGATGTGGCCCGCGGTGACGATGGATTCTTTATTGGACAGCGCGATCCGCGCCCCGGTCTCAATGGCCCACAGCACCGGCTGCAGCGCGATCATCCCGGAGATCGAGATGGCATAGATGTCCGCCTGCTCGGCCTGTATCAGTTCGCGTAGCCCCTCAGGGCCGCACAAAACCTCCGGCGGCGCCGCCATGTCGCGCACGCGCGCCGCCAGGTCCCGGGTCCCCGCTTCGTCCCACAAAAACGCGCGCCGGGGCGCAAATTCGCGCACCTGCGCCTCCAGGGCCGCCGCATCCCGGCCGGCCGCCAGGCCCGTCACTTCATACGCGCCGCTCTTTCTGATCACGTCCAGCGTCTGCCGCCCGATCGAACCCGTCGCGCCCAGCACGCATATTTTTTTCTTTCCTTCCGGCATGTCGTTCTCCCCTGCAGGAATCCAAAACTTCTTGCATTATATCATCCTCTTGAGCCTTATTTCAACCGCAAATCAGCCCGGGGAGAACAGTCTCCTAAGCCCACTTTAACCGGGGGGAGCCGTCCCCAAACCCGCCTCGGCAAAAAAAGTTAAATTTTCATAAAGAAAAATGAGAAAATTGAGTTGGCAATCGCCTTTCTTCATGCTAAAATAATTCCGTTATTTATACTCTTTACCCATTCAACAGGAGAAAGAAAGTGGCTGCCAAATTTTTACAAAGCATTCCCGTGCCGCATCACAAGAATACGCAGGGCTCCTTTCCGATCCGCCTGACTGACGTCAAGTCCGTGACGATCCCCATGTCCATGCATATCGGGGCCCCGGCCAAGCCGGTGGTCAAACCGGGGGACCACGTCAAGATCGGACAGTTGATCGGCGAACCGGGAGGATTCGTCTCCGCGCCCGTGCATGCGTCCATCTCAGGCACCGTAAAAAAGGTCGAGCCCATGCTGCTGTCCAACGGCGGAAGCTGCATGGCCGTGACGATCGAATCCGACGGCCTGAACGAGTTCGACGAGAACCTGAAGCCCCCCGTACTGACGGACATGGACTCCTTCATCCAGGCGGTCCGCGACAGCGGCGCCGTCGGCCTGGGCGGAGCGGGCTTCCCCACCAGCGTGAAACTGAAGGTGGATCCGGACAAGGTGGATTACATCCTGATCAACGGCGCCGAGTGCGAGCCGTACATCACCTCGGACTCCCACACCATGATCGACAATCCGGACCGGATGTACGCCGGACTGTCCGCCCTCAAGCGCTTCTATCCCAAGGCGCACATCATCATCGGCATCGAAAACAACAAGAAGAAGGCCATCGAGGTGATGCGGAAGTACACGGATGACGTCGACAACTGCGACGTCGTCGAACTGCCCTCCTCCTACCCGCAGGGCGGTGAAAAAGTGCTGATCTACAACACCACCGGCCGCATGGTGCCGGAAGGCAAGCTGCCCTTCGACGTGGGCTGCATCGTGCTGAACACCACCACGCTGTCCTTCCTGGGCAAGTACCTGCTGACGGGCCGTCCGCTGACCACCAAGTGCGTCACCATCGACGGTTCCGCCGTGAAGGAACCCAAGAACGTGATCGCCTACATCGGCACTTCCGTGCGCGACGTCGTGGAACTGGCCGGCGGCCTCAAGTGCGAGCCGGGCAAAGTCCTGTACGGCGGCCCCATGATGGGTCTCGCCATGCCGGACATGGACCAGCCGGTGCTGAAGAACACCAACGCCCTCCTCTTCTTCGACGAAAAGGACGCGAAGGTCCCCGAACCCAGCGCCTGCATCCACTGCGGCCGCTGCGTGGACGCCTGCCCGCTCAAGCTGATGCCTACCGAACTGGAGCAGGCCTGCCTGGCGCGCGACGTGGACCGTCTGAAGAAGCTGAAAATCAACCTCTGCATGGAGTGCGGATCCTGCGCCTTCGTCTGCCCCGCCAAGCGGAACCTGGTGGAAAGCCATAAACTGGCGAAAATTATCGTAAGGGAGGCGGATACCAAATGAGCAAACAGACTGTAAGCGTATCTCCTCATATCCGAAGCAGCCGCACCACGCAGAACATCATGCTGGACGTCATCATCGCGATGACGCCCGCCGTGATCGCTTCCGGCTTCCTGTTCGGCTTCCGGGCCATCCTGCTGGTCATCATCTCCTCCGCCGCGTGCGCGGTCCTGGAGTATGGCTGGCAGAAGATGATGAAGCAGCCGGTCACCGTGCAGGATCTGTCGGCGGTGGTCACCGGCATGCTGGTGGCCATGAACGTGCCGGTGAGCATGCCGATCTGGATGATGATCGTGGGCGACATCGCCGCCATCATCCTGGTCAAGCAGCTGTTCGGCGGCCTGGGCTGCAACTTCGTGAACCCGGCGCTGGTCGGCCGTCTGGTGATGATGATCTCCTTCGCCTCGTCCATGACCACGTTCACCGGTTCCTCCGGCATCGTGGACGCGACCACGAGCGCGACGCCGCTGGCGAACCCTTCCGCCCTGGGCTGGGACCAGTTCCTGACCCTGTTCCTGGGCAAACACGGCGGCGCCATCGGCGAGACCTGCGCGCTGGCCATCCTGATCGGCGGGATTTACCTGATCGTCCGCAAGGTCATCAAGCCCATCATCCCGCTGTGCTACATCGGCTCCTGCCTGGTGTTCACGTTCCTGTTCGGCGGGGCGAACCCGGTGATGCAGATCTTCGCGGGCGGCCTGCTGTGCGGCGCGTTCTTCATGGCGACGGACTACGTGACCTCGCCCATCACCAACAGCGGCAAAGTGATCTTCGGCGTGTTCATCGGCTTCCTGACCGCGGTGATCCGCGTGTTCGGGACCTATCCCGAAGGCGTCACCTTCGCCATCCTGTTCGGCAATGTGCTGGTACCGTATATCAATGACCTGACCCTGACGAAGCCGCTGGGCGGCATCTTCCCGAAGAAGGAAAAGAAAAAGGAGGCGGCAGCATGAAATCGACCGTATTTCGCGACATGGTCAAGCCCGTCCTGGTCCTGACCGTCATCTGCCTGGTCGCCGCCGCGCTTTTAAGCGCCGTCAACGGCAAGACGGCCCCCGTCATCGAGGAGAACGCCCGCATCAAGGCGGACGCCACCCGGCGGGAAGTACTCCCCGGGGCCAATTCCTTCACGGAAGTGGACTGCGACCTGGCGGCGCTGGATATCACCGGCGCGTACAAGGAAGATTCCGGGCTGGGCTACGTCATCAGCTCCGCCCATAAGGGCTACGGCGGCGACGTGACCGTCACCGTCGGCATCTCGCCGGAAGGCCAGATCGTCGGCCTGAACGTGGACGTGCCCGCCGAAACGACCGGCGTGGGCTCCAAGGCCGGCCGGGCGGATTACGTCGCCCGCTTCATCGGCCTGAGCGGTGATTCCTCCTCCGTGGACACCATTTCCGGCGCCACCTACTCCAGCACGGCCGTGAAGGCCGGCGTGGACGCGGCGCTGGCGGCGTTCGGAAAGATTCGCTGAGGGAGGTGACAGAAGATGAAAGACAAACTCAAGATCTTTACCAACGGTATTTTTAAAGAGAATCCGGTTCTGATCCTCCTGCTGGGCTGCTGCTCGGTGCTCGCGATCTCCGTGACCGTGTCCGGCGCGCTGGGCATGGGCGTGGCGCTGACCTTCGTGCTGGTCTGCTCCAACGTCGTGATCTCGCTGCTGCGGAAGATCATCCCGGACAAGGTCCGCATCCCCTGCTTCATCGTGGTCGTCGCGACGTTCGTGACGCTGGTGCAGATGGTCGTGGAAGCGTTCCTGCCCGACCTGCACAGCTCGCTGGGCGTGTTCCTGCCGCTGATCGTCGTGAACTGCATCGTGCTGGGGCGCGCGGAACTGTTCGCCAGCAAGCACAGCGTGGGCGACAGCTTCCTGGACGGCCTGGGCATGGGCATCGGTTATACGATCGTAATCGTCGGCATCGCCGTGGTCCGCGAACTGATCGGCAACGGCACGATCTTCGATCAGCGCATCATCCCCGAGGGCTTCCAGATCGGGATCATTTCCCAGACGCCCGGCGGCTTCATGATGTTCGGCTTCGCGATGGCGCTGCTGATCTATTTCCTGGGCAAAAAGGGCAAGAAATTCGAGCCGCGCATCGGCTGCGACGGCAAGTGCGGCAGCTGCTCGGCCAACTGCGAGAGCCGCATCACGGATCTCCCCAAAGATGAACCCGCTGCGGAGGTGAAGGCATGAACGGAATCGCCAAACTCTTACTGATCACGTTCTCCATGATCTTCACGGAGAACTACGTCCTGGTACAGTTCCTGGGCATCTGCCCGTTCCTGGGCGTTTCCAAAAAGCTGGACTCCTCGCTGGGCATGTCCGGCGCGGTCATCTTCGTCATGACGCTGGCCTCCGCCGTGACCTGGCTGATCTACACCTTCGTCATGGTGCCGCTGGGCCTGGAATACCTGTCCACCATCATCTTCATCCTGGTCATCGCGGCGCTGGTGCAGTTCGTGGAGATCGTTCTCAAAAAATACATGCGGGGGCTGTACGACGCTTTGGGCGTCTATCTGCCGCTGATCACCACCAACTGCGCGGTGCTGGCCGTGACTCTGCTGAACATCGAGAACAGCTACAACTTCCTCGAGTCCGTGGTGGACGGCCTGACGGCGGGCATCGGCTTCGGCCTGGCCCTGATCATCTTCTCCGGCGTCCGGAAGGCGCTGGAGCGCGCCAAGCCGCCCAAATGCTTTGAAGGCCTGCCCATCACGCTGATCGCGGCGGCCCTCACCAGTATGACCTTCATGGGCTTCGTCGGCATCGCCGACAAGCTGTTCGGATAAGGAGGCGCAAGATGAATCCTGTTGTAACAGCTGTTCTGGTCCTCTCCGCCATCGCGCTCGTCTGCGGGCTGCTGCTGGCGGTCGCCTCCAAATTCATGGCCGTCCCGGTGGACGAGAAGTTCGCGAAGATCCGGGAATGCCTGCCCGGCGCCAACTGCGGCGGCTGCGGCTACCCCGGCTGCGACGGCTACGCCAACGCGCTGGCGGACGGCAGCGAAGAAAAGACCAACAAGTGCACGGCCGGCGGCAACGCCGTCGCGCAGAAACTGGCCGAAGCCTGCGGCACGTCGTTCGAAGAAACGGCCAAAAACGTGGCCTTCGTCCACTGCCGCGGCAACTGCGACGTGACTGAGAAGAAAGACGTTTACCAAGGCACCCAGACCTGCAAGGCGGTCAAGCTGCTGTACGGCGGCGACGGCGCCTGCCAGTACGGCTGCCTGGGCTACGGCGACTGCGCGGCGGCCTGCCCCGAGCATGCGATCCGTCTGATGGGCGGCGTGGCGCACGTCAATCCGGCGGCCTGCATCGCGTGCGGCCAGTGCGTGAAGACCTGCCCGCAGAAGATCATCTCCCTGATCCCGGAAGCGGCGGTCGTGAAGATCGCCTGCTCCAACAAGGACAAGGGCGTGGTGGCGAAGAAGAAATGTACCGCCGCCTGCATCGGCTGCGGCCTCTGCCAGCGGAAGTGCCCGAACGGCGCCGTCACGGTGGTGAACAACGTCGCGGTGTTCGATTACACGCTCTGCACGGGCTGCGGCGCCTGCCAGGCTGCCTGCCCGCAGAAATGCATCCTGTAAGGAAAATCTCCTTACTGCTCCTCGGGATCGTTCTGTGCCTTTCCGCCTGTTCCGGGCGGAAGGGCGCGGAGCGGTCCGTTTCGTTTTTCGCGATGGACACGTACATGAGCTTGCGCGCTTACGGCTGCGGGCAGGAAGTGCTGGAGGGTCTGAAAGCGGAAACGGAGCGGATCGAGGGGCTTTTTTCGGTGACGAAGGCGGACAGCGAGATCGCGCGGCTGAACGCGGAAGGGCGGATCGCGCCGTCCGCGGAAACGCGGGATCTGGTCGGGAAAGCGCTGGACCTTGCTCGGGAGACTGACGGGGCGCTGGATATCGCCCTGTACCCGCTCCTCAAGGAATGGGGCTTCACGACCGGGCAGTATCAGGTGCCGGCGGAGGCCCGGATCCGGGAACTGCTGGCGCTGACGGACTGGGAGAAGATCGAGCTGTCTGATGCGGAGCTGCGCGTCGCGGACGGCATGGCGTTGGACCTGGGCAGCCTGGCCAAGGGCTATACTGCGGATGTGCTGACCGCGAAGCTGAAGGAGGCCGGCGTGACCAGCGCGCTGCTGGACCTGGGCGGGAACATCCAGGCCGTCGGCGCGAAACCGGACGGCAGCGCCTGGCAGATCGGGATCCGCGACCCGCAGGGCGAGGACCATCTGGGCATCGTGTCCGTCAAAGGCGCGGCCGTGGTGACCTCCGGCGGGTATGAGCGGTATTTCACCGGGGAGGACGGTCAGGTGTACTGGCACATCCTGGACCCGGCTACGGGTTATCCCGCGAAGAGCGGCCTGCTCTCGGTCACGGTCATCGGTCCCGCCGGCTGGCGCTGCGACGGCCTCTCCACGGCGCTGTTCGTCATGGGGCCGGAGAAGGCGCAGGCGCACTGGAAGCAGGCCGGCGATTATGAACTCATCCTGGTCACGGACGACGGACAGGTCATCGTGACCGACGGGCTGGAGGAACTGTTCAAGCTCTCGCAGCCCGATAAATACACCCTGACGGTGTGGAAGCGCGACTAGGGGGAAACATGCTCAAGACCCGGACCTGGATTATCCTGTTTGCGGCGCTGCTGACAGCGGCGGCGGTTTTTTGGTGGATCCTCGGCCGGCGCAGCGCGGGCAGCAGCACGGTGCAGATCATCCACGACGGGGAAGTCATCCGCGAGATCGATCTGGCTACCGTGAAGGAGCCGTACGAATTCACCTGGGAGGACGCCGTTGGAAACCGCAACCTTATCCGCGTGGAGCCCGGCCGCATCCGCGTGACCGAGGCCAACTGCCCGGACCGCATCTGCGTGCAGCACGGCTGGCTCTCCCGCGAGCTGACCCCCATCGTCTGCCTGCCCCACCGTCTGATGATCCAATGGAAGGAGGCCGCGCCGTGAGTGCTGACAAAGCCCCGAAAAAGCCGATCTCCCTGACGCTCCGCCTGACCACGGACGCGATGCTGACCGCCCTGGCGCTCGGCATCTGGTTCCTGGAGGCGCAGCTGCCCCCGCTCATCCCGGTCCCGGGCGTCAAGCTCGGCCTGTCCAATATCGTGACGCTCTTCGCCCTCTTCCGCCTGGGCCCGGCCGACGCGGCCGCGGTCCTGATCGCGCGCGTCCTGCTGGCCTCCCTCTTTGGCGGCCAGGCTGTTTCGCTGCTCTTCTCGCTGTGCGGCGGGCTGCTGGCCTTCCTGGTCATGTGGCCGGTCAAACGCATCGTGACGAACCGCCAGATCTGGGTCGCCGGCATCCTCGGCGCGCTGGCCCACAACACCGGCCAGATCCTCGCCGCCCGCCTCCTCATCGGCCAGTCCGCCATCTTCGCCTACCTGCCCGTCCTCGCCGTCTCCGGCATCCTCACCGGCCTCTTCACCGGCATCTGCGCCCAGGAAGCCATCCGCCGCCTCCCCTTCCCCCCGCGCCTGACATGAGCCTCTCCGCACATAAAAAACAGGGCCTTTCGGAGACAGTCCCCGCCAGGCCCTGTCTGTTATTTTTTTGTCATTTTTTCTGACAGGGGGGACGGTTCCTTTGTCAGATTTTGTTGTCCCGGGCCGATGAAACATCGGCCCCTACGACGTTTTCTCCCGATTCCTTTTAAAAACGGGACAGAAAGAACCGTCCCCATGTCCCACAAAAACGGGGCGGAAAGCCCGCCCCCGTTTTCCTGATTATTTCTTCAGGTACGCCGCCGACACCGGGAATTCAAAATACGTGTCAGGGTACGGCTCGTCCTTCAGGCAGAAGTGCCACCATTCGCAGTCGATGGGCTGGAAGCCGTGGCGCAGCATCGCATGGCGCAGGACCATGCGGTTGTCGTACTGCTCCTGCGTGATGCCGGTATAATCCGGGTGCGAGACCGGGTCGAACAGGTCGAAGGGGCTGCCCATGTCCGCCTCACGGCCGGTCTTCATGTCCAGCAGCGTCAGGTCCACGGCGCTGCCCCGGCTGTGGCTGGACAGCTTCGCGATGTAGCCCTTCGCGAACAGTTCCTGCTTCTCCAGATCCGGATAAAAGAACGGCTTCATGCGCAGGTCCAGATCCTCGATGCCCCACAGCACGAAATGCTTCACCGCCTTCACGGGCCGGTACGCGTCGAAGATCTTCAGGCGGTACCCCTGCACGTTCAGTTCGTTCGCCACTTCACTCAGCGCCCACGCCGCCTCCCGGGTGATGATCGCGCACGGCTCCTCATAGCCGTCGATCCGGTCGCCGATGAAATTGTACGACGTATAATACCGGATCTCCTGCATGACGCCCGGCACATGGTCCGCCAGCAGCACGAATCCCGAAGGATCCATCGGATCCGGCTTTTTCCGCACGCTCAGCATAAAACCTCCTCCCGTCCCGAAAACGATAAAGGGACGGTTCTTTTGTCATCTTTCCGTTCTGATAAACGCGCCGATGATCCCGCCGGCCGCCGCCGGCAGCACCCATCCGAGCCCCAGGTTCTGCAGCGGGAACGACGTCAGGAACGACAGCCACGGCACACCGATACCGCTGTAGATCAGCGCGGCGGCCGCGAACAGCACCGCGCCGATCGCCGCGCCCCGGTAAACCCATCTGTTCCGGATCTTATCCGTAAAGAAATTCAGGAAGACCTGCGTCAGGAAGACCGGATAGAGCAGCGACAGCACCGGCTCCGCCAGCGCGATGATGTGCGTCGTCCCCAGATTGCTCAGCAGCACGCTGCAGCCGCAGATGATCAGCACCAGTGTGCTGTACGGCACTTTGTTCTTCAGCACGCCGCTGAAATAATCCGCCGCCGCGCTCGCCGTGCCTATGGCCGTGGTCAGGCAGGCCAGCAGCACGATGACGCCCAGCAGGATCGTCCCCGCCTGCGCCAGCAGTTGCCGCGTGATCTCCACCATCAGTTCCGTCCCGCTCAGCCCGATCAGGTCCTGGCCGGACACCGTAGCGCCCAGATAATTGAGGCCCGCGTACACGAGCAGCAGCCCGATGAACGCCACCAGACAGGCGATCGAAATCATCCCGGCCTGCTTCTTCCGCTCCTGATAGCCTTTGTCCTTCACGCTTTTGATCACGATGACCGCCAGCGACAGCGCGACCAGCGCGTCCATGGTCTGGTACCCCGAGATCAGGCCGCTCCGGATCTCCGAGCCGCCCATGATGCTTTCCACCGGCGTTCCCAGCGGCGACACGATGCCCTTGACGCACAGCACCAGCAGCGTCACCAGCAGCACCGGCGTCAGGAACTTCCCGATGATATCCACGACCGCGGCCGGCTTGATGGTCAGCAGCGCTACCGCGCCGAAAAACAGCACCGAGAAGATCCACGGGCTCATCCCCGGCAGCAGCGGTTTGATACTCATTTCATACGAAGTGGCGCCGGTACGCGGCACGATCAGCAGCGGTCCCACGATCAGCATCAGGGCGATGCAGAGCACGCGGGCCGGGATCTTCCCCAGCCGCTCCACCTGGCTCTCCAAGCCGCCCCCGTTCCGGACCGACGACAGCACCGCCGCCACGGCCAGCCCCGCGTCCGCCAGCAGATACGCAACGAAACACAGCAGCCAGTTTTCACCGGACAGCAGGCCCAGCTGCGGCGGGAAGATCAGGTTGCCCGCGCCGAAAAACGTCGCAAACAGCGCAAAACCGATGACCAGGGCATTGACCAGGTCCTTTTTGCTGAAGCCGCCGTTCTGTCCTTTACGCATGATCGTTCTCCTTTATGTCTGTCGCCGGCCCGCCGGCCTCCCTGCCTTCCGCCGCGCGCCTGTCTTTCCTTCCCGTCATCAGCCGCACCAGCGCCGCACCCAACAGCGCTCCGGCCGTATCGATCAGCACGTCCCGCACCTCCGCGCTGCGGCCCGGCACAAACAGCTGGATCATCTCATCGCACACCGCGGTCAGCAGTCCGCCGGCCAGAGGCAGCCCCCAGCGGTGCCACTCCGGGGCCGCCGCCGCCAGTTTTCCGGAGATCCCCCCGGCCTGCGCCGCCCGTGCGTACTTTACCGCCGCCCGCGCCGTCAGAGCCAGCAGCCCTCCCAGTACGGCAAACTCGCAGAAATGTCCCGTTTTCCGCAGCAGTGTATGTGTCATGAACGGAAGGAATTTCTGTACGAACACCAGGATCCGTCCGCTTTCCAGCGAAGACTCTTCCGCGGTCTGCAGCGAATGCCGGAAGATGAAAAGGATCCACAGGCACGAAAGAACGCCCAGCAGGACGGCCCGCCGTTTTTCTTCCTTCATGACGCTTCTCCTTTTCCAAAAAAGGGCGGCTGCCGGCCGCCCCTGGGATTTCCTTTTCAGAAAACCTTTCCTCTCATATTCTTACTCGATCAGTACAAAGCCCGCGCACTCCGCTCCGGAGCGGGCGATCGTGTTCATCTGGAAGTCCACATAGGTCCGCTTGCTGGCCAGGATCCGCTCCACGCACACCACCGGCACATTCGCCCGCAGCGCGTTCACGGAATCCGCCGAAATGTTGACGCAGCTGAGCGGTTTCAGGTCTGCCTCCACGTACGGCCGCAGGACTTTGCAAATGCTCTCCAGGCGCTTGTCGTCGATGGTCCCCGTCAGATATACCGTCCCGCCGGCCGGCAGGGCCAGATTCATGTTGGCGGCGACCAGCTTCGCCGACTCCTGCTGCGTGACGTTGGGACGGTAAGTCATTTTGTCCAGGATCTTCCGCGTCAGGCCCTCATTTTTGCGGGAAGGATAAACGCCGAAGCCCCTTACCCCGTACCGCTCTTCCAGTGCGGCAGGATTGACGAAATAACCGTTGATGATAAAAAGGATCATTTCCAGGAACGCTGTTACGGCCAGCCCCAGCAGGAAACCGATCAGGGCTTTCTTGAAAGCGCTCACCAGCACGTTCTTGATGGTGATTTTCTGGACGGCGCTGGAGGCCAGGACGGTCAGTTTCGCGCTGTCCGACGTCAGGATCATCTGCTGCTCCTCAAACGTCACGACGCAGCGGTAAAGGTATCCGTTCTGATCCGTTTTCGTCTGGAAATTGAGGGTGGCCTTGAGCGCGGAAGGATATGTGGTGGAGTTCACATTGCTCCAGCTGGAGCCGTCCTTGCTGAACTGCCATTTATATGAGGTGACTTCGCCCGAGGTCGCCACGGAAAAAGCCGCCGTCGTGCCGACTTCCACGCGAAGATCCGTCGGCTGTGACAAAATGGCCGGAGAACCTTCCGATCTGCTGGCGGGCGCCTCCGTGGGCTTGTCGGGAGTGATGACCGCTTTCCTCTTCTGGAGCATTTTGATCCCGCCGTAGCAGCCCAGCAGCAGCGCGCCGATCAGCGCGCCCAGCAGCAGTTTTTTCCAGTTCCGGACGATGACCCAGAACACGTCTCTCAGATTTACGGAACTTTCACGGTTGACAGCGGTATGATACTGCGATTCCATAGACGGAAAACCTCCCGGAATAATGGAATGATTATACCATATCCCGGGAGGCTTTGCAATAAAATGTCCGACTGCTGTTTCTGTTTTTTACAGCTCCACCGTCGCGATCCGCGGCTCAAAGCAGCAGGCCGGCCGCAGACAGACGATGCGCACGCCGCTGGCGCGCTGCGGGCCGACTTTCATGAACGTGGCCAGCACGCTCGTATTCCCGTGCAGGCCGAGCGGACCGATGTCCGCGGCGTTGACGCGGTCGGTGATCTCCCGCTCCATGTCGGACTGCACGTCATAACGGCCGTCCGCCTGCGCCTGCAGCATCATCGACGCCGCCTCAAAATGGCTGCGGCCGACCCCGACCGCCAGCGTGCAGGGCGAGCAGCCCAGCTGCGCCACCATTTCCCTGGCCCAGCTCACGATCTCGTCCAGCACGACCTGCGTGCTGTGCTTGTGGAACACGCGGTACGTCCGGCCGCGGATGGCCGGCCCGCCGCCGAACATCAGGATGTGCAGGCGGGTCACGCCGTCTTTGCTGCACCGCAGCAGGATCGGCGCCGGCTCCACGCCCGCAGAATCCGGGCTCAGGCCGCCGCTCTGGTCGATGCGGTGGCTGTCGTCGCCCATGATCCCCATGGGCCGGCCCGGCAGCGCCCGCAGGCCTTCCGCCACGCCTTCCCGGATCGCGTCCAGCGTCTTGCCGGAGACCGCGCCGTCATCCCCGACTTCCAGCAGCAGGTGAGGGATGCCGGAGTCGTCGCACAGCGGGCTGCACGCCTCCTGAGCCGCCTCCGCGTTCTCCAGGATCGTTTCCAGGACCCATTTCGCCTGCGGATTCTCCTCCGCGGCGATCGCCCGGCGGTAAGCGTCCTTCTTGTCTTCCCGGAAGGTGCTGCCGGCTCTCACCAGGCAGTCCCGCACCAGAGCGACGGTCTCTTCATAGGACTTAATCATAAATGCTCCTTCCCCGGGCCGCGCCGATGATGGCCGGATACCCCTCCACCCGGATCAGGTGCAGGGCTTCCATCCCCAGTTCCGGGAACGCGAGCACCCGCTGCTCCAGGGTCTTCTTCCCCAGCAGCGCCGTCACCGGCGGGATCACCGCATACACGGCGTTGTACCGGTCCAGCGCCGCCACGGTCTCCGGCTTCAGGGCGCCTTTGCCCAGATGCAGCTTGATCCCGGCCGCGGAAAGCGGCGCGATACTGTTCTCGATCTCCAGTTTATTGGACGACGTGGGGCCCACGCCGGCGGGGCTGACCGCCGTATGGAAGATCACCTGCCCGTGCAGGTCGACGCCCAGGTCCGAAACCGTTCCGTCTTCGATCATCTTCAGCACTTTGGGAAGCACCGCGTCCCGGCCGCAGAGGATATATCCGCTGATCTCCACGGTATCCCCGACTTTCAGGCTGCGGGCCGCTTCCTCGCTGATGGGTGTGGTAAGTCGGATCACAGTGACACCTCTGCTTTACTCATTGATAGCGAACAGCTTCACGTATCCGCTCTCGTTCTTGACCACGCCAAAGGCGCGGGCGCGGTTCAGGACTTTCTTCGCCCAGTTGGTGTGCGGCCGGATCTCGTTCATCTTGTTGCCGCCGGAGCCCTTCACCACGCCGCCGTTCGTGCCCAGGATCAGGCAGGCGTCGTCGTACTCTTCCCGCGTCACCGCCATCAGCGCGTTCACGAATTTGACGTGCGTGGGATGGATCACGGTGCGGCCGATGAAGCCGTTGGCCTTGTCCAGGATCACTTCCCGGAGCAGACCGTCGATCTCGCCGTTCACGAGGGGCTGGCGCCGCATCAGATAGTCCTCGATGCCGTGGTGCGGCAGTTCCTCGAACATCATCTCCTTGGGCGCCCGGAAATACTCCCAGACGGGGCCGGCGATCACGTAATCGTTGTTCCGGCCGAACACGTTCACGATGTCGCTCAGGCACTCGCGGACCACCATGATGTCGTACAGGCTGTAATCCACGCCGCGGCGCACACCGAACACGGAGGAGAAGTCCGTGCCGCCGACGCGGACCTGCAGCACCAGGTTTTTATACTTGTCGAGGATCTTCTTGATCCCCATCAGCTGCGGGATGCGGCTTTCTTTATAAGCCACCTCCGGGTCCTCGATGATCGGCATGCCGTAGAGGATCTCGCCGAAGCGCTCGTTCAGGTCTTTCAGGTAGGCGTAGTATTCGTAGCCGTTCTCCGCGTTGAATTTCGGGAAGTTGACGCCGCACAGGGAGCGGACTTCCTGCTTCGTCAGTTTTTCGCCGAAGGCTTTGAACTGGTCCAGGTTGCGGATGCGGACGAAGATCAGGGGGACCTTGTCAGCGTCCAGCGTGCCGTTGTCCACGGCTTCGGTGACGGTCGCCAGCAGGCGGTGCACGTTTTCCATCGCTTCCGGAAGCTTGTCCTCCGGGCAGGCGTCCTCAAAGCACAGGACCATGGTGGTCAGGCCGGGCATGGCGTTTTCCAGGATCTTGGAGGTGAAGTCCTTGAAGCCGGGCATGTACATGGCGGCGCCCAGGCAGTACTGGAGCAGGTCACGGTCCGTATATTTGTTGAAATGTTCCGGTTCCACGACGAATTTGAAATCCGGATTGTACATATGATGTCTCATCAGGGTTCCTTTCGGCCCGGAAATCACTTCCGGGCGGTACAGTTTTTTCGGAGGGCTGCCGGGAGGCCGGCCGTTACATTTTCAGGCTGCCGCGGGGCGACCAGACGGCTTCGGGATAGTATTCATCCAGCATGCGCTTGACCAGGCTGCACTGCTTGGCGCGCTTGCGGGCGTCATCCTCCGTGGAGTCCCAGCTGTGCGTGGCCGCGACGGAGCCGCCGGTCTTTAAGAAGATCGGGGCGGCGATGCGGACCATCTCCGGCACTTCGTAGTGACGGATGAAGCCGCCGGTGGACTTGGGGTTCTCGGTATGGATGTCGATCGGGCAGTCGATCGCCTGGCGCATGGCCGCCAGCATCTGCAGCTGGATGTCGCGCACCGGGTTGATGGAGTCCGCGCCGATGCTTTCCATCAGTTTCGCGGACGCGGGATTGCCGTGGCCCATGTGGGCGGACAGTTTGAAATGGCTGTCCTCCGGGATCTCGCCAGCCTTGCGCATTTCGTTCAGCACCCACAGGCAGCCCTCGTCATAGACCAGGAAGCCGCGGCAGCCCAGGCGGGCGGCGCGCTTGACGTCTTCCACGGCGCGCACGATCTGCTCCTGGCCGCGCAGGCGGTAGCCCATGCGCACGCCTTCCTCGGTATGCACGGAGGCGGAGGTATCCGTGGTGGCGCGCGGGCCGATGGCCAGGATCAGGTCCGTCTGATATTCGTGGGCCAGTTCCACCATCTTGCCGATCTCCTGGTCCGTCAGGCGCATGATGCCCTGAGTCTGGGTCACGCGGTGCAGGTACAGGCCGTAGCCTTCAATGGCTTCCAGCAGGGCCTTCATGACCTTGGGGCCCTGGATGCCGGGCACTTCGAAGCGGTACTGTCCGCCGTCCGCGAAACGCTTCTCGGAGGTGGGCAGGTCATAGGCATCCCCGCCGGGGAGGCCGATCGTCTTTAAAAACTCGCGGGTCTTCTGCATGCTGTTCATAATGTATTCCTTTCTTGCTTGCCTTATATTCCGGTCGTCCGGGCCGCTGCGGACAGCGGCCGCGCGTTGTTTTCAGTGTTTCAGTTCTTCCCTCAGGCTGTCGACGGCTTCCCGGTGGTCGAACACGATGGGCGGCAGCTTGCGCGCCAGGCCCTTGTGGATGCGGCAGTCGATGAACGACGCCTTGCCGCAGTCTTTCAGCCGGCGGAGCGCGTCGATCAGTTCTTCCCGGGTCTCCACGGCTTTCCCGACGGTCTCATATCCGCATGCCTGCGCGATCGCCGTGAAATCCAGCAGATGGCCCGCGGAGGGCTGGCCGCCTACGGATTCATGCGCACCGTTGTTCAGGACGACGTGCATAAAGTTCGGTGCGTGGACCTTGCTGACCATGGTCAGGGCGCCCATGTGCATGATGGCCGCGCTGTCGCCGTCCAGGGCCACGACCGGGCGGTCCGGTTTTTCCAGCGCGATACCGAGCGCCACGGAGGACGCGTGGCCCATGGAGCCCACGTTCAGGAAATCCCGCGCCTTGGTCTCGCCGCGCTTTTCGCGCAGGAAGAACAGTTCGCGGGTCGCGCGGCCGGTGGTGGCCGCGTATACGGTGTTTTCGGGCATGTGGTCCAGGATCACTTCGATGGCCTCTTCGCGGCTCATCGGGTAGGTATCGTCCACGTTGTTGGGTTTGTCCGCGGCCGCCATGACGCCCTTGGGAGCGATCAGGCCGTAGGAGCGGCGGTTCGTGCGGCAGAACTCCGTCGCCTTGGCGATCGTTTCCGCGAAATGCGCCTCATCGTCCTCCAGGACCGTGTACGGGATGTGCATCAGTTCCAGCAGGCCGGGCGTGATCTCGCCCTGCCGGGTGTGCTGCGGGTGGTTGGGCTCCGTATCGCCCTGGCCGCGCCAGCCGATCAGGAGCAGCATCGGCACGCCGTAGACCAGCGGGTCCGCCAGCGAGACCAGCGGGTTCACCGTGTTGCCCATCCCGCTGTTCTGCATGTAGACCAGGGGGATCTCGCCGCTCGCCAGGTAATGGCCAGCCGCGATGCCGACGGCGTTCCCTTCGTTGGCCGCGATCACATTCCGGTCCCCGCAGTGCGCCAGCGCGTGATTGCAGAAGCCGTTTAAGTAGGAATCCGGCACGCCGGTGAAGAAGGTCACGCCCTGCTCCGCCAGTATCTCAAAAACTCTTGTCTGGTCCAGCATTATTTCTTTGCCCCTTTGAATAAAGTGAAGTATTCCGGCGCGTCCGCTTTGGTGATCTGCCACGCCTGCTCGAACGCCTGCACGGTCTCCGGGCGCAGCGGGCCGGCCGCGGCCGCCTGCATGTTCTGCTGCAGGTGGCCCAGTTTGGAGGCGCCGATGATCAGGCCGTCCCCGGCTTCCTCCCGCAGCATGGAATGGTTCAGCATCCAGCGGTACACCGCCTCGATCATGCTGATGCCTTCCGCTTCGGCCGCCGCGCGGATCACCGCCGCCGCCTCAAAGAAGGACTTTTTCCAGTAGCGGCCCTGGTAATTGGGCCGGTGGGTGAAGCGGCCGTCGCCGGGCGTTTCCTCGAACGAGGCGTACCGGCCCGTCAGCAGGCCGCCGGCCAGCGGGTTGTAGGCGTAAAAGCGCATCCCGAAATGATCCAGGCAGGCCTTCAGTTCGGTCTCCGCGCGGCGGGTCAGGGGATTGTAGATCCCTTCGTAGACGCCCGGCAGCGGCCAGCCGTTCTTTTCGCACAGATACCGCACCTCGGTCACCATCCAGGCGGGGAAATTGGACAGGCCGAGTTCTTTGAACTTGCCGGCCGCGTGCAGTTCGCCGCAGGCTTCCAGCACGCTCTCCACCGGGGTGGCCGGGTCCGGGAAGTGCAGATACAGCGTATCGGCCTGCTCGATGCCCAGACGCTCCAGCGATTCCGTCAGCTGCGCGCGGGCGGCGGCCCCGTCCAGGCGGCCCGTGATCCGGGGATTCACCTTCGTGGCGATCTTCACCCGGTCCCGGCCCAGCACTTTCAGCGCCGCACCGATGAGCCGCTCCGAGTCTCCGTTATTGTAAACATAGGCGGTGTCCAGTTCTTCATACCCGGCCTCCAGAAAAGCCCGGATGAACGCTTCCGCGTCCGGCGCGAAGACGGACTCGCCGAATGTCATAGTGCCTAAGATCAGTTTCATGTCTCTCTCCGCTCCTTTACGGTTCCTGCTCGGCGATCACCTGCATGAACGCCTGCGCCCGGCGGGAAAGCTGCCGGTTCTTCCGCCAGATGACGGCGACGTCGCGGGTGAGTTTTTTCTCCGCCAGAGAATAATACCGCACCCCATCCTTGTTGTTCAGCGCCTGCACGCCTTCCGGCAGCAGGGCCGCGCCGACGCCCGCCTGCACCATGGCCAGCTGGGCTTCCAGACTTTTGACCGTCGCGGCGGTCCGAAGGGTCAGACCGTATTCGGCGCACAGCCGGTCCGTCAGCTGCTGCATCACCTGTTGCTTCGTCAGACTGACAAAGGGCAGGTCATTCAGCACCCGGACGGAGACGGCCGGATAAGCCCGGTCCGACCGGAAAACGGCCGGCAGCGGCTGATCCGCGGGCACCGCCAGGACGATCTCCTCTTCCATGACTTTTTCCCAGGAAAAGAGGTTCTCGTCGACGGGCAGCACGCTCAGGCACAGGTCGTAGACGCCCTGCTCGAGGCCTTCCATCAGTTCCCGCGTCGTGCCTTCCCGGATGATCACGCTGATCCCCGGATACTTCCGGTGGAAGCGCTTCACGATCTGCGGCATCATGACGGCGCAGCGGAAAGGAGCCGTCCCCACGGTCAGGCTCCCTTTCCTGTCTTCCGCCAGATCCTCCAGCTGGATCATGAGGCCCCGTTCCAGTTCCTCGATCTGCGCGGCGGTGTCCAGATACAGGCGGCCGGCCTCCGTCAGTTTGACTTCGCCGCCGCCTCTGTCGAACAGGGACGCGCCCAGCTGTTTTTCCAGTTTGATAACATACTGGGACAGCGAGGGCTGCGTGATCCCGAGGCTTTCCGCCGCCCGGGAGAAGGAGCCCTCCTGCGCCAGTATCCGGATGTATTGATATGCTTTGCTGTTCAGCATGGTTCTTTCTTTAAGACAGCTGTCCGCCCAGCAGTTCCCGGACGGAAATGCCGGCGCGGTATACGCCCGCGTAGATCCGGTCCGCTTCCTCTGGATCCGTTTTCCCGTAAGCCATCATGGCGTCGTAGCGGCTGCGGAATTCGGGCTCCGTGAGCGGGTTTTCCGGTTCCCCCTTCGGGAAGTCCAAACGGACTGTCCGGGTGGCGCCGTCCCGCAGTGTCAGCGTCACTTCCGCCGGCTGCTTCGCCGGGAACACCGCGCTGATGGCGTCATCCGCCTCCACGCGCACCTTCCGGGTCAGCGCCAGGATGTCCTCCTGCCGGACCTGCTCCTCGGAAAACTCCGCCAGGTCCGCCCGGCCGAACGTCAGGCCGGCCGCGACGCTGTAGGGGATACTCATCTTCGCGGAATAGCTGCCCGCGATGTCCGTATGGTCGTGGCCCGGCACCGCCAGCGAATACGTCCGGACAAGGATCTCCTCCACGTCTTCGGGGCGGATCCCTTCGTTATGGAATCCGATGGCCGCCTCCACGGCGGGGTGCGTATACCGGCAGGACGCATAGGGCTTGGTGTAGGATTTCTGGACCGCGTAAGTTCCGTTCAGCAGAACGTCCTTCAATTCCATGTCATCCCGGCCGGTCATCATTTTCAGGAAACCGCGGCCGCCCAGCGGGTCTTCGTGGCCGATGAAGCCGGCCTTGGCCATGTCCAGGGCGGTCAGCGCCAGCAGCGCGGACTTCGCCGCGTTGTACGGCTTCAGCTCCGACCCGTCGTCCAGCACCTTCAGCATCCCGCTGGCCGCCACGCTGGCCGCCGCGAAGGCCTGAAAGCGCTCTTCCGGCGTGAAGTCCAGCATGAAGGACGCCGCCACCGCCGCGCCGATCACGCCGCAGGTGCCGGTCGCGTGATATCCCATCAGTTTGTGCGCCGGCTGGATGGAGACCGCCAGGGTGTAGGAGGTCTCATAGCCCAGCACCGCCGCCCACAGCAGCTTTTCCAGGCTCACGTCAAAGCGCTCCGCCAGCGGCAGCAGCAGGGAAAAGACCGGCGAGCCCAGATGGATGATGCCGGAATTAGTCCCGTCGTCATAGTCCAGCGCGTGCGCGTTGAGCCCGTTCAGAAAGACCGCTTCCTTAAGAACCAGCCGCTGGTCCATCCCGACGGCCGTAAATTCACCGGCTTCCGGCCTGGCAAACGCCAGGTACCGATCCAGTTTTTCTTTTTGGAACGCGGTCCCCGCGCAGGTCACCGCCAGATAATCCAGCAGGGACCTGCGTATGCGGGCCGTGACCGCTTCCGGCACCGGTTTCGCGCTCAGCGCTTCGATCTGATCAATAAACGCCCGCGAACGGTTCATGCCGGTCACATTTCTCCTTCGTGCTTCTTCATGCCGCTGTCCGGAACCAGAGCTTTCTCACCCGACAGGTACATGCAGAGCAGGCCGAACAGGATCAGGATCGTCGAAGCATAAATCAGGATGGGGATGAACTGCTTGTAAATAAAGGTACAGATATTCGTCGCGGTCTCGCCGCCGATGATCAGCGCAGCCACATAACCGAAGAAAGTGAGGCCGCCCAGGAACAGCACGATCATAATGCCGTAGCCGAAGATCATTTTGCAGACGCTGGCGATCTTTTTCAAGGATTCTTTCATGTCTTTGCCTCCTTACAGTCCCAGGATGGGCAGCCAGCCCATCAGCACGATGACTTCCATGATGAACTGGAGCGCCACCCACCAGAGGTTGTTTCTAAAGGTCTTGCCGAACTCGGAGCCTGCCAGGCTCATGCCGGCATACATGCCCAGGCCCAGGGGCGGGGTGATGCCGCACATAACGCCGCAGATGCAGGGCAGCATGGCCGCCGCCAGCACCGGGTTGACGCCCACGGCCACCAGCAGGGTGATGAACACCGGGCCGAAGATAACGACCAGCGAGGAGCCGGGGATCACCATGCCCAGGAAGCAGGTGACCAGGCAGATGATGATGATCAGGCCGAACTTGCCGACGTTCAGGCCCTGCATGAAGACCAGCATCTCGTCCGTCACGCCCATATCGGTGAACAGCGCGCCGATCATGTAGCCGAACACGCAGACGCCGATAGCGGGGGCGATCGTCTTCACGCTGTCCGCGAACATCTTCGCGATGTTGTGCGGAGTCACCAGCTTCTTATCCTTGCAGATCAGCACGCCGTACAGGGAAGCCAGACCGCCGATGAAGATCAGCAGGCTGCTGGACATATTGCTTGCGCCGCTCTTGCCCAGACGGGCGGTGAAGAACGTGCTCTTGAAGAAATAGTCCAGGATGAACGGCAGCAGGATGATGACGGGCAGCAGCAGGCCCTGCCAGCCCTTTTTGAAGACTTCCTTCAGGTTCGGGATCTCTTCCTTCGCCATGGGCTTGACCTTGTAGACCTTGCAGAATGCGAACACGGTCAGGATACGCTGCAGGATGAACCACAGGGAGCAGCCCCACATGACGATCCAGAATTCGCTCTGGGAAATGAAATCCGCACCGTAGGCCGCCATGCCGGTCAGGGCGCCCAGGGCCGCCGTGATGTTGCCGGAAGGCGGGATCATGTTGCCGAGGTAGCTGGCGTTGCTTTCGATGTTCGCCGCCAGTTCGGCCGGGAAGCCCGAGCGCTTCATGGCCGGGATCGTGATGGAACCGGTCGCCATGACGTTGCCGGGACCGGAGCCGGACAGCGCGCCCATGAACGAGCTGGCCACGACGGATACGTAGCCGGCACCGCCGGTGAGCCGTCCCAGCAGGGCCAGGATGACGGCGATGGCGCTGTCGATGACCTTGGTCCTGGTCAGCAGCACCGACATAGCCACGAACGCGGTCATGGAGTACAGCAGGGAGGTCTTCAGACCGGTCGTGATGTAACTCCCCACGTTGCTCCACTTACCCGTAATGGTAAGCAGCAGCAGGAAGCTGATGAGGACGGCCTCATAAACGGGCCGCTTCAGCAGCAGGAACCAGATGATGATCACGGCCAGCATGATCGCCAGATAAGTCAGTGCAGAAGGCATATGAGCTCCTTTCTTTTTGCATCACACCCATACAATAGGTGTTTGCCTATGTTCTGTATAACACAATGATTATAGCGCGCGCCAAAAAAAAATCAAGATGTTTTTTTAAACATCCTGATTTTTCCGTCATCTTTTGAGTTTCGCGGTGACTATCCCCGTGATCCGCTGCGCGATCTTTTTGGCGTCCCCGTATTCGGGCAGCCGGCGGTACAGCGTGAAGAAGACCGCGTTCGAAACAGCCAGACAGACGACCAGCCGCACCGCCAGTCCCAGTACGCCGTGGATATTGATCTGGCGGCATATCAGGTACGCCGGCGTACACCCCAGCGCCGTAATGATCAGGTACAGGCCGTGCTTTTTGAAGTAGACCCCGATCTGCCCGTTCTTGAAATAATAATCGTAAACGATCGTCGTGCTGTAGAAGAAGTCCACCGTCAGCAGGGAGATGATGGTCGAGCACACCACGCCGAACATCCCCCACAGCTGCACCAGGATGTAGTTGCCCGCCACATTGATCAGCGCTTCCGCGATCGTCCAGTACCGCTTCTTCCAGAACAGGCCCGCCGCCTGGTGGTACAGGAATCGGATGCTTCCCATGGACAGCACGTAGAAATAGACGCAGAACATGATCGCCGTCGGTTCGTCCAGCATCAGTTTCTTGCCGACCCATATCTGCACGAACGGCTGGTACAGGCACAGCATACACGCGGTGAACGCGCCGGAGAGCCAGGCGTACATATACATGAAGACCAGCATGTCCTTGTGGTTCTTTTCGGGCGTGTTCATGGCGATCTTGTTGCCGATCCCACCCTGCATGCTCTCCCGGATGATCGTCTGGATACTGGCGACGCCCGCGAAGATATAGTAGTAATTCCCGTAGATCGTCGCCGCGGTCAGCCCGATGAAAGCGGACACGAAGACCGTGTCCAGCGAATTTCTGGTGGCGCTACAGACCTTGAACAGGAACATCCCGTACGTGTTCTTGACAATGTCCTTTTTCTCCGTTTTCGGCAGCACCCCCCGGCATTTATACTGGGGGAAATGTTTGGTGACGTACCTCGCTATCGTCAGGTTATTGACCACCGTGAAGACCAGCTGCAGGATAACAAAGACGTAATAGGCGCGGAACACGACCAGCACGATGATCTGCAGCGCGTACACGATCATATGCAGCGTCATATTGATGATGCTGATGACGTCCATCCGCTGATAAACGTTCAGGACCAGGTTCTTGTACGAAAACAGGAAATAGCTGGCGGAAGAATCCAGCAGGTAGATGATATACAGCAGTTTCAGGTTGATGTCCGCGGGATATCCGCCCTTGATCAGGTGTTCCAGGAACGGCAGCAGCATCAGGCCGGCAATCATCACGGCCGCGCCGACCACGCGGTAGATCTTCCGGTAGAAGCTCAGAAGCGCGCAGACCTTATCGGTGTCCTCGTCGGCCACCGGTTTATAAAGACTGTAAGCGGCGGCGCTGGCAAATCCCAGCTCCGCTATATTCAGGACGCGGAGGATGGAGGTGAACAGGCTGCTCAGCCCCGCGTACTCCGTGCCGATCTTATGGATCAGGATGCTGCGGAGCACGAACGGCATGACGATCTTGATGATCTTGTTGAGCGTGCCGAAGAAGATCCCCCGCATTGTTTTTTTAGTCGACGCTATCTTCATAATAAGTTTCGGAAAAGGACTCTGCTGATCTTTTTAACTCAAAAACAGGTATGACTGGATCTGGAATCCGTTGTTGTCAAGCATCAGGACGGCATACATGGCATGCCAGACGACCATTCCCACCCAGAACAGCGTCTGGGACCGGGAAAGGATCATCCGGGACTGTACCGGAAGCGGCGCGGGCTTCCGGTCCCTTTCCAGCAGTTCCGGGACCAGGATGATCAGGAACAGGAAGAAAAACTTGGCAAAACGGTTGGCAAGCCACAGGGTCTGGGAGATCCCGATAATGCTGAAGGGGATCCCCACCATGATGATCGAGATCACCTTTTCGATGCCGGGATTCTGCCGTTTCAGCGCATCCAGCCGGGTGATCGCCGTATAAACGAGCGCGAATACGATGACCGTTTCGATGAGCGCTCCGTACATGATGAAGGACCTTTTGATCCCGCTGGTCGTGTCGGCGTTGAGAAAACTCATGTACTTGGAATACAGGCCGAGCAGGGATACGATCTTGATGATCAGCCCTTTCCACAGGCGGAACAGCAGTCCCACGCCGGTCATGATCAGCAGATTCCGTTTCGTGGGGGCCAGGATCGCCTTCAGGATCCCGGAATGGACCACCAGGATGACCGCGGCAGCGACGAGCGCCGTGATATGGAAAGAGGCGGCTGCAGCTGTCAGGAGCAGGAACCAGTGGTATTTTTTCTCCTTTAACATCTCATAGGAGAACAGGACAAGCATCATAGCCACCGCCTGCTTCATGACGTTCAAACTCATCCCCCAGAAACCGAACAGCAGGAAAAACGCCATGGCGGCGCCGGGATCCCTCGTTTTTTTGCGGCAGTAGATGATCAGCGGGACATACAGGAGCAGCGACACGGCCCAGAAGATCGCGTACTGGTTCGTGGTGATCTTGCCCACGAGGACCGAGAGCGCCACATACCCGACCTCATAATCGTATTTGCTGAGCGTTTCCGCGGAAAAAATGCTTCCCAGGCTCTGGAACGTCCTGACCGCATAAGCCGCGCTGTTCTTATAGCGGATATAATCCGATCCCAGCCCGTAGCGAAGGCTCGACACCGCCACCATCAGGCCCATCATCAGCCAGTCCTCCGGTCTGATCCGGTTCCCTTTCCGGCAAAGATAATAATAAAACAGCGCGATCAGCAGGCAGATGATCGTCGAGATCAGTGCGTATCGCAGCATTTCCATTGCCGTATCAAAGGACATGTCTCTCTCCGGGGCGGTTCCGCCGGGCAGGCGCGCGGCGGGGCCGTTTTAATTATACTTCATCATTTTCATTTTTCTGTGAGCGGCAAACACGATCTTCGCGGGAAGATACCCGGCCCTGGCCGCGCGGAGACGGATCCGCTGGGAGTTTTTGGCGTTCGGGTCCGAAACGACCTCCCGGTAATACAGCATCTTGTCCCGCAGCATCCGGAAGGACTCCCGGCTGTTTTTGCTGACCAGCGCGATATCCATCAGTTCAATGATCTTCCCCATGTACCGAACTTTGGCTGCCGGCACCGCTCCGGGATAGTACTGCTCTATATACGCCAGCTGGTCGGCCGCCGCGCGGATCCCCGCCAGATGTTTTTCGCTGAAATCCGAACGCATGGTGCTGCCGGGGCGCTGGATCCAGTAATAGATCCGCCGGCTTCCCACCGCCACCCGGCTGCAGTCCCCCACGATCCTGTACAGGATCGCCAGGTCCTCATAGATCTGGCCTTCCGGGAACGGGTGGTCCAGGATCAGCTGCCTTTTGTACAGCTTCGGCCAGGCCGTCGCCCCGAAGCCGTTGGAATAATTCATCCGGATCAGGGTCTCCTCGGCGTCCAGCAGTTCGTCTTTCCCGTTTGATTTCGGGGCCGGAAGCTCCTTGTCCTCAAAGACGTACCAGGAATTCCCGATGGAAAGATCCGCGTCGTATTTCTGCATCATGCCCCAGAGATATTCCAGGTATCCGGGGACCACCACGTCGTCCGAATCGACGAAGGAAATATACGCGCCTGACGCATACTGCATGCCGTGGTTGCGGGCCGCTGCCTGGCCGCGGTTTTCCTGATGGATCACCAGGATGTTGTCATGCTCCGCGGCGTACGCGTCGCAGATCGCGCCGCACTCGTCCGGAGAGCCGTCATCCACCAGGATGACCTCGTAATCCCTGTAGGTCTGCGCCATCAGAGAGTCCAGACATCTCCTCAGGTACTTTTCCACTTTATATACCGGGACAATAATGGAAATATTGACCGAATCCTTCTTTGATTCCATGGATTTTCTCCCCGATCTCAGTCCTGCCGCGTCACTGCAGCGGCGGCAGCAGTTCCCTGCGCATGATGTCGCGGCCTTCCGCATCGATCACTTTCACATGCTGCAGGATCGTCTTTTCTTTTTCGTTGAACTCTTCCACACTGTCCGCCACGATGTTCATCCCGGCGATCCGGTCGCTGCTGCTGGTCACGCCGTGCATTTCCGTGCCCCTGATCCGCACCGGGTGGAACTCGTTGATGAGGCCCTGCGCCACCATTTCGTCAAAGCCTTCGAAATGGTCAAAAACGCCGGGATGGCAGTAGATAAAGTCGTTGACCACGATGGCATGGCCCGTGTCCTTCCGCGTCAGATCCGGTTTCAGGCCCAGCGTGATGTCTATGGTCGCCGTGATTACGTCCACGCCGCAGGAATACTTGATCAGCAGCCATTTCATGTTCCCGCCGGTCCGGGCGCAGAACTCCAGGACGGAAATGTCGTCCCCGTTGTTCAGCAGCTGGATGAGCAGCGGCGAATTCACGAGGCCGAACCCGTCCGCGATCTTCTGCGCGATGTCCGCGATCTTCTGCAGCAGGACGTCCGACGCGGCGGCCGGATACCGGCCCCGGAAGATCACGAAGCGGTCGGCGTCGCAGACCTTTTCACTGTTGGTCACGGCCAGAATCCTGGCTTTGCCGTCTACCACAAAGGCGTCCACGCTGATCTCCTCGCCCCGGAAAAACTCCTCCACGATGACGCCGCCGCTGCGGCTGATCTGCCGCGCCTCTTCGTAATAGCGCTTCAGTTCCTCCTCGTTTTCCGCTTTCCGTACGCCTTTGGAGCTGTACGCGTCCACCGGCTTGACCACCAGCGGATACCGGAGCGCGGAAATGGCCTCCGGGTCCAGATGATCCGTCTCCACATAGGCGGTGGAGGGGATGCCGATCTCTTTGAAGATCCGTTTCATGCGGATCTTGTCGGAGACGTTCTTCGCCGTGTCAAAATCGATATAGCAGGGCAGACCCAGCATTTCGGACACTTCGGCCACGACCAGGAGGACCTGGTCCGCGCAGACCGTCAGGAGGAAATCCACCTTTTCTTTCTCGGCGATCGCTTTGACCGCCGGGACGTCAAAAATATCCACGTGATAGAATATGTCCGCGTACGGTCTCGCAACGGCGTTCGGGCTTCCGTCCGCCAGCACCGTCGTGATCCCCCGGGCTTTCAGTTGATTGATCAGTTCGACCTGCGGGACGCCGCCCGCAATGACAAGGGCCTTCATGAGCTAAAGTGATTTCCTTTCCTCATTGATGGGAAATACCGGGACGCCGTTCAGTGCTTCTTTCTCGCCATGATCTCCTTGTACCGGAACACTTTCCGGAACAGGTGGGAATAGAACGGCCTTTTATCGTCTTTGCTGTAAATGATCTCCTGCGTGTTCTTCCAGCTGAACCAGGAGGGCTTGGTCTTAAAGCGGTTTTTGGATTTGAAGAACCAGGCCAGGTCCGTATCGAAGTGCCGGATATACATGCCGAACTTATCGTTTTCCGGATAGCGGATCACTTCTTCGTCCCAGGTCATCTCCAGCATCTGGCGCGAAACGTTGCAGCCGCACATGAAGGCCATCTTGACGCTGGCGGGGATGCGGCCGTTGATCTCCAGGAGGCGCGGTTCACCGGTCTCCTTGTCCACCATGAAGGCGACGTTGGCAAAGCCTTTCCAGCCCAGATCCTGCAGGAGCTTTCCGGCATACTGCAGCACTTCGTGCGCGTCGATCGTAACGATCAGGACGCCCGCCCCCGCGTCGATGGGGAACCAGCGCAGGACGTCCACGGCATAGGAAGTGCAGATATTGCCGTGCTGGTCCACGAACAGGTTGGTCCCGATGCGGTTTTCGAAAGTCACGAACTCCTGTACCACGTAGTCGTCCGGATCCAGGCCTTTTTCATTCATGTAAGGCCAGAAATCCTCTTTTTTCTCGAATTTGTGGAAGCCGATGGAGCCCAGCCCCTGGCGCGGCTTGATGATGATCGGGAAACGGCAGGTGTTCAGATAGTCTTCGATGTCCTGCGTGCTGTGCCGGGTATAGGGGCAGGGGATCCCGGACTTCATGGCCTGATCGAAGGTGGTCTGCTTGTTGAACGCCTTGATATACGTGTCACGCGGCGCGCAGGCCAGTTTGACGTATTTCGTCAGTTCGGCCTCGTGTTCCGTCACGAAGTTGGTGCTCAGCTCGCCGATCGGCATCAGGGCGTCGTAATTCCCCGTGGACACCAGGTCCAGCAGGTACTGCAGGGCCGCCTCGTCCCGTTTGGGGAGGTCCGGGGCCAGGATCTTTTCATCCGGTTTGTTGGACACGTAGCAGGTGTCCATTTTGGTGGCGCACAGCACGGTCACGTGGCAGCCGATCTCTTTCAGGCCGCGCACCATGGCCAGCGTTTGTTTGCCGCCGCCGTCCATCACGAGTACTCTGATCTTCGTAAAATCCATCTGATCTCCCCTGCTCATCCGGCGTCCGGTCCGAACGCCCTTTTTTCGGCTTCCGCCTCATATTTCGTGTACGGAAACTCTTTTTTCTTCTGAATGGCGATCTGCACCATCAGTTTCATGGTCCGGAAAATGCAGTGCGCGTCCACGCCGATGCTCTGCTTCTCCACGTACATTCTGGCCAGTTCGTTCCGTACCGGAAGCACTTTTTCCCGGAATTCCTCGTTGCTGCTCACGAACAGTTCGCCGTGCGCGTAGTCGAACAGGCTGTCCAGACAGGACAGGCCGGGCCTGACGTCCAGGACACATTCATATTTTCCCGAATAATACAGTTCCGAGCCACGCATCGAAAGCGGCCGGGGGCCGACCACGCTCATGTGGCCCGCCAGGATGTTGAGCAGCTGGGGCAGCTCGTCCAGCTTGGTCTTCCTCAGAAGGTTGCCAAAGGGGAAGATTCTGTCCGTATTCGCCAGGAACCGCCCTTCCTTCGCGTTCTTCGTCCCGTCCGGATGGTACTCGTGCATGGAACGGAACTTGTACAGCGTGAACGGTTTTCTGTGCCTCCCCGCCCGCTGCGTGGAATAAAACACCGGTCCCTTGCTGGACAGTTTGATCCCGATCACGATGACGAGCCACAGAGGGGAGGTCACGATCAGGGCAAGCAGGGAGCTCAGAATGTCAAATGATCTTTTGATCGGCCGGTACAGAAACAAAATGGTACTCTCCTATTTGATTTCTCTGATCAGGACGAAGGCTTCCGCTGCCTTCACGTTCACCGTGGCGCCCCGGAGCCGGGCCAGCGCCTCCACGGATTCCACGGAGCGGAGGTCGGGGAAGGGATGCATCTGGGACTCGTACATGCTCAGGGCTTTGATCTTCCCCTCCAGATAGTCCGAAATGTCTTCGTAGACCGTCGGCAGGAAGTTTTCATGCACGGAGGGGACGTTGATGCCGGTCTCCGACAGGGTTTCGTACGCATAGATGCGCTTCGGGGCGTGCGCGTATTTGGCGCGGAGCGCGACCATGGCACCCTCCACCGTCATCTGGTGGTCCTTCTGCATGTCGCCCCAGAAGGGAAGGAAAACTTCATCCGGCTGCACCTGCCGGACGGCGTCGTCAAAAGCTTTGTTGAACTGGCGGCGGGGGAATTCTTCCAGTTTGTTCGCGCCGAAAGGAAAGCCGATGTATTCATCGACCCCGATAAAGGCGTGGGCCCGTTTCATTTCGTCGTGGATCCGCTGGGTCGGCGCGGGCAGGACGTCGCCTTCCCGGGCCGTGACCAGACAGACGGTGATATGATCCCCGGCCGCCTTGCGTTTTAACAGCGTTCCGCCGCAGCCGATGATCTCATCGTCCCGGTGCGGGGCAAATACCAGTACTTTCACAGAAGTCTCCTTTCCGCGGGCTGTCACTCCTGGCTGTCGAAATACGCCCGGCAGAACACGGAAGGATCCTGTTTCCGCAGTCCCTTGTGTTCAAAGAACTCCCGTACCTTCGGGATGGACAGTACCGGGCTGCACATGACCTGCGCGTAGTCCATGGCCGGATGGGAGTTGATCTCGCAGATGATCATGCCCTCTTCCGTGATGATGACGTCCATGCCCATGTAATCCAGCGACGAGACATGCTGGCAGACCGCTTCGATCTTGGAGCGGACGAATTCCCAGTTCGGCAGGCCGTCGCCTTTCCACTGCGCGTTCGTATCCGGATGCCGGTCCAGCATCCAGTTGCCGTCCGGCGTGAAGCGCCGGTACCGGAGGCCGTAGTCTTTGTATTTCCCGGTCTTAAAATCAAAACCGATGCCGACGCCGCCGGACGAAAGGTTGCTGGCGCCGCCGCTGATCACGCTGCCGAAGCGGGCGAAAGAAATGGCGCAGGTCCAGGTGGTTTCCGCGAACTTATCCTCCGTGTAATCCTTGCACATGGTCACGCGCAGGGTGCATTCGCTGTCCGGCCAGATCTTCGCCAGTTCATGGTTCTGATAGCAGTATTCCGTAATGATATAATTCCGTATCGTGTCCCGGATCTCTTCAAAGCGGTCCATGCCGATCCGTTTGTTGTTTTCGTAGAGTTCATCCCCGCGCAGTTCCAGCTTCATAAAGCCGAAGCCGCCGGACGTACCGGAGTTGGGCTTCAGGGCCAGGACGCCCTGGCGCTTCAGCAGGTTCCACAGGAAGTCTTTGTCCCGGGGGATGTCGCGCGGACAGTCCATCAGGTAGGTGTAGCGGCCGCGGCACAGTTCGTTTTCCACGTAGGCGTAGTATTTCGGCATGGTGTCTTCGACGCCGCCGCTGTTCATCACGTACTTCAGCGTGGTCTTGTCCAGCCATTTCAGGAAATGGTTGTTCAGCGGATGCAGCATGAAATACTGGAAGTCCGGCATGTACTGCATGTAATTGTCTTCGGTCAGGCCGTACAGTTCGATGCGGCCGGGATAAAAACCGCGTTCCAGGGCCCAGCGCTTTTTGTCCTCGTCCGGGACGGGAAAAGCCGCCTCGTCGTCGCGCAGTTTTTTTACGAACATCGCGGACCAGCGGTAATCCATGCCCGCTTCCGTCCGCATCCGTTCCAGCAGTTTGTCGTAATTGGTCGCCATGTTTTATTCTCCCGGTCCTTCCGATCCCGCGCTTCTGGCGGCATAAAAGTTTTTCCAGGCGGATTCCGCTTCTTCCGGGGAGATCTGCTGGTTTTTCGCCACCGTCTGATAGGGGTGGTTGAGCCGCTTCTCCCAGAAAGCGTCAAAATCGCCGATCCGGTGCGCCGGCGCGCCGCCGTACACGCCTCCGGGCTCCAGGTCCCTGTTGACGAGGGTCCCCGCGCTGATGATGACGTTGTCTCCTATTTTCACCCCGCCCAGGATGATAGCCCTGGCGCCGATGAAAATATTGCTGCCGATCTCGATGCAGTCCACTTTTTCGGGCAGCTTTCTCTCGCGGTCCGGCAATCCGTTATAGACCGTATGGATCGCGTCATGGGTGATCAGCGAGACGTTGCTGCCGATCATAACGTTATCGCCGATCCGGATCAGTTCGCCGTACAGCGGGATCTTCCGCGGCTGATAGCGCACGTTTTCGCCCACGCCCGCGAAGACCTGATGTTTCCGCAGGTAATTGCCTCTTCTTTTGGCGCCCCGCTGCATACACAGACCGATCAATTGCATCATGCGCTTAAACTTCATGTTCTGCCTCCGCGTTAATCGTTACGGGCCGGTTTTTCAGTCAAAACACCTTCTGATGATCTCCGACACCCCGTCCACCTGCTCCGCCGTCATCTTGTTGTCGCTGGGCAGGCACAGGCCGCGCCGGAAGACGTCCATGCCGACGTCCACAGCTCCGGTCTCCCGGATGTAGGCGTTGCTGCGGGCCCGGCCGCTGCCGTTCCGGGTGATGAAGCCGTGCATGCGGTACATGGGCTGCATGTGCATGGGCTTCCAGATGGGGCGGCCTTCCGCGTTGAAGGCGGCCATGGCTTCCAGGATCTCCGTCGGGCAGGACTTGCCTGGCGTGGGGACGTACACCGCTTCCTTTTCGCCGCGCACGGTGGGGCACATGGCGTCCGGGTCGATGATCAGGCAGCTGAGCCAGTAGTTGGGCTCGGAGTGCGTGAAATCGATGGGGTTCATCTGCACGGGCAGTCCCTTCAGGTTCTCCCGGTAGCGTTCAAAGACCGCTTTTTTCTGGGCGATGTGCTCTTCCAGATGCGGGAGCTGGCCGCGGATCACGCCGGCGATGATATTGCTCATCCGGTAGTTGAAGCCGAGTTCCTCGTGCTGGTACCAGGCGGCGTCCTCGCGGCTCTGGGTGGACCATTTGCGGACCTTGTTCGCATCCTCGACGCTGTCGGTCAGGAACATGCCGCCGGCGCTGCCGGTGATGATCTTGTTGCCGTTGAAGCTGATGACGCTGTAATCGCCGAACATACCGGTCTGGACACCGTCATACGTGGCGCCGAAGGATTCCGCCGCGTCTTCCACGATCAGGGCGCCGTGCGCGTCCGCGATCCGGCGGAGCTCCGCGACCTTGCCGGGCGTGCCGTACAGGTGGGCGACCACGATCAGCCTTACTTCGGGATAGATCTCGAAGGCCTTTTCCAGCGCTGCGGGATCCATGTTCCAGGTATCGTATTCCGTGTCGATGAAGACCGCTTCGCCGCCTTCATAGGCCACCGGGTTCACCGTGGCGTCGAAGGTCATGTCGCTGCAGAAGACCTTCCGGCCTTCCAGGCTGCCGTGGCCGACGGCGGGCTGGCCGTACAGCCGTTCCCCGGCCAGTTTGATGGCCAGGTGCAGGGCGGCGGTGCCGCAGGACAGGCCGACCGCGTATTTCCGGCCGATCTTTTCGGCGCTGAGGCGTTCCACCTCGTTGATGTTCTCGCCCACGGTGGAGACCCAGTTGGTGCGGATCGCTTCGTTTACCCAGAACGCTTCTTCCCCGTGCATGGTGGGCGAGGACAGCCAGACCTTGCTTTCAAACGGGGCGATGCCCGCAAACCGTTCGTCGTTTCTGAAATCGATGATGCTCATGTGATCACTCCAGATGATAAGTGGGGACGACTTCCGCCACCCGTTCCTTGATATCCCGTTTGTTCTTGTAGGCAGCCAGCATCAGCCCCTCCAGCTGTTCAAAGAACACCGCCGGTTCAAAGGGGATGGGCTTGCCGATGTGGATCAGGTCGTTGGCAGTCTTCTGCATGCCTTCTTCCGCCATCAGTTTCTCTTCATACAGCTTCTCGCCGGGGCGCAGCCCGGTGTAGACGATCTTGATGTCCTTGTCCGGACGGTACCCGGACAGTTTGATCAGGTTGCGGGCCAGGGCGTCGATACTCACGGGCGAGCCCATGTCCAGCACGAAGATCTCGCCGCCCCGGGCGTAGGTCCCGGCCAGCAGCACCAGGCTGACGGCTTCGGAGATCGTCATGAAATAGCGGATGATGTCCGGGTGGGTGACGGTGACCGGCCCGCCGTTTTCGATCTGCTTGCGGAACAGCGGGATCACGGAGCCGTTGCTGCCCAGCACGTTGCCGAAGCGCACCGCGGCGAATTCGGTCTTCACTTTGGAGAAATCGATGCTGGCGGCATCCAGGTTGTGGTGCGACTCTTCATGCGTGAAGAGCTGCGGGATCTCCGAGGCCCGTCCTTCCTTGATCATCATGGAAAAACCCTGGATGATCATCTCGCACAGACGCTTGCTGGCGCCCATGATGTTGGTGGGGTTCACCGCCTTGTCCGTGGAGATCAGGACGAAGCGCTCGCAGCCGTGCACGATGGCGGCGTAGGCGGTCTTGTAGGTCCCCATGGCGTTGTTCTTGATGGCCTCGCAGGGGCTGTCCTCCATCAGCGGGACGTGCTTGTGCGCCGCCGCGTGGTACACGATCTGGGGCCGGTAGGTTTCAAACAGTTCGAACACCTTGCGGCTGTCCCGGACGGAACCGATCAGCACCTTCAGATCGAGTTCCGGATTCGAGCGCTTTAACTCCTGCTGGATGTCGTAGGCGTTGTTTTCGTAAATGTCGAAGATGATCAGGCGGCCGGGCCGGTGGGACGCGATCTGCCGGCAGAGCTCGCTGCCGATGGATCCGCCGCCGCCCGTAACCAGCACGGTCTTGCCCTGGATCATGCGGAACACCTCATCCAGGTCCGTCTTGATGGGTTCACGGCCCAGCAGGTCCTCCATGGACACGTTGCGCATGGCCAGCGCGGAGATCTTGTCGTCGCTGTCCGCGTACAGGCGGGGCAGCTGCTTCATGGCGCAGCCGGTCTCCTTGCAGATATTCAGGATATCGCGCCGGTCCGCCGCGGAAGCGCTCGGGATGGCGAAGAAGATCTTGTTGATCCGGTATTTATCCACCGCGGCCAGGATGTCGTCGCGGCCGCCGGCCACCGGCACACCGTCCACGAAGCGGCCCCATTTGTTCGGGTTGTCGTCGATGATGCAGACCACCCGGCTGTGCTGGTCCCCGCCGTGGTTGATGTCGCGCAGGATCATCTGCCCGGCCGAGCCGGCGCCGATCAGCATGAGCCGCTCCACGGGGCCGTCCGATTTCTTCCGGCGCAGCAGCAGCAGGAAGCGGTAGGAGAACCGGACCCCCAGCAGGAACACGAACTGCAGCACGCCGCCCAGCAGGTAATAGGAAGTGGGCATCCGGCGCACCAGCAGGATGATCAGGACCGTGTGGGCCGCCGAGGCCAGCACGGAGGCGCCCAGGGTCAGCAGCAGTTCCATGTAGCTGGCAAAGCGCCAGATGCTGCGGTACAGCCGCATGAACCAGAACAGGAGGATGCAGCCGGCCGCATAATAGGTGATGAAACTCCGGTACGCGGAAAAATAGGTCTTCGGAATACTGGAAAAGACAAAATCAAACCGCATCCACAGGGCCAGAAAATAGGCCGCGTGGATCAGCACGAAATCCGCCGCCATCATCAGGATCATGATGATGTGCCAGTGTTCGATCAGTTTCTTTTTTCTGCGCTTGGTCGATGTTTCTATCATAAATCAGGTTTCCGCCGGTCCTCAGGGACTGACGATCTCTCCGTTGTAAACGCGCCGGATCAGGGACTGCGCGTAGCTTACCGTCCCGTAGTCGGGGTACATGACGAACCGCGTGTCGCCCACCGAGAAGCTGTATTCCATCCCGTTGTAGCCGTTCACACTGTAGTGCACGACCGTCCAGTTGTCTCCGCCCAGGGCGCTCTGGCTGAAGGCGGCGATGGTATCGTACGGGATCGTGGTCTGGATCAGGCTGCTCACGGCATCCAGCACCGAGTTCAGGCGGCCGAGCGTGGACGGCGAGGCGATCTTCTGGATGATGCCCTTGAGCAGGGCCAGCTGGTTGTTCCCGCGGGCGCGGTCGCCGCCTTCCATGCCGCGGCGGTGGCGCGCGAAGGCCAGCGCCTGCGCACCGTTCAGATGATTGGTCCCCTGGGTAAAGCTGTACCCGCCGGCCGTAAACGAATAGGAGGAATAGACCGTGACGCCGCCCAGGGCGGTCACCAGTTTTTTCACACCGTCAAAACCGACCCGGACAAAATACTGGCTGTCCACGCCGTACAGGTTGCGCAGCGCCGCTATGCTGGCGTCCACGCCGTAATAGCCCGCATGGGTCAGTTTGTCCCGGGCCCCGCCCACGGTGGGGAAAGGCACGAAGAAATCGCGAGGCGTGCTGATCAGCAGCACGTGATGCGTGTTCATGTTCACCACGGCCAGGATGTTTACGTCGCTGTTGCCGCGGGTAGGCAGGCCGCCGCCGCGGGTGTCCAGACCGGAGATATAGACGGTAAAGATCCGTCCCTCCTGGCCTTCCGGCACCTGGATCGGGCCCGCCGTGGGCGGTTCCGTGGGCGGCGGAGCCGTCCCGATCGTTCCTTCGGGCAGTTCTTCCGTGTAGACCGGTACCGACTGGCTCTCCGTCGTCTCCTGCTCTTCCGTTTCCGTAGCCGAAGGCTTTATGATTTTCCAGCTGCGGGTCCCGTGGTGCGGAGCGTCGGTGGACTCCCCGTCGGTGCCTTCCGCCGTGGAAGCCGCCGGGTCCGAAGGAAGCGTCGCGACCTGCGTGGGTCTTTCCGCGTAATAATCCGTGATCAGGCGGACTTTGTCCTTGACGTCCGCAAATTCGTCCATTCCCTCCAGGACTTCGATGAATTCCTTGTTCAGGATGATGGCGCGGACTTCGCCCGCATACAGGCCTTTGATGGCTTCCGCAAAACTACCGTACGTCCTGACCTGCAGGGGCTCCTTCATTTTCGGCGCGATCTCGTCCAGGACCTGTTCGGATTCGCTGCGGTCCACCGTCTGCAGGATGCCGACTACAGAGCCGGTCAGTTCCTCCACCGCGGACAGCGTATCCTCCTTCAGGACGTAAATGCCCATGGAGACCGTCTGATGCGCGTCGGTCGTGGGCGCTTCCCAGTTCTTGATACTGCCGTGCACCTTATTGATGACGCCGGTGCCGATGATCAGGCCCGCGCTCGCCAGAAGGGCCAGCACCGCGCCGATAATGAACTTCGTGCGTTTTTTAACGCTCCAGCACAGAAAGCAGACCAGCCCCGCCAGCAGCAGCAGGCCTGCGCCGATCAGCACCATGTATTTGGCCGGCAGCAGTTTGAAGCGGAGCAGCTGCAGGAAGAACCAGCCTTCCACCAGCACGAACAGCCCCGTGATCAGGATGCCGGGCAGATTGCCGCCGGTCTCAGCCTTCTGATTCCGCCGGCTGCGGGAAACGTCCTTCCCGGCCTCATACTCCGCCGGTCTGTCGTTTGTCAGTTCCTTATCCCCAAAACTCATGTATTAACCTCTCTTTTTTAACGACATTCAAGGCATCAGAAAAAAACTCCTTTGCCTTTCCGCAGTATTATATCAAAGAGCCTGTAAAAAAGCAAGTAAAACGCAAATCCGCAGTTTTCGGCTTGTATCCGGCCCGCAAAGATGCTATTATGTTTCAGGCGAGGCATGTCATGAAACTGCAGGATCTGCTCAAGAAAAACAGACGGAACAGGAAAGACGGGGACGAATTCTCTTCTCCCGGTCCGGATTTCCGCGAACCGGCTTCCCCTGCTTCCGAAGCCGGTGATTTCCCCGCGCCGGATCCCGGGCTGGAATGGAATGAGAACACCGGGGCAGCCGGGCCGGCCCCGTCCGGGCAGGCCGGGGCTACCCGCTTCCGTCTGATGGCGCTGATCGCCGCCGCCCTGATCGCCGTCGCCGCCACGACCGATGCCATGGGCCGCGACTTCCTGCGGGAAGACCCCTTCGCGGACCCTTCTCATTATGCGTCTCATGAAGTGATGGACCCGACGGCTTCGGAGCCGACCATCCCCGGCACGGAAGTCCCGCTCACGGAGATCCCTGAGACCGACCCTTCGGAGACCTTCGCCCCCGAGACCACGGAAGAACCGGCGACGGAAGATCCGACCACGGAGGAGCCCACGACGGAGGCGCCGACCACCGAAGCTCCCACCACTGCGGCTCCCACCACCGAGGCCCCTACCACGGAAGCCCCCACCACCGAGCCCGTTTACGACGACGAATTCCCCGTCCTGATCAATCCCTGGCCCAACGGATACTCCTCCGCCAACTGGACCAACACCTATGAATACCCGAACGACTACCTGGAAAACCCGGTGGATGACAACAAAAACATCTACCTGGAGCCCGGCTGCGAATACCTGATCATGGGGAACGAGGAGGAAGGCACGCTGCCGATCCACGTGGGCGTCGACCGCACCCAGGAATTCCCCGACATCGTGGACCTGACGGACCGCGGCGCGCACTACGACGCCGACACCAACACACTGACCCTGACGGATTTTGACGGCGGCGACCTGGCCCTGGAAGCCAACCTGATGGGCAACAACTTCACCATCGAGCTGCACGGCGAAAACCGCCTGTCCCGCATCCGGATCTGGGGCTGGTATTTCGGCGGATCCCTGACGATCACCGGCGACGGCTCGCTGGCCGTCAACGACACGCAGACATCGGGCGTGGGCCTGTACATGGAAAGCGAATTCAGCCCCAGCTGCCTGATGATCGACCGGGACGTGACCGTGGATATCTACGGCAGCCCGGACATCGAAAACAGCGCGGCCCTGTACATTTACGCCACCACCTTTGAAGGCGGCATCTATGCGCTGCAGCCCCAGCAGATGGAAGGCGGCACGCTGACCGTCCTGCAGCAGGCGGAGCTCAGTTACGGCACCACATATGTGTACGGCGTCATGACGGACGAAGAAGGGACCGTGCATTCGCTGCACGTTAAATTCTCGCCGGCGCCGTAACGCCCGGACAGCGCATTTCCGGACCGCGGCCCGCGGAAGGGCCCGGTCATGACAGAATACAAACCGACCGACAGTCAGTCAGAAGGAGACACATTATGGAAAACAAAGCACCGGCCAACGAAACCCCTGTAAGGGAGCGGAAGAAAGTCAACATCACCCAGATCATCCTCTGGGCGGCCATTCTGATCGTATTCCTGCTGCTCACCAACCCGTCGCTGATCCCCTTCCTGTCCCAGGACGCGAAATCAAAGCTGAAGGAAGCCTGGGTCAAGACCTTCGGCGACGTGGGGAAGATCTCGCAGAGCATCAGCATCAGCTGGGTCTCGCTGTTCCAGGTGATCGCGGTCGTCCTGGCTGTCATCCTGATCTATAAGATCCTCAGTTTCGTGCTGAGCAAGGTCAATCCGAAGTCCGGCAAGGGCAGGAGCCTGGTCTCCCTGATGCGGAGCGCGCTCAGCTACGTGCTCGTCATCATCGGCGTGATCTGGTGCTTCTCCGCGATCGGCGTGAATATCAGCACGATCTTCGCCAGCATCGGGATCTTAGCCCTGATCATCGGCTTCGGGGCGCAGAGCCTGGTGGAGGATATGGTCACGGGCGTTTTCCTGGTGTTCGAGGACGAATTTAACGTGGGAGACATCATCGAGATCAACGGCTTCCGCGGGACGGTCACGAGCATCGGGATCCGAACCACCTGCGTCAAAGACCCGGGCGGCAATATCAAGATCATCAACAACTCCGACCTGCGGAACGTGCTGAACCGCTCCTCTTCCGACAGTATGGCGGTCACGAACGTCAGCATCGCTTACTCTTCCGATATCGAATACGTGGAGAAAGTGATCGCGGAACTGATGCCGAAGATCCGGGAGAAGTATCCCGAGGTATTCCTGGCGGATCCGCGCTACCTGGGCGTCCAGGAACTGGGCGATTCCGGCGTCGTGCTGAAGTTCGTGGGACAGGTGGACGAGAAGAACGTGTTCTCCGCGCCGCGCATCATGAACCGCGAGATCAAGATCGCGTTCGACAAGGCGGGGATCGAGATCCCGTTCACGCAGGTCGTGGTGCATCAGGCGGAGCAGGAAAAAGAAGTTGCGCCGGGACAGACCGCGGCGGAAGAATAAAATCGCAGCGGGACAATATAAAAAAGCATCCGGCGGACCGGATGCTTTTTTATTGTGTATATTCTGCGGGTTCCCCTTGCGGCCCCGCCGCCATTCATCAGAACAGCGTGCGGATGTCCGTGTACTCGTAGCCCTCGAAGCTGTCCGCCACGTTCTTGCAGGTCAGCTTGCCCGCGTAGGTGTTGATGGCGGAGTAGATGCAGGGGTTCGCCTGGCAGGCCTTCTCCAGGCCCAGGTTCGCGATCTGCAGGCCGTAGCGCAGGGTCGCGTTGGTCAGGGCGATGGTGGAAGTGCGCGGCACGGCGCCGGGCATGTTGCCGACGCAGTAGTGCACGACGCCGTCCACGACGAAGATCGGATCGTCATGCGTGGTGGCGTGCGTGGTCTCGCCGCAGCCGCCCTGGTCCACGGCCACGTCCACGAAGACGGCGCCGGGCTTCATTTCCTTCAGGTAAGCCTTCTTGAACAGCTTGGGGGCGGACTTGCCGGGGATCAGCACGGACCCGATCACCAGGTCGGCTTCCTTCACGGCGTTTTCGATATTGGCGTCCGTGGAGACCAGGGTCTGGATGCGGGAACCGAAGATCTCGTCCAGGTACTCCAGACGCTTTAAGTTGATGTCGATGATGGTCACGTTCGCGCCCATGCCGACGGCGATCTTGCAGGCGTTGGTGCCCACGGTGCCGGCGCCCAGGATCACGACGTTGGCCTTGGGAGTGCCGGGCACGCCCGCCAGCAGCACGCCTTCGCCGCCGAAGGTCTTCTCCAGATACTTGGCGCCTTCCTGGATGGACAGGCGGCCGGCGATCTGGCTCATGGGGATCAGCAGCGGCAGGGAGCCGTCGCGTTCCACGAGGGTCTCGTAGGCGACGCCCTTGACCTGGCGCTCCAGCAGGGCGTCGGTCTGTTCCTTGTCGGCGGCCAGATGCAGGTAGGTGAACAGGATCTGGTCCTTCTTCATCAGTTTATATTCGGGTTCCAGGGGCTCTTTGACCTTGACGATCATTTCAGACTTGCTCCAGACCTGGCGGGCCGTGGAGAGGATCTGGGCTCCTGCCGCCACGTACTGCTCGTCCGTGAAACCGGAGCCGAGGCCGGCCCCTTTCTGGATCAGGACTTCATGGCCGGCGCGGACGTACGCTTTGACATTGTCCGGGGTCAGGCCCACACGGTTCTCATTGTTTTTGATCTCTTTTACGCAACCGACTTTCATCAGGCGCCTCCTTGAAAAATAATTGTTTCGGGATAGATTTCCGTTCGTCTCCGACCCTTCAGGTTTACCATAGGAAAGAAAAAAGGGCAAGGGCTTTCCGCCCCGCCCTCAAATGAATTGTTTTTGTTAATCAAAAGACGGCTTTTACCTTATAATCCTGCGCTTCGACGGCGTTTTTCAGAACGTCGTCCGGGACGGCTTCGGTCAGTTCGACGACGGCGGTGCCGGTCTCATGGCTGGGGGCGGCGGATTTTACGCCGGGCAGGGCTTCCAGGGCTTTTTTGACGCGGGCTTCGCAGTGCATGCACATCATGCCTTCGATCTCAAGGGTTTTGGTCACGGTAGGTTCCTCCTTTGTTATGGTCGTGATTTCGGGTTCGGTTGCTGGTTCGGTTGCGGGTCCGGTCCCGGTCCCGGCCGGCTCCGGCTTTCCGCTTTCGCTTCTTTTATAATTGAACGGGTACAGTTTCACCCGGTTCAGCCGCAGCGCGTTCATGCAGACCGTGAAGCTGGAAAGGCTCATGGCGGCCGCGCCGTAGATGGGCTTGAGCTCGATCCCCAGCAGACCCATGGCCAGGGGGATGCAGATCAGGTTGTAAATGAAGGCCCAGAAGAGGTTTTCGTGGATGTTGCGGATGGTGGCGCGGCCCAGTTTGACCGCGGCGGCGGCGTCCATCAGCGAGTTCTTCATCAGGACGATGTCGGCCGCGTCCAGGGCGACGTCGGTGCCGGCGCCGATGGCCAGGCCCACGTCCGCGCGCACGAGGGCGGGGGCGTCGTTGATGCCGTCGCCCACCATCGCGGTCTTCCCCTGCGCCGACAGAGAGCGGATGACCTCTTCCTTGCCCTGGGGCAGCACGCCGGCCGCCACGTCCTTCACGCCAGCCTTGGCGGCGACGGCGCGGGCGGTCTTTTCGTTGTCGCCGGTCAGCATTACGGTCTTCAGGCCCAGCTCGTCCATGTAGGCGACGGCGGCGAGGGAGTCCTCCTTGAGGGCGTCCGCGACGGCGATGATCCCGAGGAATTCCTCATCCCGCGCGAACAGCAGCGGGGTCAGGCCCTGCTCCGAGAGGGAGGCGGCCTGCGCGGAGGCGGAGGCGGGGAGGGAGAGTTCGGCGGCCATGTATTTCAGGCTGCCGCCGCGAAGGGTGCGGGCGGCGGGACCGGACAGGCGCGCAGAATCAACCAGGCGGGCAGTCAGGCCGTTGCCGGGCAGGGCCTGGAAATCGGTGACTTCCGGGGCGGGGATGCCGTCTTCCGCAGCCTTCTTCATCACCGCTTTCGCCAGCGGGTGCTCGCTCTTCGCTTCCAGGGCGGCGGCAAGACGCAGGAGTTCTTCTGCGGAAATGGCGTCCGCCGGGTACAGGCCCATCACTTCGGGTTCGCCCTTGGTCAGCGTGCCGGTCTTGTCCATGGCGACGATCTGCGTGCGGCCCACGCCTTCCAGCGCGGCGGCCGTCTTGAACAGGATGCCGTTTTTCGCGCCGACGCCGCTGCCCGCCATGATTGCCACCGGCGTGGCCAGCCCCAGCGCGCAGGGGCAGCTGATGACCAGCACGGAGATGCCGCGCGCGACCGCGAACGTGAAGTCGCGGCCGGCGATCAGCCAGCCCGCCATCGTCAGCAGCGCCAGGCCGATGACTGTGGGCACGAAGATCCCGGACACTTTGTCCGCGATGCGCCCCAGCGGCGCTTTCGTCGCCGCCGCGTCGGAGACCATCTGGATGATCTGGGACAGCGTCGTGTCCTTTCCCACGCGGGTGGCGCGGCAGACCAGGTAGCCCGCTCCGTTGACGGTCGCGGCGGAGACCGGATCTCCCGCCTGCTTGTCCACGGGGATGCTTTCCCCGGTCAGGGCGGCTTCGTTCACGGCGCCGGTCCCGGATTCCACGACCCCGTCCACCGGGATGCTCTCACCGGGCTTGACCACGAACAGGTCGCCCGCCTGTACCGCCTCGATGTCCACCGTGACCTCCTGCCCGTCGCGCAGGAGCGTGGCGGTCTGGGGTGCGAGCTCCATCAGCCCGCGCAGGGCGTCCGTCGTGCGGCCCTTGGACAGGGATTCGAGCAGCTTGCCGATCGTGATCAGCGTCGGGATCATCGCCGCGGTCTCAAAATAGAGGTTTCCGCCCAGGCGCATGACTTCCGCGTGGTCCATTTCGCCCTGCGCCAGCGCCATCAGCAGCAGCTCCGCCAGCGAATAGGCGAACGCCGCGCCGGAGCCCAGCGCCACCAGCGTGTCCATGTTCGGCGCGCGGTGGAGCAGCGAGGTGAGGCCGCTGCGGAAGAATTTGCCGTTGATGGCCATGACGATGAGCGCCAGGCACATCTGGAAGATTCCCATGAAGACCATGTTGTCGAAGGCCTTCGGGGCCGGGAAGCCGGCCATCATATGGCCCATCGAAAAATACATCAGGACGAGCAGCACCGCGACGGAGGCGATCAGCCGCTTTTTCAGCTTCGGCGTCTCCGTGTCCTCCAGCGCCGCGCGCGTCTGCTGCAGGCGCGCCTGATACGAATCACTGCTCTCCGACGGCGCTCCGAGCAGCGACGCGCCGTAGCCCGCCGCTTCCACGGCGCGGACGACGGCCTCGGGGGACGCCGTGCCTTCCACCGCCATCGAATTGGTCAGCAGGCTGACGCTGCATTCCGTGACGCCTTCCACGCCGGACACCGCCTTTTCCACCCGGGCGCTGCAGGCGGCGCAGCTCATGCCCGTGACAGTATACCGATCCATTATTTCATCACCTTCTTCAGCGTTTCCACCAGCTCGTCGATGGTCTCGAGCTTGTCCGCGCGGATGTCCTCCACGACGCAGCTGCGGATGTGCTCCGCCAGCAGCTCTTTATTGAAACTGTTCAGCGCCTGGGTCACCGCCGACACCTGGATCAGGATATCCGGACAGTACGCGTCCTGCTCCAGCATGTTCTGCAGCCCGCGCACCTGGCCCTCGATCCGTTTCAGCCGGTTCATCAGATTTCTCTTTTCCTCTTCATCCCGCAACTTTTTGGCGTGGCAGCATGTATTATCCATGAATTCTTCCTTCTCTCTTGATCATCGATACCGCCCAGGGGTATCTTCCGCCTATACTGTATACCCCCGGACGGTATTTGTCAAGAGGAAAATCTACGCTATAATGGAGCGGCCCTGACATTTTTGAGGTGACCATGAAACTGCCGGAACTGAAAAACTGCAAATGGCGATTCCGCAAACCGTCCCTGCTGCTGACGGCGGCGTTCGTTTTGAGTGCGCTGTTCCTGCTGGTGGGGAGCAAGAGCTCGCCGCTGTATCCGATGAACGATAACGTGGACCTGAACGTATACATGACGGTCGGCCGCGAGATGCTGCGCGGACAGGTGCCCTACCGCGACCTGTTCGAGCAGAAGGGGCCGCTGCTGTTCATGCTGCACGCGTTCCTGGCGATTTTCTTCAAGCAGGGTTACTTCGGCGTTTATCTGACGGAAGTGATCGGCTTTGGCCTGTTCCTGTACTACAGCGCGAAGATCTGCGGGTTGTACGTGAAGAACCGGCTGGCGCCGTATCTGGTGATGGTGTTCCTGGGCGTCGCGCTGCCGCTGGCGCCGTCGTTCGTCAATACGGGGTCGCTGGAGGAGATCTATCTGTTCGCGTTCCCGCTGTCCGCATACTGGATGTTGCGCGCCATGCGCGAAGACCGGCCGCTGACGCTCCGGGAAGACCTGGTCATCGGCCTGCTGGCCGGCTTCGGGTTCTGGACCAAGTATACGTTCTGCGGCTTTTTCGCAGGGGTGGCGCTGGCCGTGATCATCTGGTACGGCAGCCGCGGCTGGTGGCTCCGCATCCTGCGCGCTGCCGGCGAAATGCTGGCTGGCCTGGTCCTGATCTCCGTGCCCGTCTTCCTGTATTTCGCGCTGCACGGCGCGCTGGGCGACCTGTTCCGGGTCTATTTCACCGACAATATGACGATCTACGCCAAAGAGGATGATTTGACCGCGGCGGAGCGCATCATCACCGCGCTGAAGCAGACCTATAAAAAGAACCGCGCCGCGTACGGCTGGCTCGTCTGGCCGGGCGCCGCCTTCCTGCTCGCCGGGCTGCGGCGGCACTGGCGCGAAAGCCTGACCGTGCTGCTCTGCTTCGCGGGGATCGCGGTCACGACCTACGTCAGCAGCCCCGGCTACGCGTATTACGGTCTGACGCTGGCGCCGTTCGCCGTGACCGGACTCACCGGTATCGCCTGGCTGGCCGAATGGCTGGCGGTCCGCGCAGGCATCGCGGTCCCGGACAGCCCGGTGCTTCCCCGGCAGGCCTCTCTCCTGCTGGGTCTCGCCGCCCTGCTTCTGGCCGGCGGCGGCATGCTCGCCATCGGCCTGTTCTCGCCCGGCGCATATCTGATGAAGTACAAAAAAACCGATCTGCCCCAGTATCAGTTTGCGGAGACCATCCGCGAAACACCGGACGCCACCCTGCTCAACTACTGGTTCCTGGACGGCGGCTTCTACTACACCGCCGGCGCCCATCCGGTCAACCGTTTCTTCTGCTTCTTCAACATGAATCCGCCCGAGCTCAGGCCCGAGCAGGAATCCGTGATCCTGAACGCGGAAGCGGACTACGTGGTCACGCGGCGCGACCCGCTGCCGAAGCGGCTGCTGAAAGACGGGCAGTACGAGCTGGTGCAGACGGCGAATTTCTTCTTCTCGTACCGGTACTATGATTATTTCCTGTATAAAAAAACAGGACCGTAGCGGTCCCGTTTACGAAGATCATTCCGGGCGGACGGTGCGGTCCGCCTTTTCATTTTCCCCTTGCTCTTCCTTCTCCCCCGTCCGCTCGCTGATGATATAGCGCGGGCGGTGCTTGCTTTCCAGATAGATCTTGCCGACGTATTCCCCGATGATCCCGAGCGAGAGCATCTGGATGCCGGTGGCGAAGCAGATGATGGCGGTGGTGGACGCCCAGCCGGCCACGGTATGGCCCGCGAAGTGCGTGATCAGGATCCAGATGATGCCGATCAGGCTGATCAGCGAGACGAAGAAGCCCAGCGCGGTGATGATGCGGATCGGGCGGATGGACAGGCTCGTGATCCCGTCCGCGGCCAGTCCCGCCATCTTGCTGAACGGATAATGGCTCCGGCCCGCTGCGCGCTCCTGCCGCTTGTAATACACGCAGGTGCTCGGGAAGCCCACCAGCGGGAACATGCCGCGCAGGTAGATATTCACTTCCTGAAAGTCCGCAAAGGCCTGCAGGACGCGCGCGGAGACCAGGCGGTAGTCCGCATGGTTGTACACGCTTTCCACGCCCATGCGGTTCATGAGTTTGTAGAAGCGGGCGGCGGTGAAGCGCTTGAAAAAGCTGTCCGTTTCGCGGTCGTTGCGCACGCCGTAGACGATCTCCGAGCCGGCGGCGTAAGCGTCCAGCATCTCATCCATCGCATCGATGTCGTCCTGGCCGTCGCAGTCGAGGGAGATCGTGATGTCGCAGCGGTCCTTCGCCTCCATCAGGCCCGCCAGCACGGCGTTCTGATGGCCGCGGTTGCGGCTCTGGCGGATGCCGGTGAAGTGCGGGTCCTCCGCGGCGAAGCCTTTGATCAGGTCCCAGGTGCCGTCGCTGCTGCCGTCGTCCACAAAGAGGATGCGGCTGGCGTCCGTGACGCGGCCGTCCGCGATCAGCTGGCGCAGTTTGGCCAGGAAGAGCGGGACCGTGACGGGAAGGACGGCGGCTTCGTTGTAGCAGGGGAGGATGAGGATCAGTTTAGGGGTGTGTTCACGTGTCATGACGGACCGCCTCGGGGAAAGAGGGCGGCCAATGGCCGCCCCTGTGATGGTGTCTGCCGGGCGGCTGATGGCCGTCCCTGCGTTATCAATTATTTGTTGCTTAAGTACTCGTCGATCGCCGCAGCAGCCACTTTGCCGGCGCCCATGGCGGAGATGACGGTGGCCGCGCCGGTGACGGCGTCGCCGCCGGCGTAGACGCCTTCGCGGGAGGTGAGGCCGTCTTCATTGACGACGATGCCGCCGTGACGGTTCACTTCCAGGCCCTTGGTGGTGTCCTTGATCAGCGGGTTGGGGGAGGTGCCGATGGCGATGACCACGGTATCCGCCTCCAGCTCGTATTCGGAGCCGGGGATCGGGACGGGACGGCGGCGGCCCTTCTCGTCGGGCTCGCCCAGTTCCATCTTGATCACGCGCATGCCGCATACGAAGCCGTTGCGCTCGTCGCGGGGGTTGTCCGGGTTGTTGAAGCCCAGGATCTCCACCGGGTTCTGCAGCAGACGGAAGACGATGCCTTCCTCTTCCGCGTGCTCCACTTCCTCGCGCCGCGCGGGCAGCTCGTCCATGGAACGGCGGTAGACGATGGAAACTTCCTCGGCGCCCAGACGCAGGGCCGTACGGGCCGCGTCCATCGCGACGTTGCCGCCGCCGACGACGATCACTTTGCCGCCCTTCATGATCGGGGTGCGCGGATCGTCCAGATAAGCCTTCATCAGGTTGCTGCGGGTCAGGAACTCGTTGGCGGAGTAAACGCCCTTGAAGTGCTCGCCCGGGATGTTCATGAAGTTGGGCAGGCCGGCGCCGCTGCCGACGAAGACGGCCTCGAAGCCCTTCTCGAACAGCTCGTCGATGGTCAGGGTCTTGCCGATGACCACGTTGGTCGCCACTTCCACGCCCAGTTCCTTCAGGGTTTCCACTTCCTTGGCCACGATGGCCTTCGGCAGACGGAACTCGGGGATGCCGTACACCAGCACGCCGCCGGCTTTGTGCAGCGCTTCAAAAATGCTGACGGCGTAGCCCTTCTTGGCCAGGTCGCCGGCGCAGGTCAGGCCGGAGGGGCCGGCGCCCACGATCGCGACCTTGTGGCCGTTGGGGGCGGGAGCCTGTGCTTTTCCGGTGGCGTTGGCGTTGTGCCAGTCCGCGACGTAGCGTTCCAGACGGCCGATGCCGACCGGCTCGAATTTGATGCCCATCGTGCACTTGGATTCGCACTGGGTCTCCTGCGGGCAGACGCGGCCGCAGACGGCGGGCAGAGAGGAGGTCTTATTGATCACCTGGTAGGCGCCTTCAAAATCCTCTTCCTTCACCTTCATGATGAAGCCGGGGATGTCGATGTTCACGGGGCAGCCGGCCACGCAGGGCTTGTTCTTGCAGTTTAAGCAGCGCGCCGCTTCGTCCAGCGCCAGCTCGCGGGTGTAGCCCAGGGCCACTTCGTTGAAGTTGTGAGCCCGCACCTGGGGTTCCTGGCTGGGCATCGCGTTTTTCTTGGGATTTAATGCCATTGTCTTCTCCTCCTTAACCCTGCTTGAACAGGTTGCAGGCCTCGTCGTAGGCGTGGCGCTCGTACGGGAAGTACATGCGGCCGCGGGACATAGCCTCGTCAAAGTCCACTTCATAGCCGTCGAATTCGGGGCCGTCCACGCAGGCGAACTTCGTGATCCGCTTGCCGTCCCGGACCAGTGTCAGGCGGCAGCCGCCGCACATGCCGGTGCCGTCGATCATGATCGGGTTCATGGAGACGCGGCAGGGCACGCCGAACGGCTTGCAGGTCAGCACGGTGAACTTCATCATGACGCCGGGGCCGATGGCCAGGACCAGGTCGAATTTTTCGCCGGCTTCCAGCATTTCCTTCAGCGGGACGGTGACGTTGCCGTGACGGCCGTAGGAGCCGTCATCCGACATCACGATCAAGCGGTCGGAGCAAGCCTTGAATTCATCCTCGAGGATCAGCAGATCGATGCTGCGGAAACCGATGATGCTGGTCACTTCCGCACCCAGACGGTGGAATTCCTCCGCTACGGGAAGGGCAATGGCGCAGCCCACGCCGCCGCCGACGATGCAGACCTTCTTGATGCCTTCCGTTTCCGTGGGACGTCCCAGAGGACCCACGAAGTCCGCGATCTCCTCGCCTTCCTGCTTGTGGTTCAGGCGCAGGGTGGTCTCGCCGACGATCTGGAAGATGATCTTGACCGTGCCTTCCTTGGGATCCGTGCCGGCTACCGTCAGCGGGATCCGTTCGCCTTCTTCATCGACCCGAAGGATGATGAACTGCCCCGGCAGGGCCTTGTTCGCTACCAGGGGGGCCAGGATCTCCATCTGCGTCACCGTAGGATTCAGTTCTTTTTTCCTGACGATTTTGTACATGACTCGCTCCTTTGTATTGTTGTTATGCCATAATTGCGTTCTTATCTTTATGGCTGAAGTCCGTGTTTCATGCGGGGCGAAGAAACACCGTCCCCGCGTTATTTCATCAGCAGCCGCAGGCCGCCGAGGATGAGCAGATGCGCCAGGTAAACCACGTAGAACGTGTAGCGCGGCACTTTTCTGCCCAACTGATTATTATACAGAAATATCGGGATAAATGCAAGCAGGGAAAACAGCTGCAGCATGTTCGTGCGCCAGGCGACGCCCATGGCCAGCATCAGGAAGACCGCGAATACGTCGCTGCTCTCCATCTCCGTGCGCCAGAAGTAAAAGCCGATGACCAGCAGGACGCCCGGCGCGCGGAAATCCGCCTTGATGAACTGGCCCAGCACCACGCAGGCCGCCATCCAGAGGAAGCCGGCCAGGTACGCGGTCTTCCCCCGGCGCGCCTTCCGTTTCTCCTCCGTCAGCCACCGGAACCCGATGATGGCCAGCAGCCCCAGCAGCAGCGTGAACAGCGTGTTCTGGTGCCCCCAGTAAAACAGCCGGCCTTCGCCCTTTAAGTCGAACGGGATCTCGCAGATCACGGCGAACACGGCCAGGCGCAGCGCGTATTTCCAGATATTTCTGGTCTTCACCGCCCCTTCCGCGATCAAAAACGCGAAGAGGGGGAAGGCCAGCCGGCCGACGCAGCGCATCAGCAGGTACAGCGGCCGGACCGAAGCGGCACGGAACCACGGGATCGCGTCCGCTGTGTGGTCGATGAGCATGCTGACCACGGCAATGACCTTCAGCTGGAAATTGTTCAGGCTGATCCGGCTGCGGAGTTCTGACAGGACGTCCATTGATCAATCTCCCTTTTTGGGTCCCTTCGGAGACGTGTCCGGTTTCTTGGTACGGCTGCGGCGCGCTTTCTGCTGCGAGATGCGGGCCTTCTGCTGCAGTTTCTTTTCCTCCGCCAGCGCGGCTTTCTTGGCTTTGCGGCGGGCTTTTTCCTTCTCGGCGCGCTTGTGGCGGCGCTCCTGCGCCTGGTGCTTGCGCTCTTCGATGTCCTGCACGTCCTCTTCCGTGGCGGCTTTGATGGTTTTCACCACGTACACTTCCTCGCCCGGGCCCTTGCGCAGGCGGATCTTGCCTTTCACCGGCCCGTGCTTGGGGCACTCGCAGAGGGCATAGTACATCGTGCCGCCGGCGCCGGAGAACCAGTCGATCTTGATCTCCAGCGGCTTGCCGCAGCGGTTGCAGCGCAGGTCCGTCACGGAGGCTTCCTTCATGGCCGCGTCCTTGTCCGGGTACAGCATGGAGACGAACTTGGAGTAGGTCTTGAAGTTCAGGGTGAATTCTTCCTCTTTCTTCTCCGGAAGCCGGTAATAATCCACCGATTTATAGCCGAGCAGCGGCTTGATGCCCTCCATCTTCTGCATGATCTGCGCCGTGTACCAGGCGTCGTCGAAAGCGGCGTGGAAGGGGCGGTCCTGCGGGATCTCCATCGCCTCCACCGCCTCGTGCAGGGCGGGCCGCTTTTTCCCGTCCAGGTAGCCCAGGCTGTAGATCTTCTGCAGGTCGATGTACAGGAAGGGCTGCGGGAAGCGGTGCTCGATGTGGTAATATTCCAGGTTGCGCTGCAGCTCGAACAGATCCGACGGCCCCCAGGTCACGAATACGGGATTGCGGCCGCACCACTTCAGGAAGCTTTTGGCCACCGGGGTGAAGGTGCGGGAATCCTTCAGGTCCTTCATGTCCATATGGACCACTTTCTGCGTGTAGCGGTTCATGCGGGTGTAGACCAGGGGCTTGATGGTCTCGTGGAATTCGTCCACCATCTTGCGGCGGCCGTTCAGCTTGACGGCGCCGATCTCCAGGATCTCGAACGGAATTTTGGGGTTCTCCCGGAACCGGCCTCCCGGAGACTGGTTCCATTCCAGGTCAAATACGATATAGTTCATGAAAGTTTATTCTTTCCAGGGCGAACGCGGGGGCCGCCCCTAAAGTTATTGGCGGTTTTACAGCGTTCGTGCGGCGGATTCGACGACCTGGCGGAGCAGGACGGCGGAGGTGACGGCCCCGACGCCGCCGGGGACGGGAGTGATGGCGCGGGCGAGCGGGGCGGCTTCCGCCTGGTCCACGTCGCCGCACAGATGGCCGTCCTCCCTGCGGTGGATGCCCACGTCCACGATGACCTGGCCTTCACCCAGGACGGCGGCGCCGATCGCTTCCGGCTTGCCCAGGGCGGCCACGACGATGTCCGCTTCGCGCAGCACGGCGCCCAGGTCGGGCGTGCGGCTGTGGCAGATCGTGACGGTGGCGTTATCGCGCAGCAGCAGCATGGCCAGCGGGCGGCCGACCACCTGCGAGCGGCCGATCACGGCGGCGCGCTTCCCTTCGACGGCGATCCCGTAAAACTTCAGGATCTCCATCACCGCGCGGGCTGTGGCCGGAGCGGGTCCGGTCCCGTTTTTGGAAAAGACGCCGGCCAGGGACAGGTCCGAGGCGCAGTCCGCGTCTTTTTCCGGCGCGATGCGGTTGCGGAGCAGGTCCGCGTCCAGATGCTTCGGCAGCGGGCTCAGGAGCAGGATGCCGTGGACGGAAGGGTCGCGGCCCAGATCGTCCAGTATGCGGACGGCTTCGTCCTGCGGGACGGTCTCCGGCAGTTCGATGCGCCGGATCTCCACGCCGCTCTTCGGGGCGTTCTTCTCCAGGCCGGCCGCGTAGCTGGCGGTGTCCGGCCGGTCGCCGATGCGCACGACAGCCAGGCAGGGGGCGATCCCCGCCTGCCTTAAGGCATCCGATTCGGTTTTGCTGCGTTCCCGGATGGCCGCGGCCACGGGAGCGCCGAATAATATTTCAGCCATGTTGTCCTCGGAATGCGGGCCGACGAAACATCGGCCCCTGCCGGCTTTCTGTCAGAACAGCCCCGTGATCACGCCGTTTTCGTCCACGTCGATGTTTTCCGCGGCGGGCTTCTTCGGCAGGCCGGGCATCGTCATGATGTCGCCGGTCAGGACGACCACGAAGCCGGCGCCGGCGCTGATGCGCACCTGGCGCACCGTCACGCGGAAGTTCCGCGGCGCGCCCAGCTTGGCCGCGTCGTCGGAGAAGGAGTACTGCGTCTTCGCCATGCACACGGGCAGGCGGCCGTAGCCCAGGGATTCCAGCTTGTCCAGTTCCTTGACGGCCGGGGCCAGGAAGTCCACGCCGTCCGCGTGATAGATGCGCTTTGCGACCGCTTCGATCTTCTCTTTCAGGCTCAGCTCGTCCTCATAGCAGAAACGGAACTCGGAAGGCACTTCGCACAGGCGCACGACTTCTTCCGCCAGCGCCATGCCGCCTTCGCCGCCCTTCATCCACACTTCGCTCAGCACGACGTTCACGCCAAGCGCTTTGCACTTTTCTTCCACCAGGGCCAGTTCCGCCTCGGTGTCGTCCGGGAAGCGGTTGATAGCCACGACGGCGGGCAGGCCGTAGACCTGTGTGATGTTTTCGACATGCTGCAGCAGGTTGGGCAGGCCCTTTTCCAGCGCGGCGAGGTCTTCATTTTTGAGCTGCGTTTTGGCCAGGCCGCCGTGCATCTTGAGCGCGCGCACCGTGGCGACGATCACGACCGCGGACGGGGTCAGGCCCGCCATGCGGCACTTGATGTCCAGGAATTTCTCCGCGCCCAGGTCCGCGCCGAAGCCGGCCTCGGTCACGACGTAGTCGCCGGTCTTTAAGGCCATGCGTGTGGCGGTCACGGAGTTGCAGCCGTGCGCGATATTCGCGAACGGGCCGCCGTGCACGAACGCGGGCGTGTGCTCCAGCGTCTGCACCAGGTTGGGTTTGAGCGCGTCTTTCAGGAGCGCGGCCATCGCGCCCTGCGCGTGCAGGTCGCCGGCGGTGACGGGCCGGTCGTCCAGGTCATAGCCGATGACGATGCGGGCCAGGCGGGCCTTCAGGTCCGTGATGTCGGACGCCAGGCAGAGGATCGCCATGATCTCCGACGCGACGGTGATGTCGAAGCCGTCCTGGCGGGGAAAGCCGTTGGCTTTGCCGCCCAGGCTCACCACGATCTCGCGCAGCGCGCGGTCGTTCATGTCCACCGCCCGCTTCCAGGTGATGCGGCGCGCGTCGATCCGGAGGGCGTTGCCCTGGTGGATGTGGTTGTCGATCATGGCCGCCAGCAGGTTGTTGGCCGCGCCGATCGCGTGGAAGTCCCCGGTGAAATGCAGGTTGATGTCCTCCATGGGCACGACCTGGGCGTAGCCGCCGCCGGCCGCGCCGCCTTTAATGCCGAAGACCGGGCCCAGCGAGGGCTCGCGCAGGGCGACCATCACGTTTTTGCCGATCTTCCGCAGGCCGTCAGCCAGCCCGATCGTCGTGGTGGTCTTGCCTTCCCCGGCGGGGGTGGGCGTGATGGCCGTCACCAGGATCAGCTTGCCGTCCGGCCGGTCCGCCCTGTCCTGCAGCAGGCTGTAGTCCACCTTGGCTTTGTAATTCCCGTACTGTTCCAGATACTTCTCGTCGATTCCGGCGGTCTTTGCCACTTCCCGGATGTGCTGCTTTTCGCAGGCCTGCGCAATGGCGATGTCTGTTAACATGGCTTTCCTTTCCTGTCTGTTCTGACACGGTCGTGTCATGGTCTGGTATATCTGCCGCGGCGTGACGCTCTGCGCGTCATTTTTCGCCTTTTTTCCTCTGTTTTTGCCGGAAATGCGTCGTTTTGCGTCATCCGGCCGGCGCCCGGTTTCTTCAGAATATAATAGCCCTACTTTTCAAAAAGGGGGACATTATCATGATCTCAGAACGTTTGACGTGCCTGCGCAAAGACACCGGAAAGACCCAGAACGAAGTGGCTGACGAGCTCCATATAGCCCGCAGCACCTACAGTTCCTACGAGACCGGCCGGCGAACGCCGCAGGCTGACGCCCTGGTCAGCCTGGCCCGTTATTTCGGGACCACCTCGGACTATCTGCTGGGCCTCTCGGACGAGCCCCGGCCCGCCCCGCCTCTGGACGAGAAGGGCCTCGCCGTCGTCCGCTGCTACCGGGACGCGGACTTCCGGGGCCGGGAGACCATCTACCGCATCGCCTTGCAGGAAAAGATCCAGTACGGCGGGGCGGACGGCGCTCCGGAGCCTTAAGGCTGAGCCGGCGCCTGTTTCTCCAGCGCCTTCAACTTCAGGAATCCGTAAATGAAACGGTCGATGTCGCCGTCCAGCACGGCGGCGGCATTGCCCGTTTCCACGTTCGTGCGCAGATCCTTGACCATGGTATAAGGCTGCAGCACATAGGAGCGGATCTGGGAACCGAAGTTGTTGTCCCGAACCACGCCGCGGATATCCGCCGCCTTTTCCAGATTGGCCTGCTGCTTTAAGATCAGCAGCTTGGCCTTCAGCATCTGCATGGCTTTGTCTTTATTCTGATACTGGGAGCGTTCGTTCTGGCACTGCACCACGATCCCCGTGGGGAAGTGGGTGATGCGGATGGCGGACGAGGTTTTGTTGACCTTCTGGCCGCCCGCGCCGCTGGAACGGAACACGTCGATGCGGATGTCGTCATCCGGGATCTCGATGTCCAGATCCTCCTCGATATCCGGCATCACGTCGCAGGATACGAAGGACGTTTCCCGCTTGCCCGCCGCGTTGAACGGCGAGATGCGCACCAGGCGGTGCACGCCGTGCTCGGATTTCAGGAGGCCGTAGGCGTGATAGCCGTTGATCTGGATCGTGACGGATTTGATGCCGGCTTCTTCGCCTTCCAGCATGTCCAGCAGTTCCACTTCAAAGCCTTTTTTCGCGGCCCAGCGGGTGTACATGCGGTACAGCATGGAGCACCAGTCGCAGGATTCGGTGCCGCCGGCGCCGGCGCGCAGGGTCAGGATGGCGTTGTCCGCGTCGAATTCGCCGGAAAGCAGGGTCTCCATGCGCAGCGCTTCCAGTTCATCCTTCAGCGCGGCCAGCAGTTCGCCCACTTCTTCGGCGACGGCGGGGTCGTCTTCTTCGTACCCCATTTCGATCAGGACTTCGATGTCCTCGTACTGGCGGGAGAGACCCTCCAGCTGGGCCACGGTATCCTTCAGGTTCTTCAGTTCCGTGGAGATCTTCGCGGCACGGGCCGGGTCGTTCCAGAAATCCGGCTCCTCCATCATTTTGTCCAGTTCGAGGATGCGGTTCTTCTTACCGGCTACGTCAAGGGAGTCCCAGACTTCCTGGAGCGGGGCTTTGAGGGCGGCAAGTTCGGTTTTGTAATTGTCTAATTCGACCATAAGGTTTCCTTTGTCGGCGGGCCGTTTGTTCCGTTACTGCTTCCGGCCGCAGCACTGCTTGTATTTTTTGCCGCTGCCGCAGGGGCAGGGATCGTTCGGGTAGATCTTGACGTCGGCGCGTTTGACGGGGGCTTTCGCCACGGTGTCGTCGCGGTTCGTACCGACGGCCTTCGCGACCTGCTCGCGCTCCACCTTCTGCTCCTGACGGATGTGCAGCAGGGCCTGGACGGTATCTTCCTGGATGCCGGCGGTCATGGCTTCGAACATGTCGAAGCCCTGCATCTTGTATTCCACCACCGGGTCCTTCTGGCCGTAGGCCTGCAGGCCGATGCCCTGGCGCAGCTGTTCCATGTCGTCGATGTGGTTCATCCAGCGGCGGTCGACGCAGCGCAGCAGGATCACGCGCTCGATCTCGCGCATCTTCTCGGGATCGCCGATCTCCGCTTCCTTCCGCTCGTACAGCCGCACGGCCTCTTCCTTGATGTACTGCTTCAGGTCGTTCTTGTGGCGGAAGTTTTCCACGGTCTTTTCCGTGACCGGCGCGATGGGGACCAGCGGGAGCAGGGCCTGGTTCAGTTCGTCCAGTTCCCACTCCTGCGGGTGGGCGTCGTCGGAGATGTAGGTGTCCACAGCGGCGTCGCACACGTCGGCCATCATCTTCATGATCACGCCGCGCATGTCCTCGCCGTCCAGCACGCGGCGGCGCTCGGCGTAGATCAGTTCGCGCTGCTCGTTCTTGACCTGGTCGAATTCCAGCAGGCTCTTGCGGATGCCGAAGTTGTTGCCTTCGATGCGCTTCTGCGCGCGCTCGATAGCGGTGGAAAGCATCTTGTGCTCGATAGGCTCGTTGTCCGGGACGCGCAGCGAATTGAACAGGGTCATCATCCGCTCGCCGCCGAACAGGCGCATCAGGTCGTCCTCCAGGGAGATGTAGAAGCGTGATTCGCCCGGGTCGCCCTGACGGCCGGCACGGCCGCGCAGCTGGTTGTCGATACGCCGCGATTCATGGCGCTCGGTACCCACGATCTTCAGGCCCCCGGCCGCCAGCGCTTCCTTGTCCAGTTTGATATCGGTACCACGGCCGGCCATGTTCGTGGCGATGGTGACCGCCCCGTGGACGCCGGCTTCCGCGATGATGGCCGCTTCCTGCTCATGATAGCGCGCGTTTAAGACGTTCAGTTTGACGCCTTTCTTCCGCAGCATCGCCGCGATCTCTTCCGAAGCTTCGATGGTCACGGTGCCGACCAGCACGGGCTGGCCCTTCGCGTGCGCCTCCGCCACTGCTTCCACGATGGCATGCAGTTTTTCGCGCTTGGTCTTGTAGACCAGGTCTTCCAGGTCCTTGCGCTGCACCGGGACGTTGGTCGGGATCTCGATGACGTCCATGCCGTAGATGTCGCGGAATTCCTTTTCCTCGGTCATCGCGGTACCGGTCATGCCCGCCTTCTTTTCGTATTTGTTGAAGAAGTTCTGGAAGGTGATGGTAGCGAGGGTCTTGGACTCGCGCTTCACCTGCACGTGCTCCTTGGCTTCAATGGCCTGGTGCAGGCCGTCGGAATAGCGGCGGCCCGGCAGCACGCGGCCGGTGAATTCATCCACGATCAGCACTTCGTTGTCCTTGACCATGTAGTCCTGGTCGCGGAACATCAGGTAGTTCGCGCGCAGCGCCAGGATGATGTTGTGCTGGATCTCCTGGTTCTCGATGTCCGCCAGGTTGTCGATCTGGAAGAATTTTTCCACGGCCTCGACGCCCTGCGCGGTCAGGTGGACCTGCTTTTCCTTCTCGTTGACGATAAAGTCGCCGGTCTCCTGCTCCTCTTCCTTCATCAGGATGTCCATCTTGGACAGTTCCTTGGCTTCGCCGCGTTTCAGGCGGGTAGCCAGGTAGTTGCAGCTCTCGTACAGTTTGGTGGAGCGGGTGCCCTGGCCGGAAATGATCAGGGGGGTGCGGGCTTCGTCGATCAGGATCGAGTCCACTTCGTCCACGATGGCGTAGTGGAGCTTGCGGAGCACGAGCTGCTCTTTGTAGATGACCATGTTGTCGCGCAGGTAGTCGAAGCCCAGCTCGTTGTTGGTCACGTAGGTGATGTCGCAGCCGTAGGCCTGCTGGCGCTCTTCCGGGGTCATGCTGTTTAAGACGCAGCCCACGGTGAGGCCCAGGTAGCGGTGGATCTCGCCCATCCATTCCGCGTCACGCTTAGCCAGGTAGTCGTTGACGGTCACTACCTGGACGCCTTCGCCGTCCAGCGCGTTCAGGAAGGAAGGCAGGGTGGCCACGAGGGTCTTGCCTTCACCGGTCTTCATTTCCGCGATGCGGCCCTGGTGCAGGATGATGCCGCCCATGAGCTGCACGGGATAATGCTCCAGGCCGATAGAGCGGCGGGCGGCTTCGCGCACCAGCGCGAACGCTTCCACCAGCAGGTCGTCCAGGGTCTCGCCGTGGCGGCGGCGGTCCTGCAGTTCCCGGGTCTTGGCCCGCATCTGCTCCTGGCTCATCTCCATCATCTGCGGCCTCAGCGCGATGATCGCCTTCACCAGCGGCTGGATGCGCTTCAGCTCCTTTTCACTGTAAGTTCCGAAAATTTTCGTCACTAAACTCATCTATTCCTTACCTCATTGCTTTTCTCACCTGACAGGGGGACGGTTCCTTTGTCAGCTTTTCTGACAGGGGGACGGTTCCTTTGTCAGCTTTCCCGTCCTGCGGCGGTCCGCCGTTTACCGGATCTCGGCGCCGGCGCCCACAGGCCGTCCCACGGTCATCAGGGACAGGTTCCCCTCCGCGTCTTCTGCGGACAGCAGCATGCCTTCGGAGATCAGGCCCGCCAGCTTCGCGGGCTTTAAGTTCACGATGGCCATGACCTGTTTGCCGACCAGTTCTTCCGGCTTGTACCAGGCTTTGATGCCGGAGACGATCTGGCGCTTCTCGCCGCCGAAATCGATCTCAAACCGGAGCAGTTTCCGGGACTTCGGGACTTCTTCGCAGACCAGGACGGTGCCGACGCGGAACTCCAGTTTTTCAAAGTCGCCGTACTCTACCTCAGGCTTGTGGGTGAGGAGCGCGGGCTCCTCCGCGGGCTTTTCCGCTTCCGCGGGCGCGGGCTCTTCGGCCGGGGCGGGGAACAGTTCGTTCACGCGCTTCATCACGGCCGCGGGGTCCAGACGGGCAAAGAGCTGCTCAGGGGTCTCCGTCACTGTAGTCTCGGGCAGCAGGCCGAACTCGCCGAGCTGCGCGAACGGGCGGAGCTCCGCGCCGAGCTGCTTCACGATCTTCTCCGCCGTTTCGGGCAGGAACGGGGCCAGCAGGCTGGCGCCGATGGTCAGGCCCTCGGCCAGGTGATACAGCACGGAGGCCAGGCGGTCCTGCTTCTCCGGATCCTTCGCCAGCGCCCACGGCGTGGTCTCGTCGATGTATTTGTTGCAGCGCTTGAACAGCTCCCAGATATGCGTCAGGGCGTCCGCCACGTGCAGGGTCGCCATGTCTTTTTCCACGCGAGCGGGCGTTTCCTTCGCCATCGCGATCAGTTCTTCGTCTACGGGCTCGTGCACGCCGGCCTTCCAGACACGGCCGCCGAAATACTTGTTGCTCATCGCGACGGTGCGGTTCAGCAGGTTGCCCAGGACGTTGGCCAGGTCGGTGTTGATGCGCTCGACCAGCAGGTCCCAGGTGATGACGCCGTCGTTTTCGAACGGCATCTCGTGCAGCACGAAATAGCGCACCGCGTCCAGGCCGAAGAAATCGATCAGCGTGTCCGCGTAGAGCACGTTGCCGCGGGATTTGCTCATCTTGCCGTCACCCTGCAGCAGCCAGGGATGGCCGAACACCTGCTTCGGCAGCGGCTCGCCGAGCGCCATCAGGAAGATGGGCCAGTAGATCGTATGGAAGCGGATGATGTCCTTGCCGATGACATGCACGTCCGCGGGCCAGTATTTCTTATACGGCTCGCCGCTCTCCCCGTCCGCCTGATAATCCAGCGTGGTGATGTAGTTGGACAGCGCGTCCAGCCACACGTAGACCACGTGCTTGTCGTCGAAGCTCACCGGGATGCCCCACTTGAAGGACGTGCGGGACACGCACAGGTCCTGCAGGCCGGGCAGCAGGAAGTTGTTCATCATCTCGTTCTTGCGGGAGACGGGCTGGATGAATTCGGGGTGCTCGTTGATATACGCGATCAGCCGGTCCGCGTATTTGCTCATGCGGAAGAAATACGCCTCCTCGGACGCGCGCACGAGCGGCCGGCCGCAGTCCGGGCACTTGCCGTCCGTGACCTGCGATTCCGTGAAGAAGGACTCGTCGGGCACGCAGTACCAGCCTTCGTAGGAGCCTTTATAGATGTCGCCCTGATCATACAGCTTCTTGAAGATCTTCTGTACCTGGGCTTCATGGTAACCGTCCGTGGTGCGGACGAAGTAGTCGTAGGAAATGTTCAGGGAATCCCAGATCCCGCGGATGTCGCCGGCGATCTTGTCCACGAACGCCTTGGGCTCCATGCCGGCGGCCTTTGCCTTCTCCTCGATCTTCTGGCCGTGCTCGTCCGTGCCGGTCTGGAAGAATACGTCGTAGCCCTGGGCCCGGCGGAAGCGGGCGATGGCGTCGGTCAGCACGATCTCGTAGCAGTTGCCGATGTGCGGCTTGCCGGAGGCGTACGCGATGGCGGTGGTAATATAGTAAGGTTTGTCAGGATAAGTCTGCATATGGTCTCCTTTTTTCCCTGCCGGACCGCTTCTTGTGCATACACAAAGAAGCCCTGCCGGGCATTTGGGGTAAGTATACCATAAGAATCCGCCTCTTGCAATATCTCCCGCCGCAAAGAATGGCAAAAGCGCGGGCATCCCGGACAGTTTTCAACATTTTTCTTGACTTTTTCCGAAAAAACTTTATCCTAGAAAAGCGGAAAGAAACCGCCCCCGCACCGCGGGCCGGCGCAGTTCCTTTTCAGAAGAGAATGCAAGGAGAAATAACATGATGAAAAAAACTGCTGCCCTGCTGTTATGTCTCCTGATGGTCGTTTCCCTGGCCGCGTGTTCGGCCTCGCCGGCCCCGACCCAGCCGGCCACGACTCCGGCCGCGACCACGGACGCCATAGAGGAACACTTCGACCTGATCCCCTTCGTGAAGGACGGAGAGATCTATTTTGACATCCACGTGACGGACGCGATCAAGAACTTTGCGGTCAAGGTCGACGGCCAAGCCGTGGAATCGGGCAAAGGACTTACCTTCACGGACAAGACCCAGATCACCTTTGAAGGCGAAGCCGATGCGGACAAGTCCCTCGACATGTATGTCATCTTCGGCGTGAAAGACGGCAACTACTACCGTTTCAACCAGTCCATCAGCAACGGGATTGACGCCGACCGCGCGATGGAGCGGCTCCCCAAGGTGATCTCCGACGTTCTGTCCGGCAACAACAAGATCCTGGTCATCCTCACGGAAAAGCCCGGGGACTGGGATCACAGCCTCAGCGAAAAGCTGAACGAATTCCTGACTCCGCTGGTGGGCAAATAAGCCGCCGCACCCGGACGGTCACGGAGGGACGCCCCGCGCGTCCCTCTTTTTTTATGGCTCCACGTGTTGAATTTCCGTTTCGAATCATCTATAATGATTTTTTGATAAGAATTTTCGTGCTTTCCAAAAATCTTTTTTGATCGAAAAGGAATCATATCACTATGGCAAAAGAGCAATTTATGGTTGTTGACGGAAACGAAGCCGCCGCATACGTGGCTTACGCGTTTTCCGAAGTGGCGGCGATCTATCCCATCACGCCTTCTTCCCCTATGGCGGAAAAGACCGACGAATGGTCCGCGAACGGCCGGAAGAACCTGTTCGGGCAGACGGTCTCCCTGGTCGAGATGCAGTCCGAAGCCGGCGCCATCGGCGCGGTGCACGGCGCACTGGAGGCGGGCTCCCTGGCCACCTCCTTCACTTCCTCCCAGGGCCTGATGCTGATGATCCCGGTGCTGCACCGCATCAGCGGCACGCGCCAGCCCGCCGTGCTGCACGTGGCGTCCCGCACCGTCGGCACGCACGCGATGTCGATCTTCGGCGATCACAGCGACGTCATGAACTGCCGCCAGACCGGTTTCGCCCAGCTGTCCACCGGCTCCGTGCAGGAAGTCATGGACCTGGCCGCGGTCGCGCACCTGTGCGCCGTCAAGGCCCGCGTGCCGTTCATGCATTTCTTTGACGGCTTCCGGACCTCCCACGAGATCCAGAAGGTCCGCGCCATCCCCTATGAAGAATTCGGCAAACTGCTCGACTGGGACGCCGTGAAGAAGTTCCGCGCGGAAGCGCTCAACCCGAACCATCCCACGCTGCGCAACACCGTGCAGAACCCGGACGTGTACTTCCAGTTCCGCGAAGCCAACAACCGGTTCTACGACGGCCTGCCCGCGCTGGTAGAGGAATACATGGGCCGGATCAATGAGATCACGGGCCAGGATTACCACGTGTTCAATTACTTCGGCGCGCCGGACGCGGAGCGCGTGATCGTCGCCATGGGCTCCGTGAGCGGGACCGTGCGCGAGACCGTGAACGTGCTGAACGCCGCGGGCGGAAAGGTCGGCTTCCTGCAGGTACACCTGTTCAACCCGTTCTCCGCGGAGATGTTCCGGGCCGCGCTGCCGAAGACGGTGAAGAAGATCGCCGTCCTCGACCGCTGCAAGGAAATGGGCGCCGCGGGCGATCCGCTGTACCTGGCGGTCTGCGCCGCGTTCGCGAACCGGAAGGACGCCCCGTACATCACCGGCGGCCGCTACGGCCTCTCCTCCAAGGATACGACGCCCGCGCAGATGAAGGCCGTGTTCGACCACCTGCTGCTGGATGAGCCGTGGAGCAATTTCACGGTCGGCATTACGGACGACGTGACGCACCGGTCCCTGCCCGTGGGCGCGCCGCTGGCCATCCCGTATAAGAAGATGGTGGCGTGCAAGTTCTGGGGCCTGGGCAGCGACGGCACGGTCGGCGCGAACAAGAACTCGATCAAGATCATTGGCCAGAACACGCCGATGTATACGCAGGCCTATTTCGAATACGACACCAAGAAATCCTTCGGCATCACGCGCAGCCACCTGCGCTTCGGCGAGGAGCCCATCATCGGCTCCTACCTGGTGACCGAGGCGGATTTCGTGGCCTGCCACAACCAGTCCTTCCTGAAGAAATACGACATCCTGTCCGAGCTGAAGCCGGGCGGCACTTTCCTGCTCAACACCTCCTGGAACGAGGCGGAGCTGGAGGAGAAGCTGCCGGCCGAGGTGAAACGCCTGCTGGCGGAAAAGGACGCGAAATTCTATATCATCGACGCGAATACGATCGCGCGCGAGCTGGGCCTGGGCAACCACGCCTCCATGGTGCTGCAGTCCGCGTTCTTCACGCTGGCGGACATCATTCCGATGGAGGAGGCGCTCGGCTTCATGAAATCCGCCGCGGAGAAGACCTTCCGCAAGAAGGGCGACGCGGTGGTGCAGATGAACCTGGCCGCCATCGATCAGGGCGCCGGCCACGTGAAGCGCGTGGAGATCCCGGCCGCCTGGAAGACCGCGGATGACGGCGCGGCGTCCCCTGTCACCACGTTCGGCGTGCTGCCGACGGATCCGCCGTTCATCAAAAACATCCTGCGGCCCATCAACGCGCTGAAGGGCGACGACCTGCCCGTCTCCGCCTTCGCCGGGATCGAGGACGGCACGATGCCGCTGGGGACCACTGCGTACGAAAAGCGCGGCATCGCCACGGCGCTGCCCGTCTGGGATCCCGCGGTCTGCGCGCAGTGCAACCGCTGCTCGTTCGTCTGCCCGCACGGCGTCATCCGCCCGTACCTGCTGAACGAGGAGGAGAAGACGAACGCGCCGGAAGGCTTCGTCACCGTCCCCGCCAAGGGCGCCGCGGGCCTGTATTTCTCCCTGCAGATCAGCGACATGGACTGCACGGGCTGCGGCTCCTGCGCGGCCTCCTGCCCGCTCGCCGGCAAGGCGCTGAAGATGGAGCAGGTGGACCGCGAACTGACGCTGACTCCCGCCTGGGAGTACGGCCTGACCATCTCCGAAAAGGACGCGTTCCGCGTCGATACCGTCAAAGGCAGCCAGTTCAGACAGCCGCTGTGCGAATTCTCCGGCGCCTGCGCGGGCTGCGGCGAAACGCCGTACGCCAAACTGCTGACCCAGCTTTTCGGCGACCGCATGTACTGGGCCAACGCCACGGGCTGCTCGCAGGCCTGGGGCGCCGCCATGCCGTCCATCCCGTATACGACCAACAAAGAGGGCAAGGGCCCGGCCTGGAGCAACTCGCTGTTTGAGAACAACGCGGAGTTCTGCCTCGGCATTGCCCTCTCCGCCAAACAGCAGCGCCGCAAGATGAAGGCCCGCGTGGAAGAACTGCGGGCGCTGGTAAGCGACGGTGCGCTGGCGGAAGCCATCGACGCCTGGCTGGAAGCCTTCTCCGACATCAACGCCTCGGCCGAAGCCTCCAAGAAGCTGCTGGCCGTGCTGGCGGAGACCGCGCCCGAAGGCCGCGCCGCCGAACTGAAGGCGCAGATCCTGGAGAACGCGGAGCACCTGAACAAGCAGGCCGTCTGGATGTACGGCGGCGACGGCTGGGCCTACGACATCGGCTTCGGCGGCCTGGACCACGTGATCGCCATGGGCGAGGACGTGAACGTCCTGGTCATCGACACCGAGGTCTATTCCAACACCGGCGGCCAGAGCAGCAAGGCCACCCCGCTGGGCGCGGTCGCGCAGTTCCAGGCTTCCGGCAAGAAGACCGGCAAGAAGGAGCTCGGCAAGATGATGATGAGTTACGGCAACTGCTACGTGGCCTCCGTCGCCATGGGCGCCGACATGAACCAGCTGATGAAGGCGATCACCGAAGCGGAAGCCTTCCCCGGCCCGTCCCTGATCGTCGCCTACGCGCCGTGCATCAACCACGGCATCAAGGCCGGCATGAACTCCGTCCAGGCCGAAATGAAGCGCGCCGTGGAGGCCGGCTACTGGCCCCTGTACCGCTTCGACCCGTCCAAGCCGGACCACAAGTTCACGCTGGACGCCAAGGCGCCGAGCCTGAGCTACCAGGACTTCTTAAACGGCGAGAACCGCTACGCCTCCCTGCACCTGACCTTCCCGGAAAACGCGCGCACGCTTTTCGCGCAGGCCGAGGAAGACGCGAAAGAGCGGTACGAGGCGTATAAGCAGATGGCGGAGCAGGGGCTGTAAAGCCCGGTTCGCCGCAGGACAAAACGCGAGGGCGGACCGAAAGGCCCGCCCTTTGTGAAAGAGGTATCTGTAATGATGAAAAACCGTATCAGGCTCATCGTTTTCTGCCTGCTGGCGGCGCTGCTGCTGAGCGGATGCACCGAGGGAGGCGGTACGCCGTCCGGGACGACGGAGCCTTCGAAGACGGCGGAAACGACGGTTCCTGCCACAGAGCCGGCAACTACCGCTGTTGAGCCGGTTACTGAGCCTGCGACCGAACCGTTCACGGCCGAACCGACCACCGCCGAACCTGTTACCGAGCCCGCCACATCCGAGCCCGCGACCGAACCTCTCTCCCCCGTCACCTACGACCCGGACACCCGCACCTGGTACGTCACCGGGACGGACGACTACGAATCCCTGGTCTTCCCTGCCGCGGACAACCCCGGCCTGCTCCAGGTGGACGACGATGATTTCACCATCATCGCCGGCGTACAGCTCCTGAGCCGGCACAATATCGATATCCCGGACGGCCTGCCCGCCTTTATCGCCCGCTGCGGCCAAAGCCTCTCCTTCCTCCGTTCTTACCTGAAAGAAAACGCGGGTGACGCTTACCCGGCGGCGGCGGATCTCCCCGTCAAATGGCAGTTCAAAAGCACCATACGGGACGGATTCAAGAAAAACAGCGAGCGGATCGCCGTCGACACCATCAGCATCGACCACCGCGAATTCTACTGGCTGACCGCCCTCATGGAAAAAGGCAACACCGGCTGGGAGCAGCTCGGCTACGTCTGGTACCTCGCCACGTGCCTCGATCCTTACTGCGAACTGCAGCGGATCCCCGTCATCGACCCCGCCTCCGACGTCCTCTACACCCCGGTCTGCGTGCGCGCGGGCCTGAACAGCGGCGTCCTGGCCCCGTCGCAATTCCGCACGTTCTATGACGCCGTGGCCCGCTACGCCTTCGAAAACGGCCTCACCCACTGGGGCGCCGTCTGCGAAAGCCTCCCCGTCACCGCCGAGCCCGTGTACAGCCGCGTCGGCTCCAACAAGGTCAACTCCGGCGACGACGACCTGAGCGCCTTCATGGCCGCCTCCTTCGTCGCCTGGCTCGACGAGCAGCATGGCCCCGCCCCGCTGGCCCGCTTCGTCTTCGGGCAGAACACGTTCGAGGAATCCTTCGGCACGGACTACGACACCGCGTTCGGCGCCTGGAAAGAGTGGATCATCGAACAGTATCCGCTGCCGTAACCATAAGCCTGTCCGCCAACGGAAAAATGACAGGGGGTGCGTCCCCTGTCATTTTTGTCTTTCAGATATGCCTGCCTGGTTTTTCCGGCGTCAGTAGCCCATGGGCCCGTGAGAAGTGGGGAAAGGATCAAGGATCGCTTTATACTCACCGATGGTCCAGCAGAACTGCAGGGTCTCGTCCCATGGATCCTTGCTGCGGTCTTCATCGACCAGTTTTCGTTCCGTTTCCTCATGTCCTTCGTAGTCCGGGGAACCGAACCAGTCTTTGACGGTCCATTTCCAGGACTCCCATGCCCCGCTGCGGGTCCAGTGTGTGGCAAATGTCAGGATCAGGCCATCAACGCCCGGATGCAGGTTCGCATCCACCGCACTCACCTGGCCGGTCCCGGAGAACGTGAAGATGAAATTCGTTTTCTCCTCAATATAGGTCTTCTCGATATGGGTCAGCTTATAAGGACGTCCTTCACTGTCCGTCCCGGAAGCTGACTCCTCTCTTTCCCAGACTTCCTGGTAGACTTCATCGTCCCGGACGGTGCCGGAAATGGTCGCGGTCCCCGTGCCGGTCTTCATGTCGTACTGACCTTTGATGGTGAAACTGGCCGTAGCGAAGCCCTCCGCGGTACCCTGCTCATTCTCCGGCGTCCGGGCGGCCCGGCCGGTGCCGGAAACGGTGAAGGAGCCGTCTTCGCTCAGATACAGCGTAGAGTTTTCAAGGGCGTCCCGCAGGGCCGGAAACACCTGCACCTGGGGAACCATCACCAGTGTGTCGGAATTAAAGCGGTAGGCCTGGCCTTTCACACTGTAATCCACGGGAATCTTCACTTCCTTCGAATAGAGGCCCGGACACGTTTCATTTTTCTTGCTGTACACGAATTCCGCGAAGCTCACGGTGAGCGTGGCCTTGTCCGTGCCCTCATTCAGCAGTTCCTGCAGGGGAATAGTAATGCTCTTGCCGAAATAAAGTTCGCTGTATTTCCACTCCGTTTCTTTCCCGTCATCGGAAACGACCTTCAGGAGCAGGCCGTCCATCAGGCCTGCTTTGGCCGCGCCGCGCGGCTCCGGGAACTTCACGGTCAGGCTGCCGTCCGCGCATTCCAGTACGGGGGCGTCGGGTTCGTCCAGGGCCCAGACCGTATAACCGCTTTCCGTGCCGATATTCGGTCCCACTTTCCCGTAGATCTCCAGGAACAGGCGGCGGTTCTGAGAACGGCCGACATATTTTTCCGGTCCGGGCATATATGCGCCGTTCCGCGTGGAAATACTCTTTTCCCCGCACACGATCTCCGCCTCCGGGTGCTCTGCGGCCCGGTTTTCGTCCACGACCATCAGAAGCGGCAGAGCCTTTGGCTCATATATATAGAAGCAGCGGACGCCGGCGGTATAGCTGCCTTCCGTGGACAGGCTCACGTGGACGCCTTCGTCTTTTTTCAGGCTCAGTTCGGGATAGGGATTGTATTCTCCTTCCGTGACGTAACCGGTGATGAAGTCTTTCCAGTGCGTGATGCAGAACTGGCGGAAATACTTGTCGAACTGCACTTCCGACAGTTTGAACGCCGCCATCAACGGTTTGGAAGTCACCGGCGTGGAGTAGTAGCTGCGGCAACGGTAGAGATGGACACCACTCACGTATTCGCCGGTCTTTTCCCGCAGATACCGCACGAGATCGGAAAGCAGATACCCCTGATGCCGCAGGACCAGACTGCTGACGGCCTGGGACGGGTGGGCGATGTCAACCACCTGACTGCTGTACGAGGGAATCGCATCGATCGGCAGGCGCAGGGTCGACCAGTAATCGGTCCGGGTGAGCGCCGGATTCGTAGTGATGATCTCGTGACGCGTATACCAGGTTTTGGCCTCCTCCTCCACGAGCAGGGCCGTCATCTCGTCAAAGCGGTCGCTGTCAGTGCCGTACCGGGTATGGTATTCCTGCTGGCAGATGTGGAAGAGTTCGTGAGTGACCGTCAGGAGCATGTTGTCCTTGGTCTCAGTCCCCTTCGTACCGCCTTCCAGCAGTTCGATGATCAGATCCAGATTGATTTCGATGTAGCTTTCCCCTATCGGGGGCGTCACGGAATAACCGTACGCGGGTTCCCTGTTCTTCTCGTTCATACGCTTGACGTAGAAGGTGACCTCGTGTCCGGGCATGCGCGTCAGACACCAGCCGCCCAGGTACTCATAAGCGGTGCGGACGGCTTCCGACACGGCCTCGATCAGTTCCGGAACTTTGATGGACTGGACCAGCTTGACGAATTCTTCATCTTTTTGCAGGTATTCAAGGGTGCGCTTTTCCACGGATTTGTTTGCACGGAAAATCCGGATAAAAATCTCCGCCTTTTCCAAATCCTTGGCTTCCTTCTCGTAATCTTTCTGCGCGACCGCTTTGTGTTTGGCGGTTATGGTCCGCATCTTCTCCCATTTTTCCTGCTGCTTCGGATCCACGTCCTTCACGGGCCATTTGATCAGGAAATTGCCGTATTCCGTCTCCTGGCGGAGATAGTCCACGCCGTACTGTGAGATGATTTCATAGATCGGGATGGCCGGCGATATTGAAGCTAGAATGGCTTCGCATATGGTGGCAAAAGTGATGCTATTCTGGGAGGTGGTATAGGACAGAATGCCGCCCTCCAGTTTGGTACTGTAGGCCGTCAGCGTATCGTCGTCTGCGAGGCGGTAGAGGCGCACGGCGGGCCAGAGGGACTCGTCCACGTCGAGGGCGGCCAGGTCGAAGGAGACCGTGTAGGTCCCGGGCAGGTGCTCGTCCGGCTCCAGGCCCGCGTGGACCTCCCAGATACCGATCACCGGCTCGCCGTAGGTGTCGAAATCCTCCGCCAGCTGAAGCAGGCGCCCATCGTCCTCCGTGACGGGGGTCAGAGTGATCTCCGTGTCATCGTACAGAGCGCCGGCTTCGGCCTTGATGCGGATGCCCTCGGCGGGGGAGAAGTCCAGGGCTTCGCTGTGGTAAGGCCATTCAGGGAGTTCTTCAGGCTCGTCGGAGAGGCCGCGGGCTTCGGCGCGCCAGTCGGCGGAGGTGGTCTCGGCAGGGTCTGTGGACGGTTCGGTGACGTCCTGCGCGGCGGTGGTGGTCACAACGGGATTCGTAGGGGATATCGTTACCGGCGGCCGCTCCGGCCCGCAGGCCGTAAGTAAAAGCGTCAGCGCCAGCAGCAGCGCCGTGATTTTTTGGATGATGTGTCTCCGTTTCATATCAGAAGCCCCTTTCGAAATCAGACGGTTATTCTACAGTATCCATTATCATATATTTTTCTGCATTTGTACAGGAGAAAATCTCCGGCGGCCCTCTTTGGCAAGGCCGTAATTTGCACTTTGGCTTTATTCCGGAGGCAGACTGTGGTATGATTGGTTTTGCGATAATCCGCCGAAAATACTGTTCGGGAGTGTGTGCCATGCTGCAGTTATCTGACTATGATGAAAAGAAGATCCGGGCGATCCTGAAGTCCGGGGAGATTTTTGAGGGCGAAGCACTGTACGACGGCCCGGAGTACTGTCTTCACGAATACGGCGAAGAATTGGAGGCCCTGCGCTTCGGCGTGAGCGACGAGCTGGAGGACGACAGCTGGCTGATCTGGGAGGACGAGATCGAACGGATCGAAATGCTGGAGGACGACAGCCCGGAGTTCGGGCTCTGGCTGCATTTCGCCTGCCGGGACGATTTCGTCACCACGCGCTGGTCCGGCGGCACCACTACGCAGTTTCTGATCTTCCCGCGTTATGCGGACTATGCCAAGCGGGATTTTCTCTGGCGAGTCAGCTCCGCGGTGGTGGAGGATAAGGAATCCAACTTCACCGCCCTGCCGGACTATAACCGCTTCATTACGCCGGTGGCCGGCTCCATGACCCTGACCCGCGGCGGTGCCGGCAGCGGCAAGAACGGCGGCGGCGGTCCGGTCCTGCTCCGCCCGTACAACGTCCTGGCCTTCGACGGCGCCGACTCCACCCGGTCCGAAGGCGTCTGCACGGACTTCAACCTCATGCTCCGCAAAGGCCATGCCTTCGGCCGCATGGACGCCGCCGCCCTGACCGCGGACTTCCTCCCTCTGCCCCTCCTCCCCGGCATCCGCGACCTCCTCCTCTGGTGCCCCGACACCGACTGCCGCATCCTCACCCCCTGGTCCGAGATCCGCCTCCCCGCCGGTGAATGCCTCATCGCCGAAAACATCCGCACCCTCGCCCTCTCCGCCTGCACTCCCGCCCCCGCCCGCCTCCTCATCGCCCAGGCCGGGGAGATTTGAGCGGCGCCGCGTTTTCTATCATTCTGCTTGCGCTTTTCATTTGTTTGGTTTATGATAGTGTCCGGGACGTTTCTGTCCCGGATATCTTTTTGATCGGTTCGATCAGTATTCCGTAATTATTTCTGTTTATTACGACTTCTGTTTTTTCGTGCCCTGATCCGGCAGGCAGAAGTCTGTTTCCGGAATCTTTTTTTCTGCGCCGCCCTCCGGCGGACTTATCATCCCACGAAATCAAATCAGGCAGAGGACGCGTACTTTGCCGAACCATATCATATCAAGGAGGTTTTTTATGAACGAAATGGAAATGCTGGAGAAGGCCAGGCTCTGGACGGAGCGGATGGCGAGGGGGTTCGACCCGGTCACGGAGGAGGCGGCCGGGGAGGCGGACTGCATCAACAAGGTGGAGGTGTCAAGGTGCCTGTTTTACGTGTGCGGGGTACTGGATAAGGTGATCGCAGCGGGAGGCGCGGTGAAGGCCGGGAGAGGCGTGAAGCCGAAAAAGAGGCCGTTTGAGATCACGCAGGAAGCGCTGGACGGATTCGCGTTTTCCAAGGCGCCGATCACGATCAGTGAGATGGCCAAGCGGAACAACGACCTGGTGGATACGGAAACCATGGCCGGGCTGAAATACGCGAGCCTGACCGCGTTCCTGATACGGCACGGGTATCTGGAGGAGACGGTCCGGGCGGACGGGGGCCGGTCCAAAACGCCGACGGAGCGCGGGCGCGCCATCGGGATCACTACGGAGGAGCGGTCCGGAATGCGCGGGATCTACCAGGTGACCGTGTATGACCGGGAGGCGCAGCAGTTCATCCTGGACAATCTGGATGGGGTGATTGAAATCAATAACAGCAAAGCGTAAGATGCGCTGAGCAGGAATCAAAGAAGGACCTGACAAAGAAACGCGTGCTTTGTCAGGTCCTGTTTCAGCAGAAAAACGGTTTTGTCGGAAAAGATGACAAAAGAACCGTCCCTTTGTCACGTAGGGGCCGTTGTTTCAACGGCCCGATATTCTCAGAAGATCCGGTCCTCCAACGTCAGTCCGAACTGCGCGGCGAAAGCCGTGGCGGCCTGCAGTTCGTCCGGGTCCGCCACAACGTCCGGGCTGTGGGCATCGCAGCCGAGGAGGACGCGGTTGCCGACGGACGCGGCGATTTCCCAGAAATCCGGGTCGGGGTAATTCCGGCCTTCGCGGATGCCGAGCATGTTGATCTCCAGGGGGAGGTCCAGGGCTTTCACGCCTTCGCAGAGGCGGCGCATTTCGCGGCGGTAGAAAGCGCGGCCGCCGGTGAAGTAAGGCAGGTCCGGGTGGGCCAGATAGATGAATCGGTCCGTGGCAAGGCCCTCCAGAACGCGGTCCACGTACTCGCGCAGGAGCGATTCATCTTCGAACGGCCGGGCGTTGTAGTGGCGCTCGGCGCTGTCGTTGAAATGCTGGCCCATGATCAGGTAATCCACGGGGTAGGGGCGGATCAGGTCCAGGACCTTGTCGAAATAGTCCGGGTAGTATTCGACTTCAAAACCCAGCAGGATGCGGATCCGGTCCCGAAACACCTCCTGCAGCCGCAGGACGCTTTCCACATAGTCATCCAGCCGCGCCAGCGGGACGCGGAAGCGCGATTCGTGGCCGTCCGCAAACGGCAGCGGCACGTGATCGGAGAAGCCCAGCGTCTCCAGGCCGCGCGCCACCGCCCGCTCGACGTATTCCCGGTCTTCTCCCCGGGCGTGGCCGCAGCGGGCGGTATGCGTGTGATAATTGGCGATCACCGCTTAATCCTCCTCGCCCAGCGCTTCCAGACCGTGGGCGTTGGACACTTTTTTCGCCTTGATGTTCTTGACGAGCAGTGTGAAGACCGTAAAGCTCAGGACGATCAGGATCATGCAGTAGACCGGCAGCGTGTTCCAGGCCAGGCTGGCGTTTAAAACCAGGCCCAGCAGTACGGGCGTCACGGTCTGCGCGGACATGCTGGCGGTGTAGTAATAGCCGGTGAAACGGCCGATCTGGTTGGACGAGCAGAGCTCCACGACCATCGGGAACGAGCAGTTATGCACCAGTGCCATGCCGAAGCCGCGGATCACGCCGACCAGGTAGAGCAGCACCGGGAACGCGAATTCGCCGTTGGCGCCGGTCACGCGGCCCGTCGGCGTCACGAAGCACATGATGAGCAGGCCCAGGGCGGTCAGCGCCAGGCCGCTGGAAATGGTCCATTTCCGGCCGATCTTATCGGCAATGAAGCCCGCGATGGCAAAGCCGGCGACCGACGCCACGCCGCCCAGGATCGTCAGGATCATGGTGGCGCTGGAGACGGAGTTGAGGTAATAGATCACGTAGTTGCCCATGTAGGTGCCCAGGGCGTTGTCCGCCATGAACCACAGGAACTCCGCGCCGAGGATGGCCAGCAGCATCTGCTTGTTTTCCCGGGACATCGGTTTGGTGTCGTCCACGGGCGTGGCGATGGCGGCCTGCCGCTCGCCCTCTTCCATCTGCTCCTTCATCTCCACCGCGAGCTTATTTTCCTTGACGGTCGCGAACAGCACCAGCGCGGAGATGACCATCAGCAGGGACGCCACGATGAACGGGATTTCGATGATCCACAGTTTCCGCGCCTCGTCCGCCACGTTGATGTAATCGGACAGCTTCAGGAAGATGCCCAGCACGGTCGCGAACGCGCCGCCGAAGTAGCCCATGATATTGATGACGCCGTTGGCCTTGGCGCGCAGCGGCTTCGGCGTGATGTCCGGCATCAGGGCGACCGCGGGATTGCGGTACATCATCATGAACAGCAGCACAACGCCCATCATGATGACCATGCCCGCGATGTTGTTCTTATGGAAGAACAGCGGGATGAACGGGAAAGCCACCGCGGAGACCAGCGTGCCCACCAGAATGAAAGGCATGCGCTTGCCGATGGGGGTCTTCGTCCGGTCCGAGAGCCGCCCGAAGATGGGCAGCAGGATCAGGGCCGCCAGGTTGTCGCAGGCCATGATGATGCCGACCAGCCACTGGACGTTCAGGATCTTGTCCGGGTCGCCGGCCTTGAGCTGCGCGGAGGACAGGCCGTACATGCGGCGCGCGAAGATATCCGTCAGGAAAGTGGGACACCAGGAATCGTAGACCTGCCACAGCAGCAGGATGCCGAAGAAGGCAAAGCCGATCTGGGCGGTGCGTTTGTAGTTCAGCTTCAGATCCATCGTTTACAGCCTCTTTCTCAGTTCCTCGCCGGCCGCTTCATAGCCGGGCTTGCCCAGGAGGGCGAACATGTTTTTCTTGTAGCTTTCGACGCCGGGCTGGTTGAAGGGGTTGACGCCCAGGATATAGCCGCTGACGCCGCAGGCGTATTCAAAGAAGTAAAGCAGCTCGCCCAGGCTGTAGTCGTCGATCTCGTCCAGGCAGATGCGGGTCACCGGCACGCCGCCGTCCACGTGGGCCAGCATGGTGCCCTTCATGGCGCTCTCGTTCACGAAATCCATGGTCCGGCCGGCCAGGTAGTTCAGGCCGTCCAGGTCCTCTTCCTCGCCTTCCAGCAGGACGGGCAGGGAGGATTTTTCCGCCATGATGACGGTCTCCATCAGGATGCGGTTGCCGTCCTGGATGAACTGGCCCATCGAGTGCAGGTCCGTGGTCAGGTCCACGGAAGCCGGGAAGATGCCCTTGCCGTCCTTGCCTTCGCTTTCGCCGTACAGCTGCTTCCACCATTCGCTCACGTAGTGCAGGCCGGGTTCGTAATTGGCCAGGATCTCCACGGTCTTGCCCTGGCGCAGCAGGCCGTTGCGCAGGGCGGCGTATTCGACGGCCGGGTTTTTGCCCGGGGCCGCCAGCAGATGGCGCCGCATGTCCTGGGCGCCTTTGATGAGGGCGTCCGTGTCGATGCCCGCCGCCGCGATGGGCAGCAGGCCCACGGCGGTCAGCACGCTGTAGCGGCCGCCGACGTCGTCCGGGACCACGAAGCATTCATAGCCCTCCTGCTCCGCCAGTTTCTTCAGCGCGCCGCGGCTCCTGTCCGTGGTGGCATAGATGCGGCGGGCGGCCTCTTCCTTGCCCACCTGCTCCTCCAGCTGGCGCTTCAGCAGGCGGAACGCGATGGCCGGCTCCGTGGTGGTGCCGGATTTGGAGATCACGTTGATCGAGAAACGGCGGCCGCGCAGGGCTTTCTGCAGGGCCCGCATGTAGGTCGCGCTGATCTGGTTGCCGGCGAAATAGATCTCCGGGAACCCGTCGAACGGCACGCCCACGACCGGCCGCAGGGCCTCGATGACGGCCCGCGCGCCCAGATAGGACCCGCCGATGCCGATCACGACCAGCACTTCGGAATCCGCCTTGATCCGCTCGACGGCGGCCTTGATGCGCGCGTATTCCTCTTTATCAAAGTCCTCGGGTAAGTCCAGCCAGCCGAGGAAATCGTTGCCCGGGCCCATCTTCCCTTTCAGGAGCCCTTCCGCTACGGCGGCTTCGCTCATGAGTTCGTTCCAGTCCGACTGTAAAAACGGTCTTGCTTTGCTTGTGTCGAGTTTCAGCATAATTTGTCTCCTTGTATCTGCTTCGTTTTGGTACGGTAAGTTCTGTTATTGCGGATCGGGCTCGCTCATCAGGTAACGGTATTTTTCGATCAGCGGCTCAAAATCGATTTCTTCATAGTCCGCCTCCCCTATGCCGGGGAAGATCTCTTCCCGGCCGAGCGACCACATATATTCGTTGATTCCCGCCAATACGGCCCGGCCTCTCTCTTTGACAACGGAAAATACGTCCGATAGATGTCATCCAGTTCTGTATTTTCCTCTTTCTGCTTCTTCAGCATCCACTCTACGCTTTTCAGGGGGTATTGGGCATTTACGAACAGGGGAAAAAGGGTGTTGACCTGCATCCGGTCCAGGCCTTCATAGTACTGATTCAGGTTCAGTTGCAGTCTCATTTTCGCTTGCTCTCCCGTTTCATTCCGCGGGCGGTTTTTCCCATACGATGCCGCTCTCCGTAAAAATCAGGCGGATGTCGCCCTGGCGGTCGGTGCGCCGCAGGTCGGCGCCGGTCTTTTTCAGGCGGTCCATGGCGGCGGCGTGGGGATGGCCGTATTCGTTGTCCGCGCCGCAGCTGAGGAGCAGGTGGCGGGGACGGACCGCCGTTAAGAGGACATCCGTGGAAGAAGTGTAGCTTCCGTGATGCCCTATCACGTAAATATCGCTTTGCAGGGCGCTGCTCCAGCGGGCGGCCAGTTCCGCTTCCGCAGCGGTCTCCGCGTCGCCGGTCACGAGGAGGGAGTTCGTCCCGTCCGTGAGGCGCAGCACCAGGGAATCGTCATTTTCAATGGGGTGCGGGCCGGTCAGGGGGCCCAGCACGGTGATCCGGAGGGCGCCCAGCGGAAATTCCGCGCCGGGTTCCGGGTGGAGCACGGTCAGGCCCGCGTTCTGCACGCGCTGCAGGAGCGAGCGGTAAGTGCGGCTGTCGTCTTCATAGTCCGGGCCGAGGACTGTATCCGCGCCGATGGCGGCCAGCGCGCCGACGGCGCCGCCCATGTGGTCCTCGTCATAGTGCGTGATCACGAGGTATTTCAGGCGGGTGACGCCCCGCGCTTTCAGCAGGGCCACGGTTTTGGACGACGCTTTTCCCCCGCCGCCGTCGATCAGCATCGCCTCTCCCCCGGATTCCGCCAGGAGGCCCAGGCCCTGGCCCACGTCGATCAGGGTCAGGCGCGCCGTTTCACCCGGGAGCGGCTCTTCCGCATAGTCTGCCGCCGGCGCGTCCGGTTTGCCGGCGCCGGGCCGCAGAGGCCCCCACAAAAAGGCCCAGACCGCGCCGGCCAGCAGCGCCAGCGCGATGACGCACAGCCATCCCGCCCGCCGCTTTTTCCTGCCGCGCGCGTTCTTCTTCCGCTTTTCGCGCAGCAGGCCGGCCTCCATTTTCTCATATTCCATTCTTCGAATTCCTTTTTCCCGGGGGACCGGGAGCCGCTATTATTATACACACTTTTTTGCTATCTAACAAGAGGAACCTGCAAAATGAGGCCCCCGCTTTTGCGGGCCGGACGGGACACGGGGACGGTTCTTTCCGTCCCCCGGCGGCCCTGTTTTTTCCGGTGGCAATGGCGGAGGGTTTATGGTATGATGGGGGCGGCTGCGGGAAGGCGGCCCTGATTCCATTATTTATGATCCAAGGAGATTTTCCGGATGAAAAAGATCGTTCTGACGGGCGGCGGGTCGGCCGGCCACGTGACGCCCAATCTGGCGCTGGCGGCGGAGCTGGAGCGCCGCGGCTGGGAGCTGCTGTATATCGGTTCTCACGACGGCATGGAAAAGGCCGTGGTGGAGGACGCCGGGCTGCCGTACCGCAGCATCGCGACGGGCAAACTGCGCCGGTATCTGAGCCTGAAAAACCTGACGGACCCGTTCCGGGTCGTCAAAGGGATCGGCGACGCCAAAAAGATCCTGCGGGAGGAGCAGCCCGCCCTGGTCTTCGCCAAAGGCGGCTACGTCTCGCTGCCCGTGGTCAAGGCCGCCCGGAAGCTGGGCATCCCGGTATTCCTGCATGAATCCGACATGACGCCCGGCCTCGCCAACCGGCTCTGCTTCAAGGACGCCACCCGCGTCTTCTGCAATTTCCCCGAAACGCTGGCCTCCCTGCCGGCCGGCAAATCCTTCGTCAGCGGCTGCCCCATCCGCGAGGAGCTAGGCAGCGGGAGCCGCGAGGCCGCCCTGGCGTTTACGGGCCTGTCCGGGGAAAAACCGGTGCTGCTCCAGATCGGCGGCAGCCTGGGCGCCTCCGCGCTCAACGACCTGCTGCGTGAAAGCCTGCCCGCCCTCCTGCCCCATTTCGACGTGATCCACCTGTGCGGCAAGGGCAAGCGGGACGACAGCGTGAACTGCCCCGGCTATGTGCAGTACGAATTCATCAGCAAGGAACTGAAAGACCTCTTCGCGCTGACGGACATCGTCCTGTCGCGCTCCGGCGCCAACGCCATCTGCGAGCTGCTGTACCTGCAGAAGCCCGCGCTGCTGGTCCCGCTGCCGCTGGACGCCTCGCGCGGCGACCAGATCCTGAACGCCCGTTCCTTCGAAAAGCAGGGCTTTTCCAAGATGATCGAGCAGGGAGAACTGACCTCCGAGCGGCTGGTGCAGGAACTGCTGCAGCTGTATGAGGACCGCGAAAAATACCGCGACGCCATGCGCCGCAGCAATCAGAGCGACGCGGTGACGTTCCTCTGCGACCAGATCGAAGAGGCTGCGGCCGCACAGCTGAAAGGAGAACAGGCATGAAAGGACGCCTCTCCACGGTTTCCGGCGGCCGCCGGGCCGTCATGATCCTCGGCCTCACCGTCCTGCTCCTCCTGCTCTTCGCGGGCGGCTACGTGTTCCTGGCGCCTATTTTCGAACGCGACAGGGGCGAGACCGTCGCCGGCTCCGCCGACTGGATGGCCTCCCTGCCGGACGACGCGCGCCTGAATGAACTCTCCATCCCCGGCACGCACGATTCCGCCGCGGCCTACGTGGAGATGGCCTATTTCGCAAAATGCCAGAGCAAGCCCATCCTGAAGCAGCTCGAAGCCGGCTTCCGCTACCTGGACATCCGCCTGGCCGTGGACAAGGACAAACTGATCCTGACCCACGGCAGCATGCGCTGCAAAAAGGGCAACCAGATCTTCTCCACGAACCTGTATCTGGAGGACGTGCTGGACGAGTGCCGCAGCTTCCTGCGCGAGCACCCGGGCGAGACCGTGCTATTCGCGGTCAAACAGGAGGACGGCAGCGAAAGCGTGAAAGAATTCCAGCAGATGCTCCACCGCTACATCAACACCGCCCCGTCCGTCTGGCTCCTGACGGACCGCTTCCCCACGCTGGAGGAAGCGCGCGGCAAACTGGTGCTGCTGCGCCGCTATGAGGACGAGGCGGGCTTCGGCGAAGAATCCGGCATCCCGCTGATTTGGAAGGACCAGGGAAATAAAGAAAACACCGAACTGAACACCGCCGCGGAGCCGAACGGCAGTTACACCCTCTGGGTGCAGGACCGCTATAAATACCAGTCTGACGAAAAGTGGGCCGCCTTCCGCGAAGGCATAAAGAACGCGGAATATAATGAAAACACCGCCGTGCTGAACTTCCTGAGCACCAGCGGGAACGGGAAAGTGGGCCATCCGTACGGATACGCGAAGGACCTGAACAAGCGGCTGCTCATGTACCAGGGCCTGCCGGACAAGACCGGCTGGGTCATCCTGGATTTCGGCACCGCGCCGCTGGCGGCCATGATCTATGCCCAGAATTCCGGGCCGGTCCTGCAGGGGAACTAAGATGCGCCGGCTGCTGCAGAGGATCAAATACACGCCGTACGTCACCATCGGCCTGATGGTGATCAATTTCGTCGTCTTTCTGCTGACGGAGATCGGCGGCTCGTCCGAAAGCACCTGGCACATGTACCGCTGGGGCGCCATGCTGACCTCCTCCATCAGCGAGGACGGCGAATACTGGCGGATGTTCACCGCCATGTTCCTGCATTTCGGCTTCGAGCACCTGGCCAGCAACCTGCTGGTGCTGTTCGCGCTGGGCACGGTGCTGGAAAAGGGGATCGGGCATCTGCGGCTGGCGCTGATCTATCTGGTCTCCGGAGTAGGCGCCAACGCCATCACGTTCCTGTGGCACTACCGCATGGACGAGGAAGTCCTCTCCGCCGGCGCGTCCGGCGCCATCTTCGGCCTCATGGGGGCCATGATCTTCGCCGGCCTCTTCGCCCGCGAATGGATCGGCGCGCTGTCCCTCGGCCAGGTCATCCTCATGCTCATCCTCTCCCTCTACCACGGCGTCAACGAAGCCGTCAGCGACATCGCCCACCTCTCGGGCCTCTTTGTCGGCTTCCTCACGGCCATTCTCCTGCTCAAAGTCTTTCCGGGACAATATCTCTACGACCGCCGGCGCTGGTAAGCGCCGCGCGGCATAAATTAAAACAGTGCCATGGGGAGAAAGACCCCGCCCGGCACTGGTTGTTATTTTTTCACAAATCCGGGCCGGCAGATAATCGGCCCGCCACCGGTTTTATATCCACTCCTCAATGACCCGCGCGAAGCCGATGAGGCCGGCGAAGTCCTCGTCCGTGAAGCGCGCGGGTTCCGGGCTGTCCAGGTCCAGGACGCCGATCACCTCGCCCGCCCTGTTGTGCAGCGGGACGACCACCTCCGAGGCGGAGGCCGCGTCGCAGGCGATGTGCCCCGGGAATTCGTGCACGTCATCCACCTTCAGCGGCCGGTCCTGCGCCGCCGCCGTGCCGCACACGCCGCGCCCCCAGGGGATCTCGATACACGCCGGGCGTCCCTGGAACGGCCCCAGCACCAGCAGCGGCTCTCCCGCCGCGTTCCGCTCCGTCTTATAAAACCCCGCCCAGTTCAGGCGCTCCACCGTCTCATAAATAAATGCCGCCGCATTCGCCATGTTCGCCACCGGCCACGGCACCTCCCGCACCAGCTCACGCAGCGATTTCGCCCACAGTTCGTATTCCATGATAAACCTCCTCAAACAGCAAGGATGCGGATGACAGGGGACGTTCCGCCGTCATCTTTCCGGGACGGATGCCCGGCCCCTATAGCATAGCACAGAACCCCCGCCGCTGCCTATCTTTTTCTTGTGTTTCGGGACGGGTGTAATATAATGTGGGAAGAAGGTTTTACCAAACGAGGTTCGAACATGGATAACTGGATCGATGACTGTTTTGACTCCCATCTCGCACTTCTGAAGACCCTGGCGGCGATCCCCGCGCCGTCACACCACGAGGACGAGCGGGCGGCGTTCATTAAGGACTGGCTGGAGAAGGCCGGGGCCGCCGGCGCATATATCGATGAGGCAAAGAACGTCGTGCTGCCCTTGGGCTGCGAAGACCGGGACGATATCACCGTCTACATGGCACACACCGATGTCGTATTCCCGGACCTGACGCCGCTGCCGGTGCGCGAGGAGGGCGGGATCCTGTACGCGCCGGGCGTGGGCGACGACACGGCCAACGCGGCCGCGCTGATGACCGTTATCCGCCGCCTCCTGGACCTCGGCCGCACCCCCGTGCAGCCCGTGCTGTTCGTGTTCAACAGCTGCGAGGAAGGGCTCGGCAACCTGAAAGGCGTGCGGCAGATCATGAAGGACTGGGCCGGCCGCGTCAAAGAGGTCGTCTCCTTCGACTGCACGATGCCGGGCGGCGTCGTCTGCCGGGCCGTGGGCTCGGAGCGCTGGCGCGTCACCGTCCGCACCCGCGGCGGCCATTCCTTCAGCGATTTCGGCGCGCCGAGCGCGATCCACCGCCTCGCCCTGCTGATCTCGCGCCTGTACGAGCAGGCTCTCCCCGACTGGGCCGGCCAGCACACCACCTACAACGCGGGCGTCATCCGCGGCGGCACCACCGTCAACTCCATCGCCCAGGAGGCGGAAATGCTGTACGAGTACCGCTCCGACGACAAAAAAGCCCTCGCGATGATGCGGGCGCAGTTTTTCGATATCCTCGCGGCCGCGCAGACCGCCGCCGGCAGCGACGCCTCGTTCTCCCGGGACCTCCTGGGCGAGCGCCCCTGCGGCAGCGAAGTCGACCCCGCCGCCGCCCGCGCCCTCTGGGACCGCTGCGCGCGCGCCGTCCGCTCCGTCACCGGCGCGGAGATCGTCCCCCGCTCCGGCTCCACCGACGCCAATCTCCCCCTCTCCCTCGGCATCCCCGCCCTCACCTTCGGCCTTTACGAAGGCGAAGGCGAACACACCCGGGAAGAATGGCTCCGCATCGATTCCTTAAAGCCCGGCCTGCAGCTGGCCTTTACGCTGGTGGCGGAACAATTCGCATAAAAGCCGGGACTTCGGGCTCTGATTTCAATTCCCGTCTTGACTTTCTTTCTCCGGGATGCGAAAATAAAGACAAAGTAAATTTGCGTAAAAAACCGCAAACAGGGAACGTAAGGAGGTAATTTTTTATGACCGGCATTCCGTTGATCATCGCCTTTGTCGTGGCGATCATTGCCATGATCCTGCTCATCTCCAAGCTGAAGGTCCATCCCTTCCTGGCCATTATGGGCATTTCGCTCGTGCTGGCGCTCGTCGCCGGCATCAAACTCACCGATATCCCCGGGATCATCGGCTCCGGCTTCTCCGGGACCTTTACTTCCATCGGTATCGTGATCATCCTGGGCGCCTTCATCGGCTCCGTCCTGGAAAAGACCGGCGCGGCCCTGAAACTGGCCGACATGGTCATCAAACTGGTCGGGGAAAAGAACCCGGGCCTCGCCATTGAACTGATGGGCTGGGTCGTCTCCATCCCCGTCTTCTGCGACAGCGGCTTCGTTATCCTGAACCCGATCCGCAAGGCGCTGGTCAAGCGCACCGGAACCTCCAGCGTCATGATGACGGTATGCCTCTCCTGCGGCCTGTACATCGCCCACGTTTTCATCCCTCCGACACCCGGTCCCATCGCGGCAGCCCAGACTTTGGGCGCGGGCGATTACCTGCTGCTGGTCATCGGCATGGGCGTGCTCTGCTCCATCTTCCCGCTGATCGCGGGCCTGATCTTCGCGAAAATAGTCGGCAAAAAAATCAAGAGTGCGGATGAACTGAACGAAACGGGCGAGGTCGTCAAGACCTACGAAGAACTGAAAGCGGAATTCGGCAAGCTCCCGAACGGCTGGCTGGCGATCGCGCCGCTGGTAGTCCCGATCCTGCTGATGGCGCTCTCTTCCATCTCGACCATGGCCGGGTGGACCGGCGGGCTGAACGACCTGTCTCTCTTCCTGGGCACGCCTATCATCGCGCTGGCCGTCGGTACGATCATCGCGATCGTCCTGCTCTTCGTCTCCGGCAAGAAAGCGGATTTCTACAACCTGACCAACGAGACCTTAAAGACGGTCGGCCCGATCCTCTTCGTGACCGCCGCGGGCGGCGTGCTGGGCAAGGTCATCGCCTCCTCCGACATGGTGAACTTCATCACCGCACACGCCTCCGTCCTGGAAGCCATGGGTATCTTCTTCCCGTTCCTGCTGGCGGCGATCCTGAAGACCGCGCAGGGCTCCTCCACCGTGGCCATCACCACCACAGCCGGTATCGTGGCCCCGCTGCTGAGCGTGCTCGGCTTTGTGAAGCCCGTTGAGATCGCGCTGGTCGTCATGGCCATCGGCGCCGGCGCCATGACGGTCTCCCATGCCAACGACAGCTATTTCTGGGTGGTGACCAACTTCGGCGAGATGAAACCCGAGGAAGGCTATAAGACCCAGACCATGATGACCCTGGTCATCGGTCTGGCTTCCATCGTCGAGATCTTCGTGCTGAGCCTGATCTTCTAAACCTTAAAGAGGCGCGCCGCCCGAAGCGGTGCGCTTCTTTTTTGCCTTTCCCACTCACTTTCTCAAAAGAGGAGGACCGACTATGAATCAGTTGTTACGCTCTCACGCGGACGCCATCGTACGCGAAGCCATCACGGCTGTCCAGCCGGATGCCGCGGTCCGGCGCGCGCTGGAAGGGAAAGTCTTCCCCGGCCGGGTCCTGCTGGTCGCCGCCGGCAAGGCCGCCTGGCAGATGGCCAAAGCGGCGTCGGATTTTCTGGGCAGCCGCATTGAAAAAGGCGTCGTCGTGACTAAATACGACCACGTGATGGGGCCGATCGCGAACTTCGACTGCTATGAGGCCGGCCACCCCGTGCCGGACGAGAACTCCTTTAAAGGAACGCAGGCCGCCCTGGACCTGGTGGATGGCTTAAAACCGGAGGACACGGTGCTCTTCCTGCTCTCCGGCGGCGGCAGCGCGCTTTTTGAAAAGCCGCTGGTCTCCGGCGAAGAACTGCAGGACATCACCAACCAGCTGCTCGCGTGCGGCGCGGATATCGTGGAGATCAATACGATCCGCAAGCGGCTGTCCCAGGTAAAAGGCGGACGCTTTGCGCTCTTCTGCTCCCCGGCTCAGGTGGAGGCGGTGATCCTGTCCGATATTCTGGGCGACCCGCTGGACATGATCGCGTCCGGCCCGGCCTGCCCCGACAGTTCCACCAATACGGACGCCCGGCGCATCGCGGAGAAGTACGGTCTGAAGATGTCCGAAGCGGCGGCCCAGCTGCTGAAGGTCGAAACGCCGAAGGCCCTGGACAACGTCCATACGCAGATCAACGGCAGCGTGCGCGAGCTCTGCGCGGCGGCGGCCAAGGTCTGCACCGAACTGGGGTATGAGCCCATTCTTCTGACAGACCAGCTCTGCTGTCAAGCGAAGGAAGCCGGCAGTTTCCTGGCATCCATCCTGAAGACGCATGCGGGAGACGGCAAGGCGCTGGCCTTTATCGCGGGCGGCGAGACCGTGGTGAAGCTGACCGGTCACGGCAAGGGCGGCCGGAATCAGGAGCTGGCCCTGGCTGCGGCGGCCGGGATCAGCGGCATGGATAACGCGGCGGTCTTCTCCGTGGGCAGCGACGGGACGGACGGCCCGACCGACGCCGCCGGCGGTTACGTGGACGGCGACACGGTCAGCGAGCTCACAGCGCAGGGACTTACAGTGGATGCGGTGCTGCAGGACAACGACGCCTATCACGCCCTGCAGAAGACCGGCGGCCTGATCATCACCGGCCCCACCGGGACGAACGTCAACGACGTCGCGGTGGCGCTGCTGCGGTAGACGGCCGACGGACAGTCACTCACGCAAAAAGGCCCCGGCGCACGACACGGTGCACCGGGGTCTTTTTTGTCGTCTTCAGTTTTATTCGGTCTCTTCCAGCAGCCGCCGGATGTCTTGTTCTTCCGGCAGGGACGGGATCACCCCGCGCTTCGTCGTCACCAGATAGGCGGCGGTGTTGGCCGTCCGCAACATTTGGTGCAGATCGGCTTCGGAAAGGGCCGCCAAATCGTGATCCAGCAGGAAATGCAGGATCAGCGCGCCGAAGGTGTCGCCGGCCCCGCTGGTCTCGATCACGCCGCCCCGGTGCAGCGCGGGTTCAAAAACGCTCAGGCCGTTATAGAAGGCCTGACTTCCCTCCGCCCCCATTGTCAGGTTCAGCAGCCGGATGTTCGGGAATCTTTCCTTCAGCAGGGCCGCCCCGGCCGGATAGTCCTCCGTTCCGGTCAGGAAACTCACCTCGTTATCCGAGATCTTCACGACGTCCGCCTGCGCCATCCCCCAGAGGATCTGCTCCTTCGCAGCCTCTTCGCTCTCCCACAGCGGAAGACGCAGGTTCGGGTCAAAGGAGATCAGGGCGCCGGCTTCGCGGGCCAGCGCGACCGCTTTCCGCGTGGCGCTGCGGGCGGGCTCGTCCGTCAGGGAAAGGGTCCCGAAGTGGAAGATGCGGCAGCCCGTCAGTTTTTCTTCCGCCATTTCTTCCGGCGACAGCATCAGATCGGCGCCGGGCTTGCGGTAAAAGCTGAACTCCCGGTCCCCGCCGGGCAGGGTATGCACGATCGCCAGCGTGGTCGGGATCCGCGCGTCCCGGCAGAGGCCTTCCGTATCGATCCCCAGCGATTTCACCGTCGTTTCCAGCTGATCGCCGAAAGCATCCTGTCCCACTTTGCCCAGGAAGGCGCAGCGGCGGCCCAGTTTGGCCAGCATGGCCAGCACGTTCGCCGGCGCGCCGCCCGGATTCGCTTCAAAAACCGGGTTCCCCTGCGGTCCGCTCCCGCTCTGTACAAAATCGATCAGCAGCTCGCCCAGAGCCGTTACATCCGTCTTTTTCTCCGTCATCTCATTTCTCCCGTATCAGAGATCGATCAGGCGGGCCGTGATCCTGCCCTCCCGTATTTCCAGAACGCCGCCGGTGGGGCGGAAGCCCCCGGCCGTCCCGGGATTGAAGATTAGCAGTCCGCCGTCCCACTCTGTAAATGCTTCGTGCGTATGTCCGAAGAGGACCGCCTGCGCTTTGTTTTTCCGCGCCGCGGCCTTCAGGGACTCCAGCCGTCTGTCCGTCTTGACGCCGTACCGGTGGCCGTGCGTCAGGAAAAAGCGGACGCCTTCCAGCGTCAGGACAAGTTCCTGCGGCAGCTCCGAAAAAGCATCGCAGTTTCCCCGGACCGCCTGCAGGGGAAGATCCGGGAACGCCTGCCGCAGCGCGGGCAGGTCCCGCTCCCCGTCTCCCAGGAAGAGGACAAAACCCGGTCTTTCCCGGCGGATAGCCTCCTTCATGCGGAGGGGACTCCCGTGAGAGTCCGAAAACACGCAGATCTTCATAAGCTGCCTTCCTGAAAAAAGGGGCTGCCGCGTGAGGCGGCAGCCCCGGGCCGGCCGTCCCGTTTACAGCGTGATCTGATCGCTCATCAGTTCGCCCATCAGGCGTTCCCGGCAGGCCGCGACTTCCGTCTCACGGACCTTCTGCCGCAACGGAAGGACCGCGCGCGGCGATACGGAAAGTTCGTCCAGCCCCATGGACAGGAAGGTTTCCGTCAGTTCCAGATCCGCACCCAGTTCGCCGCAGATGCCGCACCAGATGCCGTTCTTGTGAGCGTTTTCCGCCACCAGTTTGATGAGGCGCAGCACGGCGGGGTGATGCGCGTTGAAGAAGCGCCCCAGATCGTTGTTCTGGCGGTCGCAGGCCAGCGTGTACTGCGTCAGGTCGTTGGTGCCGATGCTGAAGAAATCCACTTCCTTCGCCAGCCGGTCGCTGATGACGGCTGCCGCCGGCGTTTCGATCATGATGCCCAGATCCACTTCGTCCGAATACGGGATGCCTTCGGCGTCCAGTTCCTTCCGCACCTGCTCGCAGGCCTTTTTGGCTTCCTGCACCTCCCAGACGGAAGTGACCATCGGGAACATGATGCTCAGGCGCCCGTAGGCGGAGGCGCGGTACAGGGCCCGCAGCTGCGTATGGAAGATCTCCGGCCGGTTCAGGCAGATGCGGAGCGCGCGGTTGCCCAGCGCGGGGTTTTCTTCCTTCGGCAGGTTGAAGTAGCCGATCATCTTGTCGGCGCCGATATCCATGGTGCGGATCACCACTTCCTTGCCGCCCATGTCGGAAAGGACCTTCTTATAGGCTTCAAACTGATATTCCTCGGTGGGGAAGTCGTCGCAGTTTAAGTACAGGAATTCGCTGCGGAACAGGCCGATGCCGCCGCCGTCGTTTTCCAGGACCGGGATCACGTCCTCCGGGTTGCCGATATTGCAGTAGATGCGGATGCTCTGGCCGTCTTTTGTCACGTTCGGCTGGCCTTTGAGCTGCTTTAAAAGCTCCTGCCGCTTCATCAGTTCCGCCCGCTTGGCCATCAGCTTCGCTTCGGTCGCTTCATCCGGGTCCACGACGACGCTGCCGGTGCCGCCGTCGGCGATCACCGTCCGGCCTTCGTATTCCTCTTTCAGCTTATCGCCCACGCCGATGATGGCAGGGATGCCCATCGTGCGGGCCAGGATGGCGGTATGGCTTGAGCCCGAGCCGCCGGAGGTCACGAAGCCCAGGATCTTGCTCTTGTCCAGCTGGACCGTCTCACTGGGCGCCAGGTCGTCGGAAGCCAGGATGACCGGGACGGGGGAATCGATGCCGCCCTGCACCACGCCCGAAAGGATCCCGACGATGCGGCCGGAAATATCCTTCACGTCGGCCGCGCGGGCCTTGAAATAATCGTCGTCCATGGCCGCGAACGCTTCCGCCTGGATCAGGCCGGCGTCGGTCACGGCCGCTTCGGCATTGAGCCCGCTTTCTTTGATGAAGCCTTCGATGGCTTCCTCGTAGTCCATATCTTCACACATCATCTGATGCGTTTCAAACAGCATGGCCGCCTCGTCGCCGGCTTCGACCCTGGCCTTCTCCGCCAGTTCGCCCAGCTGCTCGATGGCTTTTGCCTGCGCGTCCTTAAAGCGGGCCCATTCCGCTTCGCGGTCTTCCACTTCGTAGCGGCGCAGGGTGTTTTTGGCCCGGCGGAAAAAATACAGAGGTCCCCTGGCGACGCCGGCGGATACGCCTTTGCCCTGAATCGTAATCATTCGGAATACTCCTTTCCCAAAAGCGGTACGGCTGTCGCAGACGGCAGCCGTACCGGCAGGTTCCTTACAGGTTGGCCTTCAGGAATGCTTCGATGGCAGCGGCGACGCTGTCTTCATTGGCTCCCTCCACCTGGACGGTGATGGTATCGCCCTGCTTGATCCCCATCTGCATCAGGGCCATCAGCTTCAGCGCGTTGACGGATTTTTCGCCCTTGGTGATGGTGACGGTGGTGCCGGCAAAGTTTTTGATCTCCTTGACCAGCAGGCCGGCGGGACGGGCATGGATACCCACGGGATCGGTAATGGTGTACTCAAAAGACTTCATGATGATTCCTCCGTTTCTGTATTACTGTAAACCGCACTCAACGCCTTCCAGGTCGTCCGAGTTGGTTAAGAGCATGACTACGACGTCGCTGTAGCCGGCGTTTTTAATGGCCGTCCGGTCGAAGCCGAGCAGCTTCTGGCCGGCCTTGACTTCCGCGCCTTCTTCCACGAAAGCGGTAAAGCCTTCGCCCTGCATGTTGACAGTGTTGACGCCGACGTGGATCAGGACTTCCATGCCGTTCTTTTCCAGCGTGATCGCGTGCTTCGTGTCAAAGACGCTCGTTACGGTGCCGTCAAAAGGCGCCACGACGATGCCTTCCTCCGGTTCCACGCCGATGCCTTCGCCCAGAATGCCGGCCGCAAAGGTCTCGTCCGGGATCTCTTCCATGGGGATGACCTTGCCCTTGCAGGGCTGCAGCAGTTCGCCGGCCGCGCAGCGGACCACGGAAGGGGCCGGTTCTTCGGGCGCGGCGACTTCGGACAGATCCGGAATCGGCGCTTTCTTCGGTTCCTCCTCTTTCCAGATGAACCAGGCGATCGCGAAGGCGATGCCGGACGCGATCAGCAGCTCAACGATATACATCGGGATGTTGTTGATGGCCGGAATGCCCGGGATGCCCGTAACGCCGTAGGTGGTGGCGCCGAATTTCACGGTCTCGCCGGCCGCGTTGGTCGCGGTCATCCAGGAGGCGAACAGGGAGCCGCAGGCGCCGCCGATCATGCCGGCGATGAAGGGCTTCATGAAGCGGAAGTTGATACCGAAGATCGCCGGCTCGGTGATGCCCAGCGAAGCGGACAGGGACGCGGGCAGCGCGACGGATTTGGTCTTCTGGTTGCGGCATTTGATGGCGACCGCAAGGCAGGCGCCGAACTGCGCGAAGTTCGCGGCGGACGCGATGGGCATCCAGGTGTTGACGCCGGTCGAGGAGATCATGCCGGCTTCAATGACGTTGTACATATGGTGCAGGCCCATGACGACGGTCAGCGGATATATCGCGCCCATAATGGCCGCGCCGATGCCGTACCCGACCGAGATCAGCCACTGCGCGCCGGCCAGCACCCAGTTTTCAAACACGGCGAAGACCGGGCCGATGATCGTGAACGTGATGAAAGCCGTGGTCACGACGGTCACCAGCGGCGTCACGAACAGGTCGATCATCTCCGGGACGTGTTTATGCAGCCATTTTTCTATGGTGCACATGAGGAGGACGGCCAGAATGACCGGGATGACGTGGCCCTGGTAGCCGACCTTCTGTACGTTGAAGAAGAACAGCTTCCAGGTCGGTATCACCCCGTCGGTCACCCCGAAGAAACTGTTGATGGCTTCCGCGCTGCCGACGTTCCAGGCGTTCAGAAGGGCCGGATGGACCATCATGATACCGATGACCGCGCCCAGGAAAATGTTGCCGCCGAAGACCCGGGCGGCCGAAATGGCGACCAGCACCGGCAGCAGGGCAAAGGCCGTATTGGCGACCAGGTCCAGGAAGGAGAACCAGTCGGTCTGGCCGAAGGACGGGATGAATTTGGGGATCGCTTCCACGATACCCATCATCAGGCCGGAGGCCACGATGGCCGGCAGGATCGGAACGAAAACGTCGCCGGGGGTCTTGAGGATCTTCTTCCAGACCGGCATCTTGGAAGCGGCGGCCGCTTTGACGTCATCCTTCGTGGCCGCTGTCATACCGGTCACGGCCAGGAATTCATCATAGACTTTGTTGACGGTGCCGGTTCCGATGATCAGCTGGAGCTGGCCATTGGAATCGAACATGCCTTTGACGCCTTCCACGTTTTCCAGCGCTTCTTTGTCAAGCTTGGAATTGTCCGCGATGACGAGCCGCAGACGGGTGGCGCAGTGAGCTGCGCTGATGATATTTTCTCTTCCGCCGAGGTGGGAAAATATCTCTTCCGCGCATTTGCGGTAATCGAGGGCCATAGTGATACTCTCCTTTTATTAAATTTTTTCGGATTATACAGGTACTTTCATTTTATCGGATTTCCGGATGCTTGTAAATAGAAAAAACACCCGGCGGATGTTTTTCTTAAGCGATTATTATCATTATTTATCCAGTCCCAGTTCATGGAACATCTTCGCCAGACCGTCCTCTTCCACCGCGGGGCAGACCAGGTCGCAGATCTCCTTTAAGGCCGGGCTTCCGTTTCCCATGCAGACGGAGGTCCCCACGGTCTTGATCATCTCCAGATCGTTCATGCTGTCCCCGAATCCGACGGTATCCGCGAGGTCCGCGCCGAGCGCTTCCGCGATCTGCCGCACGCCGCTGCCCTTATCGAACTTCCGGTTGATCATCTCCCCGTTCAGGCAGTTGGCGGCCGCCAGGTCCTGGACCAGGAATTCAAAATCCCTTTCCAGCACCGCGCGCGCCGGGTCCAGCTGTTCCTTCTTTTCGCACATGAAGACGATCTTGTACAGGGGCCGTCCGTCGTATTCCTCCATCGGCCGGATATTCAGATCCTCCTCCAGCGCTTTCCGCCAGCGGACCAGTTCGCTGTTGCCGCCGCTAGTCTTATTCAGGAATTCCGCCATGCCCCGGTCCCCGTAAGCCGCGTCCCGCGCCTCCAGGGTGCGGAAGACACCGGCGCCGGCGAGCAGTTCCATGGCGCTTACCCGCTGATCTTCCGACATGGGGCAGTCAAACAGGACCCGGTCTTCGCAGACCACATAGCCGCCTCCGCTTCCGACGTAGCCGTCAAAGCCGTATTCCAGCAGCGGGGCCAGCATCCCCGGATTCCGGCCGGAACACAGAAACACCTTATGGCCGCAGGCCCGGGCCTGCCGCACCGCTTCCACGGCGCTGGCCGGCGGCACGTTGCTGCCGGGGACCGTCAGGGTCCCGTCGATATCCAGAAAGATCAGCTTCCGATTCATTTGTTATTTCTCCTCTTCAAATTCGCAGAACAGCCAGCAGAAGCCGCCCGGCGGCAGGGTGACGGCCGTCTTGTCCTGTTTCCGCCCGCGGATCAGATCCGTATAATCGCCCTCTTCCGTCAGGGAGACCGTCTGTTCCTCCGCCGTAAAGTTAAAGAGTGCCGCCAGCTTTTCCCCGTCTTTATAGCGGCCGATGCCGAGCACGCCCGTGCGGGAGGTGCTGAGCGTCCAGACGTCCGCCTGTCCGTCGAAGACCCGGTGCGTGCGCCGCAGCGCCTCCAGCCGCTTCAGGCGGGCGAAGAAATCGCCCTCGGGTTCGGACGGGTCTTTCCGTTTCGCGGCCTTCTCCCAGTCCAGGTCGCCGCGGTGCAGGAAACGGCTGTCCGCCATCTTCAAGGGGTCTTCGTGATAACTGTAATCGTTTTCCTGCAGGATCTCGTCGCCGCTGTAGAGGACCGGGATCCCGCTTAAGGTAAAGATCAGGGCGTGAAGCATCTCGTCCTGGCGCAGCGCCCAGGCCAGCATTTCCGCGTTGCTCTCCCGGCGGGCCGTTTCCACACCGCAGAGCGAGGCGGTGGTGCCGCAGAGGCGGGCATCCCCCAGGACCGGATCATTGTTATAGAGTTCGCCGCGGGCCGGGCTGCCGTACCAGGCGCCGGTCAGGTAATCGTTCAGGTATCTCTTGTGCGGGACCTGCTTCTGGCCGAAGTTTTCCAGGTAATCGTAGTCGAGGCCCCAGCCGATATCGTCATGGCAGCGCAGATAGTTCAGGAAGGTGTATTCGCCCGGCAGCGCAAAGACCTGGCCGAGCTGATGCCGCAGCAGCGCGACGTCCCTCGTGGCGACCGTATGCCAGATGGTCGCCATGGTGGTCACGTTGTAGAGGAGATGGCACTCCGGCTTTTCCACGGTCCCGAAGTACGGCACGACGCGGGACGGCTCCATCACGACCTCGCCCAGCAGCAGCGTGCCCGGGCAGACGATCTCGCAGGCCATGCGCATCAGCCGCACCAGGGTGTGGACTTTCGGCAGGTTGCGGCAGTTGGTGCCCAGTTCCTTCCAGATGTACGGGACCGCGTCCAGACGGACGATATCCACCCCCTGGTTGCAGAGGTAGAGCATGTTGTCCGTCATGTCGTTGAAGACCACCGGGTTCGCGTAGTTCAGGTCCCACTGGTAGGGGTAAAAGGTCGTCATGACGACCTTGCCGGCCTCTTCGCACCAGCTGAAATTGCCCGGCGCCGTCGTCGGAAAGACCTGCGGCACCGTCTCTTCAAAACGATGCGGGATATCCCAGCTGTCATAGAAGAAATAGCGGTCCTGATACTCCTTTTCCCCGGCCCGGGCGCGCCGGGCCCACTCGTGGTCCTCGCTGGTATGGTTCATGACAAAATCCAGACAGAGGGACATCCCGCGGCCGTGGCAGTCGGCCGCCAGCGCAGCAAGGTCTTCCATCGTTCCCAGCGCGGGCTGGACCTTCCGGAAATCCGAGACCGCGTAGCCGCCGTCGCTGCGGCCTTCCGGGCTCTCCAGCAGCGGCATCAGATGCAGATAGTTGACGCCGCAGTCCTCCAGGTAGTCCAGTTTTTTCTGCACGCCCCGCAGCGTGCCCGCAAACGCGTTCACGTACAGCAGCATGCCGGTCAGGTCCCGGCCTTTATACCAGTCCGGATCCTGTTCGCGCCGGCGGTCCAGGGCCCGCAGGGCCTCTCCCCGCTCCTCATAAGCGCGCTCCAGCATCCCGACAAAATAGTCGTACGCCTGCGTGTCCCCGTGATACAGTTCCAGATACAGCCATTTCAGTTCATCCCGGTGACGGGCGAAACGCCGTTCAAATTCCTGCTTCTGCTGCGATTTCATGTTTACTCCTTGCAGGGACAGGACGTCCCCTCCGCTCTATTCTGCAGGCCGTGCGCTCACTCCGCCGTGAACGGCTTTACGTCCTTCACCGCCTCTTTCGGGCAGATCCGCACTTCGTCATTGTCCAGGTCGATCAGCACGTAGCGGTCGTTGCCCATGCCGAGTTCCTTCATGTAAGAAAGCTGGCGGAAGCCGTGGCGGGTCTGCATGCGCTCCCAGAGGTCGTGATGCTGCTCCTCGGTCATGGCGTGGATCAGGTCGACGCAGGCCTGGTCGACGGCCAGGATGTCGAGCGAGCCCAGGATGCCCACGTTCGGCGTCACGACCGGCGCCGCGGCCACGCCCTCGCAGTCGCAGGAGACGGACATGTTCCGCATCACATTGACGAAGCAGATGTTTTGGCCGAAATAGTCCACGGTGGCTTTGGTGGATTCCGAGATGCGCTCCATCAGCTCCTCCTCGGCGATGGACCACTGCCCCTGCCCGGGGTGCGAATGGATGGCCGCCTTGCCGATCCGCCCGTCCGCGCAGCCGATGCCGATATTCTTGTTCGAGCCGCCGAAGCCGCCCATCACGTGCCCTTTAAAATGTGTCAGCGCCACGAACGAATCGTACTGCGGCAGCGTCGCGCCGACCGTCATCTCCCTGAACCATTTGCCGCCCTTCACCGGCAGCGTCGTCACGCCGGTCTCGTCCATGATGTCCACCGGCGCGAAATCCCATCCGTTCACCTGCAGTGTCTCGCGGTGCTGCTCCGTCGTATACCGGTCGCCCACGTAATACGTATTGGTCTCCACGATCGTGGCGCCCGGGATATCCTTCTCCAGCAGTTCCTTCACCCAGGCGCGCGGGATGATATTCGGTCCGTTCTTCTCGCCGGTATGCAGTTTCACCGCCACCTTTCTGCCGATCCGCCCGTTCACCTTTTCATACACCTTCCGCAGCCCTTCCGCCGAAAGGTCGCGCGTAAAATACACGATCGATTCATTGCCTGTCCGTTCCTCATACGGGACGTACACATTCCCGCCGGTGCCGGGTAATATCCTGTTCATAACTGCCTCCGAATCATTTGATATTGCTATTATAAAACATCCGCGCGGGCTATGGCAAGGAGGAAAAACCGCCCCTCTGCCCGCTTCGCAAAAAAAGATTGACAACCCGCCCGCATTATTGTATAAATATGGATGCGCCTTTCAGGCGAAAATTTCATACCCCCTATGGAATTCGGAGAAGTACTCAAGAGGCCGAAGAGGCGCCCCTGCTAAGGGTGTAGGTCGGGTGAACCGGCGCGAGGGTTCAAATCCCTCCTTCTCCGCGAGACGAGGGCCTCGAAAACGTTGAAATATCAGCGTATTCGAGGCTTTTCAAATGAGCACAAAAAGCTTGCACAGACTTGCACAGCTTTGTGCTCATTTATTTTTTGAGGTCAAAGAGCGAGTACTTCGTTCAGTTTTCCAACGATTTCGCTGTCGCGAGTCGTTGAATAGGTGTAGTTGTTCAGCGTTGTCTGCAATTGTTTGTGCCCTGCCTGCTGTCTCACAAAGTCCGGGTCGAACCCGTGATTGAGCAGCATGGAGATGTAGGTCTTCCTCAGTTTGTGAGGAGAGCGCCTTTCGATTCCCAGTTCGTCGCACATTCGGTAAAGCTTCATTTGGATCATGCTCTGAGTTGCCGTTTCAAACAGCCGCTCCCGGTGGATTCCCTTTTTGAACAGAATCACCCGGATCTTTTTGACCAGCTCAAAGACCTCGTCGGAGCCGAGCAGATCCCGTGGCGGCGCGCCTTTCTTGAGACTGTCCTCGACCTGAAAGGATCTTCCCGCCCAGGTCCCGTCCGGATTCAATTCATCCTTAACGCAAAGGGAACTGTGGACGTGCACCCGGTTGGTGCTGCTGTCAAAGTCGCTGAAGGAAAGAGCCAGACATTCCCCAATCCGGAGCCCCAGCAGACGGATCAGCGGGATCGCCAGGTAGTTTTCATCCTGCGTTTCCTGTGCCTTTCGGTAGCTGAGCTTCATCAGGGCTTCCATCTCATCCGGATAAAAGATCTGCGAGGAAGCAGTTGCTTTATTGACCGGCTTATAGATGGTCTTGTCAAGCCGGACCTCTCTGGCTGTGTTCTTGGTCAGATTCTCGCTGTCCACCAGATAATCCATCATCTGTTTGATGATGCTGAAAACATTCGTGGCCCGTTTGTAGGTCATGTTGTGTTTCCGGATCATTTCGCATTCCCATTTTTTCAGGACTGCCCGCGTCAGCTCCGTGACAGGTGTGTCAAGGATCTTCTTCGAGAGCGGCTCGTTCAGATAGAAACGCCTGTAATCCGTGTCCTGGCGGTGGACAGAATTGGCTTTCCCGGCGGTGGCAGCTCTGTACTGCAGCCACTCGGGATAGATTTTTCGGAGCGTCAGTGCTTTCTTTTTCTTCGGCGTGACAAAATAGAAATCATACAGTTTCCGATAGACTTCCTCCTCTGTTTTTCCGGCGACCCTTTTCAGCTTGCCGGTGACGGGATCCCGGACGTTGGTGAACCAGCGTCCGTCCTTTCCCATACCTTTGGAAATGGCGTGGTCATGGATCTTGCTTACTTTTTCTCTAATTACCATCGTGATATAACGGCGGTACTCATTCGAGTCGATTATACCACAACTTTCCAGAGATGAAAGCGGTGCTTCCGACAGGCTGGGATCATACAGGAAAGAAATCTTCTTTTCCGGAAGAGTTTCGGGATACATCAGCGTCATCATCTGGCATCCCCCCGATCCCGGTCCCTGACAGGCTCCGAAAGCTCTGCTGCCAGTTCCGACCGCAGCAGTTTCAGCCGCTCCCCTGAGCGTCTCAGGATCTCTTCCGCGAGGAACTTCTTCTTGCGAAGAGGAGCGAGCTCCTGAGAGATAGTACGGATCTCATTCCGGACCGCTTCCTTCTTTTCCGGCTCACTGACGCGGCGTTCCTTGTTTCGGAGAGCGTCCCGCTGCTGCTCCAGCATTTCGATTTCAAAGGAAGTATTATCCAGGAAACGCCCCAGTTCCTCATCTGTGTGGATGTTTTCAGAAGCAAGAAGCCGGACCTGCTTATCATAGCGGTCCAGCTTCGTCAGTTCCTGCCGCATCTCCGGCGAGAGGGGGACGTGTTTTTCCGTGAGCGTTTTTTCCGGAAGACCGAGAAGCGATTCCAGCCAGCTTCCGTCCTGCCCGGTCATCATGACCAACAGCACCAGGATAAGCTTGGTAACGGCGACGGCGGATTCCGCTAGGATAAGCTGCCGGGCGCCGTGACTGCCGGTAACCGATACCGGCCATTCCTTCTGCAGCTTTAGACTGCTGCTCAGGACGTAGAGGAGCGGCCGGTCCGGCTTCTGGCCGTATTCCCTGCGGTACTGCCAGTAGACCTCGTCGTGATACAGGTTGTCTTCGATCCGTTGATTCAGCACGTCATTGGTATATCCCAGCCTGTCCAGACGGACGGCTCTTTCCCAGCCCGGAGCCTTGACGGAGAGATGGGCATGATTCCGGTCGCGGACAACGGCATAACCCAGCTTTTTCAGATTCGAGAGAAAGATCTGCGGTGTGACGGCAGTACGCAGCGCTTCTTCCACGTCTTTTTTCAGGATCTCCCGGTGCGTGGGCTGACCATTTTTCCTTGCCCAGTAATCCAGGCCCCCTCCGCCGTAGAAAGGCGCGTCCTTCAGTACGGATTTCTGATGCTCCGCACAGACCGCATCGGAGACCTCCCTCAGCCGGTAATGATCCGCTTTCTTGTTCAGAAACTTCTTCCCATCCCGGAAAGACACGGAGTTGATCACGAAGTGATTGTGCAGATTATCCGTGTTCAGATGCGTGGTGATCAGGACTTCATAATCCTTCCCCCAGAGTCGCTGCGCTGTTTCGATCCCGATTTGGTGTGCTTCTTCGGGGCTGATTTCCCCGGTCTTGAAGCTCTGGAAGCCGTGATAGGCGACGTTTCCGCCGAGTTTCCCAAAGCGGCGCTTCGTGGCCATCATGTCTTCATAGGCCTGTTCGGGAATCGTATTCAGCGCGTGAACGTACATCAGACGGTCGGTCTTGCCGGCATCGGCGGTATATGCCAGGGCCTGTGCCAGACCGGTTTCCGGATCAGGGAGTGCTGTGGTCTTTTTCGGATTATCGGCGTAATCCAGTACTTTCTTCAGATGCCCTTTGACGGGCCAGAATCCAGTGGTGGCCATCGTTTCACCTCCCTGTCTTTCCCGGGCAGGATAAGCTCCTCGCGGATATCTCTTATCAGATTGAGAAGCTCCTCTCCGCCGTTTTCTTGGTATAGTGTCTCGATCCTGCGGACCAGTTCGTAAAAGATCTCCGGCTGGATCTCGCGCGGCGAAAAGCCGAGAGAGCGCTGCCGAATATATTCGGATGCGGAAAGCCCGCAGCGTTTCGCAAGAGAGAAGATCCTTTTCTTCTCAGCCGGGGTGATCCGTGTATACAGTCTTGTTGTTCTTTCTTTCATCATCATTCTCCTCCATTTTTGGCATTAAAAAACCGGTGAACAGACGGACTGTTCACCGGTGTGGTGCAATAGTGTTTTTGTGGTTATCTTGCGTCGTCACGCGGCTGACGCTTGGCGTTGCGAGGGTTTTGCCTTGTTTCTTCTCGCTGTTTTTCCCGCAGACTGGCAAGGAGAGAAGCCCGATCAGTTTTCTGCTGTAGTTTTTCTGTGATCCTGCCTGCATTCTCTTGCTTCAGAATGTTTGGATAGTCTTGTTCAAATTGGATCAACAGTGCACGGGTGTCATTTTCATCCTTTACTATCTGCGAATACAGTTGCTCAAAATGTCCTTCCTGAAAAACATTCTGAATAAATACTTGTGAAGATACCGGCAACTGATCCCAGCTTCCGTACAGATCAGAAACCGCTTTTTGAATCTGTTCCAATCGAAGCGGCATTCCCTTCTTTTCGTGTTCTGCCAGGATGCCGATCACATCCGACAGATCGCTTTTATACTGCCTGCCGGAGCGAAGTTTCATTGCGACAAGATATTCTGCCGAAATCGTCCGAACGGACAGAGTATTGGACCAGGTCTTATAATAAACTGAATACTCAGGCAGCTTGGCGGAATAGGAATCGGTTTGCCTGAAATCAGCATTCAGCCAATCGCTCGGCAGGGAAAACCTGTCCCCGACAAGACGAATCGCATCTTTCATGGCGGAAGAGGCATGGATCAGAGCATCAATATCGGTTGTCATATTCCGGAAGCCGTAATTAATGAGAATCGAAGCTCCTCCAATCAGAATCAGTTCTGCAGGCATAGCTTTTCCGGCTTGTTTTCTGTATTCTTTGGCAAGCTCCTTTAAGAAGCTGTCGATATTCTCTCTTGTAAATTCAAATCTTGTTTCAGACGACATTTCTCACCTCGTTTTCAATGATATTGAAGCGGGCGAATTCAGGAATGGCTGTTTCTGCGGCTCGCTTCATGGCCGTATCGTTTTTCATCGCAGCGGAGATAGCTCGGACACCGGCAGGATATACCGGCTTTTCCAGTTTGCACTGCCGCAGATCATCATACTCGTTACAAATCGGGAGGTCGTTTTCCCTGCTCAAGTAGTCCAGCATGGCAAGGAGATACAGGCTTTCCGGGTACCATTTTTTCTCATAGTAATTGCGAATATCCTGTCGGTCCAGCGTGTCCACGATGAAGGCTATATCCCCCATGCTTTTTACCCGGTGACATACCGTACTTTTAAAATTCTCGAAGCTGGGACGTTTGAGCAGGTAAGGTGCTATCAAATCTTCCATGGAAACATCCAGAGATCGAGACAGACGATAGATTGTTTCGGCGCTGCATTTTTCCAATCGCGTCCTGCCGTTCACGATATCATTCAATGTGGCATAGGGGACTTCGCTTTCTTTGGCAAGACGGTACATGGACATCCGGCGCTTGTGCATGGCATCCTGAATCGTCATGATAATCACCTCCTTTCCTCAACAATTATAACGGCATACCGATATAACGTCAAGATGCTTTACTTGCACTTCTTATGATTTTCTGCCTCCCGGGGGTCTTAGGGCACTCCTTAAAAGCCTCCGTCTGCGGGGACGGAGGGGAACTTGCCGCACAAGTTCCCTGCTTGCTATCCTAACGGACAAGAGGTGGTCGTATAGCCATGGTCTTTCGAACCTCCTCAAAAAGTTTTTTTCGTGCCGTTTACAGACTTCGTTTACACAAGAGAGCAACGCTTTGTAAACGGTGGGCTGTAAACGGTCTCAAAAAAATATTTTATAATAGGTTGAAAGGCATCTCTTTCAGCATCTCGTCCGGGATAGGAATAAAGCCGTCCTTCGGATTTTTCCAGGCGCGCTGCGTACCATAGGCAGCAAAGCGGTGGGAAGATACCGGCGTCCAGTCCGGCAGCCGGTTCATCGTCTCGTTGATCTCCCGGACGTCCCAGGTCTTCGGGCGGCCGGGTTCCCCGAAGGCTTCCTGCCAGATCATCAGGCTGCAGACATAGTCCGGAGCCTTGTCTTCCAGCCAACTGAGGAGGACTCCCTCTCTGGGATCTTCGGGCATGTATTCTTTCTGCAGCGTCTTTAAATGATCCCGCATTTCTTCCGGAAGGGTCAAAGGATGTGTTTCTTCGTTCCGGTATATCTCCATCATTTCTGCCCATGCCTGCTCAAAGTAGGCTCGCGACGAGGCTTCGTCTGCCAGAAGATTCGCCTTTGCTTTCTCTGCGTTGATCCGGACCGGGATAAAGCGGCGGTTCCCGCTGCGGTCGAAAGGCAGGAACTGCGGGCTGTTGGTCGTGCCGACAAAAATGCACTGACGCGGGAAATCACGCGGAAAGCGGTCATATGGTATTTTGTAGGTATCCTTCTGCCGGCTTAAGAATGCCTTGGTGTCCTCAATGCTGCGGGCGTTGGCAGTGGCCAGCATCTCAGACATTTCAATGATCCAATGCCCCTGAAGTTTCCGATAGATGTTTTCATCCTCCAGGCGTTTGAGATCGTCGGAAAACCACTCGTCCCTCAAAGCCAGGAAACGGAAAAACGTCGACTTTCCGGCTCCCTGGTCCCCGACCAGACAGATCATGCAATCGAATTTGCAGCCCGGTTCGTACAAGCGCTTCAGTGCGGCCCGCATCAGCAGAAGAGTGACCTGCTCCGTATAATCATTTTCATCCGCGCCGAGAAAGTGCGGCAGCAGCGTTCGGATCCTGGGCCGTCCGTCCCAGACCAGGGATTCCAGATGTTCCAGGATCGGGTTGTATTGGTTTTCATTGGCAATCACGTCAATAGCCTTCTGGACGGCTTTTTCCGAGCGCAGGTCGTAGTTGGTCTCCAGATAACATTCGATCTCATGCAGATCGGTATCGGTCATTGTGGGAGAATCGGCCCTTTTCCAGGGCACTTTCCCAATCAGGTCCGTCATGCCGGAAAGACTGTTCCGCCGGATCCGGTCTTTCAGCATCGGATCCAACATCAGGACTGATCGGCAGTTTGAAATGGTCTGTCGAGGGATGCCGTTTTCGCCTTTCCGGAGGAGTTCCCGGATCTCTTCGACAGAGAAGACGGCAGGATCATCCGCCCGGGCTTTCACATCTTTGTTCATGTTTCCTCCTTTCAGTCCTTCGATGTTTGCTTTGCCGGTTCGTTCCGGCGGTTCTGCGGGTGTTTTGGTTTTTCATCTTTTTTACCTCCTTCTTTCTTACAAAACAAAAGAGGGGCCTTCCACAGATGAGTCTGGAAATCGGCTTCGCATCGTGCGAACGGCATCCGGAAAAAGCCCCTCTATATATAAGGACACTCAGAAGCCGTTTGTAAACCAAAAATCGAACATATATTCGACTTTTTCTAAAACAAAAGAGAGCCCATGGGTTACATGGACTCCCTCAGTTGGCGGTAGATCTTCTTCAGTCTCTTGGAAATCGCCATTCGGGAAACATCGAGACGGTCTGCAATTTCCTGCATCGTCAGCCTCTCCCAGTAATAAAGCTCGACCACTTCTTTATCTCTGCTTGAAAGCTTGTTGATGGCAGCGTACAGCGCCTCATTCCGTAATTTCCGGGCAACAGCTTCAAAGGTCGGATCCCGGAATTCAGAAGCGCGTCCTCCGGATGACACTTTTTCGGCTCTCTTACTCAAGTGCCTCCGGTCGCTTCTGCCCTGGGAGTCCTCCTTCTTGCGGTCAGCCTCAAGGAAAGCGGCAACTTCGTCCGAGACTTCGATGTCCTGGCCAAAGTAGTTAATGGACTTCAAACCTGTGCTCCTCTCTGCCGAGAGGTCATCGGAGCTGAAACAGCACCATTATTCTGTTACCCTCAGGGACTTCCTAAAAAACGATTTCCCAATGCGTTAGGAGCTGCCCTGAAGATCTGAGGCCACAGAGGTGACCTCGTCAGCTGTTTTTTTCCTGCCTCGCGGCAGGGAGAAGCGCTTCTCTGTTTCGGAGAATAGAACATATGTTCGAGATTGTCAAGAGGATTTTTGCGGTTTTTTCACGGAAACGCCCGAGGTGATGGGTATAGTCATCACCTCGGGCGTTGTTTTGGTAAGAAGACAGCTTAAATATCTGCTTCTTATTGGATTTTAAGGTTTTCTATGATCTTTACGTTGATCTCATGAGGGAGGTCACTATTCATGGTAAAGAAGAACTTGCCTTCCGCATCATGCCAGACGTAATCACTGACATCATCAGAAACATAGCAGTCCACTTCATAGTTTCCTATGGTTTCGCTTAAGTGATGGCGGTTTTCATTGTTGTCCGATACATAAATTGAAGAACCGGGGTGGGAACGGTTACAGTCGATATTAAAGCCTTCTCCTTCGGCGTTTTCAAACATATAGGAAGAATGATCAGGAGTCGGTGTTTCTGCGGTCAATAAAGAAAATCCGTCCGGCAGCCACCCTGCGGTCAGTTTCGGCAGTCTGTCATCACCTTTGTTTCCGAAAAATTCATAATGGATATACTCTCGATAAATTTCTTTGATCCAGTTAACAAATGCAGCCCGTGCAGTCGTATTGAAGCTGAAGAAGGCAGTGAGCAGCACGATAACAGCAATAACAGCAGCGGCTGCCCGTGAGCGGATACGTTTCCGCTTTCTCATGGCCGTGTCGGCAGAAGAAACTACCATGTCAATTTTTCTCTGAAACTCGGGTGAGAATTGTACCGGTTCCTGATCAAGAACAGTTTCCAACGCATCAGTGCGCCGCTTAGCATAGATCCGAGCGGCGTCTTGTAATAGTTTTTTGCTGAAAGGATATCCGGACATTTTTCACTCCGATCGGGTTAAGATCTCGGCAAGCAGCTGTTTGGCTCTGCGGGCTTTACTTGTGACGGCAAACGTCGTTTGGTCAAGCAGTTCGGCAATCTCACGGTAAGAGTACCCGTAATGATAATGGAGAAGCAGAATCTTTCGGTATTCCGGAGATAATTCAAGAAGCGCCTTGGCCAGGTCTTCGCCCTCTTCCCATTTTGTATCAGCCATCAGGGAATGTTCGAGCTGCTGCTCATCCAGAGAAACTTCAGGATGCCTGCTCCGCAAAAGATCAATTGCTTTGTGTTCTGTAATAATAGCGAGATAAGACCGTGTTTTTTGTCGGTCAAATTGATTAATTTTTTCAAGATGATCGGCGACATAAAGAAAGGCGTCTTGAATGACGTCCTCTGCATCTTGTGAATTTTGAAGAATACGCCGTGCAACACGCATCATGAATTCAGCGTGATCCTGATAGATCTCGCTGAATTTTTCTTTTTCTTCTTCCGTATCGAATGTGAGAAAAAGGATGATCACGACACGCCTCCTTACGCGGGATTGTAGCATAGGGAGGAATCAAAAGCAAGGAATAACAACAGGCCGATTCAGAAAGGCGACACAGCACTATTTGTAAAATATTTATAAATTCTTTAGGGGGGGGCGACAAAAACGGGGGTCTAAAAACGCTATATAGACAGAGAACAAAAAGGGAGGTGCTCCAATGAAAAGAAAAAGCATAATGGTTCTGTTGATTATCTGTCTGCTGCTTGCTTCCTTTCCAAGTCGAGCCAAGGCGGCTTCGATTACACCAGATTTGAGTTTCAGCGGGACAACGGCTTCCTGTTATGTGAAGATCACACAGAGGGGAAAACAAATCACGGCAACGATGGAACTTTGGCACGGGACAACACTGGTTGACAGCTGGTCAGGAAACGGAACAAACAGCCTGACGCTGAACGAAACTCACAATGGCTGCGTGTCAGGCTGGACCTATACCCTGAAAATCAACGGAACGATTGGAGGGGTAGCATTTTCGGAAATAACAGAGACGGCCACCTGCTGACGCGAAGGCTCTGTAAAGGAGGTGATTCCAATGGGCTGAATTAATAATTCAAAAGAACGAATATAACCGACATATTAAGGAGGATCATAAGAAATGAAACACAAAACAAGTCGATATCTTTTACCGCTGGCACTTTTACTTGTGATGATTGTGGGAAGTACAGTGCTTGCAAACAACAATGAATACAATACAACCTTTCCGCAGGTTTTTAATGGAACACTTCATACGGGGACAAAATCTGACTATGTCATCTATGCACGTCATAGAGTTATTTCCTCTGACATAGTCAGCTACACTGTTTGGATAAACTATGCACAACCCAATTCAAATAGTTGGACAACGTGTACCAACAACTATGAAGTTTATTTGCATTTACCCACAGTTCCGCCGGTAATTGAGTATGATCATCTTACCTATACGGCTGTCCCTGCTGTCGGCAGCAGAACAAGACTGAGAACTTCAACAACCAGTGGTTTGTTTTCAACCAAGTGGGTCCATGGCGAAATTATCTATTAAAGACATTCATTTTCTATGGCGGGCGGCAATGCCGCCCGCGGCCTCGCGCCTTAATCGGTGGTAATGTCTGCTGGAGGGGACCATGCTGCGTCTTGAACTGAAAAAAGTCTGGAAAAACCGCCTGACGTGGATCGCGTTTCTGCTGTGTACGGTGATCGCGGTATCCGCTTTTTTTCTGAACTGCTTCATTCTTGATCACAATGATATCGGTGTTTTGCCGGAGCATCTGACCCTTCTTTGCGATTCGGGGCTCGGAGACATGCTCCTGTTTCTGGTGCTGCCGATTCTGGCCTCTTTTCCGGCGGCCTGCTCGTGGTATGAGGAACAGAAGAACAACGCAGTCGGCTTAACGCTTGCCCGAACCGGGCGAAAGGAATACTACGGCAGCAAGGCGCTGGCAGTCGTTATCTCGGGCTTTCTCATGGGGGTATACCCTTTCCTTCTAAACTATGCCCTCTGCCTGACTGCTCAGCCCAGACAGGAAATGCTTTCCGTAAGTCCTGCCATGACCTCAAGCGTATACGGCGCCTATTTTTCGACGGATGTTCCCGTTTGTCTTTCTTTGATGCTTTTTCCCGGCCTTTACATGAATGCTCCGATCATCAACATGCTGGTGCATATTGCTTTGATCGGCATCTGGTGTGCCGGCATGGCGCTGCTGACGTATGCCGTGTCATTCTTTGTCCATCCCAATGCCGTGGTGGTCGCTGTCCTGCCGTCGCTTGCGGCAGCCGTGCTGTATATTCTGCTCGGAGCGATCGGGAGAAGTTCGTGGATCGCGGTCGATCTGCTTCGGCTGAGATCATCTATTCCGATACAAAACGGAACCGTCATCGTCCTGACGACTCTGATCCTGCCGTTCCTTGTCAGTGCCGTTTTGCTGACCAGGCAGATCAAAGGTGAAGAGTTATGAAAAGGCTTCTTTCCTTTCCGCTTCGTAGCAGGGATCTGTGGCTGATCTGTCTGGTCTACGTGGCTTATCTGCTGATCCTGTGCCTGGATCCGGCATCGGACCCAATCGCGCAGTACGGCTTTTCGAGACCGCTTCATTTCGTGTTAGTTCTGGGCTTTTTGCTGTTTCTTGACAGTCGGAACCGGCTGTTTTCGCATGATTACTGCAGGGTCCGCTTCAAGGATCAGAAACTGCTGTGCCAGGCCAGATTGCGTTCCCTTTTGACGGAAACGGCGGCGTACTGGCTACCGCACTGCGCTTTGATGGTCTGGGCAGGGGCCGTCAGCGGAAGATCTTTCGGCATGGTGATGGCCGGTCCTGCTGTCTGGCTGACGGAACTCATCGCACTCAGCCTGTTCGTTTCGGTGCTGGATACAGCATCTTCGCGGAAAAACTCCGGCGTGCTCATAGCCGGCTTGATCCTGACCCTGGATGTGCTCCAGGCTGGCGGATCCCTGATCCCTCTGGATTTCTCCTTGTTTTACGGCCCCGGCCTGCAGCTCTTTCAGGAAGGAGAGCTGTCGGCGCGCGTTGCGGTAAATGCAGCCATGGCAGTGGCTGAACTGCTTCTTGGGATCCGGCTGCAGCAGCGGCCCGCACGAAGAGGCGGGATCAAACTGATACCGTGGATGCGGACGTCGTTACGGAAAGTATGGATCGGGTTCCCAGTCGGCGCGGTCATCGGGCTTTGGGGCGTCCGATACCGGCCGGAAAGCCTGGAAGAACTCTGGCTGGTCACGCTTGGCATGATCAGCACCGAGGAACTGACCGGATTCTTGCTGATACTCATTTCTTCGATCCCGTTTATCCTTTCCTGCTTTCTGTTTGGGCTCAGTCAGTCGAAAGACGAGATGGCGGAAAGCATCTTAACGGTCACCCGGGAAGGGACGCGAAGAGTCTGGTGGCGGAGAAAGCAGCTGATGCTGCTGATTGCAGCCAGTGGCTTTGCCATGCTGCTGTTTTGCGGGATCACGCTGACGGGCCTTTTGTCCGGCCTGCGTTTTTCGGGCCTGCAGGAGGCCGGAGCGGTCCTGCTCGGTCTTCTCTGCACAAGATATGCCGCAGAGTATGCCATGCTTTCCGGTGCAGTTCTCCTCAGTTTGTTTCTGGATGCGCGGCTCGTGTTTTTGCTGGCGAGCGGACTGTTCATGGCGGCGCAGATGCTGGCCTTCCTGCCTCGCAGCAGTTTTGTTGTAAGACTTCTGAGGGTCATGCTGCCCTGCCGCGCTGCGCTATTACTGCATGAATGTCCGAGCGCCCTACAAGGCCGCAGCGCTTTGTTTTACCGCGGGCTAAGTGGCCTGCAGCCGGGCATGACGCTGTTGTTTGCCGGAATAACGGCAGTCATCGTATATGTTATCGGGACCGCACTTTCGGACCGGGCTGATTTTGTGTAAAGAGGATCATGATGGAAGATAAGATCGTTCTCAGAAATGTTAGCAAACAAATCAAAGGCAAGACCGTTCTTCAGCATGTTGATTTAGAGCTGGAGGCCGGCGGAGTCTATGGCTTTTTCGGACGGAACGGATCCGGAAAAACCATGCTGCTGCGGGCAATTGCCGGCCTGATCAAGGTGAGAGGCAAGATCATCGTGTTCGGAAAGGACCTGTCGAAAGAGGCGGCATTTCCCGACAAGCTCGGTCTGCTGATCGAGAAAACGGAACTCTGGCCGCAGTACAGCGCCATGGAAAACCTGGAACTTCTCGCGCAGATCCGTAACGAGATCGGCGAGGAAGAAATGCGGACGGCACTGGAGCGGGTCGGGCTCGATCCGGAGGATAAGCGGCTGATCCGGACGTATTCCATGGGGATGAAGCAGAAGCTTGCTCTTGCGCAGGCGATCATGGAAAGTCCGCGTCTTTTGCTTCTCGACGAACCGACCAACGGACTGGATGACGACGCTGTGGAACTGTTCCGGACGATCATTCTTGAGGAGCAGGAAAGAGGCTGCACGATACTGATCGCAACACATCAGAAAGAGGATGTTGCCGGACTCTGCAGCCGGTCTTTCCGTATGTCCGAGGGGATATGCAGGGAGGTGAACGGATCATGAAGGTCAGACGAACCGTCCTGATCACTTGCCTGCTCCTGGTCACGGTAGCCTTTTTAGCGGGGTTCGTGAAGCGGAAAAAGTCGCCGGCTGTTCCGGTAACGCCGGATGCGGAGATGGAAGGATTTACCTTCCATACCGACTTTGCTGCGGATGCAGGCCGCATCCCGACTGTGGATGAACTGCAGAGCAAGGCGGAAGAGATCCTGGTGGTCAAACCGGTTTCCCGGACGTTGACCCAGAACATGGATATGCTGACGACGGCAGAGGTGACGAAAACCGTTCAGAGCAAAACCGGACTGCAGAAGGGAGACCGCATCCGTATCTATGAGCCGAGCCTCTACTATGTGCGGGACGCTTCGAAGCCCATGCCCGGAACGATCCCGGAGCCCGGTTGGGTAACGTCCCGCTATTATACGCTTCCCATGTGCCAGCAGGCGGAATATCTTGTGTTTTTGATCAGCCCGGAGTATCCGGAGGAATATCATCAGTCGGAGCTGGCAGCGCATACCTTCCTGTATGCTTATCCCAGCGCTTCCGCCTTTTCTACAGAGCACGGTGAGATCTATCTGCAGCAGGCTGACAACACAGAACCTTCACCTGCCGAAAAGGAACTGCAGGAGCTGCTCGTCCGTTCGGACTCGGCGGCCTACCAAAGCAGGATACGCGAACTGCAGGAGCAAATCATGCAGGAGATCGCAGCCCGCAGGGTAACATGGAAGGATGTCAAGGCGTACGGCTTCATCACTGACAATGAAGCGGCGAAAGCTGCCTTGGAGACGCTGATAACGGAAATACTCAAGCGTTACAGCTTTTGAAATGCGAGTCAAAACCGCATCAGCATAATCGCGTCTCATAAGACAGATGTAGATTTCAACGCTGAGCGAACTCCACAGTGGCTGCGTGCCAGGTTGGACCTATAGCCTGAAAATCAATGGAACGATTGGAGGGGTAACGTTTTTGGAAATAACTGAGACGGCCACCGGCTAACGTGAAGGCTGCAGAAAGAAGGTGATTTCAATGGGCTGAAAATGATTGATGGAAATATAATAACAAAGACGTCTTTAATGTTCTGTATGTAACTCAAAAAACTATGGAGGAATCAATTGTGAAGAAAAAAATGAGATTGCGGGGAATCTGCGCTGCGTTATCACTGGTATTAATTATCATTATGTTTATTGCCCCTACTGCTCATGCGTGGGGCTATCATGCATTTTCTGTGGGGACTGATTATGGAAGCGGTAATATTGACACCTCGTCAGACGCGACAACAGCTAGTACATATTACAGCAGGATAATGCCGTCCAGCTATTCTATCATACCGACAGTCAGCATTATGACTGGCAGTTTTTCCGATGGGCTTCCCAGGATAAAAAGTGACATTCTATTTCTTAGTGGGCATGGAAATTTTAATAACGTTGTATTTAATTATCATCAGCAAGGCGGCACATATAAAACGGGTGTGTACTATACCAATTCTTGTACTGCTGATGGATATACGTTAATTGGTTTAAACGGTAATATGCTAAATACGCAGTTGATTGTTTTTGCCGCCTGTAAAACAGCAAGCGGAACAGATAATCTTGCAAGTAACGCCCACAACTATGGGGCAATTGCATCTGTAGGATGGACAGCAAGTGTTGTCAGTACAACTCACAGTACATGGTTAAACCGTTTTAACGATTATGTTACTTCAAGTCATAGTGTTCAGGCAGCTGTTAACTATGCAAACAGTTTTACTTATCTTCCTTTATCTGGTGTCAAAACTGCCAAAATCTACGGGACCAATGGCTGGATTCCGCACATTTCAGATGAAGGTCTATCAAGCCCAATCATTCCGGAAACTGATGAAAATTATCGTAATTTCGATATTATGAAAATATCTGACGATCTAATGGTTAGGCTTGGATTAGATCCTTTTTCAACAGATATTCGGGTCTATGAATCGTATCCGGGTTATTATACCATTGATTTTGTTCGGATGGTCGGTGTTGTTGAAACAGATTCAATCTACACTGTATTCATAGAAAACTATGATTTATCTGAGATCATAGACCACTCTTATTTGATTGATCCGGAAACAGAACAGAAAATATTGAAAGCAGTCAATGCCCACACAAATCATCAGCATCTTGATAATATGCAAAGCGCATTAGAAACTGTTGACGCCTGCGACGATAAGAAAGGCATTGCGCAGGAGTTCTGCTACTATTATAATAGGGAAAACGGAATGGTATATGAAGTCGTTGCCACCGATTATTATTACGACGGGACGACTGCTCTGGGGCGAGAACTCCAACTGTTCATCATCGAATAGGAGGGTGTCATGAAAAAACGTTGGAAATTGATTCTTGTAATCTTGTTAATTCTCCTGTTGATTTGGCCCTTTCCTTTTCCTTTCCAGAAAAAGATTCAGTACTTGGATGGAGGCACATCAGAAATCGTTTCACTGACTTATAAGGTCGTCTGGTGGAATCGACTCTGGAGCTATGAGGAGGATGATCCTGCAAAAATCGCTTTGAATCACACGGTAAAGATTTATCTCTTTCCGAACAACTTCAAGTCAATTGATACCTTATGGGAAGAGGCCGGGAAATAGAGAGTGCCGATCTAATTGTTGTATTCTTTCATAGCGGTACTATGTAAAGCTTTGCAGGAACAATATGCTGTTGTATTTTGAGATTCAGCGAGCACATCATCGCTGTACACGCTAAGAACCTAGACTATTGAAATGGCAAGGAGATAAATTATGAGAAAGATTTGGGCTATTGCTATTTGTGCTTCTTTAGTAATATGCAATATTTTTTGTAAACCTATTAAAGCATCTTCATTTGAAGATAGCTTTATGCAACGCTTGATGAATCTGTCACAGAGTAAAATCAATGAAATTGCACTGATGAGAAATGATTCACGCATTCCGTCATGCGAAACGGTAAAAAGTGTTACGGATTATGCAGGAAATGCGTATTATGTGATAGAATGCTATCCGTCAGGATACTTAATCTATCATGCTGAGTCAGGACAATTTGTTGAATTATCCCTATCAGCGCCTTCGCCCTATTTGGGCTTTGAAAATGATTTGGTGTATGGTGGACCAGGGTGTTATCTTGGAAGGAATAGCTTGTCTGGGGAGCTAATCGATATTTTTGCCGAATATGTAATTGACGAAACATTTGATAATAGTAAAGCAATCATTGACGCTAATCAAAGGGCAAACAGATTTCTGGCAGATATCGATACAAGTGCAAAATGGTATGTTGAAGGGCACTCAGATACTTTGCCAAATGAATTGAAGAATAACAAAACAAGCCGAACGCCTAATCGTTCGTTTACATATGTGCCTGATGACGATTACATCTCCAATCTAGTGACATGGACTCAAATGGGATACCCCACAAGTCGCAATGGTCCTGGGTATGGAATGTGTGGCTGGGTTGCTTGCGGAATCGCAATCTTATGGCACCAGCTAACATCCGGTCAATCGTTAATCTCGACAAACAATGTCAGTGGAGGCGTGTATACGAGCGATGCCTTTACTTTCAAATTGCGCTCATATGGAATATACGATGATACATGGGCTATTGATTTAGCTAGCGCAGTAAATCAATATGCCGCAGCGAATAATAAACCTTTAGGCGCAAGCCTGCTTTTGCTTCCATCTGCTTCAATATCATCTATTATTTCAAATCAACATAAACCTGTTGTTGCAGGCGGAAACGTTTGGTCCTCAATGCATAATGACTTTATTGATCATTATATGGTTATTTATGGATATTCAGACAGCTACTATGTGTGTCATTATGGCTATCAAGGTTATAGTGTGGTTCTGTTGCTGAAATCAAATGCTACGTTGGGAGATGGTGTGACTTTTTCCGTAAACACGAATTAGCTAACGAGCCGTTCGCGGATATGCTGAAGGGAGGAATATGGGACTTCGCATCATCGTTCTTTTCTGGATAACCATCATATGGATGCTTATTGCATTGCTGCTTTGGGTGATCCTTCACAAAAGCCTGTCAGATAAAGGTAAAAGATACTGGTTCGTTTCCTTTGCCGTGTTGGTGATTCTTTATCTTGTTGCCTTGCCGCTTACGAAGGTCCAGCGTTCTATCGGGCCGGATCGTGAAGGCATAAGTTTCAGTGATCCTGCAGAAGCAAAAAATGCGCAAAACTGGCTTCCGATCCTTGATCTCGCCGAGTCGGATACCGAAAACTTCTTTGTAAAAATCATTTACCGGGACGAGATATACAGGGGAAAAGCAGGATACGAGTATAAGCTTGAGATCATATATAATATGCGGGACGGTTCGAGCTGGACGGTCCGCGGTTTTTCGGATGGCAAGGAAGCAGATTATTCGCGGATCACCATCGACGGTGAAACCGTTACGTACTATTATTTATCAAAACCACAGCGGACAATGTGCCTGCTTTACCGTATGTATCAGGGAAAGGGATATATTGTAGAGCGTATCATACCACAGCAGGTTTCTGAGGAAGAGGTCGTGAGAGAGATCCTCGAAGCGTTTCCCTGATCGGAACCAAATCTTGGACTAAACCGATACACCGTCAATCACAACAGAGATGAGACTGGGTAGTTCAGCTTATACTCTTACAAAATAGAATATATGCATACAAACAACCATACCCCCTATATTAATCTATTTAGCCTTGCACAAACCTTGCACAAGGGAATGAGCACCGCCAAACCTCCTTGATATTACTTGGGTTTTGAACAGGTGATCGCTTCAAATCCCTCCTTCTCCGCGAAAAAAGGAGCCGTAAGGCTCTTTTTTTCGCGGGAAAAGGGATTTCCCCGAGCGCCGGCGGCGCGTAAGTGACGGCCCGCAGTCCGAGCCCTCGGGCGAAGGAATGCGGCAGCCGGAACTTATACAGGGAGCAGGCTTGACGCCTGCGAGTCGTAAGGGTTCAAATCCTTTTTTGCGGCACCCTTCTGCCGTTTCCGTGCGACCAGTTTTAAAGTATTGCAATGAAATCATTATTATGATACGATATGAATCAAAGAGAAAGGGCGAAAAGGCAAAAAGACTGAAGACCGCCCTTGACTTCCTTATAAGAAGCTGAAGGACCGCTATGTTCAAACTGTTCAAGAAGAAAACGCCCGGGACCTGTCCCAAATGCGGAGGCGCTCTTCGCGTTGTTTACGATGCCTACGATGATCCCTCCCGGGGCTCTCTGAATTCCCTGAATACCTCGCAGCACTTTTCCCCGAACGCGGTACGCGGCAATTTTGCCGTGAATTACGGCAGCAGCGCCGGCCGCGGACGGAAAAACCTTCTTTACCGCTGTGAAGGATGCGGATATGAGACCCGGCGCTGACGATACGGAAACGGATCCGGCCGGGGCTCCGCTGGGAAATATTTGGTATAGTCACCGTCCCTATTATACCTCATTTGTATAAAAAGGCAATTGTTTGGGGGGTAAATGGGTATATATAATTTTTCCCCATAAATTGTTTTGGGCTGATATCAGACAATATTTGGTAAATGACAAGATCGGATTGCCGTATAACGGGACGGAGGTGTGCACAAAGTGTGCACAGGGGAATGAGCACCATCGATTCCTCCTTGTCCCATCAGTGTTTTTGAAGGGGGATTAACCTTCAAATCCCTCCTTCTCCGCTCAAAAAAGGACCCATTCGGGTCCTTTTTTGGCGGAGCGGGATTTGCACCCGAGCGCCGGGCACCGTCCCCCTGTCAGATCAGTTGTAGAATGTCTGCTCCGTCCGGGCAATGGCAAACGCGGTCAAAAACGCCAGATCCAGGTCGCCCTCCTCACACGTCACATCCAGCGCGTACCGGGTGGTCAGCGGGAATTTGCTGTTTTTGCCGGCGGAGGTGGCGATGGTCGCGATCTCGCTGCCGCACAGGGTAACGGTGTAAGTCATGCCGAGTTTCCCGCCGGAGAGGTGGGAATCGATGCGGACGCCCTGATCGTGCAGGCAGTCCCAGATCTTCTGACCGTCGTATTTGAAGTGCGATTTGGTGGCCAGGATGTCGATCGTCAACGGGCCGTGATGCTCCGTAGTGATCGTGTGGCCGATCTTGTGTTCCTCCGTGCGGCCGGTGCGGTGGTTCGTGAACGCGAACGACGCGGGGCCGAACAGGGACATTTTCAGGCATTTCGCTTCATAGACCGGGGTCCCGTTCTGATCTTCCATCAGGAACCCTTGTTTCAATCCGTTACTGTCCGGGTGCATGAAATAAGTCTCAGCCATGGATCCATTCCTCCTCCTGTTCTTTCAATGCTTTGCGTTTGTTATAGGTGTTGATGACGCTGACGACGCCGGCGACGAAAGCGGCGGCGCCTGCGGCGGTCAGGATGATCGGGAGCAGGATCCCGTTGGGCTGGGCGATGTCCGTGGGGTCTTTCGGATTGTACGCGATCTCAACCTTGTCTCCCACTTTGTATTCGGAGAAGACGCCGTACTCCGTCTCATACTCTTTGCCGTCCACGGTGTACTCTACGGTGACCGTGTAGGTTTCGTCGTGATGAGTGCCGTCCCGGTCGGTATACGCCTGCTCGTACAGTTCGGTCTTCGTCACAGTCGCTTCGGTTTTGGGAAAATCCTTGATGCGGTTGACCGCACCGAATGCGAAGATGCCGAAAGCGAGGATGAAGAGCCCCGCCGGAATCAGAAAACCGGCCACCCCGTAGTCTCTGTAAAATGATGCTAATTTGTTCATCGGTTCCTCCCGGTGCAAATGATGGTACGGTTAAATGATAACAAATCAAGGGGGTTTGTCAATTCCGTTTTTCTCTTTTTGCAATTGACAGCCACGGGGCGCGGGACTACAATGAAGGTATCAATTTTATTACGGAGGGGTTACCATGTATCCTTATTCTTCCTACAGTTCTTCCTCGCTGCTCCTGTCGTCGGGCGGCAGCTGGCAGATCATCGTCGGCACTCTGCTGGCGCTGGCCGCTACGATCGTGCTGTACGTGCTGGTCTTCCCGAAGAGCAAAGAAGGCAATCTGCCGCCGTTCCTGAACCTGGTGCGGGATTTCTTCGACGTCAAGTACCTGCTGATCGAAAAGATCGCCAAGTTCATTTACGTGTTCATGACGTTGGCTTCCATCCTGGTCGGCTTCTTCCTGCTGTTCGGCAGAACGTTCGTGGCCGGCCTGGTTCTGATGATCCTCGGCCCAATCCTGCACCGCCTGTTCTATGAACTCTTCATGCTGGCGATCCTGCTGGTGAAAAACGTGATGGAGATCAACAACCACCTGAAGGGCGCAGGAAATGCGGAAAGCATTTTCGACAGCAAGCTGCCTGTGCTCGTCAAGCCCGCCGCCCCCGAAGCGTCCGAAGAGACGAAGGGTGCGGACAAGTTCTGCCCGCACTGCGGCGCCGCGCTCAGCGAAGACGATGTCTACTGCCGCGGCTGCGGAACGAAGGTCAAGTAATGATCCCTGAATAACAGGAAAAGGGAGAGGTCCCGCGGGGCCTCTCCTCTTTTATTGGAAATGATGACGACAGAAGAACCGTCCCTTTGTCATCAAAAAACAGGGCCATCCGGGGATATCTCCGAATGGCCCTGTACCGGCTTGGCGGCCGGGCGGGTGCGGTCAGTCTGCTTTGTTGAAGTAGATCTCGGCCGCCTGATTGTAAATGTAGAGGGCTTTGGCCAGGTAGACGAACTCCTCAGTGCTGGTCTCGGAAGCCATGACGCGGTTGCAGAAGCTCAGGACGCTGTACTTGAACGTCAGGGTCTTGCCGCCGTAGGTGACCTTGATGGCATACTTCACATCCAGATCCACGCCGGCGATGCCGGGCACGCTGACGTACCAGCCTTCCTTGCCCTTCTTGATGACTTCGAGCGGCTTGGAGCCTCTCTTCGCCGTGACCTGGCGGTCGAAGAAGATGCGGATCTCGGTATCGCCTTCCAGGTTCAGCTTCACGTACTTGTAGCCGAGCACGGATTTCGCGTTGGAAGGGATGACGGGATCCAGAGCGGGATCCGGCTCGACCGCATTGGTCTCATCCTTCAGGTACTCACCCGGGTTCGCGGGGTCGTCCTTTTCGTAGTTGAAGTAGTTCTGCGCCGCATTGCCCAGGTTGATGAGGGCCTTCGCCATGCCGAGGGATTCCTCGGTGGAGGTCTCCTGCGCCAGGACCGCATAGGCCCAGTCGGCGACGCGGAAGGACCAGGAGGCGTCTTCCAGCAGGCCGAGGGAGTTGTGGACCAGGGCCAGCTGCTCGCCGTCCGCCTTGTAGACGCGGATCGTGGCGGGATCCATCATCTGCTTGATCGCAACGTTGCTGTACGGCAGGCGGTACTGCTCGGAAGAAGCGCGCCAGTACGGCGATTCCTCCCCGGTCAGTTCGAAGCGGATCTCCTCGTCCATGAAGGTGATCACCGCGTAGGAGGCTTCGTCCGGGGCTTTCAGCCAGAAGTTGATGCCGATCTTGCCTTCCAGGGCCAGTGTCATGCCGGTGACCTTCGCGTACAGCAGGTCGTCGTACACGGCGGTGTAGGTCTCGGGGCCGGTGACGGCGGCGATTTCCTTGTCCCAGCCGGTAAAGGTGTAGATGTGGAACAGGACGTCTTCCTTGACCGGGGTCTCGCCTTCGTAGACGGGAAGCTCGCCGGCTTTGTACTTGCGGCTCTGCAGGACGGTGCCGTCTTCGTTCACGAATTCGACCGTGTAGCGCGCGACCGTCAGGGTGTCGGTGTGGGCTTCGCCGTCCGGGCTGGCTTCCGCCGTAACGGTGGCCGTGTAGACCAGGTTTCCGGCGGCGTCTTCTTCGCAGGTGACGGCGGCGGGCAGGGTCACGGTGTGGGTCGCGTCGCGGCCGCAGACGAAGGTGGCATCGACGGTGTAGCCGTCGTCGGTCCCGGTCCAGGCAAAGGTCGGGGCGAGCCAGTCATGACCGAGGGCGTCGATGTCGGTAACGATCCAGGTCTGGGTCGCGAAGGCCGGGTTCGTGAAGGTGGCCGTGTAGGTGGTTTCGCCTTCGGTCTCGCAGCCGGGCTGCAGGGTCACGGCGGAGGTCACGGTGGCGTCTTCGGTCTCCACGTGCTCGGAGTGTCTGGAGCAGACGCGGGCCGCGGTGCACTTCATCGTGCCGTCGTCCTGCTTGGTCCAGGTGTAGGTCGGTTCGCCCCAGTCGTGGCCCAGCGGAAGGATATCCGTAACCGTCTGGGTCTGCGTCTCGAAAGCGGGGTTCGTGAAGGTGGCCGTGTAGGTCGTCTGGCCTTCGGTCTCGCAGTCGGGCTGCAGGGTCACGGCGGAGGTCACGGTGGCGTCTTCGGATTCCATGTGTTCAGCGTCTCTTGAGCAGGTGCGGACTGCGGAGCACTTCCAGCTGCCGTCTGCCTGCTGCGTCCAGGTGTAGATGGGGGTGCCCCAGTCGTGGCCCAGCGGGTCGATCGGTTCGGTCGTGGTTTGGGTCGCGAAGGCCGGGTTCGTGAAGGTGGCCGTGTAGGTGGTTTCGCCTTCGGTCTCGCAGCCGGGCTGCAGAGTCACGCCGGAGGTCACGGTGCCGTCTTCGGTCTCCACGTGCTCGGAGTGTCTGGAGCAGACGCGGGCCGCGGTGCACTTCATCGTGCCGTCTTCCTGCTTCGTCCAGACGTAGGTCGGCGCGCCCCAGTCGTGGCCGAGGGCGGGCAACGTGATGCTCTTCTCCTCCGAATGAGGAGCGCCGTCCGGGCTGGCTTCCGCGGAAACAGAGGCGGTGTATACGGTCGAACCGGGCTCGGTGCAGGACGCGCCATGCGTCACCGTATCCAGTTCCGCGTCCACCGTCCGGGTGATCTCCGGATCGGTCGCGCATTCATAATTGGCCACGGCCGCGGTGTAGCCGTTCTCATCGTCGCCGGTCCAGGTGAAGTCCACGAATTTCCAGGTCAGGGCCTTGAAATAGACCTTCACGATCACGTCGTAATCGGGCATCTGAAAGCTTTCGCTGCCGAGTTCTTCGATGAGTTCGGGCTCATCGTGCTCACCGTGCGTTTTCCAGAGTTCGATCTTGTCCAGTACGTAATACTGTTCGGGTTCGGTCTGGATGCCGACCGTCATCAGTCTCGGGACCGTCACGGCCGTTTCATTCACGCCGTCCTTGACCAGATATGCTTCGCCGTGGCCCCCGACCACCTCGATCTCCGCCAGGTGGTCCCGCTCGATGTAGAAGTAGCCGCCGAAGGGCTGCCAGCCGGTGTCGGGGTTGCCGTCCGGACGGAAGTAGAGCGTCACGTTGCCGGCGTGATCCGTATCCACGACGTAGTTGCCGGTGATGCCGTTATAGTTATGCGCGGTGTCCGGGTACCAGTCCGCAATCTGGCCGTTCGCGACGCGGACGACCTTGATCTCGTCGCCCGCTTCCAGGACGGTGTCCAGATAGTATTCCCCGGCGGTGTGCGGGTTTTCGAAGAGCCGGTAGCTCTCGTTGACCACCCAGCCGACCGGTCCGCCGATCAGATAGTAGCCGTCCGCGGGCGCCTTCTCCTCAATGATCGCGTGCGCGGCCACAGCCGTCAGGTCCGCTTCGACGACCGTGTAGCTGCCGTCCTTCTGGAGCACGCGGCCGCCTTCGGGCAGCGTGATGCCGAAGCCCGCGGGAATGACGATGCCTTCCTTCGCGCGGAGCGCGGCGGCGCCGGCGTCCACGTCCCATTTGCCGCTCACGAAGGTGATCTTGCCGTCGGATTCCATGCCGACGGAACCTTCCGCCGTATTGGTGACCGTCGCGTTCCCGTTCACGGTGACGGCTTCCGCCGCGTAAACGGACTGAGGCGCCTGGCCGGTCACGGTGAGGGCGCCGCCGACGCTGATCTTGCCGGTCTCGGCGCGGAGGATGTAATCCTGCGGATTCCGGACATTGCCGCTTACCGTCGCGTCTCCGCCGACCGTGATGTCGTTTTTGGCGTAGACGTTCAAGCCGACCGAACTGGATTTCAGATAGCCGGTTACATTGACGGAGCCGTCGGACGACTTAATGGCGTTGTCGCGTCTTTCACTGGAGTTGTAAGAATTGGCCTTCACGTCCAGGTTGCCGCCGACCGTGATGTCGCCTTTCGCCTGGACGACGGTCGCGCCGTAGCCGTTGACCGTCAGGCTGCCGGTCACATGGATCGGGCCGCCGGGAGCGGAAATGGCAGCGGAATTGGCGCCGGAGTAATTGTTGGACAGGACCGCGTCGCCGCCCACGGCGATGCCTTCCGCCGCATTGCGGGAGCTGAGGCAGATGCCGCCGTTGCCCACCGCGATGTTCACGTTTCCGTCGCAGACGATGCCGCCGGACTCGCTCACGATGCCGCTGCCGCCGCCCATGCCGCCGGTGTTTTCCACCGCCAGGTCTTCCCGCACGCGGATGGGACCGTTGGCATAGATGATATAAGAGGCCGCACCGAATTCAAGACCGACAGTCTTGACGTCCACGCCGCCGTCCGCCGCATAAATGCAGGAGGCGTGGTATATGCTGTCGATGCCGTCGGATTCGGCAGCAAAATAAGCCCCGCCCTGCAGCGTCACGCCGCCGCTGCCGCAGTAAATGCAGGTCTCGTTGGCGAACACTATCGCTGAGCCGGTCACGGTGACCGGCCCCATGGCCTTGACGCCGAAGGCGCCTTCGTAATCATAGCTGTCCACGTCCAGATCGCCGTTCACCGTCAGCGCGCCGTCCGTATAGATACAGGCATCGACTTCGTCGCCGATCATCGTCAAGGACAGTTTGCCGTTCACGGTCAGCGCGCCGCCGAGCACTTTAACGCCGGTGTCGCCGCCGGAGTTCAGGGACAGGCCGTTGTTCGGCGTCACGATGGTCAGATCCATGTTCTGCGCGTAGATCAGCGCGCCTTCATGCAGCGCGGTGCGCGAAGGCTTGCCCGTGAAGGTCAGGGTGTTCGTCTCAAAATTGAATTTGACCTTGTTGTCGTTCAGTACGTTGTCCGCGTTCGCTTCCGTGACCTGCACGCCGCATACCCACACTTCGGGTTCGCCGTCTCTTACGATGACGGGCGCGGCTTTTTCCGTCACTGGGACCGTCGTGACCATCTCCGTGTCCGCAACGGCCCGCCTGCCGGCTTCCTTCGCCAGCGATGACGGCACGCACCCGATCAGCATGCAGACTGCCAGCAGGACAGACAGCCATTTTCTGTGTTTCATACCGATTCCTCCTGATATCATGATTTCCCGTTCTGTTTTTCAGCCCCGGTTGCCCCGGGTTTCATAAACGATTGTGTTAAGCCATTTTATAGTTTAGCAAATTGACGCAAAAATGCAAGGCAAAACAAAAACCCGGTCAAAGGAGACGGGCTTTGCGGGGGTTGCAGGGTTTTGTGACAGGGCGACTGTTTGTGCTGTCGAACGCGGCGGGACGCAAAAAGGCCGGCCGGGGTGAACCGGCCGGCCTTGGGGCTGGAGGGCGGGGATCAGTCTACTTTGTTGAAGTAGATCTCGGCCGCCTCGTTGTAGATGTAGAGGGCTTTGGCCAGGTAGATGAATTCATCGGTGCTGGTCTCGGAAGCCATGACGCGGTTGCAGAAGCTCAGGACGCTGTACTTGAACGTCAGGGTCTTGCCGCCGTAGGTGACCTTGATGGTATGCATCACATCCAGGTCCACGCCGGCGATCGCGGGCACGCTGACGTACCAGCCTTCCTTGCCCTTCTTGATGACTTCGAGCGGCTTGTTGCCTCTCTTCGCCGTGACCTGGCGGTCGAAGAAGATGCGGATCTCGGTGTCGCCTTCCAGGTTCAGCTTCACGTACTTGTAGCCAAGCACGTCGGCCGCGTCGGCCGGGATGACGGGATCCAGCGCGGGATCCGGCTCGACCGCTTCGGTCTCTGCGTGCAGGTAGTTGTTCGGGTTGGCGGGATCGTCATCTTCGTAGTCGAAGTAGTTCTGCGCCGCATTGCCCAGGTTGATGAGGGCCTTCGCCATGTGGACGGACTGCTCGGTGGCGTTATCCTGCGCCAGGACCGCGTACGCCCAGTCAGCCACACGGAAGGACCAGGAGGCGCCTTCCAGCAGGCCGAGGGAGTTGTGGACCAGGGCCAGCTGCTCGCCGTCCGCCTTGTAGACGCGGATCGTGGCGGGATCCATCATCTGCTTGATCGCAACGTTGCTGTACGGCAGGCGGTACTGCTCGGAGCTTGCGCGCCAGTACGGCGAATCCGCCTTGGTCAGTTCGAAGCGGACCTCATCGCCCATGAAGTCGATCACCGCGTAGGCGGCTTCGTCCGGGGCTTTCAGCCAGAAGTTGATGCCGATCTTGCCTTCCAGGGCCAGCGTCATGCCGGTGATCTTCGCGTACAGCAGGTCTTCGAACTGCGCCGTGTAGGTCGCGTCACCGGTGACCGGCGTGATCTCGGGATCCCAGCCGGAGAAGACGTACATGTGGAACAGGATCTCTTCCTTGACAGGCGTTTCGCCTTCGTAGACCGGGATCTCGCCCTTCTTGACCAGGCTGCTCTGCAGGACGGTGCCGTCTTCGTTCTGGAACGTGACCGTGTAGCGTTCGATAAACAGGGTGTCGTTGTGTTCAACACCGTCCGGGCTGTCGGATGCCGAAACGATGGCCGTGTAGGTCAGGTTGCCGCCGGCGTCTTCTTCGCAGGTGACGGAGGTGGCAGGCTGGGTCGTGGTGTGGGTCGCGTCATTCTTGCACTTGTAGTTCGCGACCGCGGTATAGCCGGTTTCGGTCTCGGTCCAGGTGAAGTCGACGAACTCCCAGTCGTGGCCGGTGGCGGGCAGCGTCACCGTCTTGGTGTCGGTGTGCGCTTCGCCGTCCAGGCTGGCGTCTGCCGCGACGGTCGCGGTGTAGACGATCGAGCCGGGCTCGGTGCAGGTAGGATCGGTCTTCTCCGCTTCTACCGCCGCGTCAACCGTATTCGTGTGAGACGCGTCGTTCTTGCACTTGTAGTTCGCGGCTGCGGTGTAGCCGGTCTCAGTCTGAGTCCAGGTGAAGTCGACGAACTCCCAGTCGTGGCCGAGGGCCGTGCCGGTCACGGTCACGGACTCGGTATGGAGCTGGCCGTCCAGGCTCACGTCTGCCTCGATGGTGGCGGTGTAGACCGTCTTATCCGGTTCCGTGCAGGTGGCGGGCGTCGTTTCCGCAGTCACCGTGGCAGGCAGGCTGATGTGGTGCGCGGAGTTGTTGGAGCATTCGTACCAGCCGACGACGGTGTAGCCGGTGTCGGTCGCGGTCCAGGTGAATTCAACGAAGAACCAGGCGTGGCCGGTGGCAGGCAGCGTCACGGTCTTGGTGTCGGTGTGCTCTTTGCCGTCCAGGCTGGCGGCAGCCGTAACGGTGGCGGTGTAGACGGTCTGGCCGGGCTCGGTGCAGGAAGGCTTGGTGGTCTCCGCCTGTACCGTCGCGTCTACCGTATCAATGTGAGATTCGACGTTCTTGCACTTGTAGTTCGCGACCGCGGTGTAACCGGTCTCGGTCTCGATCCAGGTGAAGCTGACGAACTCCCAGTCATGGCCGGTGGCAGGCAGCACGACCGTCTTGGTCTCGGTGTGTTCTTTGCCGTCCAGGCTGGCTTCCGCCGTGACGGTGGCCGTGTAGACGGTCTGGCCCGCGGCTTCGCAGGTCGGGTCATCGGTCTCGGACGTGATGACCGCGTTCACCGTCTTCGTGTGCTCTTCGTTGTTCTTGCACTTGTAGTTCGCGACTGCCGCGGTGTAACCGTCGGTGTCATTGCCGGTCCAGGTGAAGTCCACGAACTCCCAGTCGTGGCCTGTGGCAGGCAGCACGACCGTCTTGGTCTCGGTGTGCTCTTTGCCGTCCAGGCTGGCTTCCGCCGTGACGGTGGCCGTGTAGACGGTCTGGCCCGCGGCTTCGCAGGTCGGGTCATCGGTCTCGGACGTGATGACCGCGTTCACCGTCTTCGTGTGCTCTTCGTTGTTCTTGCACTTGTAGTTCGCGACTGCCGCAGTGTAACCGTCGGTGTCATTGCCGGTCCAGGTGAAGTCCACGAACTCCCAGTCGTGGCCGGTGGCGGCCAGCACGACCGTCTTGGTCTCGGTGTGTTCTTTGCCGTCCAGGCTGGCTTCCGCCGTGACGGTGGCCATGTAGACGGTCTGGCCCGCGGCTTCGCAGGTCGGGTCATCGGTCTCGGACGTGATGACCGCGCTTACCGTATCCGTGTGAGCGGCATTGTTCTTGCACTTGTAGTTGGCAACTGCGGTGTAGCCGGTTTCGGTCTGGATCCAGGTGAAGCCGGTGAACTCCCAGTCGTGGCCGATGGCGGACAGGTCGACGTGCTTGGTGTCGGTGTGCTGCTGGCCGTCCAGGCTGCGGGCTGCCGTGACCTTTGCGGTGTATTCGACCGAGCCGGCGATCTCGCAGCCGGATTCGATCGTTTTGATCGTGATGTCCGCGTCTACCGTTCTGGTCTTGGTCGGGTCGGTGGTGCAGACGTAGTTGGCGACGGCGGCGGTGTAGCCGTTTTCATCGTCACCGGTCCAGGTGAAGTCCACAAACTCCCAAATCAGGGCCTTGAAGTAGACTTTGACGATGACGTCGTAGTCCGGCATCTGGAAGCTTTCGGCGGACAGGGTCTCGATGAGTTCGGGGCCGTCTTCGCCGTTCGCTCTCCACAGTTCGATACGGTCGAGTTCGTAGTCTTCGGCCGGCGTGTAAACGATGGCGATATCCATCAGGCGCGGCGCGGTGACGGTGGCCGCCTGGCTGCCGTCGCGGACCAGGAAGGCGGTGCCGTGGCCTTCAGGGACTTCGACGGTCGCCAGGTGGTCCTTCGCAATGTAGAAGTAACCGCCGAAAGGCTGCCAGCCGCTGTCCGGATTGCCGGCCGGGCGGAAGTAGACGGTGACGGAACCGGCGTGGTCGGAATCGACGATGTAGTTGCCCGTCATACCGTTGTAGTTATGCTCCGTGCTCGGATAGTAGTTGCTGTTGTCAGCCACGCCGCCGACCGCGCGCACGACCTTGATCTGATCGTTCTCGGCCAGCGAGGTCGCCAGGCAGTATTCTCCCGACTCGTTCGAGTTCACGGCAAAGGCGTAGTCTTCATTGACCTGCCAGTTGGTCATGCTGCCGATCAGGTAGAAGCCTTCGACCGCAGTCCACTTCGCAACGATGGTCATGTCTTCCGCAGGCATGGTCTCCGGAACTTCGGGATTCCAGCCCGCGAAGGTGAAGAACGGCTTGGTCGGGTTCTCGGCCGGAGCTTCGACCGGATCGCCGTAAGCGGCTGTGACGGTGGCAAACGGAGTCTCGTCGCCTTCGTTGGCCAGGAAGGTGATCGTGTATTCGTTGACCTGCCATCTGGCCGTCAGGGTCAGATCCTCAGTCACAGGCGTTGTGAAGTCGAACGCGGTCTCGCTGTTCTCTTCGAACCAGCCCAGGAACGTATAGCCTTCTTTGACCGGATCTTCCGGTTTCTCGGCCGTGGTCCCCTTGCCGATGGTCTGAGGATCCGGCGCCGTGATGCCGTCTTCCGTGACGAAGGTCACGACGACCGCCTTGAGCAGTTCGTAAATGCCTTCAGTCTCCGTAGCGAACCACAGGTAGCCTTCCGGAATGGTCCGCTCGTTGCCTTCGGCCAGGATGTGGCGGTCTTCCGTACCGGTGCTGCCGGTCTGCTCATCCACGAACACCTGGATGCCGGAGGAAGCATTGATGGTCACGCCGGCGCCGATCATCACATCCTGATCGACGTTGACGTAGCGGTCGGAAATGCCGTAGTAGCCGTTGAATTTGCCGCCCTGCAGGTTGAAGGAGCCCGCGGACGCCGCGTAGACCGGCGCGCAGAAGTAGGACCACCAGTCGCTGCTGGCCGGTGCTGCGTTCGCCGTGTATTCGCCGCCGTATACCGTAATGGTCGCCGGCGCCGTGGTGTTGTTGGTGCCGATCGCAGCGAAGTGCGAGGTAATGGTCGGGCCATTGCCGTCTTCCGTTCCGAAGATGGCCGTGCCGCCGTTCAGGACGTACACGCCGTACATGCCGTCGGAGCCGGAGCCGGTGGCGGTGACCGTGCCGTTTTCGATCATCAGCTTGCCGCCGTCGACGCTGATCAGGACTCTGCCGTCGAATGCCGCGCCGTCAGCCGGTCCGGTGATCTTGCCGTTGCCGGTGATCGTCAGATCGCCGGCCGCCGTCACCGTGATCACGTCGGGCTTGGTGGCGCTGAGTTCCTTCCCGTTCAGGTCAAGCGTGATCGCCTTGCCGACGACCAGCTCGTCTTCCTGAACGTTCTTCAGCAGGACGACCGTGTCGCCGTCCTGTGCAGCCGCGATGGCGGCCGCCAGTGTGCCGTACGTGGTGGTCTTGCCGTCTCTCGTGATGGAGGCGACCGCTTCGCCGATCGTGTAGATGCCGGCTTCTTCGGTCTCGACCCACGCGTAGCCTTCCGGCAGCGTGCGGGTGTTGCCTTCCGCCTTGATGCTGCGGTCGGCCGTGCCGGCGGAACCGGTCTGCTCGTCGACGAATACGTCGATG
>JAFZRY010000013.1 GCA_017619615.1 Lachnospiraceae bacterium | reverse complement strand
GTTCGGCGCGATAAAATCATTCCAGATCCACATGGTGTTAAAGATCATGGAAGTGGTGGTAATGGATTTCATCAGCGGAAAGATGATGCTCATCATCGTCGTCGTCATCGTCATCATGGTGATGGTGGCAGCAGCACTCGTGATCATCGTCATGATCGTGGTCATGATGGTGATGATGTTCGTGTTCATGCTCGTCGTCATCATCGTCATCGTCGTCGTGATGATGGTGGCAGCTGCATTCCGGATCGTCGCACTCTTCGCCGTCATGATGATGGTGATGATGATGGTGATGCTCGTGCTCGTCCTCATCCTCTTCTTCCAGCGGCAGCAGCAGGTTTTCGACGTCGCTGCGCTCGAAGGCGTGACGGACGGCGTCCGCGGGCAGTTCGTCCCACGGCGTGGTGATCAGAGGCGCTTCCGCATTCTGCTCGCGGATCAGGGCCACGACTTCCGCCAGTTTGGCTTCGTCCACGAGCTGCGTGCGGCTCAGGATGACCGTGGAAGCGTACTGGATCTGGTTCAGGAAGAATTCGCCGAAGTTCTTCATGTAGACTTTGGCTTTCTTCGCGTCCACGACGGCCAGGCGCTCGGTGATGGTCAGGTCCGCGTATTCCTTCACTTTTTCCACCGCAGCGATGATGTCGGACAGTTTGCCCACGCCGCTGGGCTCGATGATGATGCGGTCCGGCGCATAGTCGCGGATGACCTGCTGCAGGGCCACGGTGAAGTCGCCCACCAGCGTGCAGCAAATGCAGCCGGAGTTCATTTCATTGATGATGACGCCGGCGTCTCTCAGGAAACCGCCGTCGATGCCGATCTCGCCGTATTCGTTTTCAATCAGGACGATCTTCTCGCCCGTGAAGACCTGTTCCAGCAGTTTGCGGATCAGGGTGGTTTTACCGGCGCCGAGAAAGCCGGATACGATGGTAACTTTGGTCATGGTTTATCTCCTTATGATTGAGGTCCTTCGTATTCCGGGCCGCCACAACAACGGCCCCTACGGATGGATCATATTATTTTACTACGATATTCACGATGCGGCCGGGCACATAGATTTCCTTGACGATGTTCCCGGTCAGACGGCCGGCCAGCGCTTCCTTCGCGGCCGCGATGACGGTTTCTTTATCCGCGGTGCGGGCGACGGAGACGGTGCAGCGCATCTTGCCGTTCACCTGGACGGCGATCTCGACCACGTCTTCTACGGTCTTCGCTTCGTCATATACAGGCCAGTTCTGCGCGTAGCAGCGGCCTTCAAAGCCTGCGGTCTCCCAGAGTTCTTCCGTGATGTGCGGCGCGACCGGGTGCAGCAGGAGCAGGAACGTCCGGAATTCAGCGCGGTTCACGGATTTCACGCGGTAAAACTCGTTGATCAGCGCCATCAGAGCGGCGACGGCCGTGTTGTATTTCAGGCTTTCATAGTCGGCGCTGACTTTCTTGATGGTTTGATGCATTTTGGTCTCCAGCTCTTTGCTGTAGGCGTCGCCTTCTGTCAGCATGTCGGCCAGTTTCCAGACGCGCTCCAGGAAACGGCGGCAGCCCTTGAGGCCCTCGGTGGACCAGGCTGCGTGCTGCTCAAACGCGCCGATGAACATTTCGAAGACGCGCAGCGCGTCGGCGCCGTATTCATCCACGACTTCATCCGGATTGACCACGTTGCCGCGGGATTTGGACATCTTTTCGCCGTCCTCACCCAGGATCAGGCCGTGGGACGTACGCTTCTGATACGGTTCCTCCGTCGGCACCACGCCGATGTCATACAGGAAATGATGCCAGAAGCGGCTGTAGAGCAGGTGCAGCGTGGTGTGTTCCATGCCGCCGTTGTACCAGTCCACGGGCAGCCAGTATTTGAGGGCTTCGGGATCCGCCAGGCAGGTATCGTTCTTCGGGTCCGTATAGCGCAGGTAATACCAGGAGGAACCGGCCCACTGCGGCATGGTATCGGTTTCGCGCTTCGCGGGGCCTCCGCAGCAGGGGCAGGTGGTGTTCACCCAGTCCGTCATCTTGGCCAGCGGCGAGGAGCCGTCGTCCGTCGGCTCGTAGCTGTCCACTTCGGGCAGGAGCAGCGGAAGCTCTTCTTCGGGGATCGGCACGGTCCCGCATTTTTCGCAGAAAACAATCGGGATGGGCTCGCCCCAGTAGCGCTGGCGGGAGAAGACCCAGTCACGCAGCTTGAAGTTCACCTTCGGCGCGCCGAGGCCCTTTTCTTCCAACCAGTTGATGATGACCTTCTTGGCCTCTTCCACTTCCAGGCCGTTCAGGAAACCGGAGTTTACCATGATCCCGGTCTGAACGTCCGTGAACGCCTCTTCCTGCACGTTGCCGCCCGCTACGACTTCGATGATCGGAAGGCCGAAGACCTTTGCGAACTCCCAGTCGCGCGTATCATGCGCGGGCACGGCCATAATGGCGCCGGTGCCGTAGCTCATCAGCACGTAATCCGAGATCCAGATAGGGATCTCTTTACCCGTGCAAGGATTGATGGCCGTGAGGCCTTTCAGTTCCACACCGGTCTTGTCCTTGGCCAGTTCGGAGCGTTCGAAATCCGATTTCTTGGCGGCCTCTTCCTGGTACGCCCGCACTTCGTCCATGTTTTGGATGCGGTCCGCGTACTTAGCAATGGCGGGATGCTCCGGCGACATAACCATGTATGTCGCACCGAACAGGGTGTCCGGGCGGGTGGTAAAGACGCGCAGTTTATCCTCTGTGCCTGTCAGGGCAAAATCCACTTCCGCGCCGGTGGAGCGGCCGATCCAGTTGCGCTGGGAGGCCTTCACGCGGTCCGGGTAATCCACCAGGTTCAGGCCGTCCAGCAGTTTGTCCGCGTAGGCGGTGATTTTCAGCATCCACTGGGTCTGCTGCTTGCGGAAGATCGGCGTGCCGCAGCGTTCGCAGCAGCCGTCCACCACTTCCTCGTTGGCCAGGCCGACCTTGCAGGAAGGGCACCAGTTGATGGGCATCTTGGTCTTGTAGGCCAGGCCCGCCTTGTACAGTTTCAGGAAGATCCACTGGGTCCAGCGGTAGTATTCCGGATCTGTCGTGTTGACTTCCCGGTTCCAGTCAAAGGAATAGCCGAGCATTTTCAGCTGCTCGGTGAAATGCTTCACATTGTTTTCCGTGACGATACGCGGATGGATATGGTTCTTAATGGCGTAGTTTTCGGTGGGCAGGCCGAACGCGTCCCATCCCATCGGGAACAGCACGTTGTAGCCTTCCATGCGGCGTTTGCGCGCGACGACGTCCAGCGCCGTGTAAGGGCGCGGATGGCCCACGTGGAGGCCCTGTCCGGAGGGATAGGGGAATTCCACCAGCGCGTAATATTTCGGGCGGGAATAGTCGTTCGGAGTGGCGAAAGCCTGCTCCTTTTCCCAGATATCCTGCCATTTCTTTTCTATCTGTTTGGGATTATAGGGCTGAAGCATGATGATCTTCCTTTCCTTATATTTGCAAAAACTCCCATATATTTTCACGCTTTCCGCCGGATTTGTCAAGGAAAATCGCACCAAAAAGGACGGCCGGAGCCGTCCTTTCAGGGATAGGGGCCAAGCGGATCACTCCAGATTCAGGGCCGCTTTGCACTTGCCGATGATGAACTGGCCGATGTCATAGGCCGCGTCCACGGTCTGCGCGCCGGCGTGCGGCGAGACCACGAATTTTTCGCAGTCGAACAGCGGGGAGACGAAGTTGTTGGGATCGCCGTCGCCGTCCAGCTCGTTCTCCATGACGTCCGCGCCGTAGCCGCCCAGCTTGCCGCTGACCAGGGCTTCGTACACGTCGTGCTCGTTGCAGATGTAGCCGCGGCTCATGTTGATAACGACGGCGCCGTCTTTCATCTTTTCGATCTGCTCTTTGCAGACCAGGTTGCGGGTCTCATCGGTAAGCGGAACATGGATGGTGACGAAATCGGCGTTGTGCAGAACGTGGAACACGTCGGTACGGGTGCCTTCCGCTTCGTTGGCTGCGAACACTTCATCCGGCAGATAAGGGTCGTACGCCAGGACCTTCATACCGAAGGCGCGGGCCAGGAAACCGACGCGCTGGCCGATGCGGCCGAAGCCCAGGATGCCGACGGTCTTGCCGCGCAGCTCGCGGCCCATGAATTTGTACTTGTCCCATTCGTGACGGATCTTCACGTCGTTGTTGGCCGTGATGGTGTCGCGGGCCAGTTCCAGCATCTTGCAGATGGTCAGTTCCGCCACGGCGTTGCTGTTTAAGCCGGGCGCGTTCTGGACGGTGATGCCCAGTTCCTTGGCGGCGTTCATGTCAATGTGGTTCAGACCTACCGAGCAGACACCGATGAATTTCAGGTTCTTGGCCGCTTCCAGGATATGGCGGTCGATCTGCGGATCTACACGCATGATCAGCACGTCGTAGGGTGCGATGATCTCAGCCAGTTCTTCCTTAGAGGGCAGGAGAACGGTATCCACCGTCATGTACTGTCCCAGTTCCTGTGCGATGTGGGCATCCACATTGTCGATGATTAAGCACTTCATGGCATTCCTCCGTTATTTTATTTATTTGTCACGGAATAACAATTTCTATATATCACTATAACAGAAAGAAAATAGGTGTCAAGCCGTCGGAGCCATATAAATAAATTATACCGCTCCGGGACATATAAAAAGAGTGCGGTCTCCCGCACTCTTTCCGGTGTATTACTCTTCTTCCTGCTCGGCCGCCCGTTCGGCGATTTCCTTGTCCTGAACTTCCTGAGGAGCCTGCTCGTAACGGCTGAATTCGTAGGTGAAGCTTCCGATGCCGCCGGTCATGGACCGCAGGTCGGTGTTGTAGCCGTACAGCTCGGACATCGGGCAGTCGGCTTCGATGATCTGATTGCCCTTGTGGTCCGGGTTCATGCCCAGCACACGGCCGCGGCGCTTGTTCATGTCGCCCATCACGTCGCCGGTGAACTTATCCGGAACGGTGACCTTCACGGAAGCGATCGGCTCCAGCAGGACAGGGCGGGAAGCCTTGTCCGCGAAGCAGTTCTTGACCGCCAGGTGGGTGGCCAGCTTGAACGCCATTTCGGAGGAGTCTACCGCGTGGTAGGAACCGAATACCAGCGTGGCCTTCAGACCCACGATGGGATAACCGGCCAGCGGGCCCTTCACGACCATTTCCTGGATGCCCTTTTCCACGGCCGGGAAGTAGTTCTTCGGAACCACGCCGCCCACGATCTTCTCTTCGAAGATGTAAGGGGTCTCCAGATCGCCGCTCGGCTCGAATTCGATGACGACGTCGCCGTACTGGCCGTGACCGCCGGACTGTTTCTTATGCTTGCCCTGGACTTTAACGGAGCCGCGGATGGTCTCGCGGAACGCTACCTTCGGCTTGTACAGTTCAGCCTTGACTTTGTAGCGGGACTCCAGCTTGCTCATCACGACTTCCAGCTGCTGGTCGCCGATGCCGTAGATCAGGAGCTGGCGGTTTTCCTTGTCGTTAACGGTCTTTAAGGTCAGGTCTTCTTCCATCAGCTTGGCCAGGGAGGTCGCGATCTTGTCTTCGTCGCCCTTGTTCACGCCGCGGTAGGCCTGGTAGGTGTAAGGCTTGGAGATCTCCGGCAGCGGGTACGCGATGGGCTCGGCCTTGGAGGCGAGGCTGTCGCCGGTGGCGGCGGACATCATCTTCGCGATGGCGCCGATATCGCCCGCGTGCAGTTCCGGCACTTCCATGGCTTCCTTGCCGCGCATCAGGTACAGGCGGGAGACTTTTTCTTCGGTCTCTTTCTGGACGTTGTACATGACGGTGTCGGCCTTCAGGACGCCGGAGCAGACCTTGATGTAGGAATACTTGCCCAGGAACGGATCGATGAGGGTCTTGAAGACCTTCGCGGTCGGGGCCTTGGATTCGTCGTAATCCGCGGTGAATTCTTCGTCCGTCTTCACGTTGGTGCCGCTGATCTTCCGCATGGTCGGATCCGGGAAGTACTTGTCGATGTCGTGCAGCAGGACGCGCACGCCGTAGCCGTTCAGACCGGAGCCCATCAGGACGGGGACCAGGTCGCCGGCGGATACGCTGTTGTTCAGGGCGGTGGAGATTTCTTCGGGGGTGAATTCGTCGCCTTCGAAGTAGCGCTCCATGAGCTCTTCATCGGTCTCCGCGACCGCTTCCATCAGCTGGCCGTGCGTTTCGTCCAGCATATCCTGCACGTCGCCGGGGATGGGGCATTCCGCATACTCGCCTTTGGAACCGGTGAATTTGCGGGCGGTCATCTTGGGCACGTTCACGAAACCGACGAACTTGTCGTTCTCGCGGATCGGGACCTGGAACGGGGCCACGCGGTTGCCGAAGGCTTCCTTGAGGTCTTCGCAGACGCGGGCGTAGTTCGCGTTTTCATCATCCATGTTGGTGACGAAGAACAGGCGCGGGATGCCGGCCTTTTCGCAGAGCTGCCAGGCCTTGTACACGCCGACCTGCACGCCGGCCTTTCCGTTCACCACGATGACCGCGGCGTCGGCGGCGCTGACGGCCTCTTCCGCTTCACCGACGAAGTCGAAGTAGCCGGGCGTATCCAGGAAGTTGATCTTCTTGCCTTCCCACTCGATGGGGATGAGGGCGGTGCTGATCGAGAACGTGCGCTTCTGTTCTTCCTTATCAAAGTCAGAGATGGTGGTGCCGTCCGTGACCTTGCCCATGCGGGAAATGACACCGGTAACATAGGCGGCGGCTTCCATCAGGGTGGACTTGCCGGCTCCCCCGTGACCCAGCACGGCTACGTTGCGGATGTCCTTGCTTGCATACACTTTCATAGAAATGATTCCTCCTCATATGATAGACGTTCTTCACGCATAGTGTGTTCGCCGAAAAAGTATTTTACAACATATGACGGCAAATGTAAAGCAGTATTTTGCCTGCCGCCGCAAAGGATTTTTAAGGTCCGGACGGGCTTTTCAGATGTTTTCGAGGTACTCGATGTACTCGTTTTCCAGCCGGCCGCTCGCGAGCGCGCGGTCCAGCTGCGTCAGCATGGCGTCCTTATCGCGGTTCATGGTCCCTTTCAGCTGCACGTAGTTGGAGATGTGGTTGGAGCGGAGGACGCTGCCTTCGCTGTCGAGTGCCGCGACCAGCATGCGCATCTCTTCCACGATCTGCTTCGGGGTCAGGCGTTTGAAGAGGCCTTTTTCCATGTCCGCGGTCATTTTCGTGCCGCGGCGCAAGGTCAGCGTCATCAGGCCGATGTATTCGGGGTTGATGCGGGACAGGGCGTGCGCGGATTCCACGGCGTTTTCCTCCATGCCGTCCTGCCCGTCCAGGCCCGTGATCTGGGTGATGGAGAGGCGGATGCCGGCGGCTTTTGCCTTGAGGCAGCCCTCGATGGTCTCTTCCACTGTGACGCCTTTGTTGATTTTCTTCAGGATCCGCTCGCTGCCCGATTCGAGGCCCAGATAGATCATGTCCAGGCCGGCCTGCTGCAGCGTGCGCAATTCTTCCGGCGATTTCAGGAGCAGGTCGCGGGCGGAGGCGTAACTGGTGATGCGCTCGCACTCTGGGAAAAGTCGGTGGATAGTTTCCATGATGGCCAGCAGTGTTTCGGTCTTCACGATCAGCGCATCGCCGTCCGCGAGGAAGACGCGCTGCACGTACCGGTAGGCGCGGCGGGCCATGGCCAGGTCCTCCAGCACTTCCTGAAGCGGCCGGATGCGGAACTGCTTCTCCAGGTACATGTTGCAGAATGTGCAGGCGTTGTGGCTGCAGCCGACGGTCACCTGCAGGATATAACTGTACGCCTCGCTGGGCGGGCGGTAGATCTGGCCTTCGTAGCGCATGGGAGCTCCTTATGCTTCGAACGAGTATTTCTGCAGGAACTCGTCTTCGGTCAGGACCGGGACGCCGAATTTCTGCGCGGTTTTATTTTTGGTAGAATTCGAGGCTGCGTCGTTATTGATCAGGGCGGTGGTTTTGGCGGAAACGGAACCGCTGACTTTGCCGCCGCGCTTTTCAATCTCCGTTTTCAGGGCATCGCGGTTGGGGAAATGGGTCAGGGATCCGGTGATGACGAAGGTCAGGCCGTCCAGATCCTGCTCCGTGCCGCTGTCCTCCGTTTTTTCCATCTCAAGGACGGTCAGCAGTTCGTCCAGCTGACGCGCATTCTCCGCGTCGGAGAACCAGGCGCGGATCCCGGCGGCCGTGACGTCGCCGATGCCTTCGATCTGGCAGAGTTCTTCTTCGGAAGCCTGCCGCAAGGCCTCAATATCGTCCCTGAAATACCGGCTCAGCAGGCGTGCCGTTGCCGTGCCCACCTGGCTGATACCCAGGGCGGCCAGCAGGCGGGTCAGCGTGGTGTGCCGCGCTTTTTCCGCCGCATCGCACAGTTTCTGCCAGCTCTTTTCGCCGAAGCCTTCGCGCGTCACGATCTGGTCGCGGTGCTCCGCCAGGCGGAACAGGTCCGCGTAGCTTTTCACGATGCCGGCGCTCAGGAACTCCTCCAGCGTGGCTTCGGAAAGGCCTTCGATATTGATCGCATTGCGGCTCACGAACAGTTCAAAACTTTTGAGCTGCTTGGCCGGACATGCCGGATTGGAACAGTACAGCGTGCGGGCCTCGCCCGTGTCGCGGATCTCGGTCGGCGCACCGCAAACGGGGCAAAAAACCGGCGGGCGGACGGTGCCGGAGCGCGTAAAATTCTCCCCGATCTGGGGAATGATCATATTGGCTTTATATACGCTGATCTCGTCGCCCTCGCCCAGCGCCAGGCCCTCCATGATGGACAGGTTGTGGACGCTGGCACGGGACACGGTGGTCCCTTCCAGTTCGACGGGTTCGAACAGCGCCACCGGGTTGATCAGACCCGTACGCGAAGCGCTCCATTCGATGCCGGTCAGATGCGTGCGGGCGGTCTCGTCCTCCCATTTGAAGGCGATGGAATCGCGCGGGTATTTGGCTGTCGTGCCGAGGCTGCGGCCGTACGCGATGTCGTCCATCAGCAGGACCAGACCGTCGGACGGGATGGGATTGGAAGCCACCGCGTTCTTGAATTCCAGCACGCCGGCGGGCAGTTCCTCCTGCCGCAGGCTCTTGAACGGAACAACCTCGAAACCTTCTTCCGACAGCCAGGCCAGTTCCTCGCTGTGCAGCGTAAAGGTCATCCCTTCCGCTTCCACCAGCGCGAACGCGTAAAAACGGACCCGCCGCTCAGCTGTCACCTGGCTGTTCAGCTGCAGCACGGAGCCGGAGCAGAGGTTGCGGGGGTTCTTATACTGCGCCTCGCTTTCGGGCAGGAGGCGGTTGATCTCTTCGAAATCCGGATAGGTGATCACGGCTTCGCCGCGCAGGACCAGGCGGCCCCGGAAGGCGATCTGACGCGGGATGTTGCGGAAGGCACGGGCATTCGCGGTCACGATGGCGCCGATACGGCCGTCGCCGCGCGTCACGGCCTCCAGCATTTCGCCGCCCTCATAGGTCAGAACGACGGTCAGGCCGTCCATTTTCCAGGACAGCAGGCCGGTCTGCGAGCCCAGAAAGCTCTGCAGTTCCTCCACGGATTTGGTCTTGTTCTGGGACAGCATCGGGACCGGATGCGCCTTTTTAGGGAGGTTCGAGACGGTCTCATACCCCACTTTTACGGTGGGGCTGTCGCTCAGGACGACGCCGGTCTCCTGCTCCAGGCGGACCAGTTCGTCGTACAGCGCGTCGTATTCGCGGTTGCTCATGATCTCCCGGCTTTCCCGGTAATAGGCCCGTCCCGCCTCGTTCAGGACCGGGATGAGCTCCTTCATGCGCTCGATCTTCTGCATCTTCATTCTTTCATCCCCAGCGCGGCCAGCAGGTCTTCGTATTCCTCGCCGACGATCTCCCGGTATTCCCCGAGCTGCAGATCCTGCAGCGTGATGTTCAGGATGCGGATGCGGCGCAGCTGCGTCACTTTATAGCCCAGCGCCTCGCACATGCGGCGGATCTGGCGGTTTAAGCCCTGCGTCAGGATGATGCGGAAGCGGTTGCGACTCACCTTGGTCACCTGGCAGGGGCGCGTCATCGTGCTGCCGATGCGGACGCCGGCGCGCATCTTCTCCACAAATTCCGTGTTCACGGCCTTGTCTACCGTGACCAGATATTCCTTCTCATGGCGGCCGCGCGCGTGCGCGATCTTATCCGCCAGCTCGCCCTGATTGGTCATCAGGATCAGGCCCTCGGAGTCCTTGTCCAGGCGGCCGATGGGATAGATCCGTTCCGGATAGCCTACGAACGTCACGATATTCGCAGGTTCATCCTTGGCCGTGGTCGTGACGACTCCGGCGGGTTTATTCACCGCCAGCAGAACCGGGCGGTTCCTCTTCTTCACCGGTTTCCCGTCCACGCACACATTCGAAGAAGCCTGGACCTGCTGGCCCAGTTCCGCTTTCAGTCCGTCCACGGTGACGCGGCCTTCTTCGATCAGTTTGTCGGCCTGGCGGCGGGAACAGAAGCCCGAATCGCTTAAATATTTGTTGAGCCGGATACTTTCCTCCATCTTGATTCCTTCTTTCTCCGCCTCCCGGCGGTCAGGCAATTATTGCAGGATCATTTATCTTTTTTGTGGATCGGCTGCAGGATGTGCCGCAGTTCAGCGCCTTTTGCCACGTTGCCGATCACCTTCAGCTGTCCGTTCATAAACAGCTTGTCGGCCGAAACGCTGCCATCCGTCATACCCATCAGGTTGTCGAAGCTGGCGGCGATCCAGGCGTCCGCGTCGTGGTAATCGCACGGGACGGCCTTGACGCCCTGCTTCGTGAATTCCAGGTAGAAGAAGCCGGCGCCGCGGCCCGTGATCTGGACCTGGATCACGCGGCGGTAATCCTCCGGCAGTTCACTCCCGTGATGCGCTAGATAATCTTCGAACAGTTCCTCATAGACGGCCTTCAGTTCCGCGAAAGCATCCATAAAGGACAGTTCGCCGCTGTCCGCGCCTTCCTCGACGATATCGCTGTACATCCGCTGATACCGGCCCGCGCTCTTCGTCCAGGAGAAGTCCTTCTTCATGCAGCGGTCGCGCAGCAGGGCGAAGGTCTCCGTATCGCCGAAATACAGTTTGACCGCGGCCAGGACCGCCTGGTACAGGGCTTTCGGCTGGTAGCTCACGAAGGAGAAGCCGTCGCCGATGCCGTCAAAGTCGCTGTACGGCCGGACGGAGTCCTTCAGGCCGCCGGTCTCGTGGACGATCGGGACCGTGCCGTAGCGCATGGCCATCATCTGCGACAGGCCGCACGGTTCGAAGCGTGACGGCATCAGGTACATGTCCGAGCCGGCGAAGATCTCGCTGGCGGTCTTTTCGCTGAATTCCGTAGAGAAGCCCAGCTGGCCCGGCCACTGCGTGCGGGCCCAGTGGAAATAATCTTCATATTCTTTGTCGCCCTGGCCGAACACGATGAGCTGCACGCCCATCTTCATCAGTTCGGGAAGGATCGCGCGGATCAGGTCGACGCCTTTCTGTTCCACCAGCCGCGCCACCGAACAGAGCAGCGGCCATTCCGCCTCCCGCGCCAGGCCGAATTTGTCCTGGATATACGCCTTGCAGGCGGCCTTGCCGGAGAGGTTTTCCGCCGTGAACTGATACGGGATCTGCGGATCCTTCGACGGGTCGTAATGATCCATATCAATGCCGTTCAGGATGCCGTACGTCTTGCGCTCCACCATATGCATGACCTGGTCCAGTCCCATACCGAGATCCGGGCTGTGCAGCTCGCGGGCATAGGTTTCGGATACGGTGGAGACTGCGTCCGCCATCAGGATGGCGCCTTTCATCAGGTTTATGTCATGGCGGCCCTGGTATTCATAGCCCAGGCCTCCTTCGTACCATCCGGGCGGCAGCGCGAAGGTCGATTCCATTTCCGAGGCACCGAACTGGCCCTGGTAGGCGATGTTGTGAATGGTGTACACCGAACGGATGCCCTGCAGGTCCTGGCGCCAGGCCTGGTCGTTCTTCAGGTACAGGACAGCCGGCGCGGCCTCCCAGTCGTTGCAGTGCAGGATCTCCGGGCGGAAGTCGTAATACGGCAGCAGGTCGATCACGGCGCGGCTGAAGAAGGCGAAGCGGCGGCCGTCGTCGCCATAGCCGTACAGGCGCGGCCGGTCGTAGAAGTCGTCATATTCGACGAACCAGACCGTTACGCCGTCGCGGTCCCCGCGGTACAGGCCGCAGGTGGTCTTCCAATCGCCCAACTGGACAGTGGGGGACGCCACATAACGCAGCTGATCCCCGAAACGGTCTTTTACACAGCGGTAAAGCGGTGTCACGATGGCGATCTCCTCGCCGGCGCGCTGCAGGGCGGGCGGCAGGGAAAAGGCCACGTCGGCGAGACCGCCGGATTTGCTGAAGGGGGCACATTCGCTGGTCACAAACAGAATTTTCATAACGACTCCTTTTCCCCGGGAGGGACATTGTTTGATATCTATCGGACGCCGAGTATGTATTCGACGGCAAAATGCAGGATTCGCGGCGTACGTTCCAGCAGGTCCTGCTTCAGAACGCGTTCCGTCAGTTTATGGAAATCCTTTCCCCACGGTCCTATGTTGAGACACGGCATGGAGATTTTTTCAACGATCTTCAGGGGCAGGGCATACAGGCTTCCATAGAGAGGCATCGTGTCTTTCAGTGTTCTTTCGATTTCTTCGCTGTCCGGGACGGCGCTGTAGCTCAGATCGGAGATGCCGGTGTAGAATTCTTCCGTGACGTAAGCCTGTCCGAAAGCGCTCCGGGCATATTCTTCGAGTGCGCTCCCGATCTCCAGGATCTTTTCCGGTGAACCGGTACGGTAACGGTTTGAAACGTTCGGATAATAAGGCGGGATCAGACCGTAGATCACGCGGGGCGAAAGATCGTCAATATAATTGAAAACATGTTCCACTAAAGCAAAATTGCATTCGGTCAGATCCATGACGCCATTCTCATATTCCTGCTTCAGACGTTGCAGTTCCTGCCGGAATGATCTGCGGAATTCTTCTCCGTATCCCTCTTCCGCTTCCCGGTAAAGCTGCGAGAAATCATCCGCACGGGTGCGCCAGGGAAGGGAACACGCGGGCCGTCCTGTCGCCTTCCGGTATGACGCGTACTGACGTCCCAGATCATCCAGGACCTCGTCAAACGCCTCCCGGCACAGGGAGCCCAGCATTTCCATCAGTTCCGCCGGCGTTTTATTCAGACTCAGGACACTCAGACATCCTGCCGCGGAAAGCGGCATGGATACGTCATAACGAATCTTCCTGTCGCGGCTGTACAACCAGGTGGGCGGCGGGGATGCTTCCGTGCCGACGATGTCGCAAAGATCCGTATTTCCTTCCGTCTTTCTTATGATCGCGCCGAGCAGACCAAGCGGGTTGAGTCCTTCAAACATTTTTCCCACATGCGCAAGAAAGCCCCGCACATAGAAAAACGGAAGCATTTTACCGACGGAGCCGGCTGAAAACACGCCGATCCGGGGATCCCTGCGCTGGTGCGGCTCTGAATTGATCATCATCCGGTACCGGAGGCCCAGTTTTTCCCGGAGTTCCTCCAGCAGCAGGACCGCGGCGCGCATGCCTGCGGACAGGTTCTCTTCGTCCGGGACTGCCAGTACGATCAGATTTCCCGGCAGTGACGCAGGATCCTTCCGCACCGATTCGCCGTATCGGGACAGGAGCGCCATCTGGACAGCGCCGCCGCCTTTCATGTCGCAAACGCCGTGGCCGAACAGCCATTCTCCGGATTCCAGGTCTTCCCGGATCTCCCCGGGGAATCCGGACCTGATCTTCATCAGTTCCGCTTCCAGTTCCGCGGGAGAAAAAGCCAGCGGCGCGAAACGTTTGTAATCTTCCGTCGTCACCACGTCATAGTGATGTATCATCACGACGGTATCCGGACCGGTCCCGCATACCATCGCATAGCCAACTGCCCGTTCGAACAGATCATCTTTGACGGCATAAGAACCGAGCAGTTCCGGATGTTCCTGCCAGTAAGGCTGCGCTTGAAAACAGGACAGGAAATAGGCCTCCGCATCTTTTTCCCCGTGCGTGCAGGTGATGCTTTCGGCTTTTACATATCCTGCCAGGATATCCCGGATCTCCTTATCGATCCCTTCCAGAAAGGATGTATCAGAACCTTTCACGAAAAACTCTCCCCGAAACATAATGCATTCCGATCAAAGCCAGCGGGAGGGCTGCCTGGATTTAATTGTATTGTAGCACATCTTTTCAGCAATTGCACCTTTTCTTTTCAGGCACAGAAAAAAGGCCGGGCGGTCTCCCGTCCGGCCTTTTGGCTCATAAAGGCGGATGAAAACTATTCCGCTTATTTGAAGTAGATCTCGGCCGCTTCATTGTACAGGTACAGTGCGCGGGCCAGCGCCGCCTTGTTCTCATCGCTGCTGCCGAACACCGCGTTTGCGTAGCTCAGGGCAGAGAACTGCAGGGTGCGGGTATTGCCGCCGTACGCGGCTTTGACGGTGAACATCTTGTCCAGGTCCACGCTCGCGATGCCGGGGATGCTCACGTACCACTTTCTGCCGCTCTTGATCACCTGGTAGGCGTTGCCTTTTTCATCCTTCGCCGTGACCTGCTTGGTGAAGTAGATGCGGATCTCCGTGTCGCCTTCCAGATTCAGGGAGAAGCTGTCGTAGCCGACTGTCTTCTTCGCGTCTTCCGGGACGATGCGGGTCAGCGCCGGATCCATCTCGACCGCGGCCGCTTCCCCGTTCAGGTAGCCGTCCGGGTTGGCGAAGTTCTCCAGATTGAAAGCGAAGTAGTTCTGGGCGGTGCCGCCGAAGTGCAGGAGCGCTTTGGCCAGGCCGACGCTCTTGTCACTGCTGTTCTGCGCAATGATCAGATTGGCCCAGTCGGCCACGCAGAAATCAAGCGCGTTCCCTTCCACGGGGCCGCTGCTGCGCATCAGGTTCATCTGTTCGCCTGCCTCGTCGTACACGGTCAGGGTGACCGGGCAGGTCATTTCCTTCATGGCGATGTTGCTGTAGGACAGGCGGAACGTCTCGGAACTGGCCGTATAGCCGTGCTCTTTGTCGCGGATCAGGTCAAAGTCAAGGGCCGTTTCCGTTTCGCCGTGGAAGATCAGTCTGGCTGAGGCAGCGTTTTCCGGCGCCTTGAAGAAGAAGTTGATGCCGATCTTGCCTTCCAGAGACAGCGTCATGCCGCTGATCTGCACGAACAGCAGATCGTCATACTGCGCGGTATAGGTCGCGGGACCGGTGACTTCCGTGATCTCCGGATCCCAGCCCGTGAAGGTGTACTGATGGTACGGCGCTTCTTTGACGGGAGTCTCGCCTTCATAAACGGGCAGCTCGCCGAGTCTGTATTTGCGGCTCTGCAGCACGATGCCGTCGTCGTTCACGAACTCGACCAGGTAAAGTTCCACGGTCTTGACGTCACGGTAGGTTTCCCCGTCCGGACCGGTCACGACGGCGGTGTAGACCAGGTTGCCGTCGGCGTCTTCGGTACAGGCGACATCGGCGGGCAGGGTCACGGTATGGGAAGCATCATTGGCGCAGACAAAGCTCGCTTCGGCGGCGAAGCCGTCTGCGGTCTCCGTCCAGGTCCAGGCAGGCGCGCCCCAGGCGTGGCCGGTAGCCGGAATCACAGTGTCTTCCAGGGCGATCTCGTTCTGTCCAGCGGCGTCGGAGAAATACTTGCCGCAGCCGGTGCAATGCCAGTATTCGATGTTGCCGTCAACTTCGCAGGAAGCGTCCACGGGATCCACGTGTTCCATCGTATGAGTGTGGACCTCTCCGGCCGGATTGGTGTGATAATACGTCGTAACGTCGGTTTCCTCTTTCCAGAAATGGATCGGGGTCAGCGAATACATCAGGTATCTCGTGGTCCAGAAATAATGGCCCGAGGAGGTGAACCCCACATAAGGATAATTACCGCCCACGGCGCTTTGCATGCTGGTCACATAATCGCCGAGGCCGGGAGTCCAGTCGCAGGATCCGGAGACGTAAGACTGATAACCGCCCAGATAAGAATTCGAAGTCACGCCGAGATAAGTCCCGGTGGCAGCATTCTGCATGGAATAATACCCGTACCGGGACTCCATGGCGAATACATAATTATCCGCAACGCCGGACAGCAGCTTATCCGTCAGCGACGCACCGGAAGAGGCAAGAGAAACGGCATTGTTGGAGTTCTCAATGTCCACGCCGTTGGAGTTGACCGAAACACCTTTCATCATGTACAGGCTGCTGTCCTTGCCGTAGGTGATGACATAGCTGCCGGTCCAGTCTGCCAGTTCGGACTCGACCAGACGGTAGGACACCGCGCCGCTGCCTTCCTGACGCGTGTACAGGGCGTACAGCGTGGCATTGCCGGTCACGGTGTACGCGGCACCGGATTCGTAGAATGCCGGCTTTTCGGCGGTCTCTTCCGGGAGTTCGGCAGAGGTCCAGCCGACGAAGATCCATCCCTCCGGAGCGGTCAGGCCGGAAGGAAGCGTGATGACGTCATAGATCTGCGCGGTCTGCGAACCCGCCGCCTGGCCCATGGCCACAAAGTTCACCGTATAAGTGGGCTTCGGCGCAAAGATGATGAGGATGGTGCAGTCGCTCAAAGGCGCCACGCGGATGATATTCTGATCAATCGTGGCGGTGGCTTCGCCTTCGAGCACTTCGTAACCGGAGACATAATAGCCTTCCGCCGGAGATGCCGTGATCACGGAGCCGTTCACGGACACAGTGCCCCAGGCTTCGTTGCTGGATACGGCGGTCACGCTGAACTGCACGTCGTTCGTATACGCCTTGATGCGGAAATCGCCGCGGTCCGCGCAGTCCGTCCAGGCGCCGCCCGGCTCTTTGTAGAAAGAGGTGTCGCCGTGATCGGCGTGCGTCCACGTGCACCAGTCGACTATGCTGCTGTTGCTGAAGGAGGCGTCATAGGGCGTGTGGACGTAGATGCCGCTTTCGTCAGCCACGGCAACGTCCTGGTTGATCACGACCGAGAAAGTGTCGCCGGGAGCCAGCACGACCGGCGTATCCAGCGGGATCGTGTAGTAACCGGCAAAAGTAAGCGAGGCGGACGCGGTGGACACCAGCTCGCCGGATTCGGGATTCCTGTCGTCCGGATTCTTATAGATCTCGACCGTGCAGGTGTTGGCTTCGTCCCAGTTGCAGTACGCGACCGCTTCCAGCGTCTCGCAGCCGTTCGCCGTGAAGATATTGGCGACCTTGGTGTTGTTGGCAAAGCCGAGATAGTAGCCGGTGCTGTTCGACCAGCCCTTGCCGTAGCAGACGGCGTTGCAGGTGCCGTCATACTGGTAGTTGTGGTCATAATTATCGATGGGCGCGGCGTCATAGAAATAAATGTAGCCCTCGTTCATCGTGGTGTCTTCATAGGAAATGTAGCAGTAGCCGCTGTCGAAATAACCGGTGCCCCAGCTGTTCTTGCAGATCCAGGCGCCGGGCGACGAAGGCCGGTTGGGGGAGAATTTATTGGTCGCAATGGTATCATCCCAGCCCACGACGGTGATGGCGTGGTTGGCCCATTTGTGGTTGTAGCTGCTCTGGCTGGACGTATCGATCGTGCAGATGTAGCTGTTGTAATCGTAGTCCTCGTAATAGCTGATATTGCCCGCGCCGTATTCCATGATGGCGCGCTTGACGGCGTCTACGCTCGTGCCGGGGATCCAGACGGAATTCTGGACGTGGGTGACGTTATATTCGTAGGCATATTCGCTGTCCAGGCCGGAATTGTTCACAGCTCCCGCTCTGCTGTATTGCAGGGCCGCGGAGGATTCGTCAGCCGCGCCGGTCCAGCGCATCAGGGTATAGGCGGACATCTCCCCGTTGCCGCCCTGGTCCATGCAGGTATCGTCCGGCGTGGATTTATCTCCCGTAAGCATCCCTTCCGCGTCATAAGCATAGGTGTAATGGAAGAAGCAGTGCTGGGTCTCGGACAGGTTCAGGTCCGTCGTGGCGGCGGCGCCGGTCCCGACCGGGATCCCGTACTTGATCATGTAGCTCTCGATGCTGGCCATCGCGGCATGCGCCCAGCAGGAACCGTAGGGGTTCTGGTCCTTCATAGATGTGACCAGGCCGTAATTGCGGCTGTCATACGTGGCAGGCAGCTCGTCGCGCATCGGGACCGTTCCGGTCAGACAGTAATACGTCTCCATGTCCCCGTTTTTGTACGCGTTGGAGACGGCACTCGCGCCATGGACCTCGCCGGGGATATAACCGGTGGCCGGCTTTTCCGTCTCAACTGCGCGGCTTTCCTCTTCGCCTTTCTCCTTCGCAAACGCCGAAGCAGGCAGCAGGCCGATGATCATGACGGCCGCCAGGAGGAGGGCCAGGAGTTTTTTGAAGCTTTGTTTCATCAGTTGTCTCTCCTTGGATATAAATGATAGATCTGAACTTTTCAGCACATCCGCTTTATCATAGCATATTTTCAGGAAAAATCTATCTGTTTTTTATTCCCCTCCCGCGGCATCGCCGGCTTATCTCCTTGTCTTTTCACGCAAAAAGGGCCGGCCGGTCTCCCGGTCGGCCCTTCGGCTCATCGGAGCGGAGGCACGTCAGTCTATTTTGTCGAAGTAGACCTCGGCCGCCTCATTGTAGAGGTACAGCGCGCGCGCCAGGGCAGCCAGCGATTCCTTGCTGCTGTTGAAGGTGGCATTGGCGTAGCTCAGCGCGGAGAAGCGGAACGTATAGGTCTGTCCGCCCGCGGGGACGTTGACCGTGAACATCTTGTCCAGATCCACGCTCGCGATGTTCGGGATGCTGACATACCATTTCTTGCCGCTCTTGATCACGTCGTAGGCGTTGCCTTTTTCATCGGTCGCGGTGACCTTCTTGGAGAAGTTGATGCGGATCTCCGTATCGCCTTCCAGATTTAGGGCAAAGTCCTTGTAGCCCGCAGCGGAAGCACCGTCCGGGACGATGCGGGTCAGCGCCGGATCCATTTCGACCAGGGCAGCTTCTTCGTTCAGATATCCGTTCGGATTGGCGAAGTTGTCCAGGTTGAACTCGAAGTAGTTCTGGGCCGCGCCGCCGAAGTGCAGGAGCGCTTTGGCGAGGGCGATGCTGTTCAGGCTGTCGCTCGTGTCGATGATCAGGTTGGCCCAGTCAGCCACGCAGAAATCGAAGGCATTGCCATCCACGGGGCCGCTGCTCCGGTACAGATTCATCTGTTTGCCTTCCGCGTCGTACACAGTCAGGGTGACCGGGCAGGTCATCTCCTTCATGGCGATGTTGCCGTAAGTCAGACGGAACGTCTCGGAGCTTGCCGTGTAGCCGTGATCCTTGTCGCGGATCAGTTCGAAATCAAGGGTCGTTTCTTTCTGACCGTGGAACACCAGTGTGGCCTTGGCGGCGCTTTCCGGAGCCTTCAGGAAGAAGTTGATGCCGATCTTGCCGTCCAGTGCCAGCGTCATGCCGACGATCTGCGCGAATTCGACGTCGTCATACTGCGCAATGTAGGTCGCGGGACCGGTCACCTCGGTGATCTCCGGATCCCAGCCCGTGAAGGTATACAGATGATAAGGCGCTTCTTTGACAGGGGTCTCGCCTTCGTAAACGGGAAGTTCGCCGAGTTTGTATTTCCGGCTCTGCAGCACGGTGCCGTCATCGTTCTTGAACTCGACCAGGTAGAGTTCCACGGTCTTGACGTCGCGGTAGGTTTCCTCATCCGGGCCGGTCACGACGGCCGTGTAGACCAGGTTGCCGTTGGCGTCTTCTTCGCAAGTTACGTTCGCGGGCAGGGTGGCGGTATGCGACGCATCCCGCGAACAGACAAAGGTCGCTTCGGCAGTGAAGCCATCTTCGGTCTCCGTCCATTTCCAGGTCGGTTCGGCCCAGTCATGGCCAAGGGGCGAGCCGGTCACGGTCACAGACTCGGTATGAAGCTTGCCGTCCAGGCTTACGTTTGCGGCGATAGTGGCGGTATAGACCGTCTTGTCCGGTTCCGTACAGGTGGCGGGCGTCACTTCCGCGCTCACCGTGGCAGGCTGGCTGGTCTGGTGGGCGGAGTTGTTGGCACATTCGAACCAGCCGACGACGTTGTAGCCGTCATTGGTCGCGGTCCAGGAAAATTCAACGAAGAACCAGGCATGGCCGGTGGCCGGAATCACGGTGTCCGCCTGGGCGATCTGGTTATTGCCCTCAGCGTCTGAGAAGTACTTGCCGCAGCCGGCGCAGTACCAGTACTCGATATTGCCGGGGTTCTCGCAGGTCGCCGGCACAGCATCTACATGGGTCAGTTCGTGCTCATGCGCTTCGGGGTTCGTGGTATAGAAAGTATCCGTGTCCTCTACGGCTTTGTAAAGGTTGATGTAGGTGCCGCTCTTACCGGTCGTATAGCGTACCGTTCCGCTGTCGGAATAGGACAGATAGTAATAGCCCTCGCTGTCGATCCGGTTGTCCAGATAACCTTCGGCCGTGTAGTACCAGGTCGTTCCGGAAGCCGTGGGTGCCAGATACTCGCTGGAGTCAAGGCCCATGTATTTGCTTACGGCTTCGTTATATAACGTGTAGCCCTTGCTGTCCGAACCGGCCGCCGTCCACAGCACCTTGGGCAGGTTTGCCGCCGTGGCGGAGCAGGTGTTATCGTTAATAGTCACCGCAACAGGGCTCAGGTAATGGTTGCTCGTGATGGCCGTGTTGCCCACTGCGTAGCCGGTGCTTCCGCTTACGGCGTTATCAGCTACGAGGATATACGTTCCCTTGTTTTCCAGACCGTCAGCAGCCACGTAGATGATCTCCCCTGTGCTCTCCACGCGGTCAAAGAGGGCGTACAGTATGGCGTCGCCGGTGACAAGGTACTGGGCGCCGGGTTCGAAATAAGCCGGCTTCTCTTCCGTCTCGTCCGCGATCACGGTGTCCGTCCAGCCGATGAAGGTCCAGCCTTCGGGATCGGCAACATCGGAGGGCAGGGTGATGAAATCATTGACCGGCGCGCTCGCACTGCCCGCGGCTTCGCCGCAGACCATGTAATTGACCGTGTAGGTGGGCTTCGGAGCAAAGTTGACGCGGATGGTGCAGTCTTCGCCGGCGGAGACCGTGATGGTATTGATGTAGATGGAGCAGGTCGCATTGCCTTCCAGCACGTCGCAGCTTTCCACGTAATACCCTTCGGCGGGTGAAGCGGTGATGATGTTGCCGTCCACGGATACGGTGCCCCACTCCTCGTTGTTGGAGACGGCAGTCACGTTGAACAGCACGTCATCGGTGTAGGCCTTGATGCGGTAGTCGCCGTTGTCCGGGCAGTCCGTCCAGGCCCCGCCGGGTTCCTGATAGTAGGAAGTGTCGCCGTGATTGGCATGGACCCAAGAGGACCAGCTGACGACGCTGGAGTTGCTGAAGGTGGCGTCGTACGGCGTATGGACGTAGATGCCGTTGTCATCGGCCACCGCGACGTTCTGGCTGATGACGACTGAGAATGTGTCCCCGGGCGCCAGCTGCACCGGCGTATCCAGCGGAATGGTGTAGTAGCCGGCGAAGGTGAAGTTGCCGCTCTGTGTGCTCATCAGCGTACCGGAAGTCGGATCGCCCTTCGCAGGGTTCTTGTAGATCTCGACTTTGTACTTCATGGCTTCGTCCCAGTTGCAGTACGCAACGGCGCGCAGGATTTCGTTCCCGGTCGCGTTGAAGACGTTGGCGACCTTGGTGTTGTTGGCAAAGCCCACATAGTAGCTCTGGCCGCTGGGCCAGCCCTTGCCGTAGCAGACGACGTTGCAGGAGCCGTCGTACTGGTAGTTGTGGTCGTAATTGTCGATGGGCTCGGCGTCGTAGAAATAGATATAGCCGTCGTTCACCGAGACGTCTTCATAAGAGATGTAGCAGTAGCCGTTTTCGAACTGGCTCGTGCCCCAGCTGTTCTTGCAGATCCAGGCGCCGGGATTCTTGGGCGTGCCCGGTTTGAACTTGGAAGCCACGATGCTGTCGTCCCAGCCAATCAGGGTGATGGCGTGGTTGGCGTAGTTGTTCGAGTTGGTGTTGCAGATGTAGGTATAAGCGTAGCCGGTCTCATAATAGCTGATGTTGCCGGCGCCGTATTCCATGATGGCGCGCTTGACGTCGTCCGTGCTGCTGCCGGGGATCCACACCGTATTCTGTACGTGGCTTACGTCGTACTGATACGCATACTTGCTGTCCAGGCCGGAACTCACGACCGAACTGGCGCGGCTGTACTGCAGGGCCGTCTCCGTTTCATCCGCGGCGCCGGTCCAGCGCATCAGGGTATATGCGGACATTTCGCCGTTGCCGCCCTGGTCCAGGCAGGTATCCTGCAGCGCGTTGGATTTGTCGCCGGTCAGCATGCCTTCCGCATCATACGCGTAGGTGTAGTTGAAGAAGCAGTGCTGGGTCTCGGAAAGGTTCAGGCTCGTCGTCGCGGCGGCGCCGGTCCCGACCGGGATCCCGTACTTGATCATGTAGCTCTCGATGCTGGCCACGGCCGCGTGGGCCCAGCAGGAGCCGTAAGGGTTCTGGTTTTTGACGGAGGTGACCAGGTTGTAGTCGCGGCTGTCATACCTGGACGGGAGCGTATCGCGGGTATCGACCCGCCCGGTCAGCTCGTAATACGTCTCCATGTCGCCGTTCTTATAGGCGTTGGAGACGGCGCTGGCGCCGTGGATCTCGCCGCGGATATAACCGGTCGGCATGACCTGCCGTTCATTTTCCGCGCCCGGTTCCCGTTCCGCGTCATGAGCGAAAGCCGAGGCCGGCAGAAGGCTGATCAGTAAAGTGACAGCCAGCAGAAGGGAAAGAAGTTTCTTGAAGGATCGTTTCATCTGCAGGTTCTCCTCAGAAATGGATTGTAAATATGCGCCGTTCAGCACATTTGTTTTATCATACCACAGATCCGGTAATTTTCCATCTCTTTTTTCTCATTTCTCGCGGAATCAATAAACCCCCTGATGACGCCTTTGTCATCAGGGGGTTCAGCGGTTCCGGAAAATATAAAACCAAGACAGCAATGGATCTCTACTCGTCTTCTTCCAGAGACCTTTTGTGTTCCATGATCGCAGCCTTGTCCGAAGCAGACAGGTTCGCAGGATCGATATCGCACCCCCAGGCGGCATCGGACATACTAAGACCGTTCTGATACATGACTTCAGCGATTTCTTCAAGCTTATCGTCCGATACTCCAAAGTATCCGTTGCTCATAAGTATAGTAAACTCTGTAGGATCAAAAGGAAGTTTCATTTTTAACACCACTCTTTCTTTCAGTTAAACAGTCCCAAAACCGTTACAGTTTTTTGTTGTGTATCTGTTACCAAGTCTTTTTACTGCGGACGGAGAACACCCGGAATAATTCCAACGGGGTAATACGAGCACTTCTTTTCAAAAACCTTTCAATAACAGTTCCTTTTTATTAATTATATCATACTTCTTTTAGTATTTGAACTCTTATTTCATGCCTGCAAAACAGTTTTCCATGCCATGTTCATCAAATAAACCGGGCGAACCGGCATAAGAACAGTATTGATCCCAAACAAACTAATGTCTCTGCCTTTTTCCGGTGCATAGTAAATAAGAGCCGAATCGCAGTAACTGCGGTTCGGCTCACAACTATTTTGAAACTATCCCGTTTTCCCATTGGCCGTTTATAAACTGTCCAGACTCAGGTCCCTGCTGACGGTCCTGTCTGTTAAGAAATAAGTGACAGTTCCTTCCAAAACCAGGACGTCCTTGCAATATTCACTGATTTCCTGGTCCCAGTCTATTCCGTCAGGATAAAGGTCCCTCTTTTCATCTTCGTTTAAATCCATATAAAAATTTGTAATGTTTTCCTTGATCAATGACACAAGAGTTTCATCCTCTAAGTCGATATCTTCGTTGAAAAGCATCCTGTTATAGCCGATGGAGATCCAGCAAATGTCCTGAAACGCGTATTGTGTGATATCACCGGAAAAATCCGAGGGCTCCAATTCCAGAAAGGCCAAAAGCTCTTCAATAGAATCCATGGATAAGAAGCGGTCCAGCAGTAGATTTTGAGGATCGTAATCGTTGAGATTATCTCCTTCATAGTCATCTTTTATTAAAAAAAGAGTCCTGCCCTGCATCATCTGAATCTCAATAGTAATATAATTTCTGCTGCCGGAATCGGTGAAATAATCCTCTGAGATTTCCATATTGGCCTCCGTTTGGTAAGAGCGTTGAAACAACATCATGATAATAACACAGAGATCATGAATTGTCACTTCGTAAAATACGGGTTTGCATGCTTTTTTAAAAATTCACTCCAAGTGTCATTCGCCTTCTCCGTCAGAGATTTTTTACCCTCTTCTATGGCTTGAAGGTCATGCATACTCATCTTTGCAGCAATTTCAGAAACGTAAAGGATTTCCCCTTTTCCTCGTTCATCACACTGACTATACAGTTCTATAATCTTCTCTAGTCGTTCGTCCATCTTACTCATTTTTACGTCCTTTATTACTCCTATTTTTTCTTCAATACTTGGACTGGTACGGAAAAGTATAAGTGGGTAATGTGCCACCTCATCCAAAATCTGCCTTCTGCTTTAATCGCAAAACAGCCCCGCTCTCGATTGATGCTGTAGTTTCACTTTACGAAATGTGGTGTTAGCGAACTCAGCCTGAAATCATTACTTCCAGACACTTTTTCCTACTGTCTAGCGGATCCATCAAAATAAATATACGAAAGATTATCACAAAACATAAAGGCATACGAACCGATAGACAACAAAGATGTGGGAAAGTATACTATGGTCAGGTCTTCGCAGATTATTAAAGTTTTTTCACCTATGCTCTGTCTAAAAGATACGCTTCATAATGCACATTTTCCACGCTTAACACTTTTCACCTTTTATAACCATTCTAATTTTCTTTCTTTTCCACACTGTTTACAAATGTCAGTAAAGTAGGATGTTTTCCCTCCGCAGTATGGACACCGACCATCAATGAACCAATAGCAAGATTTCAATGTTTGATTAATCTTATCAATGATATCAATGATATCCGAGGGGACAGAAGACAATCGTACTGATAAATTGAAGGTATCATCATTGTAACCTCGAGAATAACACATTAAGGTGTTTCCTATGATACCTGAAAAGCCAATTAAAGAAATTGCCGAACTTGGCGATGCCTCGCGTGACCTAAAATCAAGTATATTTTCAATTTTCCTGCCTAAATGATCTCTTATATATTCGCTCCTACTTTTTAATTCATTCGTTTTTTTCCAAAGTTCATTCAGTTTTTGCACATATTGACTACCTTGATCATAAGAAACACGAATCGGATGAGATGCCTTTAATGCTTTTATTCCATTTAAATCTGAGTCTTCATAAGAATGACTGTCCAAGATAATATAGTTGCTTATAGCATAAGTCACCATCGAATAATAGTCTTTTTCCAATGAAGGGTTCAGAAGGATAGCGTTTTTCAAATAATCGGTCACAAAAAGTGTTCTCAAACATATACCCCCCTTAGTCTTGGCATTTTTCAGACTATCTTCGTAATCCATTTTATACATTTCCCAGTACCCCACATAGTCTTCAGGATACAAATATATGTACTCCGAATACAATTTTCTTACGACAAGAGACTCTCCTGCTGAGGCGTATTGTTGGATATAATCTAAAAGTTTCTCTTTAGTCGCTTCTTCAGGATACTTCAATATTAGTTCCGAGAAGAGTCCAATCACCGCATTTATATTTCCCAATAAAGTGTAAGTCTTAATACGGTCTAGCAACTGTTCTTTAGTGAACGTCCGCGATTTGCCACTATAAACGTTCACAACATCAGCATGTAATTTATCGACGTAAGTATTATTTGATATAAAATTGTTAATAGCTTCTTGTACTATATATGCTTCTCCGCAGGAGGGGCATACCGCCGCTTTCTTTTCGTTATCAATTCTCAGTCCGTTACCGCAGTTGGGGCATTTTGCATCTACCAGTGCCATCTCTTTCTCCTCTTACTATTAGTTATCTATAGACCACTTATATGGATGCTGATGATCCGGGATATCCAGGTTCATTGTTTGCAATTTGTTTATGCTTATAATCTCTGCCATGCTTTCACCACCCCTTAATCTTCCGGATTTTGGATATCCATAATCAGTCTTTCCATTGTTTCATCAAAATGCTTATTGATTTCACATTCCCAAATAACAATCGGACGCCAGCCCATCTCTTGTAGATCATGATAATGTTTTTGGTCGTTCTCGACGTTGTGTTGAAATTTTGAGAACCAATACTCTTTGGTAAACGGTTTTTTTACTTTCGATGTATATGTTGGGTATTCGCGTTGTCACCAAGTCGGTCTTTTTTCTGCAATTTTCCCTTCTTCCGAAGCCTCAAAAAACGCTCAAATATGACGCTATAATCGCACATTTCGCTTGTTTAAAATTTTAAACTTTTGTATTCATAAAATCATCATCGCATCGCCAAAGGAAAAGAATCTGTACTTTTCCCGTATTGCTTCCGCATACGCTTTCATGATATTTTCCCGCCCCGCCAGCGCCGAGACCAGCATCATCAGCGTGGATTTCGGCAGATGGAAATTAGTGATCAGCGCGTCCACGATTTTGAACGTATAGCCCGGATAAATGAAGATCTCCGTCCAGCCGCTGCAGGGCTGAAGCAGGCCGTCTTCCCCGGCCGCTGATTCGAGCGTGCGGCAGCTGGTGGTGCCGACGGCGATCACGCGGTGGCCTTCCTGCTTCGCGCGGTTGATCAAGGCGGCCGCCTCCGCGTTCACCTCATAATATTCGCTGTGCATGTGGTGCTCTTCCACCGTGTCGACTTTGACCGGGCGGAAGGTACCCAGGCCCACGTGGAGCGTGATCTCGGCTACGGAGACGCCTTTTTCGCGGATCTGCGCGAGCAGTTCCTGCGTAAAGTGCAGGCCGGCCGTAGGAGCGGCGGCGGAGCCGTCGTACTTGGCGTAGACGGTCTGGTAGCGGTTTTTATCTTCGAGATGGTGGGTGATGTACGGGGGCAGGGGCATCTGGCCCAGCTGGTCCAGAATCTCCTCAAAGATCCCGTCAAAGGCAAAGCGCACCAGGCGGTTGCCGTCCGGCAGTACTTCCGTGATCTCCGCTTCCAGGAGGCCGTTTCCGAAGGAAAGCACGGCGCCTTCGCGGCATTTTTTGCCGGGACGGACCAGGGTCTCCCAGGTGTTTTCGCGGTCTTCGAGGCGTTTGAGCAAGAGGAGTTCCACGGCTGCGCCGGTCTCTTTGCGCACGCCCAGCAGGCGGGCGGGGATGACTTTGGTGTTGTTGATCACGAGGCAGTCGCCGGGGTGCAGTTCTTCGGTAATGTCGCGAAAGATGCGGTGCGAGATCTCGCCCGTCTGCCGGTCCAGAATCAGGAGGCGGGAGGAGGAGCGGTCTGCGAGCGGGTCCTGGGCGATCAGTTCAGGAGGCAGTTCATAATCAAAATCCGAAACGTTCATATTTCCTCTATCTGCAGAGTGACCCGAGAAGTCGGTCTGCATGGTTTCATGCTTTTCCGATCCCGGGTCGCTCGCATTGGTGTTATGAGTCAGCGGAGGATCCGCCGCGCATCAGTCTTTTCTTAAATAATCAGCGGATACATAGCCTTCCAGACCGCCGGGGTTCTGGGAATTGCCGTTTCCGTCATTGGTCAGGGCGTCCTTTACGTGGACCCAGCCGTCCAGTTCTTCAATGATCTCCAGCGCATAGCCTTCAGGAAACGCCGCAATCACGTTGTCTTCTTGCGTAGTCATGGAAGAACGCATGCGCAGGACGGAACCTTCTACCCCGTATACATACCCGATCGGGCCTTCCGGTACATACTCCGTCGTCATCGTATCCGTTACGACAGGCGCCGTCGTCGTCGGCGCTTCGGTGGTCTCCGGCACGTATTTCTCATAGTTGTTGGTGGCCAGCTGCGCCAGGTATTTCTTCAGGACGGGGTCGCCTTCGACGGCTTTCTTGTTGGCCGCGGTGACTTCGTTGGAGAGTTTTTCGACCTGGCTGCCGTCATAGGTGCTGACGATGTATTTGTATTCGGCCGTGTCTTTGTCGGTCAGGGGCATCAGCCGCAGGTTCTTTTCTTCATCCTGCTTGGTGTAGAACCAGGCGATGGTGGGCAGCTGCGTGTCGATGTTCCAGAATTTGCTGTTGTAGGTCACAAACAGCCCCGTTTCGGTCTTTTTGAGGCCCGGGTAGGTGTAGATGCGGATGTCGTTGTAGCTTTCATAAGCTTTGGATTCCAGGGTCATCTGCACGGAGTTGACGGAGTCTTCGTCCACGACGATCCTCTTCATGGCTTCCGCGTCCGCGTTGGTCTTGGCCTGGAAATAGTCCTTGACCAGTTTTTCGATCGCGGCGTCTTCGTTCTTCGCCCAGACTTTCTTTCGGTGGTCGCGGCTCACGAGGATGATGATGAGGCCGGCCAGGGCCGCCAGCAGGATGGCGCCGCCGATGATGATCGGCTTCCAGGGGATCGGGCGCTTTTCTTTTTCTTCGGAAAAGCGTTCCTGATCGTCATAATAATCGATGTCGTCTTTTTTCTTTTTATGGACCAGGGCCCCGGCCTTTTTGCCGAGTGCGCTCTTTTTGTGCTTTTTCGGGACATCCCCGGGAACGTCCGCTTCTTTTTTCGGTTCTTCCGCGGGTTCCTGGCCGGGTTTATAAGACCCGTCCACGAAAATGACCGGCCTGATATCCGGATCCTCGGAAGAAACATCTATGGCGTCCGCGGAATAATCAATATCCGTAAAGTCGGAATCGTCATTCTCATGAAGATCGAAATTCCAGTGGAATAATCCGTCATTTTTATTGTCATTCGCCATGATCAAGACTCCTTTGTCTTTAATATTAACGCAAAGACCGGGTCACCGGTTCACATACACAATCATAATACCAAAGGGAGGAATTATTGTCAAAACTTTTTTCCAAACTCTTGATACTTTTCCGCAAATGTTGTAATATACTCCTGCGCGCACCAGTAGCTCAGTGGATAGAGCGGCGGCCTCCGGAGCCACAGACGTAGGTTCGATTCCTATCTGGTGTACTTTTTTATCCCCTGATCCCCCCTGTAAAGGTGTTTTATGGATTATACATCATTCTGCGGCGAGATTTTTCGCCTTCTTTCCGCGCGGCTCCCTGCTTCGATGCTTCCCGGACAGGATCCGGCTGAAACAGCCCGGACCGGCGGCTGGTATTATCCGTCTGCCCGTGACCGCTCGGCGTGGTTTTTTGACTGCAGAAATGCTTACCGTCAGTATCTGGCCGGTGTTTCTGTCTCTGCCATTGCCGACACAATGGAGTACAGCCTCCTTCTGCATCAGTGGGATTCGCTTCCGGCTTCCCTGCGTCCGGAACCGGCCGGCGGCATCACTCCCGAATGGGCGCTCCGGCTCCGGCCTTTCTCCGGGCCGCCGCCTGATCCTTCTGCTTCCCTCTGCCTGCTTTGGGACCGATACCTGATGGAACCCTGCTGCCGTTTTCTCTCCTCTGATTCTCTCCTTTTTCAGCCGGTGAATCTCCGGGACATGGATATACTGGGAACGGACGAAGCGGGTTTCTGGGCACGGCTCTGGGAGGAACTTCCGCTGCAGGATCCGCCTGTGCTGTCAGCCATCCTGCCGGACGGCTGCTTTGCCGACGTGTCATCTGAAACATCGGGACAGCGCTGCATCCTGACCGGACAGCGCGGCCTGTACGGGGCCGCAGTTTTGTTCTATCCCGGGCTGGCGGCCCGGCTGAACGCCCGGTTTTCCGGTTTTATGGCACTCGTCAGCAGCCCGCATGAAGCTGTTCTCTTCCCCGGGGACAGCGTTTCCTCTTCCGAAGAGGCCTTTCGTCTCCTGTATGAGCTCCGGGAAAAGGCCGGTCCGGCGGACACGGATCTCTTTCCGGAACTGTATCAATATACAGTAGAAGCCGGCCTCATACCCGTCTAAATATGGTGTTTTTTTGCCATCTGCTTCTTGACAACCACCCCGAAAACGGATAAATTAATTGAGGTGGAGGTCTTTTATGAACAAGCTCGGTTTTGACAATGATCGGTATTTGGCCCTGCAGTCCCAGATGATCCGAGAGCGGATCGATTCCTTCGGCGGCAAGCTGTATCTGGAGTTCGGCGGCAAGCTGTTTGACGACTACCACGCCTCCCGCGTCCTGCCCGGTTTCCAGCCCGACAGCAAGATCACGATGCTGAAGCAGCTGAAGGACCGCGCGGAGATCGTCATCGCGGTCAGCGCGGGCGACATCGAAAAGAACAAGGTGCGCGGCGACCTGGGCATCACCTACGACCTGGACGTGCTGCGCCTCATCGACGCCTTCCGCGGCAACGAGCTGTTCGTCGGCAGCGTGGTCCTGACGCATTACACGGGCCAGGAAGCGGCCAATCAGTTCTGCGCGCGTCTGGAGAACCTGGGCGTCAAGGTGTATAAGCATTACATCATCGCGGGATATCCGCTGGATGTGGAACACATCGTGAGCCCGGACGGCTTCGGGAAGAACGATTATATCGAGACCTCCCGCCCGCTGGTCGTCGTCACGGCGCCCGGCCCCGGCAGCGGCAAGATGGCCACGTGCCTGTCGCAGCTCTATCACGAAAACGAGCGGGGCATCAAGGCCGGCTACGCGAAATTCGAGACCTTCCCCATCTGGAACCTTCCGCTGAAGCATCCGGTCAACCTGGCGTATGAAGCTGCCACGGCGGACCTGAACGATGTGAACATGATCGACCCCTTCCACTTGGAGGCTTACGGCGTCACTACGGTCAATTACAACCGCGACGTGGAGATATTCCCGGTGCTGGAAGCGATCTTTGCCAAGATCTACGGCAAATGCCCGTACAAATCTCCCACCGATATGGGCGTCAACATGGCAGGCAACTGTATCGTGGACGACGAGGTGGTGCGCGCTGCGGCCAAACAGGAGATCCTGCGCCGCTATTACACCGCGCTCATGGAAAAACGCCTGGGCCGCGGGACCGACAGCGAAGTCCAGAAGATCCTGCTGCTCATGAAGCAGGCCGATATCACCACGGACGACCGGCCGGTGGTCGCCGCCGCCCTGGCACGCCAGGAACTGACCGGCAACCCGAGCGTGGCTATCGAGCTGAACGACGGTCAGATCGTGACCGGCAAGACCTCCGACCTGCTGGGCGCCGCCTCCGCCGTGCTGCTGAACGCGTTGAAGAAGCTGGCCGGCATCGATCCCGCCATCCTGCTGATGGAGCCGGACGTCATCGAGCCTATCTGCAATCTGAAGATCCACAACCTGGGAAACCACAACCCTCGCCTGCACACGGACGAAGTACTGATTGCGCTGGCGATCTGCGCGGCCCGCAGCGAAGTGGCGAAGAAAGCGCTGGATTCGCTGGATAAGCTGGCCGGGTGCGAGGCGCATTCCACAGTCATTCTGTCGCCGGTGGATATGGGGACGTTCCATAAACTGGGCGTGCATCTGACGTGCGAGCCGAAGCATCAGACGAAGAAATTGTTCCACAGGAGATAATAATCCCGGGCCGATGAAACATCGGAACCTACGCGAGATTAAACCATACAAAAACGGGACCGGCTTTCACCGGTCCCGTTTTATATTTGCAGTTTTTACTACTGCAGCTTCTCCAGGTCTTCCTTCGTCACGTCCTTGATGGACAGGTTGATGCGGCCCATCTTGTCGACTTCCAGGACCTTGACGACCACTTCGTCGCCGACCTTCAGCTCGTCTTCGATTTTCTCGATGCGGCGCTTGGAGATCTTGGAGATGTGGACACCGCCTTCCTTGCCGGGCACCAGTTCCACGAACGCCCGGCTCGGGATGATGGTGACGACACGGCCGCGGAACACCTGGCCGGGCTCCACGTCGTTCACGATGGCTTCAATGGTGCGGATGGCCTTCCTGATCATGGCCATGTCCGTGCCGCACACCGCGACGGAGCCGTCGTCTTCGATATCGATCTGCACGCCGGTGTCCTCGATGATCTTGTTGATCACCTTGCCCTGCTTGCCGATCACGTCGCCGATCTTGGTCGGATCGATGCTGATGGACACGATCTTCGGCGCCCACTTGCTGATCTCCGGACGAGGCTCGGCGATGGCCTTGCTCATGACTTCGTCCATGATGTACAGACGGGCGGCGCGGGCGCGCGCAATGGCGCCGCGGATGATGGATTCGGTCAGGCCGTGGATCTTGATGTCCATCTGGATGGCCGTGATGCCCTTGTGGGTGCCGGTCACCTTGAAGTCCATGTCGCCGAAGAAGTCTTCCAGACCCTGGATGTCAGTCAGCAGGACGAAATCATCTTCCGTCTCGCCGGTCACCAGGCCGACGGAGATGCCGCCCACCATGGACTTGATCGGCACGCCGGCCGCCATCAGCGCCATGCAGGAGGCACAGGTGGAAGCCATGGAGGTGGAGCCGTTGGATTCCATGGTCTCGGACACGCAGCGGATCGCGTAAGGGAATTCTTCCGTGGAGGGAAGCATGGGCAGCAGGGCCCGTTCCGCCAGTGCGCCGTGGCCGATCTCACGCCGTCCCGGGCCGCGGGAAGGCTTGGTCTCGCCGACGGACCAGCTCGGGAAGTTGTAGTGGTGCATGTAGCGCTTCTGGGTCACGGTGCGGTCCAGGCCGTCGATCTTCTGGGCTTCGGACAGCGGGGCCAGGGTGCAGGCGTCGATGATCTGCGTCTGGCCGCGGGTGAACATCGCGGAGCCGTGGGCGCGGGGCAGCACGTCGACTTCGGCGTGCAGCGGGCGGATCTGGTCCATGCGGCGGCCGTCGGGGCGCTTGCGGTCCTTCAGGATCATCTTGCGCACAGTCTTCTTCTGGAAGAGGTAGACCGCTTCACCGACCAGGGGAAGCCATTCCTCGTTGTCCGCGTAGCGCTCTTCGAGGCGGGCCGTGATCTGGCGGATGTTTTCGTCGCGCACGGCCTTTTCATCCGTGAACACGGCTTCTTCCATCGCTTCGGGGGTGATGAAGGCGACCATGTCATTGTACAGGTCCGCAGGCACTTCGTGCGCTTCGTAGCTGTGCTTGGGCTTACCGACTTCGTCCACGATGGTCTGGATCCAGGCGATGATCTGCTTGTTCAGCTCGTGAGCCTGGAAGATGGCGTCCAGCATGACGTCCTCCGGGACTTCGTTGGCGCCGGCTTCGATCATGATGACCTTGTCCTTCGTGGAGGCGACGGTCAGGGCCAGATCGGAGGCCAGACGCTCGGCTTCGGTGGGGTTGAAGCAGAATTTGCCGTCCACCAGACCGACCATGGTGGCGGCGATGGGGCCGTCAAACGGGACGTCCGAGATGGCGGTGGCGATGGAGCAGCCCAGCATGGCGACCACGTCCGGATTGCAGTCCGGATCCACGCTCATGATGAGGTTGCTGAGGGTCACGTCATTGCGGTAATCCTTCGGGAACAGCGGACGCATGGGGCGGTCGATCACGCGGCTGGCCAGCGTGGCGTGCTCGGAGGCTTTGCCTTCGCGCTTGTTGAAGCCGCCGGGGATCTTGCCGACGGAGTACATTTTTTCTTCGTACTCGACGGTCAGGGGGAAGAAATCGATGCCGTCGCGGGGCTTTTCGGAAGCCGCGATGGTGGAGCAGACGATCGTGTCGCCGTAGTGCATGAACGCACAGCCGTTGGCCTGCGCGCCGACCCGGCCGATATCGACGGACAGGGTCCTGCCGGCCAGTTCCATGGAATAGGTCTTGTACATAGTTTCTCCTTTTCTTTTTGGCGGGCGGCAGGCGTTCGAAACAACAGATAAACGGACGAGGAACTCATCCCCTTATTTGATGTCCCGAATCAGGCTGCCGCCGGATTGATCACTTGAGTGCTACACAAAAGCAGAGGGTGGAAGCCCCACCCTCTGGCAGCGGAATTATCTGCGGATCCCCAGACGCTCGATCAGATTACGGTAGGCCTCGATGTCGTTGGCCTTCATGTAATCCAGCAGGCCCCGGCGGCGGCCGACCAGGATAAACAGACCGCGGCGGGAGTGGTTATCCTTGGCATGGACCTTGAGGTGCTCGGTGAGCTCGCGGATGCGCTCGGTCATCAGAGCGATCTGCACTTCCGGCGAACCGGTGTCCTGAGGGTTCTTTCCGTATTCGGCGATGATTTCCGCCTTCTTTTCTTTGCTGATCATAACAGCCTCCCTAAAAAGTATTCTTACCTGCTGCTGCGCTTCGGTTGGGAGTTCCAAAAGCCCGGCACAGGCGCGAGATATAATTTAGCACATTTATCCGGGTTTGTAAAGCCGTTTTTTGCGGGAAATACGCGATTTTCTTCCTATGGACGCTCCGTTTCTGCGTCTGCCGACGTAAGCACGGGCTCGCTGCCTCTTTCGACTTTCACCTTTCCGATCCAGCCTTCCTTCAGGACCAGTTCGCAGCATTTGATCAGATCGTATTCACTGACGGAGACCAGCACGCAGTTCTGCGTTTCGGAAGTGCCGAGGATATACCAGCGGATCCCGTATTGCGTCAGGGCCGGAAGGACTTCTTCCTGCAGGAATCTTTCCAGTTCGTTCCAGCTGTATTCGACTTCGCGGAAAATGACGCGCTCCCGGAAGCCGTTTTCAAAGAGGGAATCCATGTATTCCTTGGCCCCTTCCACGTGCGACGGGACCAGGACGCAAAGCTTGTTTTCCTGGATATAGCAGCCGGCGTATTCTTCGCGGTAGACCGGCGATCCGTTTTCGTCATAATGCAGCAGCATGTTCCGCTCCAGATAATTCGCGACGGTCACGGCAGGGGACTGGTAGTTGCTGACTTCCCGGAAATACGCCTGGATCTCCTCTTCGCTCATGCCTTCCAGGTCGTAATGAGGCATGTAAGGGTCTTCACTCATGGAAAACAAAATGTCCTTGAACCGCTCCTGCTGTTCCGGAGTCAGTTCGGCATGGTAGGGGACCGGGATCCCGGTGCCGGAAAGTTCCACGCGGCCGGTCTGCAGTTCTTTGCTGTCAGGCACGTACTGCGCAGGATGGATTTCGGAAACAGCTGTCTCCGTCCATTCATTCCGGCAGATCAGGTAGGCATTGCCGCCGGCCAGCGCGATCAGCCCGATGCGGTCATCCCGCAGGAAACAGACCGGATCCTTTTCGGACGAAAACTGTCCCAGGCCTTCCAGGCGGCCGATCCAGCCTTCCGATTCTTCATTCCGTTCCGTATAAACGGCCTGTATCTGACCGGATCCTTCGGACTGCGTTACGGTATAGATGCCTTTGATCCGTCCGAGTTCCACGACAGGGCTGAGCCATTCCCGGACGACGGGGCTGCCGTTTTTTTTCAGGGAATAGACAGAACTGTAGATGGCATACTGCGCCCGCGGAGAGCCCGGATAGTCGCGCTCATACTGTTTCAGCGCGTCGCGGATCTTCCCGAAAGTCTCCTCTCCCTCATCATGGGCATGGCTGTTCACAAAGTAGAGGGTGTGCCGTTCTTCCGGAATCTCCCAGTCGTTTTCCGTCAGCAGGGGAAGCGTGTCCGGGAGGGTCAGGAAACGGTTTTCGACGATTCCGGCGTACAGCACGGTTGTTGTGACGGCCGGTTCGTTGATGTAATAGGTAAGTTCAGGGCCGGACTGCCGGGAAGGATCCGCTGTCTGGTACGATGGCATGGTGACGGTGATATTTTTGCTGCGGTCCGCGCTGCGCAGAGCGATCATACCGATACAGACCGCGGCAGCGGCGGCGCCCCAGCGCAGGACGGTCTTCCACACCGGCTTCCGGCCGGGCAGTTCGCCGGCAGAGGCTTCGATATCTTTTTCCCCAGCGTTGCCGAGGGCGTCTAACAGGTCGATGGAACTCATAAGGGGTAACCTTCCTTTCCGAGCTGATCCTTCAGTTTGCGGCGGAGGCGGTGCAGGCGGGTGCGGACGGCGCCTTCGCGGCATTTCAGGGAGCGGGCGATATCGGCCACGGGGCGGAAATGCCAGTACCGCGCCAGAAACAGCAGGCGGTCCGCTTCCGGGAGCGACTGCAGGAAGCGCCCGACGGCGGCCTCCAGGTCTTTCACTTCCAGTTCCCCCGCGGGGTCCGCGCTGCCCGGAAGGACGTCTTCCAGTTCTTCCAGCGCGAGGTCCCATTCGCCGGCGCCGCGTTTGTCCGCGGTGTTGCGGCGGACGCGGTCGATGGCGATGCGCCTGGTCAGTTTGGCCAGATAGGAAGACAGGACTTCGGGATGCTGCGGCGGGATGCTGTTCCACGCGGCCAGGAGGGCGTCGTTCACCGCCTCCTCCGCGTCGCGGTCGTTCCCGAGGATCCTCCGGGCGACAGCCAGGCAGTACGGAGCGTATTTTTCCTGCGCCGCGGCCACGGCCGTTTCCTGCCGCGCCAGGAACATTTCCACGATCCTGCTGTCCTCCACGGACGTCCCTCCTTTCGCCTCTCTGTAAATCAACTCGTAAAGAATGCTGAAATGTTACACATTGATTTTTGAAACAACTGATATAATACAAAAACGTGTCATCCTGAGCGAAGGCTTTGCCGAAGCCGAAGGATCTTGTTGATGACAGCATTCAATACAGATTCTTCGACTCGCTCGCTCACTCAGAATGACACGCATTATATCATCACATATAACTTTGTTCTTCGAAAAACCGCGTGATCTGTTCTTTGTCGCGCGCCAGCTGGGCACGAAGCTCGTCCACGTCCGCAAACGCAGTCTCCGGGCGGATGAACCGCAGGAACTGCAGGCGGCAGAGCTCGCCGTGGCGGCTTCCATGCAGGCCGAACAGATGGGCCTCGCAGGCCGGCGGGGCGTCTTTTTCGACGGTGGGCTTCACGCCGAAATTGCTCATGCCCGGGAAGTGCTCCCCGCTCAGTTCTGCCACGGTCGCGTACACGCCGCGGGGCGGGAATACTTTTTCCGGGGGCATCCGCAGGTTCAGCGTCGGATAGCCCAGCTGCTCGCCCAGATGGCGGCCGTAACCGACGCGGTCCCGGACGGCGAAGGGACGACCAAGGCAGCGAGCGGCTTCCTCCATCCGGCCTTCCTTCACCAGGGCTTTAATGCGGCTGCTGCTGACGATCTCTCCGTCCATCATGACTTTTTCCACGACGGTGACGGTATACCCCAGTTCTTCCGCATGCGCGCGCAGGAAATCCACGTTACCCACCCGGTCTTTTCCGAAGCAGCAGTCCGGGCCGACCACGATTTTTTTCATACCATAACGGCCGATCAGGATATCCTTCAGGAACACGTCCGCCGGCGTTTCCCGCATGGCACGGGTGAAGCGCGCCTCGATGATCTTTCCGATGCCGAACTCCTTGAGCAGCAGGCGCTTTTCATCTGCGGTCGTGAGCAGATCCCCGCTTTTGTGGCCCGTGACCGATTCGGGCGGATTCGTGAAGGAAAACAGTACGGTCCCCATTTTCTCCTCTTCCGCCTGGCGCAGCATTTCACGGAGGATGGCCTGGTGGCCGATGTGCACGCCGTCAAACTTGCCAAGCGAAAGCACTGCCGGACGGGGGGGCCGCGCAGGCCGCCGTTCCTCTTCCGGGCCGATCATGACGATCGGCCGCAGGATCTGCTTATTTTCATCATACCGGAACACGCCGATCGAATTCCCTTCCCTGTCCATCACAAGCACACGGGAACCGTTATAAATCCTTTTTTCGAACTCGTCCGGTCCTACCTGCAGCGGGTTGCCGTTCCGCGCCGGTTTTTCACGCCGCTCATCGCAGACAAAGCGCCTGTATCGACACAACAGTTCTTCCAGCGGCTGCATTTTTTCATGCAGCCGGCCGGTCAGGACCAGCGACGTGACTTCGTCCAGTTTCAGGGCGTACCGAAGGAGCCAGTCACCAAAAACCACCTCGCGTACGAGGCTTTCCATTACGCCGCCGCAGCCGGCTTTTTCACCGATATCATGGCACAGCGTGCGGATATATGTACCCGCGGAGCAGAAAACGCGCATCTCCACACGCGGCAGATCTATTTTGACGATGTCAATGCCGTAGATTTCTATCCGCGCAGGCTTCCGCTCCACTTCTTTTCCCTGACGTGCCAGATCCACCAGTTTCCGGCCGTCGATCTTCTTGGCAGAGACCATAGGGGGAAGCTGATCCTGTTCTCCCACAAAGGATTCTATCAGTTCCCGCAAGGCCTCCTCACCGATCTCCACCGGCCGGCGTTCGAGCAGATGTCCCGTCGTATCCTGTGTATCCGTCGTAACGCCCAGCAGCAGTGTGGTCCGGTAGACCTTGTCCTCGCCCGACAGCAGCGGCGCCAGTTTGGTGGCGCGTCCGACCAGGACCGGCAGCACGCCTTCGGCTTCCGGATCCAGCGTCCCCAGGTGACCTATCTTCTTCTCGCCCAGGATCCCGCGCAGCTTCGCCACCACGTCAAAAGAGGTAAAGCCGCGCTCCTTATTGATGATCAATAATCCGTCCATGCTTTACCTCCTTCCGTGAATTTATTATTCTTTTCCGATCATTCAGCGCAGCCCGTCTCTTCGGCGTCTGTCTGCTCGTCTGTTCCTTCGCCGGCTGCCGCGCTCTCTGCATTCTGCCGGGCCATGACCTCGTCGATCTTCTGCGACATTTCCACCCCGTACTGGATGGAATCATCCATAATAAAGGTGATCTCCGGAGTGATGCGCATGTTCAGCGAGCCGGCCAGGCCGTGGCGGATAAACCCGGCCGCGCTTTTCAGTGCCGCATGACATTCGGTTCTGGCCGTTTCATCGCCCAGAATGCTGATATAGGCCTTGCAGGTCTTCAGGTCCGGGGCGACCTTGCACTGGGTCACGCTGACCATGACCGGAATGCGGGGGTCCTTGACTTCCTCCCGGATGATCCGGCTGAGGGCGCGCTGGACTTCCGCGTTGATGCGTTCGTTTTTGATGCTGTTCTTTTTCATGTTCCTCTTATTTCAGTTTCCGCTCCACCTGGACCATCGTGTAGAATTCCACGGTGTCGTCCACGGTGAAGTCGTTGAATTTGTCGAATACCAGGCCGCATTCGTAACCGGAGGCGACTTCCTTGACGTCGTCCTTGAAGCGCTTCAGGGAGGCCAGCGTGCCTTCGTAGAGGACGTCGTCGCCCCGTTTTACACGGCATTTGGAGCCGCGGACGATCTTGCCGTCCAGGACGTAACTGCCCGCGATGTTGCCGATGCCGGAGGCCTTGAAGACCTGGCGCACGACGGCGTGGCCGGTGACCTGCTCTTCGTAAACAGGCTCCAGAATGCCGAGCATGGCGTTCTGCACGTCTTCGATGGCCTGATAAATGACGTCGTACAGACGCACGTCCACCTTCTCCTGATCCGCGATCGCCTTGACCTTGGCGTCGATCTTCACGTTGAAGCCGATCACGATGGCGTTGGAGGCCGCGGCCAGGGTCACGTCGGTCTCGGTGATGTTGCCGGCACCGCTGTGGATCACCTTGACGGCTACTTCGTCGTTGGACAGTTTGGTCAGGGAGGCCTTGACGGCTTCCACGCTGCCCTGCACGTCGGCTTTGACGATCAGGTTGAGTTCCTTCATGTTGCCGCTCTGGATCTGGCTGAACAGATCGTCCAGGGACATGTGGCTGCGCGTGCCTTCAATCATCTTGCGGCGTTCTTCGGAAATGAAGGTCTCCGCATAGCTGCGGGCTTCCTTCTCCGTCTCGGGCGAGATGAAGACTTCGCCGGCGGCGGGGACGGTGGACAGGCCGAGGATCTCCACGGGCATGCCCGGGGTGGCGGTCTGGACGCGTTCGCCCTTGTCGTTCAGCATGGCGCGGATGCGGCCGTAGCTGGCGCCGGCGGCCATCTGGTCGCCCACGTGCAGCGTGCCCTTCTGGACCAGCACGGTGGCCACGGGGCCGCGAGTGGGATCCAGCTGCGCTTCGATCACGAGACCTCTGGCGCGGCGGTTCGGGTTGGCCTTCAGGTCGTGCATTTCCGCGACCAGCAGCATCATTTCAAGCAGTTCCTCGATGCCGTCGCCGCGCTTGGCGGATACGGGCACGAAGATGTCGGTGCCGCCCCAGTCTTCGCCGATCAGGCCGTACTCGGTCAGTTCCTTCTTGACTTTATCGATATTGGCGCCGGGCTTGTCGATCTTGTTGATGGCCACCACGATCTCCACGCCGGCTGCGCGCGCATGGTTGATGGCTTCGACGGTCTGCGGCATCACGCCGTCGTCCGCCGCCACCACCAGGATAGCGATATCCGTCGCCTGCGCGCCGCGCATGCGCATGGCCGTGAAGGCTTCGTGGCCGGGCGTATCCAGAAACGTGATCTTCTGGCCGTTGATCTCCACCATGTAGGCGCCGATGTGCTGCGTGATGCCGCCGGCTTCCCCGGAGGTCACGTTGGTCTTGCGGATGGCATCCAGCAGGGAGGTCTTGCCGTGGTCGACGTGACCCATGACGCAGACCACCGGCGGGCGGGGCACCATGTCCTCTTCCTTGTCCACGATCTGATCCTTCAGGATCTCTTCGATCAGGTCTACTTTTTCTTCCTGCTCGGCGATCACGTCATATTCCAGGGCGATATCCGCCGCGGTGTCATAGTCGATCTCCTGGTTCACGGTAAAGACCTTGCCGGCCAGGAAGAGTTTCTTGATGATGGCGGAAGCCTGCATCTTCATGGCGGTCGCCAGTTCCTGGATGGTCAGTTTGTCCGGGATGGTGATGACCTTGATCTGCGGTTCGGTCTTTTCGGCCTTGACGGCCTTCGCGACTTTTTCGAGTTCCTTGATGCTGCCTCCCTTGCCGCGTGCGTTCTTGCCGCCGGGGCGCCGCATTTCATCGGAATTGCCCTTGTTGTAGCGGTTGTTGTCGCGGGCGGCGCCGGCCTGGCGCTGGGACTGCTTGTTGCTCTTGCCGCCTTTGCTCAGGCCGAGGCCCAGATCGGCTCCGCCGGAAGGGGCGCCGCCGGCACGGGGCGTTCTGGCCGGCGCGGCGGGACGTCTGGCGGTACGCGTATCTTCATCTTTATTCGGCACACCGCCGCGGGTCCCGGTCTGCGGGCCGCGCGGTCCGGCAGGCTGACCGGTGTATCGTCTTTCTCCGGTGCGGGGCGCACCGGAAGTGCTTCCGGGCGTTCCGCCCTGTCTGACCTGATTGCGGCGTTCCGCCTGCTGTCTTGCCAGTCTGGCGTTTCTTTCCTTCGCTTCCTGCTCCGCGGCGCGGACCAGTCCGAGGTCCACAAAGCGGGCGGCCGGACGGGCCGGTTCTTTGACCGGTTCCGCCGGACGGGCCGGTGCGGCAGGTCTGGTCTTCTTTTCGGGGGCAGGTTCCGCCGGCTTCTGTTCGGCCGGTTTTTCCGCCTGCACAGGTTTTTCAGCCTGTACGGGTTTTTCGGTTTTCGTTTCAGCGGCCGGAACCTCCGCAATCTTTTCAGGGGCAGCGGGTCTGGTTTCCGCTTTTTCCGCCGCTTCCGGCTTGACTTTCGCGGCAGGGGCAGTCTGCACGGGTTTCTCCGGGACGACTGCCGGTTCCGTCTTAGCAGCAGGTTTTACCGCTTCGGTTTCAGCCGGTTTGGCAGGTGCTGCAGGCGCGGGGCGGCGGACCGCGGGTCTTTTCGCGGTCTCATCCTGAGGGGCAGCGGGTCTGGTGCCCGGTGCCGGACGGCGTCCGGGAGCCGGAGCAGTGCCCGCCGGCCTTCTGGCCGGGGCCGTGCCCGCGGGTCTGGTCTTGACGCTGTTCTGCTGGCTGTTTGCCGGGCGGAATACCACGCTGTATTTCTTCTTTTTCGGTTCGCCGTTCACTTCGTTCGTATTTTTATTCTCGTTATCCATACCCATTCTTTATTCCCCCTCGCGCTCCAAAGTAATTCCTTCTTCTTCCAGCAGCCGCATTATGGCCGCCGCCAGTCCGGCATCCGTTACCGCCAGACAGGTTCTGGATTCCTGCCCGACGGCCCGGCCCAATGAGGCTTTGTCGCCGGCTGCCGTCCATGGTATCCTTCTGTATCTGCACATATCCGAGATATGTTTTTTTGTATTGTCGGAAGCGTCTTCCGCCGCGATCACCAGCCGGGCCTGCCGTTTGTGGACTGCCTGTTCCACCTGGTAGGCGCCGCTCATGACCTTGCCGGCCCGTTTGGCGATCCCGATCATGTTAAGGGTCTCTTTCTTCAAATTCCTTCAATTCCCTTCTCAGGTTCTCCGTCTGTTCCGCCGTGAGCGTCATGTGCAGGCTCCGGGCAAACCCTCCTTTTTTGATGGCCAGTTCCAGGCATCCGCGCTGCGGGCAGAGATACGCGCCGCGTCCGGCCGCCTTCCCGGAAAGATCCGTTCTGATTTCGCCTTCCGGCGTCCGCACGATGCGGATCAGTTCACTCTTTTCTTTTACCCCGCGGCATCCCACGCAGGTCCGCAGGGGGACCTTCCGTTCCGTCATGCCTTACCGCTCCGCTTCGTTTTCCACGGGCTCCTCGACGTATTCCTCTTCGTAGCCCTCTTCGACGTATTCTTCTTCGTAGCCTTCTTCGTAGTACTCTTCGCCGTTGTCTTCGTAGTCGTCGATGTAGCCGATCTCGTCGAACAAGCCGCTCTCGCGGGCTTCGGTCTCGGACTTAATGTCGATCTTGAAGCCGGTCAGGCGGGCGGCCAGCCGGACGTTCTGGCCGGCGCGGCCGATGGCCAGGGACAGCTGGAAATCGGGGACAATGACCTGCGCGGTCTTGTCTTCCTCATCCGCCAGCACGACGATGACTTTCGCGGGTTTCAGCGCGTTTTCGATGAACTCGGCGGGATGGTCGCGCCATTCCACCAGGTCGATCTTCTCGCCGCCCAGTTCATCCACGACAGCGTTCACGCGGGTCCCGTTCAGGCCCACGCAGGCGCCGATCGGGTCTACGGCTTCATCGTAGGACACGACGGCCATCTTGCTGCGGGAACCGGCCTCGCGGGCCACGGCCTTGATCTCCACCAGGCCCTGCTTGATCTCCGGCACTTCCGCCTCGAAGAAGCGGCGCACCATGTCGGGATGCGTGCGGCTGACGGTGATGACCGGCTCTTTCTTCGGCGCACGGGCTTCCACCTTCAGAACCAGGACTTTGATCCGTTCGTTGTTGCGGTAGTTTTCGGTCTCGATCTGCTCGCTCTTGGGCAGGATGGCGTCCGTGTTGCCCAGGTTGATGATCGTGCGCTCCGCCATGCGGCGCTGTACGATACCGGTGACGATCTGGCCCAGTTTGCTGTTGTAGCGTTCAAACACGGAGCGGCGCTCCTCCTCCAGCAGTTTGGTGCGGAAGTTGTTTTTCGCGTTCTGGGCGGTCACGCGGCTGAAGCTGTCCAACGGCAGTTCTTCGCGCACCACGTCGCCGGGCTGATAGACCGGGCTGAGTTTTCTGGCGTCTTCCAGCGAGATCTCCGTCAGGGGGTTCTGGATCTCCTCCACGACGGTTTTTTCGCGGAAAATACGGTAATCGCCGGTCTCGCGGTCCAGGACCACGCGGATGTTTTCCGCGCGCTTTTCGCCTTTCCGGTCGCCGTTCTTTTCGGATTTATCAAAAGACTTGCTGTATGCCGCCGTCAGGGATTCTTCCAGCGCGGTAAGCAGGATCTCGCGGTCGATGTTCTTTTCCTTCTCGATCAGGGCAATGGCCTCTAACAGTTCCTTGTTCATTTTTCTTTTGTCCTCCCGGTTCTTCGTCTGCCTCCGCCATTTACAGGTCGGAGAAATCTATGTAAGGTCTGATGAGCGAGATCTCTTTCAGGGTAAAGCCGCGTTCGGTCTCTCCGTCGCGAATGGTCACGGATTCTCCGTCGTATGCGGTCAGGGTCCCCACCCACTCTTTGCTGTTGTCACGGGGCTTGAACAGATGGATCTCCACTTCCTTCCCCATATTGCGTTCAAAATCCTTCGGTTTTTTCAGGGGGCGCAGCAGGCCCGGCGAGCTGACTTCCAGCATGTAGGCGTCGTCGATGAAGTCCTGCGCATCCAGAGCATCGCTGAGCGCGCGGCTGACGGTCTCGCAGTCGTCAATGCGCAGGCCGCCCTGTTTATCCAGGGTCACGCGCAGGAACCAATCGCTGCCTTCCTTCACGTATTCCAGATCCACCAGTTCGGTGCCGGTGCTTTCCAGAATGGGAGCCAGCACGGCTTCCGTCTTTTTCTCTACTGTTTCGCGTCTGTTCAAATGGCCACCTCTCTTGCCCCTTCATAAACGAAAGAGCGGATCGACTATCCACTCTTTCATCTAGCATACTATTCAACTTACCGGTAGCATATTAGCACAAAAGGCATTGGCTGGCAAGTGTTTTTTTGCTTTTTTTACGGTATTTTGCCGGGTTTTTCAGGGTTTTTTATTCGTTTTTCGCCTCGGCAGCCGGTTTGTGTTCCGTAAAGCCGTAATGCGCGCGCACCAGGTCTTCCAGTTCCGCCAGGACTTCCGGGTTCTGCTTCAGGTAGTTCTTGGTGTTGTCACGGCCCTGGCCGATGCGGTTGCCGTTGTAGCCGTACCAGGCGCCGCTCTTCTCCACGATGCCGGCCTGGGCCGCCAGATCCAGCACGTCCCCTTCTTTGGAGATGCCCTGGCCGAACATGATGTCGAACTCCGCTTCCTTGAAAGGCGGGGCCACTTTGTTTTTCACGACTTTGACGCGCACGTGGTTGCCGATGACTTCGCCGCCCTGCTTCAGACTTTCCGTGCGGCGCACGTCGAGCCGGACCGAGGCATAGAATTTCAGCGCACGGCCGCCGGTGGTGGTCTCCGGGTTGCCGAACATGACGCCGATCTTCTCCCGCAGCTGGTTGATGAAGATGACGATGCAGTTGGAGCGGTTGATGGCGGCGGTGAGTTTCCGCAGGGCCTGGGACATCAGGCGGGCCTGCTGGCCGACGTGGGAATCGCCCATGTCGCCTTCGATCTCCGACTTCGGGACCAGGGCGGCCACCGAGTCGATGACGACGACGTCCATGGCGCCGGAGCGAACCATGGCTTCCGCGATCTCCAGGGCCTGCTCGCCGTTGTCCGGCTGGGACACGTACAGGTTTTCAATGTCCACGCCGATCTTCTTGGCGTAAACGGGATCCAGCGCGTGCTCCGCGTCCACGAAGCCGGCAAAGCCGTCCCGTTTCTGGGCTTCCGCGATGACGTGCAGGGCCAGGGTGGTCTTGCCGCCGGATTCCGGCCCGTAGATCTCCACGATGCGGCCGCGGGGCAGGCCGCCCAGTCCCAGCGCCAGATCCAGCGCCAGCGAGCCGGTGGGGATGGTTTCGATATTCATGCCGCGGTTGTCACCGAGGCGCATGATGGAGCCCTTGCCGAACTCCTTATCCGTGTGAGCGACTAATGATTCGATTGCCTGCAGACGATCTTCCTTGTTCATATCTCCTCCGTTATTCGAACTTATGTTCGCTATTCGTATCTTATCCTATCTCCCCGTTTCTGTCAAGCCTTTTTTGCAAAAAAAGGGAAAATGACCGCGCCATCTCCCCAAAGAAAAGTGTATCGGAAACCGCCCGGTAAGTCAAGGAAAACCTGCGGTCCCGTCTCAATAATTTCCGTCCCCCGGATCCCCCGTTATGTGCACATGCGTATACAGGTGGTCCTGGCAGTACTCCCGGTTCCCGATGCATTTGCTGCAGTAACGGAACTCCAGATTCGGATCGTCCTTTTCGGTGCGGCCGCAGACCGCGCAGGTATGGCGGGCGCCACCGAACGGCCGCATGTGCTCGGTCTTCCGGGCCGCTTCCCGGACCTTCGAATCGAACTGATGCTTGCGGTAGGCCTGCTGCACGCGCTTCGCGGGGCTCCGAATCAGCAGGAAGAAAATGAGGGCGTTCGCGAACGAAGCAATGATGGCTATGCGGCTCGTCCAGTCGCCCTTGATGAACTGATAAACCATCAGGCCTACGTAAAAGATCGCCAGATATTTGGCCTTGACCGGAATGATGAAATACAGCAGGAACTGCATGTCCGGCAGCGTCATGGCGAACGCGAGTAGCAGCGTCAGGTACAGATTGGACGGCGTCAGGAACAGGACGTCCCCGCTGATCAGGTAGACCGCCAGCGCTGCGATGACCATAAAGAACAGGCCCAGGAAGATGTACAGATTGTAATAGAACCGCCCCCAGAGGCGCTCCAGCGTGGAGCCCAGGGAATACAGAATGAACATCTCCAGGAAGAACCACAGGATGCTCGTGGTGGAGGGATAGATCACGAACGTGAACAGGCGCCAGACTTCTCCGGCGAAGATCCGCTCCATGTCCAGACTCAGATGCAGGTAATAGAACATCGGGTTGGTATACATCAGGATCAGGCCCGCGACGTTCAGGATGATGATGTAGACCGTCAGGTTCTTGACGGCGAAGCGGCCGAATTTCTGTTCCAGTTTATCGAAAAACTTCATGTCGTATTCTCCTATCTGGCTGCGTGTCTCAGGCGGTGGATCTTTTTCCAGAGCGCCGGCCGGGCCAGTCCCAGCCGTTCGCCTGCGGTGCAGTTCTTCAGGTTATTCCTTTCCTTCAACAGCGGCTCAGCCAGCCGGCGGACCGCCGCGAGTCTCTCCCGCCCTTCCGGGCTGTCCGTATCCAGATCCCGGAGGCAGAGGAAGTAATGGTACAGGAATTTCCGGAAAGTAGGCGCGAGCAGTTCCGCATACCCTTTCTCCTGAAAATACCGGTACCGCTCCGCGATGGCTTCCGTGCCGTCCCAGTGCTTCAGGTTGCCGGACACCGCGGTGATGCTGCCGCTGCGCTGCCAGTAATGCACCAGGGGACGAGCCAGGACGGCCGTCTTTTCGGTGCGGTCCAGCAGCAGGTGAGCGGTGAATTCGTCCTCGTGCAGTTTTCCGGGCGGGAACTGCAGATCGCCCCACAGGCTGCGGCGGATCAGGCGGTTCCAGGCCGTGACATACAGGACGCCGTCCGGGCCGGACAGGGTCATCAGGGCTTCACGGGAGGTGAAAACGCCCGGTTCGGGCAGGCGGTCTTCCGGGGTGCGGCCGTCTTCGTATTCCAAGGTCCAGCCGCAGATGGACAGATCAGCCTCCTGCTGCTGCGCCGCGGCCAGCATTTCTTCGAGAAAGCTTTCCGCCCACCAGTCGTCGCTGTCCAGAAAGGCGAGCCATTCGCCGGAAGCGCGCGCGATCCCGCTGTTCCGGGCCGCGGAAAGACCGCCGTTCACCTGATGGATCACGAAAATGCGGCTGTCCTTTTCCGCCCAGGCGTCGCAGAGCGCGCCGCAGCTGTCCGGCGAGCCGTCGTCCACCAGGATCAGTTCCCAGTCCGGGACCGTCTGGCCGAGGATGCTCCGCACGCAGCGGTCCAGCAGGCCTTCCACCTTGTAGACGGGCACCACTATGCTGATTGTATCATGAGTGTTCGGCATGTTGCGGTCTCTTACACTTTCCCGTACAGACGGAGCATGACTTTTTCGCTCAGGAGCGGGGCCACGCCGTAGCCGAGCAGGCGGATCTTGTCTTTTTCGGAAATGTCCGGACAGCGCCGCAGCTGTTTCCACCAGGCCAGGCAGTGGCTTTTGTATCGTTTATATTCCGCCGTTTTTTCCTCCGCTTTCGCGGCGCGGGCGGTCTCGGAGGCGCATTCCACCAGATGTTTGGTCAGGACCTGCTCCGTTTTGGGCAGGCGGCCCATGCAGAGTTCCAGGGTCTTTTCCAGGGAGCGGTAGCGGCTCTCGGACTTCTTCAAAGAGCGCTCGGTAAAGGTGTTGCCTTCCCGGTCCGTCAGGTAGTGGTAAAGCGGCACGGGGTCGTACCAGACCTCGTCGTAATGCAGGAGCATCTGCGTCGCGAACAAGCTGTCCTCGCCGTAGCCGAGGCTTTCGTCAAAACGGTTTTCCAGCGCGGTGTCCGCGGGCATGAGCCAGGTCACGCAGCAGACAGGAAGGCCGAGGCGGCCGATCAGGGCTTCGAAGAGGAAGTCGTCCAGCGGGACTCTTTTATGAGGCAGCGGAAGCGCCGGCGCAGTCACTTCGCCGCCCCGGTGGATGCTGAATCCGCAGCAGACGGGGATGTCCCCGGCCTTTTCCCGCATCGCGAGCAGGGTCTCAAAGAATGCGGGATCCAGGCTGTCATCGCTATCCAGGAAGCAGAGATAATGGCCCTTCGCCTCGGACAGCGCCAGATTGCGGGCGCTGCTGACGCCGCCGTTCGGTTTGTGGAACACGCGGATGCGGCCGTCTTCCGCCGCCAGCGCATCGCAGAGAGCGCCGCTTCCGTCCGTGGAACCGTCGTCCACCAGAAGAAGTTCCCAGTCCCCGAAGGTCTGAGCCGTTACGCTGCGGACGGCCGTCTCCAGATATTCTTTTGTATTATAGACCGGCACGATAAGGCTGATCAGCGGCGTTTCCATGCGGCGATTCTCCCGGAAGCAGGTTGGCTTTAGTTTTTTACAGTATACATCCCCTTGAATAAACAATCAAGATTTTGTATAATAACTCTGTGTGAAAAGGAAGGAAGGTCCCATGGAATTCAGCATTCTGATGCCGGTCTACAAAGCCGCGGACACCCTGGAGGAGTCCGTGCAGTCCGTACTGCGCCAGGCTTTTGAGGATTACGAGCTGCTGCTCGTGGAAGACGGCTCTCCCGATGAGAGCGGTCAGATCTGCGACGCTTTGACGGCCCGTCATCCGGACCGCATCCGCGTCCTCCACTGCCCGCACCGGGGCACGATCCCAACGCGCCGCGAAGCCATTGCCGCCGCGCGGGGCGATTTCATCCTCTGGCTGGACGCGGACGACCTGATGGAACCGGACACGCTGCCGTACCTGCATCAGCTGCGCGCGGACCATGGCGATCCGGACATGATCCTCTACGAATTCACCGCCTTTTACGAGGACGACCGGCCGGACGACAAGCGGCCCCCGCTCTTTGCGGACCTCACCGTTTTCGAGGGCGAAGCCGCGAAAAAGTCCCTGTATGAACTCTATATCCGCGGCAACCAGCTGGATGCGCTCTGGGCCAAAGCTACGCGCCGCGAACTGTTCCAGAACGATCCGACCGACTATACACCCTACCTTTCCAACCCCTACGGCGAAGACGCCCTGCACGGCCTTTATCCGCTCACGCATGCGGCCCGCGTCCTGTACACGGACCGCCGCCTGACCCGCTACCGGATCCGGCAGAACAGCTTGATGCACCGTTTTGACAAGGCGCGGCTGGACCAGCGCCTGAACACCGGCAAATTCGCGTTCTTCGAGCCGTTCATGAAAGAATGGGGTCTTTGGGACGAGGAACACCGCACCCTGCTCAAGGCCTCTTCTTACCGCGGCGTGCTGGACGGAATCCTGTACTTTATGCTGGAGGACGGCTACGATCAGGGCGAGGTGCGGGAATACGCCCGCGGCTTCGTTTGGGAACATCCGGAGCTGAAGGAGCTCGCCCGCTCCCGCTGTCTGTCCGCGAAAAACCGCCTCATCTTCCGCCTGTTCGCTTCCGGCCGCTTCGGCCCGCTCTGCACGGCCATCAAGGCGCGCCGGAAACTGCATTGATTTGCCGCACAAGGACCGCTATGCTGATCAGTGTTATCATTCCCTGCTATAACTCCGAAAAGACCCTTCTCCGCTGCGTGACGCCGCTGCTGGAGGGTTCTTTCCGTGATTTCGAACTGCTGCTCGTGGACGACGGATCTTCCGACGGGACGCTTGCGCTGTGCCGTCACATCGTCGATCCCCGCGTCCGCATCTTCCCGGCAGAGAAAAACGAAGGCGTCAGCCGCACCCGCAACCGCGGACTGGACGCCGCGCAGGGCGACTATATCGCTTTCATTGACGCGGACGATACGGTCGCCGCGGACTACCTGCAGGCCCTCTCCGACGCCGCGCTGGCCGCGGACGCGGACTGGACCGCTTCCGCGTTTGCTTTTGTAGAGGAATCCGACCCGGACCGGGAAGTACTGTCCCTGCCGCCCGCTTTTGAAGAGGACACGGCGCTGCGGATGCCCGCCCTGCGGGACGTCCTGCCCGGCCTCATCTTCTTCAACGACGGCAAAAGCACCCTGGCCTCTGTCTGCGGCTGCCTCTACCGCCGCCGCCTCCTGGAGGAGCATCATATCCGCTTCCGCACCGGCCTGCGCTACGGGGAAGACACGCTTTTCAACCTGGAGTTTTCCGCGCACTGCGCTTCCTTCGCCTACGTCCCCCGCAAACTGTACCGCTATCACCAGCACGAAGGAGAAGCCACGGACGTCATGTTCCGCCGCTACTCTATCCGTGATTTCGCCTCGCTTATGAAGGAAATGGAGGCGGTGCGGGCGGAAACCGGCGCGCCGCTCAGCGCGGAGGAAAGCAATTACGTGCTCTCCCAGACTTTCGGATTCATCAATCACAACGCGCTGCTGAAAACGCGGGCGGAAGCCGACACGTTTTACGGGGAAATGGACCGCTGCTACTGGAGCGAGCCGCAGATCCGCACGATGTGGGACGCGGTGAAAAAAGAGGACATCCGGGGCCGGCTGGCGCAGCTGCGGTTCACGCTGATAAAGGGGAAGCGCCGCGGAGGCCTGGCCGCGCTCCAGCGGGCCGTCCGCCTGGTGAAAAAGGTCAAAAATTCCTGAAAATACTGCGAAAAACCCCTTGACATTCCGGAGGATCGCATCTAAACTGTATGCGATTGTGCTCCGTGTCTGGCATGATCACGATCCCGGGGCAGCTGACCCACTGCTTCAGGAAATAGATGTGGAGGTAGAACATTGGCTAACATTAAATCCGCAAAGAAGAGAGTTCTGGTTGCGGCCCGCAATGCCGAGCGCAACAAAGCCGTCCGGTCCCGCGTGAAGACCTTCGTGAAGAAAGTCTACGCTGCCGTGGAATCCGGTGACAAGGCCCAGGCCCTGGAAGCACTGAAAGCCGCCGAAGTCGAACTGACCAAGGCCGCCAGCAAGGGCGTGTATCACAAGAACACCACTTCCCGCAAGATTTCCCGTATGACCTTAATGGTTAACAAGATGGCCTAAGGAGCAACACCCTCTGTTCCCGAAACATCAACGCAACAAAGGACGAGCCGCACGGTCTCGTCCTTTGTTTTTTCTGACAGGGGGACGGTTCCTTTGTCAGGTTTCAGCATCGGCCTTACGTTGCCGATGCTTTTTTCAGTTCGCGCGCGGCGCGGTACACACTCTCGCTCTTTAAGTCGCCGCCCAGGAGGCGCATGAGTTCGCGGACGGAGTCTTCTTCGTCCAGAAGGCGGATGCGGGTGAAGGTTCGCTCGCCTTCCGCCTGTTTTTCGATGGCGTAATGGCGGTCCGCGGGCGCCGCGATCTGCGGCAGGTGGGTGATCAGGATGACCTGTCTGTAGCGCGAAATGGCCTTCAGTTTGCGGGCCACGGCCTGGGCGGTCTGGCCGCTGATGCCGCTGTCGATCTCGTCAAAAATGACGGTGGGGATGCGGTCGCGGTCAGCCAGGATCGTCTTGATGGCCAGCATGATGCGCGACAGTTCGCCGCCGGAAGCGACCTTCTGCAGCGGCTGCAGATCCTCGCCCGGGTTGAGCGAGACCGTGAAGCAAGCGCGATCTTTGCCATTTGCGCCGCTGTCCGGCAGTTCTTCCAGTTCGGTCCGCACGCGCACGGACAGGAAGTTCATTTCCTCCAGTTCCGCGAGCAGGGCGGCGTCCCACAGGGGAACGGCCGCTGCACGGAGCGCGTGCAGGGCGGAGGCGGCCTGTTCCAGTTCCTTTTCGGCTGACGCGACGGCTTTGTCGGCCTTGTTCAGGCGGTTTTCGTAGTCTTCCAGGTAGTCCCACTCGCTGTCTCGCTCCTCCCAGGCGGTATTGGACGGGAGGCTCAGGTCGCCGTATTTGAGTTCCAGGCGGTGCAGTTCGTCCAGGCGCTTTTCGACGCTGCGGAAGGTCTCTTCGTCGAAGTCCGCCTCGTCCAGATAAGCTTTCAGGCCGTGTTCGGCGGAGGACAGGATGTCCTGCGCGGTCATCAGTTCCTGGTCCGCGTCCGCGAGGGACGGGGCCAGGCGGGCGGCGGCGCTCAGTTCGCCGGAAGCTTTCATCAGCAGGTCCGCCGCGTTTTCGCGGCCTTCAGAGAGGTATTCGAGGGCTTTTCCGAGGGCGTCCCGGATCTTCCCGAAGGCGGACATTTCCTTAAAGTGGGCCGCGAGTTCGTCGCGTTCGCCGGGACGGACGGCCGCCTGCTCGATCTCGTTCAGTTCAAAGCGCAGGAAGTCCATGCGGCGCCGGCGCTCGTCTTCGGAAAGCGTGAAACTCTCCCGCTCTTTCAGGGCTTTGCGGTATGCCTGCCAGGCCTTTTCGGTACGCGCTTTGGCCTGCGCGCACGCTTCGCCCGCGAATTCGTCCAGGATGGCCAGCTGGCGCTCCGGTTTCAAGAGCGACTGGTGCTCGTGCTGGCCGTGGATGTCCAGCAGCAGTTCCGTGACCTGCTTGACAAGTGAGGACGTCACCGCTTCCTGGTTGATCTTGTACAAGCTGCGGCCGGGGAAGATGCGGCGGGAAATGAACAGCGTATGGTCTTCGCAACGGATGTCCATCGCCGCGAGGGCTTTTTCGCAGTCCCGGTCTTCCAGCGCGAAAACCAGTTCTACGAAGGCCTCGCTGCAGCCTTTGCGGATCATTTCCGCGCCGGTGCGGGCGCCGAGGCCGGCGTTTAAGGCATCGATCATGATGGATTTGCCGGCGCCGGTCTCGCCGGTCAATACGTTTAAGCCCGGACCGAAATCGACGGACGCGTCTTCGATCAGGGCGAAGTTTTTCACATGATAATGAAGCAGCATAGAGATTCCTTTACGGATGCGATGGCGGAGATCCGTGTTACTCGGACAGCTTGTTGCGCAGCGTTTCCACGAAGCTCCGGTCGCTGAGTTTGAGGATGTTGATATAGGTGGTGGCCCGGGTGATCTCCAGGACGTCGCCGATCTGCAGCTCCTCGGGCTTTTCGCCGTCGAAATAAATCAGGTAGCCCTCTTTGCCTTCGTTGCCGGGACTCGGGGGGATGATCTGTATCTGCAGGCGGTCCGTCGGGGACAGGACCAGGGTGCGGCTGTTTAAGGAATGGGCGGCCAGCGGGGTCAGCAGGAACAGCTGGGCCGTGGGCTCCACGATGGGGCCGCCGGCGGAAAAGTTGTAGGCGGTGGAACCGGTGGGCGTGGCCGCGATCAGGACGTCGCAGCGGTAGTCCTTCAGGAACTGGCCGTTCACGGAGACGCGCAGATTCGCCATTTTCATGGGCTTGGAGCGGCCGACGGTCACGTCGTTCAGGGCGCGGTGCCGGCTGACGGGTTTGCCGTTCCGGAAAAGGCGGCCGTAGATCATCATGCGTTTTTCGCGGAGGAATTCGTCCGCGAGCAGGGCATCGAGGATCGCTTCCGCATTGCCGGGATCGCCTTCGGTCAGATAGCCGATGGTGCCGGTGTTGATGCCGATGTAGGACAGGCCCATGTCCGCGTAGCGCCGGACGGTGCGGAGCAGCGTGCCGTCGCCGCCGAGCGTGATCACGCATTCCGTGCCGGGCGGCGGTGTGGGCTGATCCTCATAGAGGACGCAGACTGCGCCGCGGTCTGTCAGATAGTGGCAGATCTGGTCGCGCAGATGGAAACCTTCGTCTTTGTAACTGTTGCTGACGATATAAAAGTACTTCATACGTTCTCCGGTCCTTTATCCAGGGCGGCGTGGGAATCGCTGACCACCCGGGTCACGGCGGCAGCGAGCGCGTCCGCGCTCAGGCCTTCGCTTTCTTTGTTTTTTGACAGGTACAGCAGATATTCGATGTTGCCTTCCGGACCTTTGACGGGGGAATAGTCCAGGCCGCGGATGACGAGGCCGAGGGCCAGAGCCGCGGCGCAGGTGGTTTCCAGCACTTCGCGGTGCACGGCTTTGTCGCGGACCACGCCTTTCTTCCCGACTTTTTCCCGGCCGGCCTCGAACTGCGGCTTGACCAGGCAGACTAGTTCCGCGTCCTCTGTCAGCAGCGCGAGGAGGGGCGGCAGGACGAGTTTCAGGGAGATGAAGGAGACGTCCACGGAAGCGAAATCCCCGGGCTCCGCGAGTTTGTCGGGCGTCAGGTAGCGGACGTTTGTCTTTTCCATGCAGACGACGCGCGGGTCGGTGCGCAGTTTGTAGGCCAGCTGGCCGTAGCCGACGTCCACGGCGTAGACTTTGCGGGCGCCGTTCTGGAGCATGCAGTCCGTGAAGCCTCCGGTGGAGGCGCCGATGTCCAGGCATACCTTGTCCGTGAGTTCGAGCGGGAAAACCTGCAGGGCTTTCTCCAGTTTCAGGCCGCCGCGGCTCACGTAGGGGAGCGTCTTGCCGTGGAATTCGATGAGCGCGTCCTCTTCGAAGGAGGCGCCGGGCTTGTCCTCGCGCAGGCCGTTCACGAAGATCTGGCCGGCCATGATATAGCCCTGGGCCTGCTGGCGGGATGACGCGAGCCCTCTGGCGACGACTAAGATGTCCAGGCGCTGTTTCATGCGTTCCCTCTCTCCCGCTGCCGCAGGATGCGTTCGCAGATCTGTTCCGGCAGCCAGCCCAGATCGCGGTACAGGTGCGCCATGTCGCCCTGGGGGTAAAAAGCGTCGTCCGGGGACAGGTCCAGCACACGGCAGGGCAGCAGTTCCTGTTCGCAGAAGTCCGCGACGTGTTCGCCCAGGCCGCCGCTGCGGTTGTTTTCTTCCAGGACGGCGATCAGTTCATGGTCCGCGGACAGGCGCCGCAGAAGTTCCGTATCAAAAGGTTTCAGGAAGCGGGCGTTGACCAGCGTGGCGTGGATACCGGCCTGCTCCAGCAGGGGAAGCGCCTTCCGGGCGTTTTCCACCAGGTGGCCCGCCGCCAGGATCGCGACGCTGCTGCCCTGCTGCAGAATCTCCGCTTTGCCGTATGCGAGAGGCGCACGTTCCTCTTCCGCTGCCGCTTCAGGCACTTCACCGCGCGGGTAGCGGATCGCGAGGGGGCCGTCGAAGGTCAGGCTGTAGTCCAGCATGGCCTGCAGTTCGGTGCCGTCGCGCGGGGCCAGGAGGGTCAGGCCGGGGACCGTCTGCAGGAAGCCGGCGTCCTGCATGCCGTGGTGCGTGGGACCGTCGGAACCGACCAGGCCGGCCCGGTCGATCAGGAACGTGACGGGCAGTTTCTGCAGGGCCGCGTCGTGCACGATCTGGTCGTACGCGCGCTGCAGGAAGGTGGAATAAATGCAAACGTAGGGTTTATAACCGCCTTTGGCGAGGCCCGCGGCGAAAGCCACCGCGTGCTGCTCGGCGATACCGACGTCAAAGAAGCGGTCCGGGAACGCCTTCTGGAACGGGATCAGACCCGTGCCGTAGGCCATGGCCGCCGTGATGGCGCAGACCTTATGGCTGGCGGCGCCAAGGCGCAGCATGCCGTCCGCGATCTCGTCCGTATAAGTTCTCTTTTTCGGTTCCAGGCAGCGGCCCGTCTGCACGTCAAACGGCCCGATCCCGTGGAAGCGCTCCGGATCCTGCTCGGCGAAGGAATACCCCTTCCCCTTCTGCGTGACTACGTGCACGACTACCGGACGGTCCAGGCGCCGGGCGTTACGCAGGGTGTGGATCAGAGCCTTCATGTCGTGACCGTCGATGGGGCCCAGATAGGTCAGGCCCATGGACTCAAAATACATGTTGGGCAGAAGGATCTGCTTGACCGCTTCCTTCGCCCGGCCGATGTGGCGGACCATGACGCCGCCCACGGTGGGGATCTTGTCCAGCGACCGCTTCACCTTCTGCTTCATGCGGTTGTAGCGCGGCGCGGTGCGCAGGTTCTGGAAGGTGCTGGACATGCCGCCGACGTTGTCGCCGATGGATTTGTCGTTGTCGTTGATGACGATGATGAAATTGCCTTTGACCTGCCCCGCGTTGTTGAGCGCCTCAAAGGCGAGGCCGCCGGTCATGGAGCCGTCGCCGATCACGCAGACCACCGCATAGTCTTCGCCGGACAGCGCGCGCGCCTGCGCGAGGCCGAGGCCGGCGGAGATGGAGGTGGAGCTGTGACCCGTATCAAATACGTCGCAGTCGCTTTCCGCGCTTTTCGGGAAGCCGCTCATGCCGCCGTAGGTGCGCAACGTATCAAAACCGTCCTTGCGGCCGGTCAGCAGTTTATGGGTATAACTCTGATGTCCCACATCAAAGATCAGTTTGTCGTGAGGGGGGTCGAACACGGTGTGAAGGGCCATGGTGAGTTCCACGGTACCCAAATTGGAGGCCAGGTGGCCTCCGGTCCGGCTGACTTTCGTTATTAAAAACCGGCGGATCTCCGCGGCCAGGGCCTCATAGTCCTGAGGCGCGACGTTTTTTATATCGCCGGTCTTTTCGATCTGTTCCAGAATACTCATGCAGTTTCCTGCTCAGGGCTCGTCCTCCGCCAGGCCCATGCTCCTCACGAGCCGGCCCAGCACGCCGTTGACAAAGCCGGGAGCGTCCTTTTCTCCGTAGATCTTGGCCATTTCGACGGCCTCGTTGATGGCGACGCGGTACGGGACGGTATCGCTTTCGTACAGCATCTCGTACAGCGCCTGGCGCAGCAGGGAAAGCTCCGTGCGGCCCATGCGGGAAGTCTTCCAGCCGGTGGCGACTTCGTCGATGCGGGCGTCCAGTTCTTCGCGGCAGGCCATGATGCGGGCCGCTTTCTCTTTCAGAGCCGCGACATCTTCCGCCGGAAGGTCGTTTTCTTCCAGCTCTTCCATCAGGTCTTCATTGCATACTAAGTTTTCCAGCTGTCCGTCCACTTCTTCGGGCGGATAAAACTGGCACATAAACAATTGCTCGAAGACAAACCGTCTCCGCTGACGGTACGCGGCGACCTTCGGATCGACCGGGTTTTCCTTTTCCAGTTCGGTCATGTCTGAGCTCACCTGCTTCTCACGTCGGAGATCTGGATGTTCACCGCCGCCAGCGAGATGCCGATCATATCCTGCACGGCGGAAGCGACCTTGTTCTGCACGGCGCGGCTGACGCCCAGCAGGTTGGAGCCGGCCGTCACGATGATGCCGACCAGGACCGATACGGCTTCGTCCGTGAACTCGAAGCGCAGGGCCTTGGTCAGGGTCTTGTTGTTGATCTTGGTGATCAGTTCGCCGGTGTTGAGGTCCGAAAGGCCCAGCACGCCGTCCACGTCGGAGGCGTTGAGGCCGACCACGGTGGAGAATACGTCGTCCGCCGCGTAAACGGTCCCGGAGTTGGATAATTCCGCGACCACATGAACTGATTTCAGCAGTTCGTTATCCATACTGTCTTCTCTCCTATCGTATTGCCTGAGAGGGGAGGGAGGGCGGAAAGGCGCCCTCCCGTTCCGGATTGTGTTCCTGTCTGCGCAGCGTCAGGCCTTCGGACCCGCTTCCACGATCTCCTTCGCCATGTCGGGATATTTCTTGGCGAAGTTTTCACGGAACATGCCGGCCAGGCGCTTGGCCGTGGCGTCGTATTCTTTCTTGTCCGTCCAGGTGTCGCGCGGGTTCATGATGTTCTTCGGCACGCCGGGGCAGCTCTGCGGCACGTCCAGGTTGAAGATCTTGTCGTGCTTGTACTCGACCTTTTCCAGTTCGCCGTTCAGGGCCGCGGTGACCATGGCGCGCGTGTAGGACAGTTTCATGCGGGAGCCGACGCCGTAGGAGCCGCCGGACCAGCCGGTGTTGACCAGGTAGACCTTGGTGCCGTACTTATCCAGCTTGTCGCCCAGCATCTTCGCGTAGACTTCGGGATCCATCGGCATGAAGGGCTCGCCGAACAGGGTGGAGAAGGTGGGCTGAGGCTCTTTGACGCCGCGTTCCGTGCCGGCCAGTTTGGAGGTGAAACCGGTCACGAAGTGGTACATGGCCGCGTTCTTGTCCAGGCGGGAGATCGGAGGCAGGACGCCGAACGCGTCCGCGGTCAGGAAGATGACCACTTTCGGGATGCCGCCCACGCCGGGGATCTGCGCGTTGTCAATATACTCGATCGGGTAGCCCACGCGGGTGTTTTCGGTCATGGAGGCGTCGTCGAAGTCCAGCTCGCGGGTGTTTTCGTCGATGATGACGTTTTCGACCAGGGAGCCGAAGCGGATGGCGTGGAAGATCTCCGGTTCGTTCTCTTCTTTCAGATTGATGCACTTCGCGTAGCAGCCGCCTTCGAAGTTGAAGACGCCGCGCTCGGACCAGCCGTGCTCGTCATCGCCGATCAGCTTGCGGTTCGGGTCGGCGGACAGGGTGGTCTTGCCGGTGCCGGACAGGCCGAAGAAAATGGCGGTCTCGTGCGTTTCGGGATCCATGTTGGCGGAGCAGTGCATCGGCAGGACGCCTTCCAGGGGCATCAGGAAGTTCATGACGGAGAAGACGCTCTTTTTGATCTCGCCGGCATAAGCGGAGCCCGCGATCAGGACTTCCTTTTCCACGTAGTTGACCAGGATGGCGGCTTCGGAGTGCACGCCGTCAGCTTTCGCGTCGCAGTGGAAGCCGGGGGCGCAGATGATGGTGAAGTCAGGTTTGCCGAAGTTCTTCAGTTCCTCATCCGTCGGACGGATCAGCAGCTGGTGGATGAAGAGGTTCTGGCTTGCCAGCTCGTTCACGATGCGGAATTTCTTGGTGCAGACGGGGTCGGCGCCGGCAAAGCCGTCGAACACGTACAGTTCGCGGTTTTGCAGATAGGCGACCATCTTGGCGCGGATGGCTTTATACTTCTCCAGCGTGATGGGGCGGTTCACCTTGCCCCAGGCGATCATGTTGTGGATCTTCGGGACGTCCACGATAAATTTGTCATCCGGAGAACGGCCGGTGTACTTGCCCGTATCGACAACCAAGGCACCGGTCTTGCTTAAAATGCCTTCGCCACGCAGCAGGGCCTCTTCCGTCAACTGGGCAGGGGTCAGGTTGCGGTAAATGGCCAGGGTATTGATAATGCCCAGGCTTCTTAAACTGATAGTCTTCATTTCGTCCTCCTGTGAACGTTAATATAGCATACGCTCCGGTATACTGCTGTTATTCTAACATCATCTTCCGGGAAAGACAAGGTTTTCAGGGAAAAGCCGCTTGATTTTTCCGCATTTTCTTATTATCATAAGGCCGTCCCCCCGGAACGGAGTATGATGTCCATTCATTACCTGATCAAGGCAGGCCGCAGGGAGAGCGGTTTGTCTTTGCGTGAGGCCGCCGCCCGGCTGGAGCTCTCGCCGTCCACGCTTCACCGTTATGAAGAAGGGCAGATCGTGAAGATCCCGCCGGAGACGGCGCAGGCGCTGCTGCGGTTCTATCTGCCGTATCTGATCCGGCTCTCCGACCGTCTCGCTGCCCGGAAATACCGGGCGGACCGCATTGGACGCGCGCTGGTCCCGCCCCGCGTCACGCCGGAGTTCCTGTACGAGAATTATCAGGCGGCGGATGTCCGGGGGCAGAAGGCGATCCTGGAGTGTCTCCGCTGGCAGAGGATCTGCAGCCGGCCGCAGAAACAGCAGGACGGATCCGGTTCCGGCCCGTAAAACAAAAGACCCGCCACCGCAGGGGTGACGGGCCTTTTTCAATTGTTCCGGACAGCGGGGCGCTTTAGCGCAGCCACAGGCCCAGGTTGTCGGCGGCGACCATTTCGTCGTAATCCGGGACGTTGTCGATAATGATCTCCTTCTCCGGATATTCATAGCCCATCTCATCGATCAGGGCCGCGACGGTCGCGATGTGACGCGCGACACGCAGGGAAATGGGGAAGTCGCCGGAGCTGTAGTCCACGTACAGCAGGGCGCCGTTGTGGATCTCACTGGCTACCTTGTAGCAGGGGTCCTTGCCGGTGATGGCCAGTTCCTCGTCCGTGTAGCCGCGGAAACGGCCCTGGGACGGGTTGCCCACTTCGCACAGCAGGGCGAACGCGTCGGTGTAGTCGCCGAGCTCACGGTGGGTCAGGCCGCGCAGGTTGATGGGCGAAGGCTCGACCTTGATGGCGATGCCCTTCTCTTCTTCCAGCGTCAGCGCCTTGGCCATGCCCGCGATCTCCATCGCGTTCGCGTGCGCCACGATGGCGTTGTTCACGGCGTATTCCGGGCTGGACTCATGCAGGTCGATGATCATGTCGATGTTCAGGGTCTTGATCATGTTGGTGACCGCATAGGAGACCTTCTCCGTCAGGGTGCCGTTCGCGATGCCGGGGTAGCAGCGGTTCTGGTTGCGCACTTCGGAACCGGACAGGGTCTGCGTGGTCTGCGCGTTTTCAGGCAGATGCAGCGGCTCCCAGTCGCCGGAGGTGTGCAGGTAGGTGTCCGGGTCGGGCCACTGGTCGATCGGGTTGGACGCGCGGGATCCGAAATGGAAGGTCCGGACGTTGCCGTCGGCCGTGGTGAAGTGGATGTACTGGGGCGTACCTTCCAGCGGGTCGTTGTGCGACAGGCCGGACTTGCAGATGTCCGGGATCACGTACACAGTGCCCTTGGTGGGCTTGAACTGCTCCAGCATCACGATGGCGGCCATGTGGCCGGCCGGCTCGTTGGCGTGGGTGCCGCCCAGGATCAGGACGGAGCCGCCGGGCTCCTGGCCTTCCAGGACATAGATGTCCACGTCGCCGAACGTGTTCGCCAGGTAGGAGTTATACGTGGAGAGCTTTTCGGTCCGGGTCACGGCGGAGCCGTCCGTCACGACGTCTTCCACGAAGTTGCGCTTCTTGCTGAAGCTCATCCCGGCGTAGACCGCCATGAAGACGGCGACGGCCAGAATGATGCAGGTGCTGACTAAACCTTTTTTCTTCATGCCGCACCTCCTACTTGATCATCAGCAGGCGCAGGGCCAGCGGGACCAGGATCATGGCGCAGGCGACCTTGTCGACCACCTTCTCTTCCTTGGTGAGCAGGTTGTAGAGAACGCTGAGGAAAACGATCGCGGCAATGACCAGATATACGATAGTAATTAACGACATTGTTGTTTCCTCCTTTCCTTAACCAAAGACCGACCAGGCGAAGAGCTTGGACTTGACCAGGACGAAGCCTGCATAGACCAGAAGGATGATGATCGGTATGATACATTTCTTCAGGATCTTTGTGTACGGTTTCACGTTCGTGATCTGAGCCGCGAACAGACCGGCCAGCGCCGTAGGAGGCATCATGTCGCCGACGGCGGCGATCAGGGAGATGGCAGCCAGGCAGACCACGACGTTGCCGCCCAGGTAGGTGCCGTAGATGTACGCGAACGGCACGCCCAGCACGGAGCAAGAGCCGTAGGACGAGACCGCGCCGAACAGCGGGATGCTGATGCAGCAGGCGACGATCCACAGGGCTTCTGGGATCTGCAGGCAGGTCATAACGATGAAGCCGCGGACGCCAGTCGCCGTCATGATCTCGATGAACATGCCGACGCCCATCAGGATGGCCATGACGGGGGTCGCGGTCCGGACGGCGTCGGTGATGGTCTTCACCACGCTGATCTTGCGGCCGGTGAACATGCCGATGAAGGCGCTCACCAGGAAGATCACGGGCATGCCCACGTCATCCACGCCGATGTTCTTCGCGATCAGTTTGAAGAAGATCATCAGAACGAGCAGGACGAAGAACGGGATGTAGATCTTGACGCCGTATTCCCTGCGGGTCGCATCCTGTTTCTCCAGGGCGGGTTTCAGTTTTTCATAGTCCAGGTTCTTGACCTTGGGCAGGCCGAGCATCAGCACGAAGAGGATGGCCAGCGGGAAGGTCAGGAGCAGCAGCGGGCCGGTGAAGCCCACATAGGGCACGTCGATGCCGGCGCAGATGACCAGCGCCGCCGTATTGACGGGAGGCGCGATCATGCCCAGCAGACCGCCCATGGCTATGACCGAGCCGGCGGTCACGTTGTCCAGACCCAGCAGCATCAGCACTGGCGCCATGATGGAGCCGGCCGACAGCACTGCCGCGGTGGAGGAACCGGTGATCATGCCCGGGAACATGATGATGAACATGATGAGGATCAGCAGAACGGCCGGTACCTTGTGGAACTTTTCGATCAGCAGGCTGGACAGGGCGTCCAGGGCGCCGCTGTCTTCAATGACTTTCATGAAGATCATGGCGGTCGCGATCGTCAGGATGGTATCGACGTAGCCGAATTCACCTTCCACCAGCATGCGTCCCGTATCGGTCAGGGTCTGCATGAAGCTGGTGCCGTGGGCCAGCATGCCTTCCAGGGCGCCGCAGACGGCGGCGGCCAGCATGGACACGCCCACGGGCCATTTTAAGGCAAAGCAGCCGATCATGAAGACACCAACCATTACAAAGAAGGTTATCATATAGGGTGTCATAAGATTTCTCCTTATGTTCCGGGGGGCTTTTCAGCCCCTCGGAATTGCTTTGCACTTACTTATTTGCCGAACATGAAAGCCAGCACGTCGCGGGATTCCAGCTGTTTGTCGATGTAGGCGGTAGGCACGTTCTTGGCGGCCAGGATGCCCTTCATCAGATCATCCGTATCGCCTTCCTTCAGGACGACGGCGTATTCCGCAGCCGGGAAAGCCAGGTTGATGAAAGCGTCGGACAGCGTGCCGCGGCGGTCGGAGCCGCCGATGTGCATGCAGACGATCTTCAGGCCGAGTTCCTGAGCCTTCGCGATCACGGCGGTGACACGGGCCGTTTCCTTATCCTGGTCCAGGCCGGCGCCGCCCAGACCCTTGGAGGAGCCGCCCACGACCATAACCAGCACCTGGTAGGAACTGGTGACGGCGTCCGCGGTCACGGTGTTGTTCTGGGTATAGTTGTCAAACTTGGCGCGCTTGAGCAGGTTAGCTACGGTGTCCGCTTCGGAGCTTTGTCCCACGCTGGTGATCAGGATGTTGCCGGAAAGGCAGCCCTTGGTCAGAGCGGGCAGGCCCTTGGTCTCCCAGGAAGCATCGCCGGAAGGAGCGGCCGTGGTCTCATCCTTGGGGGCCGCGGTGGTCTGATCCTGAGCCTTGGTGGTCTCGGGAGCAGCCGTGGTCTGAGGGGCCGCGGTGGTGGTAGGATTGCTGCTGCCGCCGCAGGCTGCCAGGGACAGGACCATCGCGAGGGCCAGCACTAAAACAATAAACTTTTTCATTTTCTCTCCTCTTTTCACGGGACGTTTTACGGTCCCGGTTATTGGCTTAAGACGGGGCCCGGCCGCAGGGAAGATCCGAACGGCCGGGCCGAAAAAAGGCCGGTCAGGGCAGATTAGAATGCCCAGGCCTTGCAGTCACGGCGAGGGTCAGCCGCGGCATGCAGTTTGCCGTCCGCGTCGTACACGACGACCTGGTTGGAACCGGCGCCGGCAGGCCATTCGCCGGAGTCGTTCACTTCGTGGCCCAGGGCGACCAGCTCATCGATGACGTCGCTCGGGATACGGTTTTCGTAGTTGATCTTGTTGTTGGCGTTGTCCCACGCACGAGGAGCGTTGACAGCTTCCTGCGCTTCCATGCCGAACAGCACGACGTTCAGGATGCAGTTGGCCACGGCCGCGATGATGGTGGCGCCGCCCGGGCTGCCGACCGTCATGAACGGGGTGCCGTCCTCATTCAGAACGATGGTAGGGCTCATGGAGCTCAGCGGATACTTGAAAGGAGCGATGGCGTTCACGCTGTTGGGATCGGAACTGAAGTCGCCCATTTCGTTGTTCAGGATGAAGCCGTAGCCGGCCGGGACGACCTTGGAACCGAAGATGCCGTTCACGGTGAAGGTCACGGTCACGATGTTGCCTTCCTTATCAGCCACGGAGTAGCTGACGGTATCCTGATGCTCATACTCGAACGGGTCATGGGATTCGGGAGCCAGGACTTCGTCGTCCTTGATCAGGGAGGCCAGGAACGCAGCATATTCCTTGCTGGTCAGGGCGTCCATGACGGAGCGTTCCAGTTCCACTTCCTCGCCGTAGTCGTACAGGTACTTGCTGCGGTCCGCATAGGCCATCTTCATGGCTTCGGACAGGACGTGGATGTACTTGGCGCTGTTGTGGCCGTACTCTTTCAGCTTATCGGTGCCGTAAGCTTCCATGATGTTCAGGATCTCGCAGATGCTGGTACCGCCGGAAGAAGGCAGCGGGGTGGAGATGATCTGCTTGCCCATGAAGGAGCCGCGTACGGGATCCTTTTCCTTGGCTTCATAGTTCGCGAAGTCGCTGGCCAGGAAGGTGCCGCCGTACTTGTTGGCCGCCGCGATGCTGGCTTCGGCCAGGGTGCCGGTGTAGAAGTCGGCCGCGCCCTGCTCCTGCAGGAGCTTCAGGGCCTTGGCCTGCTGAGGGTTGGTGAACTTGTCGCCGATGTAGTAGCGGTTCTGTTCACGCTCCAGCTTTTCGGTGGTCTCGTCATCCAGCAGGAAGACGGAGCCGAATTCCGGATAGTTCAGCAGGGCGTTGTAGTTGTCGCCTAAGCAGCCGCTGGTGGTAGGGCCAAGCCAGAAGCCTTTCTCGGCCAGGTCGACAGCGGGCTGAATCAGATCCGCGAAGGACAGCTTGCCGGAGCCGTACTTTTCTACGGCATAGGCCATGCCGGCTACGGTGCCGGGCACGCCGATGGCGCGGCCGCCGGTCATGTTGGCGTTGCCGACCACCATCCAGCGTCCGGTCTCTTCGTTCTTGTAGACCGGCCACCAGTAACCGTCGCGGGCCAGTTCGGGAGCGTACTCACGGAAGTTGATGAACTTGATGTCGCCGTTGGCGAAGCGGGCCGTCATGAAGCCGCCGCCGCCGATACCGGAGTGCTGAGGGTCGCAGACAGAAATCGCGAACGCGACTGCTGCGGCAGCGTCGACGGCGTTGCCGCCGGCCTGCATGATCTGGACGCCGGCCCAGGCGGACCAGGCATCGGGGCTGGACACGGCGCCGTTTTCGCCGATGTCGCCGCGGCCTTCACGGGTCATGGCATCGTTGGGCTTGTTGGGATCCAGGATGGATTCATCCCACAGGACCCACTGGCGGTTGGGATCGCCGGTCACGGCTTCACCGGTGGTGATGCCGGTCTCCCACTCGAATTCCGGAACAGGGGGTTCCGTTACGGGGGGTTCGGTGACAGGAGCCACGGTAGTGGGCGCTTCCGTCGCGGGCGCCGGAGTCGTCGGGGCTACAGTCGTAGGGGCTGCCGTCGTGGTAGGCGTGGTGGTTCCGCCGCAGCCGGCTAAAAGGGAAGCAGCAGCTACTGATGCACCAGCAGCAGCCGTGCCCTTTAAGAAAAGGCGGCGTGAGATTTCCTTCTTGCTCATGTTTTTTCCTCCGTTCAGAATATATTCTTTGATGAGCCACTGTACAGGAAAAATACAGTGTGAGGTACCTTTTCTGCGGACAGGTCCGTGCCCGTCCGGGGGTTATTCCGCCTCCTCCGTTTCCTCTTCTTCCTCTTCGTCCTCCTCTTCTTTCTGCAGCCTCTTTTTGTAGAAGACCTTGCAGAGCAGCGTGCTCAGGAGGAACAGCAGGATCATGGGGAACGCCACCATGATCTGGGAAACGACGTCGGGCGGGGTGACGATGGCGGCCACGACAAAGATCAGAATGATGGCGAACGGCCGGATCTTTGTCATGATCCTGGGTGTGAGCAGTCCGAAGCGGGACAGCACCACACTGAGCAGGGGCATCTCAAACATGACGCCGAAGATGATGAACATCAGCAGCAGGAAGTCGAGATAACTGGCGATACTGATCGAGGCCTTGATGGAACCCAGCAGGATCTGGTCGTTCTTCAGGCTGATCAGGAAGTTCAGCATGAAAGGCAGGGTGACAAAGTAAGCGAACAGGATCCCGATGCAGAAGAAGAACGTTCCGAGCAGCAGCGCGATCCGCAGCGTGGATTTTTCGCCTTTGCTCAGACCGGGCCGCGCGAACCCGTACACTTCATACAGGATCACCGGCATGTCCACCGCCAGCGCGCAGATGGCCGCGAGTCGGAATTGCTGCATCAGCAGTTCCTGTGGCGCGATGAAGACGAATTCATACCCGTAGCTCGTCCCCATGTTCTGGAAGAACACGACCAGTCTGGGCGCGATGGTGATAAAGAAGATCACCGCAGCCACGAACACCAGGACGATCACGGCGATGCGGTTGCGCAGTTCCCGCAGATGGCCGGACACGGTCATCATGCCTTCTTCGTTCTTCGCTTTCTTTTCGGTTTTATGCCTATTCAGCGTCATCCCCGCTTGCCTTCTTGGCGGAAGCCTTCTTCTCTTCTTCGTCTTCCTCTTCCATCACGTTCTTGATCTCTTTGCGGGTCTTCTTAATGGTTCTGACCAGCTTCGGGATCTGGGTGGGGCCCAGGATCAGCAGGATGACGACACCGATGATGACCCATTCCAGGGGACCCATGGTAAATGCGAGCGGTAACAGGATCATATTGTTTCCTCCTTCATTTCGGATATGCTATCTTCCGAGGCAGCGGGGCCGGCGGATCCCTCCGTCTGCGCCAGCGCCTTTTTAGCTTCTTCCAGGGCTTTTTCCGCTTCCTCGACACGCCGGGCCGCTTCGGCTTTGAGCGTTTCCGGGTCGGCCGTCAGCGCTTCTTTTCCTTCGGCTACGGTCTGTTCGGCCGCTTCCTTGATTTCCTTACCGGTCTGGCTCAGTTCGTCCGAAACGGACTTGACTTCGGCGTTCAGGCCGTCCGCGATCTCCTGCGCGTCCTGTTTGATGCCGCTGGCCAAGGAATTGATCTCCGTGCGGATCTCGTTGATGGGTTCCATGGCCTCCCGCAGGGGCGCCTGCGCTTCATTCAGCGGTTCGATCACGTTTTCGCGGATCTCTTTCGTGACGCCGCTGGTGGCCGTCCGGAACGCCCGGAGGCCTTCCGCGACCTTTTTGGCAAAATCCGGGATCTTATCCGGTCCGATAATGAACAGGATGACCACCAGGATGATCAGAATTTCACCGATTCCGAGTTTCAAACGTATTCTTTCCTTTCGTCAAATACCATGACGCCGTCCTTGAAAACGGACTGGACGTTGTAAGTGTGCAGGTCGAGCACCGCGAGGTCGGCGCGCTTGCCCGGCGTGATGCTCCCGATCTCGTCGAAGAGCCCGAGCGCGCGGGCGGGCATTTCCGTCGCGGCCCGGAAGACCAGCGGCGAGGGCACGGAGCCCATGCCCAGCACGGCGGACATGCAGGCGTCCAGGCTCAGCACGCTGCCGGCGTCGGTCCCGTCCTCGAATTTGGCGCGGTCCCGCTTTTTGGACACCGTGTGTCCTTCTATCTCATAGGAGCCGGCGGGCAGGCCGGTGTACGCGGTCATCCCGCTAACCAGCGCCATGCGGCCCCAGAATTCATTGAACGTCATGCGCAGCAGCGAAGGATGGATGTATTCGTCGTTGTCGAAGCGCAGCGTGATGAACTGCGCAATGTCCATGGCGGCGCCGATCAGCCCCGGCTCGGTCACGGACAGCACCGGCATGTTGCGGTAGATATCCGCGCACCAGCGGGCTTTCCAGGCGAAGGCCCAGCGGGCTTTATCGAAATCCGCCGCGGAATTGGACAGGGCGACGATCACTTCGTCGCACACACGGAGGATGAACTCCTTTGCCCCCTCCAGTTCCGGCGAAACATTGACGATGCGGATGTTTCCGCCCGACAGTTCCTGCAGTTTCCGGAACAGTCCGATGTCCGGCAGGCGCAGGGCGTCCTTTTCGTGATACCCGCAGACTTCCGGGTTCAGGAACGGGCCGCGCATATTCAGGCCCAGCAGGCAGGCGCCGGGACGGCGGTCGCTCATCCAGCGGCCGGCCGCGGTGTAGGCTTCCTCCAGGATGTCCTCCGGGAAGGAGTCGATGGCGCCGATATACGACGTCACACCGCGGGAGATCAGGTAATTCCCGATGGTCTCATACGCCTCGTCGCAGGCGTCGGACATGTCGTAGCCGGCGGCGCCGTGCACTTCCAGGTCGATGAGGCCGGGGATCACCACACTGCCGCGGGCGTCGTAGACTTCCGCATCCTGATAACCGGAACGGTAAGGCAGGACTTCCGCGATACGCCCGTCCCGGATGACCAGGTCGTGGTATTCGAAATCCTTATCCAGCAGCAGTTTTCCGTTTTTTATCAGCATACGGGCCTCTTGATATATTATGTCACTGTTATGATAACAGATTCCGCAAGATGCGGAAACAATATTCTCATATTTCTTTCCCGGCTGCGGGCCTTCCCGCTCCGATTCAGGAGATCAGCCGGTACAGCTGGATGGGCCGCCCCACTTTTCCGTAGTTGCTCTCCGTCTTCACCAGGTTCTGCGCGGACATGTGCTGCAGGTAGCGGCTGACGGTCTGGTAGGCCAGGCCGGTGCCTTCGGAGATCTGGCGCGAGGTCAGCGCATCCTCTCCCTGCTTCATGTAGCCGACGATCAGGTCCAGCGTGCCGCGGTTGATGCCTTTGTCCACGATGTAGGATTGCTGCTGCTCCAGCAGGCGCAGGTGCAGCCTGACGCGGCTGATCAGGTCGGGCGCCTTGATGGGCTTGAGCGCAAAATCGCTGGCCCCGGCCTCCAGAAAGGCGTTGGCCACGTTCTGGTCCTCGTCGATGGTCAGGACCAGGATCGGGACCGTGTTGGAAACCGCACGCAGCAGGCGCACGCCTTCCAGGCCGTTGATCCCGGGCATGTGGTAATCGATGAGCACCAGCTGGGGACGGAACTGCTCAAAGGCGGCGATCCCCTCGCGGACGCCCGGCTCGGTCACCGTGACCCATCCCTGCGTCTGGAACAGCGTTTTCAGGGAGAAACAAATATCTTCACTGTCGTCGATGCACAGGATCGTCACTTTCTTGTCATTCGTCATCTGTTATTTCCTCCTCGGGGATCCAGACAGCGATCGTAGTACCGTGATCGGGTTCGGATTCTATTTCCACATGGCCGCCGAAACGTTCCGCGGCCGTTTTCACAAAAGCAAGGCCCAGGCCGGAGCTCCCCTTGCCGGAGACCCCGTGGGTCCAGACGGTCTCCCGCAGTTCCGGGCTGACGCCCTTTCCGTTGTCTGTGACCGCCAGGATGACGTGCCGGTCCTTCCGCTGCGCGGAGACGGTCACCTGCGGTTCGCGGTCCTCCGGGACGGCCTGCACGGCGTTGACGATCAGGTTGACCAGCGCGCGGGACAGCAGGCCCTGATTGGCGTACAGCGCGGCCTCCGGGATATCGGTCTCCGCGCGGACGTGCGGCGCGTAACTTTCGATGGAGATCTGCGCCATCACGTCGTGCAGCAGTTCCTCCACCGTGAAGACGGCTTTCTGATCCATGGTCAGCAGCTGCGAGATCCGCATGCTCATCTGGTCCATGGCTTTTTCCATGCGGTCGTAAGTCTCCGTCTGCACGCTATCCGGCTCCGGATCATTCTGCAGGCGCAGCACGCCTTCGAGCGTGCGGACTACCGACAGGGGCGATTTCAGGTCGTGGACCAGGTACTGGGTTTCTTTTAACGTCCGGTTCTGCACTTCCAGCTGGAAGGCCTCCATCTGGATGCGGGCGTTGGCTTCCTTGAGTTCCGAAGCTTCGCGCAGTTTGTTTTCGTCACGCAACAGGATGAAGATCAGCGCGGCCAGCAGGAGCAGGCCCAGCAGGCCGACCAGCGAGGCCGAGTTCAGGTCCGTTTCCAGCTCCAGCACTTCGGCGGCGCGCTTGATGTCGCGGGACAGTTCGCCGCGGCCCACCGGAAGGGCTCCGGCGGCCGGCATGATGTCCAGGAACTGCAGCGCCATTAGGCTGAACGTGATGAACAGCGTCCGTTTGGTCAGCGAAACGTAGTTGTACTGCAGCCGGTCGTACAGGATGATCACGCCCGTCATCAGGATGGCCGGGAGGCCGAAATCATAATGGATTCCGTGCACCGCGTCGATCAGCGAATATGTCAGGATCAGCAGCACGATGATGATCGCGCCGTTCAGCGGGGCGATCCGCCGCCCCTTGTATTCGAACCGCAGCGAATCCGCCACCCAGTAGGTTCCGATGTAATGCGGCAGGGCCCGGACGATGTTCATGATCACCAGGGTTATGGCGGCATAGATCAGCGCGTACCGGTCCTCGTGCATGGCCTGCCGGAAATAATCCATGACCGGTATGGTCTTCACGTTGACCGCCAGCGGCATGATAAACCCGGTGACGATCAGCAGGAGCCCGCAGACCAGTTCCCATTTCCGCAGGACCCGCACGGATAATTTTGCAGAGGGGTCCGCTGGCAAGATCAGGCCTCCTTCAGGGCGGCCAGCGCTTCCTTCGCGCTCTCCGCCTCCTCGCCTTCCCCGGCCGCGGCCAGTTCATACCAGCGGCGGGCTTCGGCGAGGTCCTTCGCGGTGCCTTTGCCGTATTCATAGGCGTCGCCCAGCAGGACGGCCGCGCCCATGTCGCCCATCTCCGCGCCTTTCAAATACCAGCGGAAGGCTTCCTCCGCGGATTTCGGCACGCCGATACCTTTTTCATGGCACAGGCCGATGAAGCGGGCGGCCGGGGCGTAATCCTGCGCCAGCGCCTGATCCAGCAGTTCCAGGGCCTTCTTCCCGTCGGTGCGGGCGCCGGTGCCGTACATGTACATGGTGGCCAGATTCGTCAGGGAAGCGGCGTCGCCTTTGTCCGCGGCCGCGGTGAGCCAGCGCATGGCCTGCGCATAGTCCTGCGGGAACAGGATGCCGTGCAGGTATTTATAGCCCAGTTCCGCCTGGGCCGGCGTCCAGCCGCTGATGCAGGCCGCCATCAGGCTCAGGCCCGCGCTCTGCACGCGCCCATCCGCCAGAAACTGCTGATAATCGAGGTAATGCTGTTCTCCCGTTCTTGCCATGATATGTAAACGCTCCTTTGGTCATAGTGATCCAGTCTGTTATATTGTATATGGAAAAATGAGAAAAATCAAGCGGAAGATGATTCCGGTCGCCGCGGCGCCGTTTTTTTCGCTTTCCGGTCAATTCCGTTTGCACTTCGCCGCGGTCTGAAGTATAATAAAAACAATCGATCAGGAGGCTGCGCGTGATGTCATCAGAGACCCCCCTTTCCTCTTTTCTTTCTCCCGTTCCGGAACAGTTTTTCGGTTCCGATTACGCCGCGGGCGCCCATCCCCGTGTAATGCAGGCGCTGGCGGAGACCAATCTGCAGAAGACCGCCGGCTACGGCCAGGACGAATATTGCCGCGAAGCCGCGGACCTGATCCGCGCCGCCTGCCGCTGCCCGCAGGCAGACGTCCGCTTCCTGACGGGCGGGACACAGACCAACATGGTGGCCCTCACCGCGCTGCTCGCGCCTTACCAGGGCGTCGCTGCGGCGCAGACCGGACATATCTGGGGCCATGAAGCCGGCGCCATCGAGCGCCACGGCCACCGGGTCATTCCCCTGCCTTCGCACGGGGGGAAAGTCGCGGCGGAGGACCTCCGCGCGCTATGGCAGAATTATGAAAACGACGAGACCCGGGACCACATTGTGATGCCCGGGGCGGTCTACCTGTCCCAGCCGACCGAATCCGGCACGCTGTATTCGCTGGCGGAACTGACGGAGATCAGCGGTGTCTGCCGCGCCGCGAACCTCGCCCTGTACGCGGACGGCGCCCGCCTGGCTTATGCGCTGGCCTGTCCGGAAAACGACGTGTCCCTGTCCGATCTGGCCGCGCTCTGCGACGCCTTCTACATCGGCGGGACCAAGTGCGGCGCGCTGTTCGGCGAAGCGCTGGTCTTCCCGAATCCCGGCCGCGTCCCCCATTTCTTCTCTGTTATGAAACAGAACGGCGCGGTCCTGGCCAAGGGCCGCCTGCTCGGCGTGCAGTTCAAGGCGCTGTTCACGGACGGTCTGTATGAAGAGATCGGCCGCACCGCGCTGAAGAAAGCGGAACAGCTGCGCCGCGGGCTGCGGGCGCTCGGTTTCGAACCGCTCGGCTCCTCTCCCACCAACCAGATCTTCGTCCGGGTCCCGGATGACCTGTATCATCAGCTGACCGGCCGCGGCTTCGGCGGCTTCTGGTCGAAAGAGCCGGACGGCGGGTACGTGATCCGCTTCGTCACGGACTGGTCCGCGGGCGAAACGGACGTACAGCAGCTGCTTGACTTTTTGGCAGAAAAAAGGGAGAATAAAGAATAGAAACAGAACGACCCCTTAGGATGCGAAAACAAAACACAGAGGGCATTTCCATGAAAAAAGTACTCTTTGCGGCCGCGGAGGCGGTCCCCTTCATCAAGACCGGCGGCCTGGCCGACGTGGCCGGCTCCCTTCCCTTCGCGTTTCCCCCGGAAGACTGGGACGTGCGGGTCATGCTCCCCGCGTACACCTGCATCCCCGCCCCGTGGCAGGAAGCCATGCGGGACGTCACGCATTTCGACGTCTGGTTCAACGGCAAATACCGCTATCTGGGCGTCCGCGAACTGACGCACCGCGGCCTGCATTTCTATTTCATCGACAATGAGGAATACTTCGGCGGGCCCGCGCCGTACACCGACTACATGTACGACATCGAGAAGTTCTGCTTCTTCTCTTTCGCCGTGCTGGCCGTCCTGCCTCACCTCGATTTCCGGCCCGACATCATCCACTGCCACGACTGGCACACGGGCCTGATCCCGCCGTACCTGGCCACGCAGTTCAAGTACGACCCGTTCTTCGCGGACATGAAGACGGTCTTCACCATCCACAACCTGAAGTTCCAGGGCATCTGCGGCCGCGACGAACTGCGGAGCATCAGCGGCCTGCCCGCCGAGCTGTTCGCGCAGGGTCCCCTGTGCAGCGGTTCCTGCGGCAACATGATGCAGGGCGCACTGCATTACGCGGACGCGGTCACCACGGTGAGCCAGACTTACGCGAAGGAGATCTGCACGCCCGAATACGGCGAGGGCCTGGACCGCTTCTTTGCGGAACGGCGCGACCGCTTCTGGGGCATCGTGAACGGCATCGACGATTCGGTGTTCGACCCCGCTACGGATCCGGCGCTCAAGCGTCACTACGACGTCTCCCGCGTCAAGAGCGGGAAAGCCGCGGCCAAAGCCTCTTTGCAGAAGGAACTGGGCCTGGACCAGGATCCGGACGTCTTCCTGCTCGGGATCGTCTCCCGCCTGACGGACCAGAAGGGCATGGACCTGGTGCTGCCGCTCCTTGAAAAACTCACCGGCGGCCCCTGCCAGCTGGTCGTACTGGGCACCGGGGAGAAGCATTACGAGGAAAGCTTCCGCCTGATGGCCGGCGCCCGGCCGAACAAGATGGCTGTCGTCACGACCTACGACGAGCCGCTCTCCCACCGCATCTACGCCGGCACCGACGCCTTCCTGATGCCGTCGCGCTTCGAGCCCTGCGGCCTGAGCCAGCTCATCGCGCTGCGCTACGGCTCGCTCCCCATCGTGCGCGCGACGGGCGGCCTGAAGGATACGGTGCGTTCACTGGACAAAGAAGGGCTGAACGCCACCGGCTTCGTATTCGAGGACTACGACGTGGGCGGCCTGAACTGGGCCATAGAACTGGCGATGAAGACGTTCTTCGGGGGAAAGAAGACCTGGGAACAGATGCGGCGGAACGCGATGCGGGAGGATTTCTCGTGGAAGAGGTCCGCGGTGGAATACAGCAAGCTGTATGAGCAGTTAATTGAATAAAAAATTCAACAAAAAACGGGCCGATGCGAAATCGGCCCGTTTTTTTGTTTTCAGCTTTTATGGGAGGTATTCCTCCTGGTCCGCGTTGAGCCACATGGCCGGACGCAGGGCGCCGCGCGTGGAGGCGGTCTCGCCGGCAAAGTCGATGGCGCCGCCGTTGCGGGTGTGTGCGACGGTCTTGGTGCTCTCGCCGGGGCTGCGCGTCCACCAGAAGACCTGGCCGCCGACCACGTAGGCCCCCTGGGCCGTCGGCGTCGCGGTCGTGGCGATCTGGGAGGACTTCAGGCACTGCTGGATCTCCTGGATGGAAAGCAGGAATACGCTGTCCGTCGTATCCGGGCCGCCCGCCACTTTGCTCTGGGGGTTGGCCGGCGTGGAGATCGTGCGGGGCACGATGTTGGCGCGTTCCGCGGCCGTAAAGGCGCTGTTCAGGAACGACCCGTTCAGGAGCGACCGCGCGTCGCTGGTGGCCCATACCGCAGGCGTTTTGGTGGAGTACACGCTGGTCATGAAGCAGACCCGGCTGATCACCAGGATGCGGCTGCCGCTCTTGGAGATCACGATCCATTCGATGGGTTCCTTGCCCGCCGCGCCGTCCTGGTCATAGGAGCCGAAACGGATCACGTCGCCGATCTTCGCCTGCGCCAGATAGTAGAAGGGGTTGAGTTCCTTCGCCTGGGTGGTGGGGGCTTCGGTGGTAGGCTCCGCCGTGGTGGGAGGGGCTTCCGTCGTAGGTTCGGCCGTGGTCGTAGGCGCTTCGGTGGTAGGTTCCGCGGTGGTCGTAGGCGCTTCCGTGGTGGTTTTCGCCGTGGTCGTGGGCGCTTCCGTCGTGGCTTTTTCCGTGGTGGTCTCCGCTTCCGTAGTGTCAGGCGCCGCCGTGGTGTCTTTCGCCGTGGTCGTCGGGACGGCCGTCGTGGCTTTTGCCGTTGTGGACGGTTCCGGGGCCGTCGTGGCAGGGGAACCGGAGGTCGTGTCGGGCGCGATCGTTTCCGAAGCGGCCGTCGTCCCGTTCTGTTTGCCGCGGCCGCTCAGCAGGACGCCGGCAGCCGTCACGATGCCGATGGCCAGCAGGGCCAGCAGGATGAGCGGAAGGATCCGCTTCTTTTCGTTATCCCCTCCGGCGGGCGGTTCCGCGCCCCCTCCGCCGTTCCCGTCGTTTCCGCCTTCCGCCGCACCGCCCGCATCTTTCGCGGGAGACTCTTCCGCAGCAGGGATTTCTTCCGCAGCTTCTTCTGCGACAGGGATCGCCTCGACAGCAGGCTCTTCTTCCGCAACGGGGATCGCTTCGACAGCAGGCTCTTCTTCCGCAACGGGGATCGCTTCGACAACAGGTTCTTCCTCCGCGGCAGGAATCGCTTCAACAGCAGGCTCTTCTTCAGCGGCCGGGATCGTTTCGATGACAGACTCTTCTTCCACAGCGGGGTTCACTTCGACAGCGGGTTCTTCCGCAGCGGAGATTTCTTCGGTCACGGGCGCCGCTTCAACTGCTGCCTCTTCAACCGCCGCGGGGACTTCTTCCCTTACAGGAATATCCTCTGCGGCGGGGATTTCCTCCGGGACCGTCCCGGCCGCCGCAGACGTTTCCTGCGCCGCGGCTTTTCCCTGGGTAAAGGCGGCAGCGGCTCCTGCCGCAGAAAGGGCCGCTTTTTTGACAAAAAGGGGATCCCCGAAACCGCTGTCTTTTTCCTCTTCTTCCGCCGGGCTCTCTTCCATCGAGAAGTTTAACGGGCTGGGCGGGACCACCACCGGAGGCCGGCGGCGAGGCTGTTCTTCCGGTTTTTCTTCAGGGGCCGCTTCCGCTACGGACGCTTCCGCCTCCGCTATCGCAAAGGGGTCGCCTGTCTCCGCGGTGTTTTCTTCATCCCCGGTATCTGCGCGGCCGCTGACGATGCGTTCCACCGCCTGTTCCACGATGCGGGCCGCCTGCTCGGACAGGTCGCTGTCCGGCGCGTCCGTCGTTCCCGGGGCGCCGTGCATCAGGGCGCGCGCTTCCGCCAGCGCCGCCCGGTTCTCGCCTTCCGTATAAGGCACGTCCTGGCCCATCTCGGTGCGGCGCAGGCGGGGCAGGGAGGAAACGATCTGAACGGTCCCTTCTCCGGCTTCACCGCTCTCCGCTTCGGCCATGGCAATGGCGTCCGGCACGGCTTCGCCGGCAAAGGCGCTCATGATCCGGCTGATGCTCTGATCCGGCTTTTCCATCGGTTCGCCGCAGAAGACGCAGATCGTGGTCCCTTCCAGATTTTCACATCCGCAATGTTTGCAGACCATCTGAGGTCCTCCTTTCCATCGGGATCGCGGGGCGGGTCTTACTCGTCCCAGTTGTGGTAAACGTTCTGCACGTCGTCGTCATCGTCCAGCAGGTCCAGGATCCGGTTGATGTTTTTCAGATCCTGCTCGTCCGTCAGTTCCACCCAGGTCTGCGGGATCATGGTGACGTCCGCGGAGACGAGCGGCAGGCCGGCCGCCTGGATCGCTTCCAGCACGGCGGAGAAGTCCTCCGGCGCCGTCAGGATCTCATAGCTGTCCTCCTCGTCGGAGAAATCCTCCGCGCCGGCTTCCACGGCCAGCATCATCAGCTCGTCCGGATCCATGTCCGTCTCTTCCTTGTCGATGATGATCTGGCCTTTTTCGTCGAACATGTAGGACACGCAGCCCTGCGCGCCGACGCTGCCCTGGCCCTTGGTGAAGGCGTTGCGGACGTTGGACGCGGTGCGGTTCTTGTTGTCCGTCAGCGTTTCCACGATGATGGCCGTTCCCTTCGGGCCGTAGCCTTCGTAAGTGGCGCGCACGTAATCCGCGCCGCCGTTTTCGCCCGCGGCTTTCTTGATGCTGCGGTCGATGGTGTCGTTGGGCATGTTGTTGGCCTTGGCCTTGGCGATGATGTCCTTCAGTTTGCTGTTATTGTTCGGATCCGGGCCGCCTTCCTTGACGGCTACCGCGATCTCGCGGCCGAAGCGGGTGAAGATCTTGCCCTTCGCCGCGTCGTTCTTTTCCTTCTTGTGCTTGATGTTTGAAAACTTGGAATGTCCGGACATGTTTGGTCTCCTTTATATCTCTTCGCGAATGATATGTCTTAAGTTGCGCCAGCGGGACAGGCCGCACTGGATCTCATAATGCAGGATGCCGCTCTTTTCCGCCAGTTCCTCCAGCGTGATCTCCAGGTCGCCGTCGCGGCCCATCAGGGTCACGTCGTCGCTCAGCCGGACGCCGGGGATGTCGGTCACGTCCACCATCATCTGGTCCATGCAGATGTTGCCGCAGATGGGGGCTTCCTTCCCGTGGATCAGGACGCGGCCCTTGCCGCTGAGGCGGCGGGTATAGCCGTCCGCGTAGCCCACGGGGATGGTCGCAAGCCGCATCTTCCTCTCCGCCACGAAATGGCCGCCGTAGCTGACCGCCTCGCCCGGATACAGGTCCTTGACCATGATCACGTGGCTCTTGAGTTCCGCCACGGGGAGCAGCTTCACGCTGTGGGGCATTTCATCGGCCGGGTAGTGGCCGTAGGCCGCGAGGCCCAGGCGGACCATGTTCTCCGCCATTTCCGGAAACGCGATGGCCGCCGCGCTGTTGGCGATGTGGCAGATGGCCGGGACGACGCCCTGCGCCGCCAGGCCCGCCTTCACCTTCTGATAGCGCGCGTACTGCTCGCGGGTGGGCGTGTCGTCCTCCTCGTCCGCGCGGGCGAAATGGCTGAACAGGCCTTCGAGTTCCAGGCCGGGCAGTTTCGCCAGCGAAGCCATCAGGGCGATGCCGGCGTCGTCCGCCTCGAAGCCCAGGCGGTTCATGCCCGTGTCCACCTTGAAGTGGACCAGCGCCTTCGTGCCGTGCTCCAGGGCGATGCGGGAAAGATCCTCCGCGTCCTCCTTGCGGTAGACGGTCATGCGGATCTTCTGGCGCATCAGGGCCGGCCAGTCGTCGCGGGCCGTGAAGCCCAGGATCAGGATGGGCTTCTGCACGCCGCTGTTCCGCAGCGAGATGCCCTCGTAGGCGGTGGCGGCGGCGAAGAAGTCCACCATCGGCTCCAGCAGCGGCGCCAGTTCGCGCGCGCCGAGGCCGTAGGCGTCCGCTTTCGCCACCAGGCAGGTCTTCGTCCCTTCCGGCAGGCGTTCCTTGATCGCGCGGATGTTCGCCGCGATGCGGTCCGGGTATAAGTTCAGGTAGAATCGTTCCATGGGTCCCGATACTCCTTTTAGTGATTCATATAGTAAGTCAATTGCATCAGGCTTTCCGACAGGTACACGTTTTCCACGCGGGCGTCCTCCGGGAGGGCGAGGTCCGTGTGGGCGAAATTCCAGAAGGCGCGGATGCCGAGGCCGTACAGCTGGCCCGCCACGGCCTGCGCGTTTTCCTTCGGGATGGTGAGGACCGCGACGTCCACCGGATTTTCCTTCAGATAGGCGGGCAGGCGGTCCATGCCGTAGACTTTGAGGCCGCGGATCTCCGCGTCCGTCTTTTCCGGCGCGATATCAAAAAGCGCGCGGATGTAAAGCCCGCGGCTGGTGAAATTGCCGTAGCCGGCCAGGGCCCGGCCGAGGTTGCCGGCGCCGACGACGATCAGGTTGTGCGGGCGGTCCAGGCCCAGGATGCGGCCGATCTCCTCGATCAGTTTGGAGACGTTGTAGCCGTAGCCCTGCTGGCCGAAGCCGCCGAAATGGTTCAGATCCTGCCGGATCTGGGACGCGGTCACCTGCATGCGGTCCGACAGTTCCCGGGAGGAGATGCGCTCCACGCCTTCCTCCTTCAGTTCGGTCAGAAACCGCATGTATCGGGGCAATCTTTTTATTACCGCCTGAGAAATGTGATCAGCAGTCATAAGGTCCCTCCCGCATTATCCGTTATATTATAAGAAACCCCGGCAGGATTGTCAAGAAAAAGACAAAGTATTGCGAAAAACCGAAACTTCGGCTTGCCCTCCGGGGCAAAATCCGCTATGATAGGTATCGTTTGAATTCAGGAGGATGCCATGCTGCTGGCCTGCCGCGAGATCCAGAAGACTTTCCACGAAGAACCCGTTCTGAAAGGCGGGTATTTTCACCTGGAAGAAAAAGAAAAGGCGGCGGTAGTGGGGATCAACGGCGCCGGGAAAACGACGCTGCTGAACGTCATCACAGGCGTGTACGCGCCGGACGGCGGCGAAGTCATCCTGACAAAGGACGCAAGGCTCGGGTATTTGAAGCAGCATCAGGAAATCAGTTCCGACGCGACGATCTACGATGAAGTGGCCTCCGCGCGCGCGGACATCTTCGAGATGGAGCGCCAGCTGCGGGTCCTGGAGGCGGAAATGGCCGGGAAGGACGGCGAGGCGCTGGCGGGCCTGATGGAGGAATACAGCCGGCTCTCCCACCGCTTCGAGGACGAAGGCGGCTACGCCCTGCGCAGCGAGATCGCGGGCGTCATCAAGGGCCTCGGCTTTTCAGAGGAGGATTTCGGCAAGCCCTGCCGCGTGCTCTCCGGGGGCGAAAAGACCCGCGTCGCGCTGGGCAAACTGCTGCTCTCCCGCCCGGACCTGATCCTGCTGGACGAGCCGACCAACCACCTGGACATCCGTTCCGTGGCCTGGCTGGAAGGGTATCTGAAGGACTATCCCGGCGCGGTGCTGATCGTCTCCCACGACCGGTATTTCATGGACCGCGTGGTCACGAAGATCATCGAAGTCGAGCTCGGCCGGGTCTCGATGTACAGCGGGAACTACACGGCGTACGCGGCGAAAAAGGCCGCGGAGCGCCAGATCGCGCTGAAGCATTATATCAACCAGCAGAAGGTGATCAAACACGAGGAAGAGGTCATCGCGAAGCTGAAGTCGTTCAACCGGGAGAAGTCCATCAAGCGGGCGGAAAGCCGGGAGAAGCGGCTGGACATGATCGAGCGGCTGGAGAAGCCGCAGGAAGTGCGGGACGCGATGCATCTCACGCTGGCCTCCTCCTCGGTGAGCGGGGAGCAGGTGCTGGAGGTCCGGGACCTGAGCAAGGGCTTCGGGACGCGCACGCTGTTTGCCGGCCTGGATTTCACGGTGCGGCGCGGTGAAAAGACCGCGATCATCGGGGACAACGGGACAGGCAAGACCAGCCTGCTCAAGATCGTCACCGGCGCGCTGACGCCCGACACCGGCTCCGTCCGCCTGGGCGCCCAGGTCCGGACCGGCTACTACGACCAGGAGCAGCACTTGTTTGACGAAAGCAACACGCTTTTCGACGAATTCCGCCTCTCCTACCCGCGCATGACGGACACGGAGATACGCAACACGCTGGCCTCGTTCCTTTTTACCGGCGACGACGTGTTCAAGCCTATTTCCATCCTTTCCGGCGGCGAAAAAGGGCGGCTGAGCCTCGCCAAACTGATGCTCTCGCCCTGCAATTTCCTGATTCTGGACGAGCCCACCAACCACCTGGACATCACCTCGCGCGAGATCCTGGAGGAAGCGCTGTCGCGTTACGAAGGCACGCTGCTCTTCGTCTCCCACGACCGCTATTTCATCAACCGGCTGGCGGGGCGCATCCTGGAGCTGGACGGCTGCACGCTGACCGAGTATGCGGGCAATTACGATTATTATCTGGAAAAGAAGGCGCAGATGCGGGACGCCGCTTCTTCTGCGGCCGGCTCCGACGCCGCCGGCCCCGCTTCCGAGACCGATGCCGCGCGCGAATGGCGCAATAAAAAAGAAGCGGACGCCCAGCGCCGCAAAAAAGAAAACGACTTGAAACGCTGCGAGGAAGCGATCGAGCAGGCGGAAGCCGCGCTGGCGCGGCTGGAGGCGCAGATGGCCTCGCCGGAGGTGGCCGTGGATCCGGTCCGGCTCATGGCTTTGGACAAAGAAGCCGGGGATCTGAGAGCCCGGCTGGAGGAATTATACAGCAAGTGGGAGGAACTGGCCTGACGGCCGCCTCCCTTTTTATTATTAAACCTAGTCGAAAAACTCTTCCCGGTCTTCCCGGCCGTACTTTTCTTCCGCGTCGCGGGCGCCTTCCTCGATCAGTTCTTCATATCCCTTCAGCGACGCAAAGGGCGAAAACTGCGCGGCCCGGCTCTCCCGCGACATCCGCGGATGTTTTTTCGATTCCGGGTGCGGCCGGTCCAGCAGGTCCCGGTAATCCCTCATATCTTTACTCATGATGGCCTCCCACCTGGGCGTTCCGCTCCCGGGCGGTGGCGCCTTCCTCGAAGTTCATGCCGCGCAGCACGGCGTTTTTCCCGTAGCGTTCCCGCAGGGCCAGCACGGTCTCCTGCGCGCGGCGCTCTTTTTCCCGCTGCTGCTTTTTCTTCTGCCTCTCCGCTTCTTCCGCCTCATAATCCCGGAACAGGCTCAGCTGCTCCGGCGCGGCCGGTTCTTCCGCGGCGCCTTCCGTCCGGATATGATTGACGGTCAGATAAAAACGTCGCACGAGCAGCGACGGGTCCGTGATGCGCCGGTAAAGTTTTTCGGCCGCGTCGATCAGTTCCAGCGATGAGGAGGAAAACCCGTCCAGATTGACGGATCCGTGCGCGGGCGCCGGCGCTTCGCGGCCGTAGCGGTCCGTTTTCACCAGCCCTTTATAGCGTTTCCGCCGCTCCGGATCCAGCACGTTTTCGACGTCATACACGACGTCCATCACCAGCTGGTCCGTTTCCAGCCCCTTCCGCACCAGGTCCATGGCCAGTCCGTCCGCCATCTCCCGCACCACCACGCAGCCCGTTTCCGCCTCATACGGTACGGGAAGCACCTGGCCGGAGCAGAGACTGCGGTTTTCCGGCTGATAGGCCTTGATGTCTTTGATCTCGGTGGGCTCCCAGCCCCAGGCGTGGTCGATCAGCAATTCTGCGTTCACGCCCAGCAGGCGGTACAGCAGGTCTTCGTTATAGAAATCATTTTCCCCGCCGACAGAGCAGCGTGCCACGTCGCCCATCGTGGTCAGCCCGCGGCTCTTCAGACGCCGCGCGATGCCCGGCCCCACGCGCCAGAAATCCGTGATGGGCTCGTGCGTCCAGAGCTGCTCCCGGTAACTGCGCTCCGTCAGTTCCGCGATGCGCACGCCGTCCGCGTCCGCCGGGATATGCTTTGCCACGATATCCATCGCGATCTTGGCCAGATACAGGTTGGTCCCGATGCCGGCCGTGGCCGTGATCCCGGTTTCCTGCAATACCTGGCGGATCAGCATCCGCGCGAAGCCGTGCGCATCGGTCCGGTTCGGTTCCAGATACCGCGTCGCATCCATGAACACTTCATCCACGGAATACGCAAAAATATCCTCCGGTCCCACGAACTGCAGGTATATCTGATAGATCTGCCGGCTCACCTGCATGTATCTCCGCATGCGCGGCGGCGCGACGATCATGTCGATCTTCTGTTTCCGGACCGCATTCACTTCCCGGACCCGCGCCTTGGCCTCAAACAGGCGGGCGCGGCCGGAGATCCCAAGCGCCTTGAGCGACGGCGAGACCGCCAGACAGATGGTCTTGTCCGTCCGGCTCTCATCCGCCACCACCAGATCCGCGCGCAGAGGATCCAGCCCCCGGTCGACGCATTCGACGGAAGCGTAAAAGGATTTCAGATCGATGGCGATATAAGATTTGTCCGGCATGCCGTCGTCCCCCATGGGCCCAGTATAACGCCGAACAGATGTTCTGTCAAGATTGTTTTGAGATGCGGTCGGACAGGCCTGTTTACCGGATCTCCTTCTTCACCAGGTCGAGATACCGGATCATGTTTTCAAGATTATCGTCGGGGGGCAGATGCATATAGAAAAGTTTGCCGTCAAAGGAAACCGCGATCTCATACCCGGTCAGAACCGGCTGATGTTCCGTATCCCCATAAACGGAAGGCATAGAATAGGCTTTGCTCACATAAAACGTCCTGCCGCCGATGACCATCTCCTGAAAACCGCTGGCAATAAACTGCGCCAGCCCGTCCGCGTTGGAATAATACAGATACTCCGTCAAAGACAGGGACTGCAGCTGCTCGCGCTCCAGTTCCGGCAGATAAGAAGGGATCTCTTGCTCCGCAGTCCGGCGGTAAAGGATCGAAACGTATGTCCCGCGCCGCTGACTGATTTTGGCCGGACGCCATCCGTCGTCGGTCACCGGAGGCACATAATAGGCGGTCAGGCCGTCCGGTTCCTTACGCTCGCCGGCTTCGAAAGCCTCGAAGGAATCATAAGAAATGATCTGGTTTATATCCACGACAAAACTGTCTTTCCGGGAATTGCCACAGGCGGACAGGGAAAGAAGAAACAAAAGCGAAAGAAAGCATAGGATCATTCCTGTTCCGCATAATCCATTTCTAATATAATCTTGCTTTTGGGCAGATACTTTATCCATACGCAGTCACCTTCCTTAAACCATGTACTGCTTATGATCAGGTACTTTTCCTCGTCAATTACCAAATACGCGCCATAATACCGTCCGTATATAGTCCGTACAGGATGATAATCCGTATGATACATCGTTGATTCTGCGGTCAGCATTTTTCCCGGTTTGAAAAGTCCCGGATCAAAAAAGCGCGATGAACCGGGTCTGTATCGAAACCCGTTGCCTGCATTCAGCTGCCTTATAGATTCGATCACACCGGTCTTGATCTTTGCCTCCTGCAGCGTTTCTCTATGAACAGCTATGCCGCGGGGAAAAATCTCGAACACGCCGCAGGGAAATACAACGATGAGGCATATCAGAATCCACGGCACATCCCATTGCCCAGTCGCCTCAAGATCAAGACTGTGGTTTCTGATCCTGACAAATATAAACACCAATTCCGCACACAGCAGGATACCTCCTCCGATGAGGCACCACATCGGGTAAGTATAATGTGCATAGTGATAATCCTGTTTATCAAATTCAACTTTTGTTAAGATTTATACTTGTCTCCTTGGGGATCGCACTTCCAGACAGCGGCTGCACCACGCGTTTTACTTCTTCCCAATATGCTTTATTGTATTGACGCCCAACAGATCTATCAAATCGATACCGGCCACTTTCTCTTGATCAACATAGAACGCAGCAAGATGAGCATCTTTTGTGAAATAAGCCGGGATATATAAGCCGCTTCCGATATCCGTATGAGGCTCTCCCAGGTCCCGGATCACATCCGAAAACGGGCGGTCTTGATAGGTACTGTAATCTGTTCTGTCCGCCAGGACAAGACCGTTGCTCTGCTCACATTCTCTCGAACCTTTATAGACAAGGGGCGGGTTTTCTCCGCTGTTATAAACCGCCACATATTTTCCATCCTCCCAGTATACGTATCCGTTAAGATAGGTGGTGATTATGTCTCTGCTTTCTTTGTCTTTGTAATAGTCTTCCCTTTTATCGTTCCGGTTTTTTCCGCATGCTGCAAGCATCATAACAAACACGATGAGCAGTATGGAAATACAGTATTTCTTTTTGTTCATCAAACTGTTCTCCAGTAAAAGATAATGAGCCTTTATTTCTGCTGGACCAGCAGGCTTTCCAATATTTCGCGGTTCATTTCATGCGGCAGTGTTGATTCCAGGAAAAATAACAACTCTTTTACTTCATCGATCCATACGTAGTCACTTTCTGAATCATCATTGCTGATATAACAGTCTAAAGAAAGCTCCTTGATTATTATTTGTCTGTTATCCCGTTCATTCTTTCCGACCACCTCAGTTTCATAAAGCGATCCCAAACTATCACGATCTTCAGGATCCATATTGAATGTCATAAGAGAGATCATTTGCTTCCTATCCTTGTAAAGCAGTAATCATCGCACATAACGCCGTAAACAATTGACCTACGGTGTATTGAACCTTTCCAACCAGGAATCCGGCAGTACGTATTCCTGTTCTCCGATCATGATCGAATACGCTTTATCATCATAGGATGTGATCGGCAATGAAATAAACAGGTCTGGTTCTTCTTCAAAGAAACCGCAGATCGAACTGTTCGTATAACAATTGTTCCAGGAACCATCCGGCTGTCTGACATAGTCATATAACCCGGCTTCTTCGGGGCTTTTCTGAGAAAGGATATCCGCAAAGAATTCCGCGATGCTTTCTTTGTCGCAAAGACCCTGTTCGCTGAATTCCATCAGGGATGAATCCAGCGCTGTCTGCAGATACCCTTTCAGGAGGACCAAGCGCGAGCAGTTCTCCCTGGAATAATCAAACGGCGGCAGGGAGACATCCCGATAGTAGAGCAGCCATTCACTGTCAGGCGCGACCCGGACCAGGATATGATGCGAAGGGTCGTTCTTCAGCGCATAAAACCCGGTACGGATTTTTGATGAAAGATGTTTTAAGGTCGGTTCTTCTCCCTCAACACCGGCCAGGAATTCCCTCTCACCAAGATGATAAAGCAGTGGTTCATTGGCCAGCAAGGCATATTCTGTTCCGGAAGGGCTGATATAAATGCCGTTCCCGCTGCGAACGAACAGACTGTTCGAATCATTCTCTATTGTTGCGGAAGGGGTGCTCTCTTCCTGTACAGCCTTCTCTGTCAGGGCTTCTGTGCTGCCTTCTGTTTCTGTGGGCGATTCAGATGCTGTCTCCGACATAGTTTCCTCGCTCTGATCGGGAGAGATAGCTGTTTCCGCTTTGCTGCATGCGGATAAAAGCAGCATTGACAACACAAATATACAGCAGGAAACTCTGAACAGAATAGTTTTCATTGATTCCTCCCCTTATAATCATTTTCCCTGACCATCGGGCTGCAGCAAGGTCATAAGTATTTATATTATATACCAATTCAATCTCCAACAGGGACTAGCGCGAAAAAAACTAATAATCTAAAGTCCTCTGTGTTCCGTTTTTATCATTGTGATCCATTGTGAAATCCGCCCCGCATCTACCACATATTGTCTTGCTATTTTCGAAACCACATGATATAGTATTTACGCTGTCCCGCCCGGCGGGATGTGGTTCATAAACAGGAAAACGAGGTCCCTCATGAAAATCCACGGCTTACAGAAAATGACCCTCCTTGACTACCCCGGCAAGGTCGCCTGCACCGTCTTCTTCGGCGGCTGCGACCTGCGCTGCCCGTTCTGCCACAACAGTGATCTGCTGGACATGAACGCGCCGGCGATCATGGAGGAGGACGAGCTGCTCTCCTTCCTGGAGAAGCGCCGCGGACTCCTGGAGGGCGTGTGCTTCACCGGCGGCGAGCCGCTGATGCGGCCGGAGCTGCCGGAACTCTGCGAAAAGATCAAGGCGCTGGGGTATCCGGTCAAGCTGGATTCCAACGGGTTCCGGCCCGGGAAGCTGCGGGAACTGATCGGCCGCGGGCTGATCGATTACGTCGCCGTGGACATCAAGAACTCGCCCGCCCGCTACGCGGAGACCGCCGGCCGCGAAAACCTGGACCTGACGCCGCTGTACGAGACCGTCGCGCTGCTGAAGGAAGGCCGCATCGACTATGAATTCCGCACCACCGTCGTGGCCGAATTCCATGATGACGATTCCTTCCCCGCCATCGGCGAACTGATCCGCGGCGCGCGGCGCTATTTCCTGCAGAAGTTCACGGACCGCGATTCCGTGCTCTTCGCCGGCCTGCACAGCCCGTCCCCGGATGACATGAAGCGCTGGGCGGACCTGGTGCGGCCGTACGTGCAGGAAGTCGGCCTGCGGGGCGTGGACTGACGCGCCTTGCGGAGATTTTTCTTACCGCCGCGCCGCGAAACCACAAGATGTGGTATTTTATGAGAAATATTTCAACTATATATTGACACGGCCCGTTCCGGGTGCTACACTGACAATTGCCTCGCATAAGCGGGGCATTGCGGCCCTTGCGCCATTTTCCGGATCCGTCCGGTGGGTTAATATCGTAAAAGTATTCTGAAAAAGGAGCAACAGAAGTCATGTACCAGGTCGTCAAACGCGACGGCGAGATCGCCGAGTTCAACGTTCAGAAGATCAGCGCCGCCATCACCAAGGCCTTCGACGCCTTGAACAAGCAGTACCATCCCAGCATCGTCGACATGCTGGCCCTCCGGGTCACGGCCGAATTCGAGCCGAAGATCAAGGACGGCAAGATCGCCGTGGAGGACATCCAGGACTGCGTCGAAAAAGTCCTGTCCGAAGCCGGCTACGCGGACGTGGCCAAGGCCTACATCCTGTACCGCAAGCAGCGTGAAAAAGTCCGGAACGTCAAGAGCGTTTTCCTGAACTATAAAGACATCGTGGACAACTACCTGCAGATCAACGACTGGCGCGTGAAGGAAAACTCCACCGTCACGTACTCCGTGGGCGGCCTGATCCTGTCCAACTCCGGCGCCATCACGGCCAACTACTGGCTGTCCGAGATCTACGATCAGGAGATCGCCGACGCGCACCGCAGCGCGGCCATCCACCTGCACGACCTGTCCATGCTGACCGGCTACTGCGCGGGCTGGAACCTGAAGCAGCTGATCCAGG
>JAFZRY010000012.1 GCA_017619615.1 Lachnospiraceae bacterium | reverse complement strand
TGGCCGAATACATTGACTACTACAACAATGAGCGCATCCAGGCAAAAACAAAGTGGATGCCACCTGTTAAATACAGAATGGCATCCACTCGTTGAGCCTCGGTCATAGATCAATGTGTCCAGGAAACTGGGTACATATCAGTTCTTCTGTCACCTTTTTATTTTCAAATAAAACGGGCCGTTGGAACAACGGCCCCTGCATAAGGGAACTGCCCCCTGTCAGATCTCTACTTCATCTCCCGCGGCCAGATATTCCAGCCGGGACATGCGGGGCTTGAGGAATTCGTATTGCTCCACGCCGGTGCAGTGGCAGGTGAGGAAGCGGATGCCGGTGCGGTCCAGGCGGGCGGCGTAGGAGGCGAGGGTGTCGTCCAGGGGGAGGCGGAAGAAGTGGAAGCCTCCGATCAGGACGTCGGGCTTGAACCAGGCGGCGATGTTCAGGATGCCGCGGTGCGAGCAGCCGCTGAAAAGCACGCGCCTGCCGTCTTCCTCCACCAGCATGTACTGCTCGTGGCGGAAGTCCTCCGGGAGGAGATGATCCGGCGTCCCCTGCTGCAGGCCGCCGGTCTGCAGCGGGAAGAGCCACGGCCGGTCTGCGCGCGCATACAGCGTGATGCCCGGCGCGGGCGAGGTCCCTTCCTCCGCGAAGCGGATGCGGGGGTCGTCCAACAGCGCGGGATCCAGGCTGATATCCTTGCCCGCCGCGTTGAAATGCGGCTCAAAGGCGTGCGGGTTCAGCCAGACGGGCGCCGTCCGGTTCTCCTGTAAAAAACGCCTGATCCCGCCGCCGTGGTCGTAATGCCCGTGCGAGATCACCGCGAAGTCCACTGCCGCCAGGTCCACGCCCAGCGTCTTCGCGTTTTCCGCAAACAAATCGCCCTGCCCGGTATCGAACAGGATCTTTTTCCCGCAGGCTTCGAGGTAAAGCGAGAGGCCGTGCTCCGCCCCCAGCCGGGGATCGTTCGTCGTATTTTCCGATAAAACAATGACTTTCATAGCGCTTTCAGTATAATTCTTCCGCTTCCGCTTTTCAATCCCTCTGCGATTTGGTATGATAAAAAAGATTCAGTATGTACATTTCATGATCGGAAAGGAGTTCTTGTCATGCTGCCCTGGGTATATTATGAAAAGCTTGCGAAACTCGCCGTCCGCAAGGGCGTGAACGTGCAGAAGGACCAGCCCGTGGTCATCAGTGCCTGCGTGCGCGACGCCGCGTTCGTGCGCCTGCTGGTCAAAGAGGCCTATGAGGCCGGCGCCCGCTACGTGGAAGTAAACTGGAGCGACGTCGAGCTGACCCGCATGGACTACACCTACCAGTCCCTGGAGACGCTGCAGGACGTCCCGCAGTGGCTCTACGACCGGCGGAAGACCGACAACGAGGCCGGCGCCTGCTACCTGACCGTCCGCTCCGATGCCCCCGGCGCCCTGGACGGCCTGGACCCGGAGAAGATCCACGCCGTCAACGTCGCGGTCTCCCGGAAGATGCGCCCGCTGCGGAATTATACGATGAACAACGAGGGCCAGTGGTGCATTTTCGGCCTGCCCTCCGTCGAATGGGCCGTGAAGATCTTCCCGGACCTGCCGGCGCAGGAGGCCTTCGATAAGCTGGAAGAGGCCATCTTCGCCGTCTCCCGCGTCACCGCGGACGGCAACCCCATCGCCGCCTGGGACGAGCACGACAGCAACCTCATGGGCTATGGCAAAAAACTCACGGACCGCCAGTTCACCGCCCTGCATTTCACCAGCGGCCTGGGCACGGACATCACGGTCGGCCTGGTGAAGGACCACATCTGGGTGGGCGGCGGCTGCTTCACTCCCAAGGGCGTGTATTTCGATCCCAATATCCCCACGGAAGAGTGCTTCTGCATGCCCGAAAAGACCGGGACGAACGGGATCGTGTACGCCTCCAAGCCGCTCAGCTACCAGGGCCGCGTGATTGAAAACTTCTGGCTGCGCTTCGAAAACGGAAAAGTCGTGGACTTCGGCGCGGAGAAGGAGGTTGATACGCTGCGTAAACTCGTGGAATTCGACGAGGGCTCGTCCTACCTGGGCGAAGTGGCGCTCGTGCCCTACGACTCGCCCGTGTCCCGCTCCGGCATCCTGTTCTTCAACACACTGTACGACGAAAACGCCGCCTGCCACCTGGCCCTCGGCGCCTGCTACCCGGAGAACCTGCGGGGCGGCACGGAGATGAGCGAGGAAGAACTCGCCGCGCACGGGGCCAACAATTCCATGACCCATTGCGATTTCATGTTCGGCACCGCCGACATGGACATCGACGGCATCCTGCCGGACGGCACCCGCGTGCCGGTGTTCCGGAAAGGGAATTACGTGATCTGAGAGGGAAAACATGATAACGACAAAAGATAAGATCCGAGGCTGCCTGATAGGCGGCGCCGCCGGCGACGCGCTGGGCTATGTGATCGAATTCCGGGACGAGGACGAGATCTTCTCCCGCTTCGGCCGCGCCGGCATATCGAAATATGAAACGGACCGCAGGGGCCGGGCCCGGATCTCCGACGATACCCAGATGACCCTGTTTACCGCCGAAGGTCTGCTGGCAGCGGACCTCGGGGAGAAATACCCGGAGGACCGGACCCGGATGCGTCATGCCGTGGCCCGCGCCTATCAGGACTGGCTGCGCACGCAGGAGATGAGCTGGGAAAAGGCCCGGAAAAAACTTCAGGAAGCGGACGGACAGGAGGGAGGCGCCGGACAGCCCGGACAAAACGGGAGCGGAACGCCCCTCCGCCTGATCCCTGACCTCTACAACTGGCGCGCGCCGGGCGGCACCTGTCTGGGTGCCCTGCGCACGCAAAAAGAGACACAGCATCTGCCCGATGATTTTATCCGGGAACCGCAGAACGACCGCAAAGGCTGCGGCGGCATCATGCGCGTCGCGCCGCTCGGGCTGTGCTGTCCCGGGGAAGAGGACCGGAACGTGGCGTGGGAAGGCGCCCAGATCGCAGCTATCACCCACGGCGGCCCGCTGGGCTACATGACCGCGGCCGTGGCGGCGCAGATCATCCACCGCCTGGTCTTCGGCCCGGACGGCCTGTCCCTGAAGGAGATCGTCCGGGAAGCGCGGGAGACTGCTGCGGAACTGTTCCGGGGCTATGAGTATCAGGAGGACCTGCTTAACATCATCGATCTGGCCGTTGAACTGTCCGAAAACGACGCGCCGGATCTGGACAACATCCATCTCATCGGCGAAGGCTGGGTCGCGGAAGAAACGCTGGGCATCGCCCTGTACTGCGCGCTGCGGCACACCGGCGATTTCTCCGCCGCCCTCATCGCGGCCGTCAACCACGGCGGCGACAGTGATTCCACCGGCGCCGTCACCGGCAACATCCTCGGCGCGTTGCACGGCTACGACGCTCTGGATGATAAGTGGAAGACCGCTCTGGAACTGCACGACGTGATCCTCCGCCTGGCGGATGCACTGGCCGGCCCGGCGGAATAAAGGAGGGATTTTCATGGATAAGATCGCCAGCTTTCAGATCGACCACCTGCGCCTGCTCCCCGGCCTCTATGTTTCCCGCCGCGACGGCGGCGCCGCCTGCCCCGTCACCACCTTCGACCTGCGCTTCACCGCCCCCAACCGGGAACCGGTGATGGACATGTCGGCCGTCCATACCATCGAGCACCTCGGCGCCACCTTCCTGCGCAACCACGCCCGCAAGGACGAAGTGATCTACTTCGGCCCCATGGGCTGCCGCACCGGCTTCTACCTGGTCATGTTCGGCAAACTGACCGCTGCGGACGTGCTTCCGCTCGCGGAGGATCTCTGCCGCTTTATCCTGAGCTTTGAGGGAGAGATCCCCGGCGCGCGGCCGGAGGAGTGCGGGAATTATTCCGAGCAGAACCTGAATATGGCGAAGTATTATACGCGCCGCTATCTGCAGGAACTGACGGAGAACCGGCGTCTGGAATACCCGGAGCCGGATATGTGAGGGGAATTGTCATGATCATCGTCAGAAAAATCCAGATCCCCGGCCTCCCGACGCAGAAACCGCGCCGGCTTTACATTTATCTGCCGAAAGGATATGAGGACTCGGACGCCCGCTACCCCGTCCTCTACATGTTCGACGGCCACAACGTATTCTACGACAGCCACGCGACCTACGGCAAGAGCTGGGGCATGAAGGAATACCTGCAGAAGACGAAGACCCCGCTGATCGTGGTCGGCATCGAATGCAACCCGGAGGGCGACAACCGCCTCTGCGAATATACTCCCTGGACTTTTTCCGTCGGCCGCTACGGCCCGTTCGAGGGCCGCGGTCCGCTCACGATGGAGTGGATGACCGGGACCCTGAAACCGCAGATCGACGCGGAATTCCGCACCCTTCCGGACCGGGAGCACACCCTCATCGCGGGCAGCTCCATGGGCGGCCTGATGACCGTCTACGCGGCCGTCGCGTACAACGACGTCTTCTCGCGCGCCGCAGCCCTCTCTCCGTGCCTGTTTTTCAACACGCGCCGCATGAACGAACTCATCAAACAGACCCCGCTCGCGCAGCCTACCCGCATCTATATGGACTACGGCAGCGGCGAGACGGACGAGCGCCCGGCCGACTGGGCCCTGATGTTCCGCACCGCCGCCCGTCTTTCGGCCGCCGGCGTCCACGTAGCGGCCCGCGTCGTGCCCGGCGCGCTGCACAGCGAGGCGTACTGGGAGGAGAGGATCCCGGTGTTTATGGAGTACTTGCTAGGGGAATAAAAATACAGAATGGTATGTATGATGGATATCACGTTGTTTTCCCGGGTATATAGCGTCAGGAGGCTGTCCGAAACGGATGTTCCGGACATTCTGGCGCTGTGCGGGAAAAACCGCATGTATTACCGGTATTGCCCGCCGTTCGTTTCCGAACAGAGCATCCGGGACGACATGAACGCACTGCCGACCGGAAAAGAGGTGGCCGATAAGTACTATGTGGGGTACTATGACGGCGGGAAACTGATCGCCGTGCTGGACCTCATCCTGGCGTATCCGGACAAAGAGACCGCCTTCATCGGCTTTTTCATGATGGACGTGTCAGTCCAGGGAAAAGGCATCGGCAGCGGGATCATTGGCGAACTGTGCGCTTATCTGGCCGGGAACGGGTTCGCGCGGGTCCGCCTCGGATGGGTCCGGGGAAATCCACAGGCGGAGCATTTCTGGCATAAGAACGGTTTTGCGGAGACGGGCGCCGTGTATAAAACGGAGCGGTATGCCGTAATCGCTGCACAGCGGGAGTTGTGAGAAAGTGACTATGACAAAAATCCTGTTTATTTGCCACGGCAACATCTGCCGCTCGCCGATGGCGGAACATATCATGAATGCGATGGTGCGCGAAGCCGGCCTCGAGCGGAGCATGCGCATCGATTCGGCGGCGACGAGCCGGGAGGAGATCGGGAACGACATCTACCCGCCGGCGAAGCGGGTGCTGGCCGCGCACGGGATCCCGTACGGGCGGCACGCGGCGCGGCAGATCACGGCGCAGGACGTGCGGGAGTACGGCCTGATCGTGGCGATGGAGGAGTGGAATCTGCGGAACATGCGGCGGGCGCTGGGAAGCGTGTACGAGAAGAACGCGGGGAAATTCCGGCTGCTGATGGATTTTACGGGGCGGCCCGGAGAAGTGTCGGACCCGTGGTATACGGGGGATTTCGAGACGGCATACCGGGATATTGAGGAAGGATGCCGGGGACTGCTGGCTTATTTGCAGGAACAGGAGACCCTATGAACCGGTCCATAAGAAAAATCATGGCTCTCTTCCTGGCCGTCCTGCTGGCGGCCGGCAGTTTCGGCGTGCGCGCACGGGCGGCGGAGACGGATGACAGTTTTGTCACGGAAGGCGTGTACGCGTACACGACCGGCGGGGGAAAGGACCTGCAGGAGCAGGACCGTTTCGTGTTCCGCGAGGACTGCTTCATGAGATCTTCCTTCCTGGGATGCGCGCATCTGGCGGAGCTTTCCGCGCAGGCGGCGATGGCGTCTTCCGGGCTGACCGGGGCGGGATCGGATCCCGCGGACAGCGCGGACAATCTGACCGCTTTTCTGAACGCGGCCGGGTTCGAAGACGTGGAGACCAACCGCTATTATGCGCTGGCGACACAGGAGAATTCGATCGGCGTCGCCGTGGCGCGGCGTACCGTGAAAGCCTTCGGGCACAGATACACCCTGCTGGCCGTGATCCCGCGCAGCGCGGGCTATAAACAGGAATGGGCCGGCAATTTCACCGTGGGCGGCGGCGTTATGCACGAGGGGTACAAGGCCGCGCGCGACGAGGTGCTGCGGTTCATGAAGCAGTACCTGGAAAAGCATGACATCGGCGGGGAACTGAAGATCTGGACGGCCGGCCACAGCCGGGGCGGCGCGGTCGCCAACCTGCTGGGCGGCTTTCTGGCCGGCGGCGGCGTATCGTATTTCGGCGGCCTGGTGAGCCTGGCGCCGGAGGACGTGTACTGTTATACCTATGCGGCGCCCCGCGCGGTCAAGGCGCAGCCGGACCGGCGCGCGGAGCTGAGCGTGGCCGGAGCCCGCAGCGGCGCGGCCTATGCGGCGGACACGCCGGGAGAGGCCTATACGGCCGATGCGTCCAGCACGGCCGATCTGTCGTCGGAGATCTACGGCGGCATCCGGAATTACATTTTTGACGAAGACGCGATCCCCAAACTCCCGCCCGCGGGCTGGGGCTTCGGCCATTACGGCACGGACCTCGCGGCCGGTCAGGACGCCGCGGAAGAGGACGTGCTGGCGGCGCTGCAGGCGTTTGGAAAGAACGCATATAAAGCCTTCACGGAAGGCGGTGACTATAGAACATTTGCCTGGTATACCTTTGATCTGACCAGCCTGGAGCTGGTCCCGGACAAGGCGGCGCACAGCGCGCGGACCATGGGGGAATTCATGGAAAGCCGGGTGCCGGGCCTGACGGCGGGCTGTGCGTCCAACGCGCTGTACGTCAGTGAAGGATATCAGGAGACGATGGTGCATGCGGCCGGGCTGGCCGGTCTGCTGCTGGGGCTTCCGTCGGACAGCGTGCAGGCGGAAGCCGCGGACTTTGTCCGTCCCGCCGTCCTGCTCGTCCTGAGCTATGCGGCTGAACGCATGCAGGAGGAGCGCGGCGCGCAGGACGAAACGGAAGGCGTGACGATGGCGCTGGAGGACGTGCTGGCCTGGCTGTCCGGCCGGGACATCCGTCACGAAAGCTTTACCGTGGATGATTTCCTGGAGGTCCTCGCCGTCTGGCTGACGGAGCACGAGACCGACCCGCTGGGCACGGCGGCTTTCGACGCCCTGACCGGGGCGATCCCGGAGAAAGCCGCGGGGATCGTGAGCAGCTTCCTGGGAGGCTTCCATAAGGACAATTCCGTGTTTTCACCGGTCTCCGCGGCCGATGCCATCCGGGCCTATATCCGGGCCTGCGCGAACGGACCGGACCCGGACTGCAGCATGGCGAAAAGCTGTCCCACGGCGAAGGACGCCCGGTCGATCCTGTACACGGTCGGCCCGCTGGTGCTGGCCTTCACGGATCTGGAAATCGGGGACATTCTGAAGGATAAAGGCACGCATCCGTTCGGCGAAGCGGTGGAGACTTTCCTGCCGCTGCTGCTGAAAGCAACGGATGAGGCCGGCAATGAAACGGTGTACAACTCCGTGACCGAAGCGGCTGACGCGGCGCTGACGGAGGCGCTGGACAGCGTGATCGGCCCGCTGGCGGAAAAGGCCGGCGCCGTTTTCGGAAGCGCGTACCGCGCGGACATCCTGCGGCATCTGGAAGCCCTGAAAGAGGGGATCGGCCGCCTGCGGAAGACCGCCGCCTATGCGCTGTTCTACACGGAGGGCGAACCGTTCAGCACCGCGCAGGCGCTGGCGAATGCGTGCACGCTGGCCTGCAACGCGAAGATCATCCCCTCGGCCCATTACAACGAGGGATACATCGCCCGGATGCGGGCGGAAGCGGAAGCCGGTACGGAGGCGGAGCACGGCATCACGCACGACGCCGGCCGTCCCGCGGATTACGAACAGGACGGCGTGCGCGAGCACTGGATCCTGCGGGAGGGCGGCGAAAAGCGGTATTTCGCGGACTGTTTCCTGAAGGAGGAACTGACGGAAGCGGACCTGGTCATCCCGCGCGAAACAGAAGCGGACCCGCAGCCGCCGGTGACGACGGTGAATCCGGGCAGCAGCGCGGAAGCGGAGAGCACGCCGGCGGAAAGCGCCCGGCCGGAAACGGAACCGTCCGGGATCCCGCCGGAGACCGCGCCGGATGAGGGCGGCACCGGGCAGGGCGGCGAGACGGTCCTGTGGGTCGCCGCCGGCCTGCTGGCCGCCGGAGGCTGTCTGGCCGGCCTGCTGGTGTGGAAGAAAAAGTCGGAAGGAGGCGGAAAAGGATGAAACGGAGAGTGATCGCGGCCGCGGCCGCGGCCATCCTGCTCCTTCTGCCGGGAGGCTGCAGCGGAAAGACGCAGCCGACGCAGGATACGCAGCCGACACAGCAGACGCAGGAAACTCAGGAAACCCGGCCGCCCCAGAATACGGAGGAGACTACCATGAAAGGACATTGGGAGCAGATCTCCCAGGAAGACGCGGCGCAGCGCATGACGATGCGGGAAAACCTCCTGATCGTGGACGTGCGCCGGCAGGACGAATACGAAGCGGGGCACATCCCCGGGGCGGTCTGCGTCCCGAACGAGGAGATCGGCACGGAAATGCCGGCGGCGCTTCCGGATCTGAATCAGGTCCTGCTGGTCTACTGCCGCAGCGGCCGCCGCAGCAAGGAAGCCGCGGAAAAGCTGGCGCAGATCGGCTATACGAACATCTATGAATTCGGCGGGATCCTGGACTGGACGGGCGAGACCGTGGCGGGCGCAGAGCCCGGTACACGGCCGGTCGGCCCGGCGGACCCCGGCGGCTGTGCGGCCACCCTGACCTTCAGTTCCTTTGACGGCGGCGGCCCCGAATACGATTTCATCACGGACGAGCCGTCCGTCATCAGCTGGGACGTCACACGCGAATACGGCAGCCCGGACCACGACAAGATCGACGGCGCCGCCTACGACGTGATCGTTACCCTGCACGCGCTGAAAGAGGGCAGCGCGACCTTCACCGTCCTCGCGCGATCCCCCATCGCGGACAATTACGACGCGGCCTATTACGTGACCGTTGACGGCGCGCTGAACATCACCGTCTCCGAACCCGTCATTTACGAGGTCTCGGGCGGAACCCGGGCGACCGATGAAGTCATCCGGCCTACCCCGGAACTGGTCATCGAAGTGAACGGCCGCACCTTTTACGCGCACCCGGAGGACAATCCCTCTGCCGCGGAATTCATCGAAAAACTCAGCCGCGAAGGCGCGATCGAAGTGGCCATGCGCGATTACGGCAATTTCGAAAAAGTCGGCCCCCTGCCCTGGACCCTGACGCGCAGCGACGAGGACATCACCACGGTCCCCGGCGACGTGATCCTGTACCAGGGGAACCAGATCACAATATACTATGACACGAACCAATGGAACTTCACGCGTCTGGCCCGGATCGGGAACGTGACGCGGGACAAACTGCTGGAGGCCTTCGGCAGCGGTGACGTGACCGTGACCTTTTGGGTAGAATGGAGCGAATAAAGAAGGACCGGCCGGGCCGGGAACTTGGCAAATAAGGGACCGGGAAGACCGGGATCCCGGATACAAGAGGGAGATGCTATGAAGATCGGATTTATCGGAATGGGCCATATGGCGCAGGCGCTGGTCTCGGGCTGGAACGCGACCCGCCAGCAGGAGGCGGAGGAGATCCTCGCCTACGCGCCGCACCGTAAAAAACTGCTGGACAACGCCGCCCGCCTGGGCTTCACCGCCGCGGATTCCCCGCGCGACCTGGTGGCGGCGTCGGACCTGGTCATCATGGCCTGTAAGCCGTACCAGGTGGAGAGCGTGCTGTCCGAAACGGCGGACCTGCTGCAGGAAAAACCGCTGCTTTCGATCGCGCTGGGCTGGGATTTCGCGCGCTATCACAGCGTGCTGGGATCGGCGCAGCGCGTCCGTTACGTGATGCCGTCCACGCCCGCGGAAGTGGGTGAGGGCGTCTTCCTGCTGGAGGACGTGCACAGCCTGACGGAGGAGGAAGAGGAGGTCAGCCGCCTGCTGTTCGCGGGCATCGGCAAGGTGATGGTGATGCCGTCGCACCTGATGGGGATCGCGGGCACGATCAGCGGCTGCGGCCCGGCCTTCGCGGACATGATCATCGAGGCCTTCGGGGACGCGGGCGTGAAATACGGCCTGCCCCGCGACGCGGCGTATGCGCTGGCCAGCCAGATGCTGCTCGGCGCGGCCAAGCTGCAGCGCGATACCGGCCGCCATCCGGCGGAACTCAAGGACGCGGTGTGCTCGCCCGGCGGCAGCACGATCCGCGGCGTCACGGCGCTGGAGGCGCACGGCCTGCGGGCGGCGTGCCAGGCGGCGGTGGATGCGGTGATGGGTTATGAAAAATAAGCGCTTCTGGCTCGCCCTCGTTATCTTTTCCCTGACCGGGCAGATCGCCTGGGTCGTGGAAAACATGTATTTCAACGTCTTCATCTACAAGATGTTCCACGCCTCGGCTTCGGACATCTCCCTGATGGTGCAGGCCAGCGCCGTGGCGGCCACCCTGACCACCATCTTCATCGGCGCGCTGTCGGACCGGCTGGGGAAGCGGAAGATCTTCATGTGCGCGGGCTATATCGCGTGGGGCATCTCGATCCTGAGCTTCGCCTTCATCCGGGCGGACGTGATCGGCGGCCTGTTCGGCGCGGCGGCCAGCGCGGCGTCCGTGGGGATCTCGCTGGTCATTATAATGGACTGCGTGATGACGTTCTTCGGCTCCACGGCGAACGACGCGGCCTTCAACGCTTGGCTGACGGATTCCACCACGCCGGAGAACCGCGGCGCGGCGGAGGGCATCAACGCGATGATGCCGCTGATCGCGATCCTGGCGGTCTTCGGCGGCTTCATGGGCTTCGACCTGGACCGGGCGGAAAGCTGGACGACGATCTACATCGTGATCGGCGTGCTGGTGCTGCTGATCGGCATCGCGGGCTTTTTCCTGGTGCAGGAAGCGCCGGCCAAGGCCCCGGACGAACTGGGTTATTTCGCCACCATCGCTTACGGCTTCCGGCCCGCAGTGGTGAAGCGGAATAAAAAACTGTATTGGTCCATGCTGGCCTTCGCGGTGTTCAACATCGCGATCCAGATCTTCATGCCCTACCTGATCATTTATTACGAAAAGAGCCTGGGCATGAGCGATTACGTGCTGATCATGGCGCCGGCCATCATCCTGGCCGCGGTCGTGACCGCGTTCTACGGGCGGCTCGTGGACAAAAAGGGCTTTGAAAAGACCGTATTCGGGCCGCTGTACATGCTGGCGCTGGGCTTCATCCTGCTCTGGCTGTTCCCGGCCCGCATCCGTACGGAAGGGCTGGCGATGAAGCTGCCGGTCTTCATCGGCTCGCTGCTGATGATGAGCGGCTATCTGTCCGGGATGGCGGTGTTCGGCGCGCGGCTCCGGAACGAGACGCCGGAAGGCATGGCGGGCCGCTTCCAGGGCCTGCGGATCCTGTCCCAGGTGCTGGTGCCCGGGCTGATCGGGCCGGCCATCGGGGCGGCGGTCCTGCGCGGGGCCGCGACCATTACGAACGATGACGGCACGACTTCGTTCCTGCCCAATGCGAAGATTTTTATGGCGGCGCTGGCGGTCGTGTTCCTGCTCATCGCGCTGCTGAGTTTTCATGAAGGCGTGCGCCGCAGAAAGGAAGATTGACATGGCGGCCCTGAAACATTTGCTGACTGCGCGCGGCGCGGCTCTGCCCGCCTCGCTCTGGAACGCCTATCCCCGCCCGCAGCTGGTGCGCGAAGGATGGCAGTGCCTGAACGGCCGCTGGCGCTTCGGCACGGACGAGGCGATGCGGGAGGAGATCCTGGTGCCGTTCTGCCCGGAGAGCCGGCTGTCCGGCATCCGGCGCGATTTTGAGACAGAGACCCGCTTTTATTACGAGCGCCGCTTCACGCTCCGCCTCCCGTGCGAAAACCGCCGTATCCTGCTGCATTTCGGCGCCGTGGACCAGCTGGCGGAAGTCTTCGTCAACGGCTCGCCCGCCGGCTCGCACGAGGGCGGCTACCTGCCCTTCACGCTGGATATCACGGACCTGCTGACCGGCGGCGAAAACACCCTGCGGGTCGTCGCGACGGACGCTCTGGACCACCGCTATCCCTGGGGCAAGCAGAAGAAAAACCGGGGCGGCATGTGGTACACGCCGGTGAGCGGCATCTGGCAGACCGTGTGGCTGGAATCCGTGCCGGAACAATATATCGAACGGCTGAAGATCACGACCTGGGGCACGGAAGTCCGCGTGCAGGCGTTCGGGACCGAAGAGGGGACGCTGACCCTGGAAGAGACCGGGGAGCGGATCCCGCTGCGGGACGGCCTGGCCGTTTTCCCGGTGGCGGACCCCGTCTTCTGGAGCCCGGAGGAGCCGAAACTCTATTGGTTCACGCTGGAGAGCGGGGAGGACAAAGTGCGCTCGTATTTTGCCCTGCGCGATGTCAGCGTGCGCGAAGTGGCCGGAAAAAAACGCATCTGCCTCAATGGGAAACCGTATTTCTTCCACGGTCTGCTGGACCAGGGCTACTGGAGCGACGGCATCTACACGCCCGCGGCGCCGGAATGCTATGAGGACGATATCCTTGCCGTGAAGGAGCTCGGCTTCAATACCCTGCGCAAGCACATCAAGATCGAACCGGAGCGGTTTTATTACGACTGCGACCGCCTGGGCATGATCGTTTTCCAGGACATGGTGAACAACGGCGATTATCATTTCCTGCGGGATTCCGCGCTGCCCCAGGTCTGGCAGCGGCGGAAGGACAGCCGCCTGAACCGCGACCCGGAGACCCGCACCCGTTTCGTCCGCGGCATGGCGGGGACCGTGGAGCACCTGGGGAACCACCCCTGCATCTGTTACTGGACCATCTTCAACGAAGGCTGGGGCCAGTTCGAGGCGGACAAGCTGTACAAGGCGCTGCTGCATCTGGACCGGAGCCGGATCACGGACGCGACCTCCGGCTGGTTCCACCAGCGGAAGAGCGACGTGGACAGCCTGCACATCTATTTCAAACCGCTGAAGCTCGGCCGTGAGAACCGCGCCCAGGTCCTTTCGGAATTCGGCGGCTTTGTCTGGAAAGACCCGGACCACAGTGCCGACCCGGACAAGACCTACGGCTACAAGATCTTCCGGACCCGCGAGGAACTGGCCGCCGGCCTGAGGAAAATCTACGAAGAGCAGGTGATCCCGCTGGCGCGCGCCGGCCTGTGCGCCGCCATCTACACCCAGGTCTCCGACGTGGAGGATGAGACCAACGGCCTGCTGACATACGACCGGAAGGTGCGGAAGGTCAGCCCAGAAGAACTGGCCGGCATTGCGGAAGCGCTGCAGGAAGCGGTGCGGGAAGAGGAATCATGAACGCGCTGGTCATCAACTGCAGCCCCGTCCGGAACGGGGCGACGGCGGAGATCGTGCGGATCGCTGCGGAGCAGCTCGCGGAGCGGTATACCGTGAAGACAGTGTGTATCGACGACTATCAGATCGGTTTCTGCAAGGGCTGCCGCCGCTGCCATACCACGGCGGAATGCGCGCAGCAGGACGGCGCGGACGAGCTGATGGAAGAATTTTCGCGCGCGGACGTCATCCTCGCGGTTTCCCCGTCCTACTGGGCGGACGTCCCCGGCCAGTTCAAGGCGTTCATCGACCGCTGCACGCCGTGGAGCAATACGCACGAGCCGCATAAGGCGCTGCCTGCCGGAAAAAAGGGTTACGCCATCGCGTTGCGGACGGGGCCGGGAATGAAGGAATGCGAAAAGATCCTGGGCACGGTCGCGCATTTTTACGGCCATCTGGAGATTGCGTACGGCGGCGGGATCGGGCTGTGCTCGGTCGAATTCAAAGAAGCAGCAACTGTCCGGAAAGAAGAAATAGAAGCGTTCTGCCGGACGATTTAACAGCGGCCTGCAATCCGAAACATAACATCGCTCAAAGAGGACAAAACCATGATCTTTTACCTGGTGCGGCACGGCCAGACCGACTGGAACGCCCGCGAGATCGTGCAGGGCGTCACCGACATCCCGCTCAACGAGACCGGGCTGGCGCAGGCCGCCCGCGCGCGGGACCTGATGAAGGACATCCCGCTCGATATTATCTTCTCCTCCCCGCTCATCCGCGCTTACCGGACGGCGGAGATCATCAACGAAGCGCACGGCGTCCCCATCATCACCGAACCGCGCCTGCGCGAGCGCAACTACGGCATTTTCGAGGCGCAGAGTTACAGCGTGTACCCCGGTGTGCTGTTCTGGGACTATGAACGCAACGTAGAGGTCGCGAACGCGGAGACCGTGAAAGAAGTGTTCGCGCGTGTCTACGAATGCCTGGACGACATCCGCCGCGAATACCCCGGGAAATGCGTCATGCTCGCGATGCACGGAGGTGCGGCCCGCGCGGTCCACTGCTACTTTAACGGGATGCCGGAGGGCCGGCCCATGAAGTCGATCTTCACCCCGAACGCGGAGCCCATCCGCTTCGAGATCGCGGACGACGCGCCGGCGGTCACGCCGCTGCCGTAAGATCCTTCGACTCCGGCTCCGCAGGAGCCTTCGCTCAGGATGACACGTTCTGACGTTTCCCGCTCAGGATGACACGTCCTGAGTTTTTTTTATCCCCCTCCCCCGGATAGATTGACTAAACCGGGCGGGACGGGTATAATACAACTACCTGAAACAACGCGATGCGTGCGTACATGATTAACAGAAACGGAACCTTGTAAACGAAGAGCACGATGAACGGCCCCGATCCCTCCCGGCCGTCATTTTGCTGTCAGAAAGGCAGTCCCATGAAAGACTACAAAGTCATAGAAGTCAAAGAAAGCATCCTGGCGGACAATGACGCGGACGCGGAAGCGCTCCGGCAGGAACTGAAGGCGGAGGGCACCTTCCTCCTGAACCTGATGTCCTCCCCCGGCGCGGGCAAGACCAGCACGCTGGTGCGGACCATCGCGATGCTGAAGGACGAGTTCCGCATCGGCGTCATGGAAGCGGACATCGACTCCGACGTGGACGCCCGCACCATTTCCGACACCGGGGCCCGCGTCATCCAGATCCATACGGGCGGCATGTGCCACCTGGACGCGGACATGACGCGCCAGGGCATCCGCGAATTCGGGACGAAGGACCTGGATCTGGTCTTCCTGGAGAACGTCGGCAACCTGGTCTGCCCCGCCGAATTCGACACGGGCGCCGCGAAGAACGCGATGATCCTGTCCGTCCCGGAAGGCGACGACAAACCCCTCAAATACCCGCTGATGTTCCAGATCAGCGACGTCGTCCTGGTCAACAAATGCGACGTGCTCCCCGTGTTCGACGACTTCAGCAAAGAACGCGTGACCGAGCGCATCCGCCTGCGGAACCCGGACTGCGACATCATCTTCGTTTCGGCGAAGACCGGACAAGGCTTTGACGAATGGGCCGCGTGGCTCAGGCGTGAGATCAGAAAGAATAAACAATAAGGAGGCCCATTCATGGCAAACCTGAACGACCGCATCTGCATCATCGGCGGCGGCCCCGCGGGCATTTCCGCGGCGATGTACCTTCAGAAGAAGGGGTATGAAAACTACGAGATCTACGAGCGGCTGAACAAGATCGGCGGCAAGTGCTTCTCCCCGAAGATCCCCGTGCACGGCGAGGAAAGATCTTACGAGACCGGTGCCATCATGGGCGCGGTGACGTATCACGCTGTCCACGAAGTCGAACAGTTCGCCGGCGTGGGCCACGACGATGGCCCGAACATGCGGCGGATGTACCGCGACAAGAACGGCAAGGAGATCTTCCCGTTCGAGCCCAAGAAGGATTTCTCCCTCAGCAAGCTTTTCGGCCTCATCAAGCTGAAAAAGCAGATGAAGAAGCTGGTCGAGATCATGGAGACCAAGTACAAAGGCTACGACTGCTACGGCCACCGCGGCGTCGCCGCCGGCCGCTATTCCGGCCTCTCCAAGCAGCTGGACAACCCGCTGCAGCTCATCGAAGGCGAGAACCCGAACCTGAAGGACCTGGCGCTTCCGTTTGACCAGTTCTGCAAGCTGAACGGCGTGGAAGAAGTCATGCGCATCTGGATCGGCCCGTACACCTCTTTCGGCTACGGCTATTTCGACGAGATCCCGGCGGCCTACGTCATGAAATATCTGGACACGACCACGGCCATCGAATTCATCAACATGCGCCTGTGGACCTGGAAGGACGGCACCCAGTCCATCTACGAAGCCGCGAATAAGAAGCTGAAGAACCCGGCCCACCTGAAGACGGAAGTCGTCAAGGTACAGCGCCCCGCGGAAGGAACGGAAGGCAAGATCCTGGTCACGGTCAAAGACGAGAAGGGCGAGCGCGTGGAAGAGTTCGACCAGCTGATCGTCACCACCCCGCTGGATCACTTCGCGAAATTCGCGGACGCGAGAGAAGAAGAGAAGGAACTATTCTCCAAGATCATCCACGAGAAATACGTCGACTTCATCGCGACCTTCGAAGAGGACGCCGGCCCCGATATCTCCGGCTACATCTTCGACAACATGACCGTGGACCGGCTGGGCCACGCCATGGTCTACTATCACCGCTGGGAAGACTTAAAGGGCAACTGCCCGAGCCCGGTCTACGCGCTGCGCAACCATCTGGGCTCCGAGGACGTGCCGTACGACAAGACCATCGACTACATGATGGAAGACATGAAGCTCTGCGGCTTCCCCGTCAAGCAGCGCCTGTATGAGCAGGAATCCTATTACTGCCCGCACGTGAGCCCGGCGGATTACGCGGACGGCTGGTATGACAAGCTGGAGGCGATGCAGGGCAAACAGCACACCTGGTACGCCGGCGAGATCATCAGCTTCGGCGACATGGAAGATACCTGCGCGGCGTCCAAGGACCTGGTCGAGAGATTCTTCTAAAGAGGGACAGCCATGCACGAAATGGGGATCATCATCCATCTCGCGAAAACGCTGGACAAGGTCGCGGAGGAGAACCACGTGACGCGGATCGGTTCCGTGACGCTCTCCATTGGCGAAGTGTCCGGCATCGTGACCGATTATTTCTCCGAATGCTGGGACTACTTCAAGAAGAAGCACCCGCTGATGGAGGACTCGGTGCTGAAGATCGAAACGATCCCCGCCATCACCCACTGCGACGCCTGCGGCCGGAACTACAGCACCCTCCCGCATGGGAAGACCTGCCCGCACTGCGGCAGCGGCGAGACGTGGCTCATCCAGGGAAACGAGTGCATCATCAAACAGATCGAAGCCGAAACGGCGGATCCGGAAGAACAGGAAGGAGACTGAAATGCCGGAGATATACGACAGCAGGGAAATAACGATTTCCAAGTACAACGGCGAGAAGGATTTCAAGAAGAAATACGCGAAGCTCGCACGCAAGATCACCGATAACGTGAAGACCAAGATCCCGGGCGTCAAGGCGACCGATCCCGAGTACTGGGGCCTCCGCGAGATCCTGACCGAGGACGAGGTCGACATGCTCCTCCGGATGAAGCTGCGCAAATGGTACACCTATGAGCAGCTGTGCGAGCTGAACAAGTCCCAGTTCACCCCGGAGCGGGTGAAGGAACTGCTGGAGCTCGCCGCGGTGCACGGCATCGTCGAGTACGACTACGGCGACAATTACGACGACAACGGCCCGACCCGCCCGGACAGGGGCGAGCAGCGGTTCCGGCTCTCGTTCTTCGTGCCCGGCAGCGCGGAGCTGTTCAACTCGACCACGGACCGCGTGGACAAGAACCCGCCGGTGGCGTCGTTCTTTGAGCGGATGACGTTCCTGCCGCTGGAGGACATCACGTCCATGGTCCGTCCGGGCGGCGACGGCATCGGCATGCACGTCATCCCGGTCGAAAAGGAAGTGAGCCTGCATCCGGAGGCCAACAAGCTGGAGAAGATCTCCTACTGGCTGCAGAAATACGAGGGCCATCTGTCCGCGGGCATCTGCTCCTGCCGCTATTCCCGCGCGGTGCTCGGCGAGGGCTGCACGGACTGCGAGCAGGACTGGTGCATCCAGGTCGGCGACATGGCGGATTACGCCGTGGAGACCGGGCGGGCGCGCTGGATCACCCGGGAAGAGGCACTGGAGATCCTGCAGAAGGCCGAGGAGAACGGCTTCGTCCACCAGACCACCAATATCGACGGCGACGACCACATCTTTGACATCTGCAACTGCAACCCGCAGATCTGCAACGCGATCCGCACCTCGCAGCTGTACAATACGCCGAACATGTCCAAGAGCGCCTATACCGCGCACGTGGATAAGGATAAATGCGTGGCCTGCAACCGCTGCGTGGAATACTGCCCGGCCGGCGCCATCAAGCTGGGGCAGAAGCTCTGCGACAAGGAAGGCAAGCCGATCCAGTATCCGAAGCAGCCGCTGCCGGATAAGATCCGCTGGGGCAAATACGCCTGGAACGAGAACTACCGGGATACGAACCGCGTCAATACGCATAAGACGGGGTCGTCGCCCTGCAAGGCCGCCTGCCCGGCGCACGTGCCGGTCCAGGGCTATCTGAAGATGGCGAAGGAAGGCCGCTACGACGAGGCGCTGGCGCTGATCAAGCGGGAGAACCCGTTCCCCGCCATCTGCGGCCGCGTCTGCAACAAACTTTGCGAGGACGCCTGCACCAGAGGCAAGGTCATCGACAAGCCCGTGTCCATCGACGAAGTCAAGAAATTCCTGGCCGAGCGCGACCTGGATCCGGCGACGCGCTGCGTGCCGAAGAAGGTGATCAACCGCGTGATCGGCGACTGGTCCGACAAGAAGATCGCGATCATCGGCGCGGGCCCGGCCGGCCTGAGCTGCGCCTACTATCTGGCGGCGCGCGGGTATTATCCGACCGTGTTCGAGAAGAACGCCAAGCCCGGCGGCATGATGACGTACGGCATCCCGACGTTCAAACTGCAGAAGAACGTCGTGGATGCGGAGATCGAAGTGATCCGGGACCTGGGCGTCGAGATCAAATGCGGCGTGGAGGTCGGCAGGGACGTGACCATCCCGCAGCTGAAGGAGCAGGGCTATCAGGCCTTCTATATCGCGATCGGCTGCCAGGGCGGCCGGTATCCGAACGTGCCGAACGATCATGCGGAAGGCACGGATTTTGCGGTGAATTTCCTGGCGAACGCGCTGAGCGATCCGGACCGGCGGATGGACGGCAAAGTCGTGGTGGTCGGCGGCGGCAACGTCGCGATCGACTGCGCGCGGACCGCGCACCGGTTCCGCCCGGAGAGCGTTTCGATGTACTGCCTGGAGTCGCGCGAGACCATGCCCGCGTCCAAAAATGAGATCTTCGAAGCCGAAGAGGAAGATATCAAGATCGAGCCCAGCTGGGGCCCGAAGGAGGTCCTGGTGAATGAGGCCGGTCACGTGAAGGGCATCGTGTTCAAGCGCTGCGTGTCCACGATCGATCCCGAAACAGGGGCGTTCTCGCCGAAGTATGATGAGAGCGAGACGGTCACGGTGGAAGCGGACCATATCGTGTTCGCCATCGGCCAGGCCATCGAATGGGGCGGCCTGCTGGAGGGGACCGGCGTGAAGTTCGGCCGGGGCAACTATCCGGCGGCGGACGGTTTCACGTACCAGACCTCGGATCCGTCGATCTTCGTGGGCGGCGACGTGTTTACCGGCCCGAAGTTCGTGATCAACGCGATCGGCGCCGGCCATGAGGCGGCGGAGTCCCTGATGCGCTACGTCTCGGATTACAACGTGCCGCAGACCGTGGGCCGCGACCGCCGTTACTTCAAGGCGCTCGACACCGACAACGTCACGATCGAGTCCTACGACGAAGCCGGCCGTCAGGAACCCGGCTGCGAAGCCATCGAGGATCCGGGCCACTCCTTCTATGATCCGCGCGTGGTCTTTACCGAGGAGCAGGTCAGGACGGAATGCTCGCGCTGCCTGTCCTGCGGCATGACCATCGTGGACGCCAACCGCTGCATCGGCTGCGGCCTCTGCACCACGCGGTGCGAATTCGACGCGATCCACCTCGTGCGCGATCATCCGGAAATGACGGATTACCGCCGCGCGGAGGACAAAATCACCGGCCTGATCTCTTACGCGATCCCGCGTGCGGTGAAGATCGTTCTGAACAGCGGCTCGAAGGAGGCCAAAGAGATGGCGGCCAAACGGCGCGCGTTCAAGAAGGATCCGAACAAGCCGCATACCGGCAACGCCGTGGACATCAACGAGATGATGCCGAAGTAAGGCGGAGAGCCGGAAGGAAGCCGGCAGAAAGCCGGAAGAAAGAGAAGACCGTGACGGGCATGTCACGGTTTTCTTTTGTATTTTCGATGAAAAGCGGCCGCAGATCCGGGCCGGAATCGCAACAATTCCGCTTTTCATCACCGGATAAACACAGTTTTGACACATTTGGCGGATATACTGCGGAAAACGGAAGCATATCTTCCGCAGGAGGTGACCCCATGAACAAGAACAATTGCTTATTGAAAATGACCGCCATGATCCTGGCGACGATATTAGTACTTTCGGCGTGCGGAGGCCGCGGGACCAGTCCGACTACATCCGCGCAGCAAGGCAGTGCGGCTTCGGACCAGACCACGGCGGCTTCGGATCAGACCACCGCGGCCAGCATCACCGAGGCGGGCACGACCCCCGCCACCTCGGAGCCGGCCCACGCGACGGATCCCGCTTCGCAGGGGACCGCGGCGACGGGTGACTTCACCGTCCTGGCTGCCGTAAGCGGCGGCGTCACGCAGGAGGGCTCGGTCTACACCATCACCGCGGAAGGCAAATATTCCTTCAGCGGTTCCCTGAGCGACGGGCAGATCGTGGTCAACGCGCCGGATCAGAAGGTGGAGATCATCCTGAGCGGCGCGGCGATCAGCTGCTCCACGGATGCCCCCATCAAGATCCTGGATGCGGACAAAGTCACGATCACCGTAGAAGGCTACAACGAAGTGACCGACGCCCGCGCGCTGCGCACGGACGACGAGGCGGAAGCCGAAGAGAAGGCGGCCGGCGGCGCCGTTTACGCGAAGTGCGACCTGACCCTGGCCGGCACCGGCAGCCTGGTCGTGACCGGCGGCTACAACAACGGCGTGCACACCACCAAGGATCTGAAGGTGAAGGAACTCACGCTGAAGGTGAGCGCTCCCAACAACGCCCTGAAGGGCAACGATTCCGTGACCGTGGAATCCGGCAGCCTGCTGCTGATCTCGAGCGGCGGCGACGGCATCAAGACCGAGGACAGCGACGTTTCGTCCAAGGGCAATCAGCGCGGCACGGTGACGGTCTCCGGCGGAACCATCGACATCTACGCGGCCTGCGACGGCATCGACGCGGCGTACGACGCCGTGATCTCCAAGGGCGACGCGGTCCTGAACATCTACACCGACACCTATTCCCCTTACACCGGCGAAGCGCTGAGCACCGGGACGAAGTTCTACCTGATCATGAGCCAGTCGCTGTACCAGAGCCACAGCCTGTTCGCGGCTTACTACTACAATGATGACGAATCGGCCGGCGTCTGGGCCAAAGCGTCCTACGCCATGGAAGTCTACGGCGGCCGCACCGCCTATGCGGCCCTGTCCCTGACGGCGCCGTCCGGCTATGAAAACGTCGCGTACTTTGCCTTCGACTCTGACACGCCCTCCACCGAGGCCTACGCCGCCACCACTGGCGGCGGTACCGTGAACCGCACCGTGAACGCGATCCTGCTCCAGGAGTCGGGCAACGCCCTGAGCGGCGACTACGTCTCCCTGAGCCTCTCCGGCTCGTCCACCTCTTCCGCGAAGGGCATCAAGGCGGACAATGAGATCCTGATCGCGGACTGCACGCTGACCATCCAGAGCACGGACGACGCGATCCACGCCAACGATGACGTCACGCTGGAGAACGGTTCGCAGGGCCTCGGCAACGTGACGATCGCCGGCGGCACGCTGACCCTGTCCAGCGGCGACGACGGCATCCACGGCGACGGGACCGTGACGGTCGACGGCGGCGTGATCAATATCCTGACCGCGTACGAAGGCGTGGAAGGCAACGTGGTCGTCTTCAACGGCGGCGAGACCTACGTGAACGCGAAGGACGACGGCGTCAACGCGAAGAGCGGCTCGTCCACGCCCCTGATCCAGATCAACGGCGGCCTGCTGAAGGTCACCGTCGGCTCCGGCGACACGGACGGCATGGATTCCAACGGCAACATCGTGATGACCGGAGGCTTCGTGCTGGTGCAGAGCGGCTCCTCCATGGGCGGCATGGCCGGCTCCGTGGACCTGGACGGCACCATTTCCGTCACCGGCGGCACCCTGGTCGCGCTGGGCGGGATCTGCGAGACCCCGAACGGCTCCGGCGACTGCTGCACGGTCCTGATGAGCGGCCAGAGCTTCGCGGCCGGCGAATACACCGTCACCGACGGCTCGAAGACCCTGTTCAGTTTCACCGTGGACGCTTCCTGCCAGAGCGGCTGGATCGCCTCGAACACCCTGTCCCAGGGCGGTTCCTATCAGATCCTGAAGGACGGCAGCAGCGTGTACAGCTGGAGCCAGACCTCCCAGTCCGTCGGCAGCGGCGGCAGCAGCTGGGGCGGCCCGGGCGGAGGCGGCTGGAGACGCTAAGATATTTCTTGCAAAAACCATAGACTGCGCTACAATAAACGGGGGAGGGCCATGCCCGCCCCCGTGCCGTATTCCCGCAGGGGCCGATGTTCCGCCGGCCCGGAAAGGAGACCTCCCATGCCCCTTCCCTTCCGCATCAACCCCATCCGCCGCGACGAAGTCCTGCGCCGCTCCGCCATGCTCCGCCCTTCTGAGGAGGAGCTCCGCCTCTTCGCGGAATGCCGCCGCGACGCCGAATACGTCCTGGATTATAAGATCACCGAGCGCAACCGCCCGCTGGACATCCTCGGCGACGACCCGCTCCGCGAGACCTTCCAAAGCTGCGAATCCGTCATCATTTTCACGGCCCGCCTGGGCGACGCGTTCCGCGAACTCGTGCAGGAATCCGATGAACCCGAAAAAGCCATCCTCTGGCAGGGCCTGGCCGCCGAGCGCCTCGACGCCCTGATCGAGTCTTACCTGGACCACAAAGAGAAGATCCTCCGCCCCGGCGGCGCCGTCCTGACCCCGCACTTTCCCTGGCGCTGGCCCGGCGTCCCCGAGGACGCCTTCACCGCCACCCGCATCGCCGGCGTCAGCTTCCATCCCGACGACTCCCTCGTCAGCCGCTGCCGCACCTGCTTCGTCACCGACTGCCCGTCGCGCCGCGAAGCTGCGGAGGAATAAACCGGACCTGAAAACGAGACCAAAAAAGAACCGTCCCCTCATGGCACTGCCACTGAGGGGAGGCACTTCGTAAGGAAGCCGCCTCCCCGGTATTATTAAGATGTCAGAATGATTGTCTTGCACGTGTAAATTAAGTTGTTGAAGCATAATCACTCAAATAGTTGCAATACACAAACCAATATTATTATCCATACCAGTCCAGGATCATCATCGACATCCCGAACCGCACCCTGACCCTCTGCGTCCCGGACGACGAGATCCGCCGCCGCCTGGAGACCGAGCAGCACCCGGTGAAGGAGCGCACGCCCGCCCTGGCCCGCTACGCCGCGCTGGTGACGTCCGCGGACAAAGGCGCGGTGCTGACCTGCCCGGAAACCAGGTAAAAACCGGACTCATCAACCCGATCCCCGGAGCTTTCGGCTCCGGGTTTTTGTTCTCGAAAGTCTCCGCTCCTTGACAGCGTTCTCCGCCTTACGGTATATTTATAATGGAGAAATATAAGGAATCCTGCGCCGATACGGAATAAACGACCAAAGGAGGGAAACGCGATGCGTCCGAGTACGAAACGGTTTTTGTCTCTGCTGCTGTGCCTGGTGATGCTGGGCACGTATATCCCTGCTGCCGCTTCTCAGCGGGAGGCTGAACTGCTTCCGGACGGCAGTGCGGCCGTCGCGGCGAATGCGGCATCCCTGTCCACACCGGAAAACACCGCTGCCGTCACCGCGGCTGTCGTCAACGCCAAGCCGACGATCACCGCGCAGCCGAAAAATGTCACCATGTCCGTAAACTGCCCCGCGAAATTCACGGTCAAAGCCACCGGTGCGACAACGTATCAGTGGTACTGGCGTAAGAGCAGCAGCGGCAGCTGGGCCAAGAGCACGATGACCGGGAACGCGACCGCCACCCTGACGGTCACGGCCGCGACGGTCCGCAACGGGTATCAGTACCGCTGCAAAGTCTCCAACTCCTCCGGCTATGTCTACACCTCCGCCGCGACCCTGACAGTCACCCCGAAACCCGTCGTCACGACACAGCCGGCCGGCACGTCGGTCAAGGAAGGCGCGACCGCGAAATTCACGGTCAAAGCCGCCGGCGCGAAAACCTACCAGTGGTACTGGCGCAAGGACAGCAGCGGCACCTGGGCGAAAAGCACGATGACCGGCAACAAGACCGCGACCCTGTCCGTCCCGGCCGCGAAAACGCGCAACGGCTACCAGTACCGCTGCAAAGTCTCCAACAGCAACGGGTATGTTTACACCAAACCCGCCACCCTGACCGTGCTCCTCAAACCCGTGATCACGGCCCAGCCGAAGAGCATCACGAAGAATGCGGGCGAGACCGCGAAATTCACCGTCAAGGCGACAGGCGCGACCGGTTATCAATGGTACTGGCGCGAGGATAGCAGCGGCACCTGGCAGAAGAGCACGAGGACCGGAAACAAGACCGCCACGCTGTCGATCCCGGCCACCATGGCCCGAAACGGCTATCAGTACCGCTGCAAAGTCTCGAACGACAACGGCTACGTTTATTCAAAAGCCGCCACGCTGACCGTCAACGGCCTGCCCGTGATCGTCGATCCGCCCAAAAGCGTTTCCATCACCGAGGGCGGGACCGCCACCTTCACGGTCACGGGCAAAAACGTGGACAGTTACCAGTGGTACTGGTGGAAAGAAAGCGAAAGCCGCTGGTCGCCCTGCTCGGGTCACGGCGCCACCACGAATACCCTGCAGTATGACGACGTTTTATATTCCTGGAACAATTATATCTTTAGCTGCAAACTGACGAACAGCGAAGGCGTGCAGTGGACTCTTGGCGTAAGTCTGACCATCACCGCCCGGCACGTCCCGGTGATCAAGACCCAGCCGAAGAGCGTGACCGTCGGGGAAGGCGAAAAAGCGTACTTCTTCGTGCAGACCCGGTATGAAGACGGTTACCAGTGGTACTGGCGGAAAAACAGCAGCAGTGAGTGGAACGAGCTCAGCGTCACGACACAGGGCTTTACTGTCAACAGCGCGAAATATTCCCAGAACGGCTATCAGTACCGCTGCAGGGTCTACAACAGCGAATACTCGGTCTATTCGAATACGGTCACGATGACGGTCAACCCCGTCAAATATCGCGCGCTGGTCGTCGCGGAAGTCAACTATTCCACCCTGGATCCCGCGCCCCGCCACCAGGGCAGCGCCGACCTGGTGGCAAATATGCTGCAAAGCGTCACAGGCCCGATGGGGCGCGGCTATACCGTTTCCAGCGTGACGGATGTAGGATTGGCCGGTCTGCAGGATGCCGTCGAAAATGCCTATGCCGGTGCCGATGACAATGATGTTTCGCTGTTTTACATTTCCACTCACGGGGCGATCGATCATGCTTCCGGGAATAAAGCCGGTCAACTGCTCCTGAGCGGCCCGTACGGCGACGTCTATTGCAGGATGGATATGCTGGCCGACTGGCTGCGGGCTGTCCCCGGCAAGGTCATCGTATTCCTGGATGCATGCGGTACAGGCGCTGCCATATGGGAAGGGAACGCCTTTAACGAAACGGTGATTTCCGCCTTTGCGGAAGCGGAAGGTTCTCCGGCCTCCCCCAATACCGGCGAATTCATCGATCCGAAGTTCTATGTTATCACTGCCGCTGCGCATCAGGAAATGAGCTGGGGCACTTCGGCATTGAACTATACCTATTTCGGGTGGTATCTTGCACTGGGCCCGCTCGGAAGAAAGCCTGCGGATGAGGAAGGGGACGGGAACGGTACGGTCACGCTCAATGAGCTGTATAACTATGTATATACGCACGCTTTGGGTCCTTACACGTCCGACGGCGTCGACTACTATCAGCACGCGCAGGTCTATCCCGAAAACAGCAGCTACGAGCTGTTTAAGTAAGCGGGGCAGGGCCGCCCCTGCAGCGGCCCCTACGCTTCATCCCAGACAACAAAAAACAGAGGCCTTCCGGCCTCTGTTTTCCTATCTGCGGGCTTCCTTATTTCAGGAATCCCAGGCTTCCCACGATCGGCGCGTCCTTCGCCTGGCCTTTGGCGGCCTGGAAGAAGAGGATGACGCGGATCACGAAGAGGATGATCCAGCCGACGGGGGCGGCGATCCAGCCCAGGATCGGGACGATCATGCAGACGCACAGCAGCACTTCGCACAGGGAGATCTTCAGGGACTGGCGGGCATGGAACATGGCGAAGGGCGATTCCTTCGCCACCAGGAATGTGAACAGCACGCCGATCAGGCTCAGCACGTAAGAGGCCATCGCGTACAGTTTATTGGTTCCGATATCCTGCGGGTCGAATTCCGCGGTATGATCCGAAGGGTCATAGGCGTAGACCGGCTGGGGGGCCGTCAGGGGCGCGCCGCAGTTGGGGCACGTTTCCGCGCCTTCCGGAAGCTGGGAACCGCAATTCGGACAAAAAGCCATAACAATACCTTCCTTTCACACATTTCATTGTCATTATCAGGGCTTGCGAAAGCGATTATAGAATAAAACGGAAGAAAAGTAAAGAAAAATCGGAAAACCTTGCGGAAAACAGCATTTCCGGGGCTTCTTCCCTTGTTTTTGGCGGGGCAATCTGATACAATGAAAATGGCGCGCGGCGCCATCAAAAGCGTTAGGAGGCAAATAAATATGAAGGTTCTGGTTATCAACTGCGGCAGTTCTTCCCTGAAGTTCCAGCTGATCGATTCGGACACCGAGCAGGTGCTGGCGAAGGGTCTGTGCGAACGGATCGGCATCGACGGACGGCTGACTTACTCTCCGGCCGGCGGCGGGAAGCATGTGTTTGAGGATCCGCTGCCCAACCACACCGTGGCGGTCGACAGCGTGCTGAAGAAACTGACGGATCCGGAGATCGGCGTGATCGGCTCCCTGGCCGAGATCGGCGCGGTGGGCCACCGCATCGTGCACGGCGGCGAGAAATTCGCGCATTCCACGCTGCTGACGGAAGAGGCCATCAAGGAAGTGGAAGCCTGCAGCGAACTGGCTCCCCTGCACAACCCGGCTAACATCATCGGCATCCGGGCCTGCCAGGAACTGATGCCCGGCGTCCCCATGGTGGGCGTGTTCGATACCGCGTTCCATCAGACCATGCCTCCCAAGGCCTTCCTGTACAGTCTGCCTTACGAATATTATGAAAAATACGGCGTGCGCCGCTACGGCTTCCACGGCACTTCGCACAGCTTCGTGTCCAAGCGGGCGGCGGAGATCCTGGGCAAGGACGTGAAGGATCTGAAGATCATCGTCTGCCACCTGGGCAACGGCGCGTCCATCTGCGCGGTGGACGGCGGCAAGTCGGTCGACACCTCCATGGGCTTCACCCCGCTGGAAGGCCTGACCATGGGCACCCGTTCCGGCGGCCTGGACCCCGCCATCATCGAATACATCGCGGCCAAGGAGCATATGACCCTTCCCGAAGTGCTGAACGTGCTGAACAAGAAGTCCGGCGTACAGGGCATTTCCGGCGTTTCCAGCGACTTCCGTGACCTGGAAGGCGCTGCGAAGGAAGGCAATGAGCGCGCGCAGGAAGCGCTGGACGTGTTCACCTACCGCGTGGCCAAATTCGTGGGCTACTATGCGGCGGCCATGAACGGCGTGGACGTGATCTGCTTCACCGCCGGCATCGGTGAAAACGACATCGGCGTCCGGGCGACCATCCTGTCCTACCTGGGCTTCCTGGGCTGCAAGCTGGATCCCGAAGCCAACAACATCCGCGGCGAAGAACGCATTATCTCCACCCCGGATTCCAAGGTCATCGCGATGGTCGTTCCGACCAACGAGGAACTGGCGATCGCGCGCGAGACCGTGGCCATCGTCGGCTGAGCCGGACTCAGGCAATAAAAAAGGGCGGACCCTGCACGGGCCCGCCTTTTCCTTTTCTGACAGGGGGACGGTTCCTTTGTCAGATTTCTAAGCGCCTCAGCCTTCCTTGGCCTGGAAATACTCGTTCAGCGCGTTCACCAGCTGCGTGCTGTCCATTCCGTGGACCATGCACGCCTCCTCGATGGACTCCATCTGCGAAGCGGGGCATCCCACGCAGTGCATGCCGGCGCCCATCAGAATGGCCGCGCAGCCGTAATCCTCCATCAGCAGTTCCCCGATCTGGGTATCCTTCGTCACTTCCATATGCGTTTCACCTCCCGGATAGTTTTCGAATGCAGTATACTCCCTCTTTTACGAAAAAACAAGAGGCAAACAGGGCCATTTGGGGACGGTTCCCGGTGGCACTGCCGGAAAGAACCGTCCCTGGGCGCCACTCCATAAGGAAGTCGCTCCCGGGACCTCTTTTGTATTTGAATTGATCGTTGTTTGTTGTTCTATCGGCGTGATCGGAACGGTCACGCCGTTTCTGCGTTCTTTTGCTGCTGCTACGCAAGGGCCTTCTGGAAATCTCTTTCCATTTCTTCCGGATCCAGATCCCAGATAATACCAACGCTGCTGTAGTAAATATCCACCAGCTGATGCCGTTTCCCGTCAAGGTATCTTGGTGCGTGGACCACGATCCTGTCGATGAATTCGTGGATCAGCTCCGGCGTAAGCTCTTTGATCTCCGTGAGCCTCTTTACCTTGTCGACGAACTTCTGCATGTTTTCCGTCCTGTCGGTTTCCGTTTCCAGATAACCCTGCATCCCGGGAAGTGCAGTCTTCAGTTCTTTCTGCTCTTCCTCAAATGCCATGGACAGGGTGGCGTACCGCTCATCGGAGATCTTGCCTTTTGCGTTATCCTCGTACAGCTTCCGGATCAGTCCGTCGATCTCGGCAATGCGGCGTTTTGACTTGTTCAGTTCGCGGCGTTTTTCGGCAAGTTCCTTCTTTTTGTCCTCGCTATAGCATTCCATCTGTTTCCGGATGAATTCCCGCTCGTAGAACTGCACGTTCCGCAGTACCCGCTGCATGCTTTCCAGGACCAGATCATATACCACCTTTTCCCGGATATAGTGTGCGGAACACACCTCGGAATTCCTGCGGAATGAGGAGCAGAAGAAGTAGGCGCCGCTTCTCCTGTAATGACTGGTTCCGCTATAGTACAGCTTTTCACCGCAGTCGGCACAGTACAGAAGGCCGGAAAACGGGCTTACGATCCCCGTCTTTGCCGGTCTGCGCCGGTGCTGCCTAAGCTCCTGCACCAGGCGGAACGTTTCCCTGTCAATGATCGCCGGGTGCGTATCCGGGAAGATCTTCCAGTCTTCCCGTGGCCGTTCCACCTTCCTCTTGTTCTTGAAGGAACGGGTCGTAGTCCGGAAATTGACCGTATCACCGCAGTAATCCTGTTTGGAGAGGATATCCGCCACAGTAGCGGCGCACCAGTTGTACGGAACAGCAGGAGTCAGACCGCATTTTCTGCCAATGCTCCTCCAGTGCTCTGTCGGCGTCATCACCTTGGCCGCTTTTAACCGCCTGGCAATCTGTGACGGTCCCAGACCCTGGGCACACCAGGCAAAGATTTGTCGCACCACCTTGGCCGCCGGTTCGTCTACGATCCACCGGTTTTTGTTGTCGGGATCTTTCAGATATCCGTAGGGCAGCGTGTTCGTCAGCGGTGCGCCGGACATGCCCTTGCTCCGGAAAACACTGCGGACTTTCTGGCTGGTGCTCTTGGCGTGCCACTCGTTGAACAGGTCCTGCATCGGGACGATGTCGCTGATGCCCTTGGCCGTATCGATGTTGTCCATGATGGCGATATACCGTACGCCCAGCCGGTCGAACTCTTCCTCCAGCAGCTGCCCCACGATCAGGCGGTTCCTGCCCAGGCGGGAATGATCCTTCACGATCAGGGTGCCGATCATGCCTTTCTCCGCCAGTTCCATGATCTCCGTGAACGCCGGCCTTGCAAAGGTGACGCCGGACCAGCCGTCGTCGATGAATACCCGGGGATTCGGGAAATGGTTTTCTTCCGCGTATTTCTGCAGAATGGCTTGCTGATTCTTGATGGACCCCGACATGCCTTCCTGCTCATCGTCACGGGACAGGCGGCAGTACAGGGCTGTGATCTTGTTGTCATCTGACTGTTTCTTCATGATTCTCCTTTCTTTTCACAGCCAGATATGATCGTCTTGCAGGTAAGACGATCATATCATATCTGCCGTCCCCCTTCAATTCCTTCCGGAGAAGGTTTTGAAAGGATCCGCTCCACCTTTTCGGGGATGTTCTCCGAGGCATCCGGGTCAAACAGGGACCGTACGATATAGACCGTGCCATCCATCTCCCGGACGAATTCCACGGGCGGCGAGTACGCGGTCTGCTTGAACCAGGCGATCCGTTCTTCTTTAGTCATGGCGGCCAGAAGGTCTGTGATCTCCTGAAGCAGCTGTTTTATTTCCGGACGGTCCTGCATACTGTCAGCGTCATTTGTCTTTTCCATTCGATTTCCTTTCCTCTTCCGGGTCTCAGGGCAGTCCCTGACAAGTGCGTTCGTACCGGCATTGCAGGCAATGTCCGTACGAAGGCGATGCTTGTTGGGACAATGCCATGTAACTTATCCTGATTGGCCGGAGCAGTACTATCTCTGTGAAGGATGGCCTGTAAGTCAATGCGTGGCGAAGATAAATATAGAACAAATGTTTGTTTTCGTCAAGAGGCTGGAGCTGATCTCCTGATGTCAGAGGTGCCGGAGATCGGTTTTTATGTATGAAAAAAGACAGACTCGCAGGGCTTGGCATTGTCCCAACAAGCAACGTAAGTGTACGGCTCCCGCCGTCCGCTCACCACTTGTCATGGGCCTTGCCCCTGAGACCCTGTATGTAGTTTTAGATAGTTGTGTAAAAGTTTTGCATATTCACTCTGAAATCAGTCCCCGTACATTCTGCCGTAGAAACCTATGCGCAGTGAAAAGGACAAAGAGCAGATACAGCGCTATCACACAAACACAAAGCAAGGCGGTAACGAAAGATGGATACAGCATCCCTCCGAAAAGAATAAAATAGACTGCGGCCAGGACAATATAATCGGCACAAGCAAGTCCCAAAGCAGCAAGCAAACGCACGGCATGCTCTCCGAGCAGCATACGCAGCACGTCCCGGCGGGGCAGACCGAATATCTGCAGATACCCAAGTTCCTGCCGACGGTAAAACAGTTCCGTACGGATCACTGAGACCATATAAAGGCAAATCAGGAAGCAGATCAGCCCAAATATCAGATAAAAGTATTTCATGATTTCATCGATACGGTCCTGCGAAGCACTGATCAGGCTGTAAAACATATTGGCAAAGCCTTCGATCTCTTCGCCTTCCTCCTCCAGGCCGGGAGGCATCTTGACCCGGACGGTCAGCGCTTCCTTCACCGCCTGCTGCTTCACCGGATCCAGCGCCATCCCTTCTACCACCGCCATACGGGAGTTGGAATATACAGGCGGGTCTTTGACCTCGGCCAATTCACGCAGCACGTCATAAGCGATGAAAATGGCAGCTTGCTCCGCATAGGCATAATAGATATCCGTCCGGAAACTGGTATTGAACTGCGCGTCACGGACTGCCGTCACCGCACTGATTGTCCAGTCACGGCCACAAAAGAGAAAAGACTGTCCGATGCAATCCGCATAGGAAACACCCGGGAACAGAATATCCGCCGCTTCCCGCGTCAGGATCGCATCGTCTTTTTTCTGCGGGAAACCACCGAACGCCAGCATGCCTTCCGCATGCAGGACTGAATCCTTCTCCGGCATCAGGTAATAAGCAGTGACGCCGTTTTCCTGCGCCTCCAGATAATCATAAAGCGTGATCCATTCTTTATGGGCAAATGCTTCATATTGCTCCTTAGAAAACACCACTATATCCATCGGATAACGCTTCGTAAAAAAGCGCAGCGCTTCCATTTTGTAGTTCTGCTGTAGCGATCCGGCCAGAAAAAGCATCAGAAAAGCCAGTGTGAGCGGCAGGAGCGACTTGAGTTTCAGCAGTTCGGGATGGCGTTTCAGAGAACAGTGCACCAGTCGTTTTCCGGCGCAGCGCTTTTCTGTTTGATCAGGAGAAGGGACAGTCTCTGTGGAGTTCGGCCGGATCCCCCTGTCAGCGGCCGCCTCTGCCAGTACCCCGTAATCCAGCCGCAGGATCACGTCAGCCAGTTCGTCAAAGCAGTTCTCATGCGTGGCCACGACGATGATCCGGTCTGAGCGCCTCAGCCCTGCTAGCATTGCTGCGATCTTTGCCGAATTTTCCCCGTCCAGCGACGCGGTCGGCTCGTCCGCCAGAATCAGCTGCGGCTCGTTCAGCAATGCGCGGACCACGGAGACCCGCTGCCGCTCTCCGCCGGACAATTCGGACGGATACTTATCCAGCAGAGAACTGACGCCAAATTCCGCTGCCAGCCGCTCCGCCCGCACTGGATCGTTCCGGATCAGCAGCAGGTTGTCCCGTGCCGTCAGACCGGTCAGAAGCAGGCTCTTTTGAAATACATAACCGCAGATAAGCGGTTTCTCCTGCCGGACCTCCCCCTCATACTCCGCATCGATCCCGCCAAGGATGTTCAGAAGCGTCGTTTTTCCGCAACCGCTGATGCCTTTGATCACGTAAAGCCTCCCGGACTCGAACGTATAGGAAATATCCCGGAGGACCGGCTTCGCAAAGCTCTTATTCAGATGGCTGAGCGTGAGCTGCATGCTCCCCTCCTCACAGGACATCCCTGTTCCGAATCAGGTTCTCATACCAATTGAGCAATCGGACCTTCCGCAGCCGGAGTGTCAGCAGCAGGACGGTCAGCGCGGTCATGAGCACGAAATAAGCGGCCAGCAGGGGAATATTCCAGGAAAACAATTCAAAATCCACCCACAGGAAGCGGTGATTGAGCAGGTTTCCAATGATCGCCGCCGGCCCGGCCAGAAGCAACGCCAGCCCGAGCAGTTTCAGAAACTCCGCTGTTCCGGTCTTCGTCATTTCCCAAAGCAGGCGCTTTCTGTCATGACCCGCATATTCGAAGACAGAAAGGAATGAATTGTTATAGACTAATTCCATCCGGTTCAATTCGGCATAGAAAAACAATGTAAACAGTGCGGTCAGAACGGAAAGCGGCAGAAGGATCCAGAAAAGATACGGGATCTCCCACTCCTCGATCGAATGCAGCACGTCAGACTGCAAATAGCAGAACTGCTCCCGGAAAGCCGCCTGATGCTTCCGCAGAAAACGGGTCCTTGCCGCATAGGAATCAAAATAAAAGCGGAAGCCCCGCTGTCCTTCATCGCGGTACAGGCCGGGATCGTCCGTGAGATCCCGGAAGAGTGCCGCATTGACAAATACAAGATTATCATATGTCAGCGCTTCGTAATTCTCCGGAAGATACTCCGCACCGCAGGAATTCATATAAATCATTTCCCTGCGGTTCAGTTTCCTCAGGATCCCCACGATCTCCAGTTCCACTTCTCCCAATTTGAAAAACGTTCGCGAAATCTTTTTCCCGATCAGCCGTTCCGCCTGTCCGTGCATCATGGACTCCGCCATTTCATAACTCAGGATCACCTGTTCCGGTTTGGTATAATACGTACCGTACGCAACAGCATCCGAGAGTTTGAAAAGATCCCGGTTTTCGGGGAGAGTCCAAATAAATCCGTCCAGTTCAGTCGGGCAGCTCTCGCGGTAGTCCACCACGATCTCCGCCGTCTCGCTCCTGTCAAAAGTCAGATCACTCAGCTGCACACCCTTCGTCATCCTCAGATCCAGTGTATTGATCCGATACATGTTTTCCCCCGTGGCAGCCGATTTATGCGCCGGTGTGTCACCCAGCAGAAGCAGCAGGACCGAGACGGTCAGAAACACCAGATACAGCCACTTGGCATGCTGCTCCCGCCGGGAGGAGGTGAACCATTTTTTCAGGAAAGGCCAGGGATCCGGCAGGTCAATGTTTCCCTGCGGTGACGGCACAAGGATCTCCTGTTCCGGTTCCGGTGTTCCCTTTCTGATTTCAGGCTCACAAGGTTTTCTTCGGTCTTCGGACCACGGCGTCTTTTCCGCCTTGGAAAAATGCAGCACCACATCGGCGTATGGGATCGCCGCCTCATCGTGCGTCGCGCAGAAAATCAGCACTTCTTTTTTCAAATTATCCAGTGTCTCGAAAACCGTCTTCTTGTTCTCTTCATCCAGCGCCGCGGTCGGCTCGTCCAGCAGCAGTACCCTCTTTCCTTTCAGCAGGGCTCGGATGACCGCCAGTCTTGCCCGTTCCCCGCCTGAAAGAATGAGAGGATAGGAGGCAACCTTATCCTCCAAACCAAAGCGCTGTAAAAGAGACCGGTAGTCACCGCCGCCCAGCAGATAAAGATTGTCTCCCACCGTCAGGAAATCCACGAAACAACTGTCTTGTGTAATATAATCAAAGGGAACCGCTGCCGGATGCTGCACTCTTTCTGTGTACACTTCTTCTCCCCATTGAATACTTCCGCCTTCAAACGGCAGGAATCCGGCCAGCAGATTCAGGAAGGTAGTCTTCCCGCTGCCGCTTTCTCCGAGCATCAGAACCAGACCGCTTTCCGGAAACTGACCGGAGAAACGGTCTATCACACATTCGCCGTCATATGTTTTTGTCAGATCGGAGCACGTAATCATATTTCCTCCGGCGCTTTCAATCTGACGGTTCCTCGATTCATCAGCAGGACTTTCCTATTGGACCTGTCAATGAACGGTATTGCCTGCAGCTATAAACTCTTCTTCCGAGATCTCTTCTACGATCAGCGGGGCGTCCGCCGGCAGATCGTAATAATTATCATCCGTTTTTGTATGGATCGCATTCAGAAATGTGTACAGCCGATAAAGATCGATTCCTCCGATTTCCTTATTCTTGTACATCTCTTCCTGTGCAATAAACAGATTTTCGTTTTTAATCGCCGAACGCACATTTTGAATCAGTTCAAAAGCTTCCTGCTGACCTTTGTCCGCTTTTCCTTCTTCTACCAAATCAGATAGCTGAACATACCCGTCATACCTGGAATCGGTTTTATACAGCACGTCGATATAAATCTCATCAATTAAGCCCATTTTGCAGTAGAAACCTATTTGAAATCTATATCCGTCCATGTATTCCGGTTCCACCTGCATAGCCCACATCGGCCAGTCAAGATAAGTTGTGTTCTCCACAGGAGGATTGCTTAAGGCTTCCCGAATCAGATCGAAAAACATATTTTTATCGATCAGCTTGAATTCATACCGATCCGGATCTTCTGCAATCAATTCCTTCGGGGGGAGTTTTTTTCGCAGGAGCGTATTGATCACGTCCCGATCTGCTTTCTCATCTTCACCACCCAAGCCGAAATGGATCGTCCCGGGTTTTGACTTTATTTTCTTGAAAACGGCAGTCCCGTCTCCCTTTTTGTCCTGCAAATATGTCACATCCCAATAATTATCCTTGTACCGGTACCGCAGATTCATTCCGTGACAGATGTACTGATACTCTTCAGGGTCACTTTTGATCCCTTCCCGGCAAAACTGAAAATACCAACCGGTCTCATCATCCATGTGCGAAGCGATCTGGCGATAAAAACCGATCTGACTGTCCGGATCAAAAGGAGCGTTCCAGGCGGTGACATTTAGAGGCGTCTTGGTTTGATAACTGGCGACAGCGGATTGTGTATCCCTGGTCCCGTCTGCGACTCCCCAGTCTAATGTTGCCTTCTCTTCCGTACTCTGCACACTATCCGAATGAGCAGATTCAGACCCGCAAGCTGTCAAAGTAAGCCCTATAAGAATATAAAGTACTATATGTGAGAATCGAGCTTTTCTCATTGTTTTATCCTACCCGTTAGATAGTTGTGAAAACCAATATTCTCTTGTTAGTGTAAAAAATCGATGAAAAAAAAGCATTAATTGATTACACCCACTTGGTATTTAAAAATCTGGGCAGGAACAGAAGTCGAGGTATCATATATATTGGTAGACACATAGGATCTTATCTTTAATTCGACTTCTCCATCGCTTTCGATGGACGTCGAAGTATTATAAACCATGTCGCAGTAAAAGCCCATCGGAAGATATCTGCCGGCATAATCCACTTGGAACAATCCGGTGTAGGAGCGAGCTGAAGTTCCAGTATTTCCATCCATTTCCATTAAAATAACAAAGTCATAACGATCAGTGCTTCGGACAAATGATCCTTGTAATCCAACATATCCGGTATCAAAAGTCGCTTGTACATCACCGCCACAAACATAAGAATAATTAGAACCATATGTTAATCTTTGAAGTGATGAAAACGTTGTAAATGTGCCTGCAGTGCTTGCTTCAGAAAGCTTTACAGAACTCCAGTTCCAGCCTGCTCTTGCTGTATGTCCCCAAAAGTTTATGCAAAGGACACAAACAATTGCTAATGCTAACCATCTTTTCTTCATAAATAATTACCTCGCTTTCTTTTGTTGTTTTCTGTAATACTTGCCTTTGTTGTCACCTTATTGTGTTATGTAGTTTCATCCCATTGCTTCTGTTGAAAATTTTAGCATTGTATTTATTGTATTGGAAGAACCAATATGTTATCATTGTGACAACCAAAGGTTTTCACTAAAATCATTTATTCGAGGTGGTCTGCTATATGTATAATCATTATATCGACACTTTTTTAGTTGTTGTCGCTTGTGGCAGTTTTCACAAAGCCTCTGAACTGATTCATCTTTCATCGACGGGAATCCAGAAGCAGATGAGCGCTTTGGAGAAATCGGTTGGTGTCTCACTATTTGAGCGGGGAAAGAAAGGAAGTACACTGACCGGACATGGTAAGATGTTTCTGCAGGAATGCCATCGCCTGATAGATGTTTCGGAAGATATCCTTCAAAAAACAAGAGGTCTTGCTGATTCGGAATCTGCTCCCATTCGAATCGGGACCTCTCTCTTAAGTCCCATTGAGGAATTCAATCGGATCTGCCGTTCCAGTGCCAGCCTTCAGAGTTATGCAATGCAGATGATAAGTTTGGAGCATGAATTGAATCTGGACGTATCAACAGGTGCAGAATCCGCGGAGATTTCTTTTGGTATTGAGCCGAATATCGGCGCTTTCGACGGAACAGATTTTCTGCCGTTTACGAAATATCACTTAACTTGCGCTGTACCGGTAGGTCATCCGTTATCGCAGAAGGATCGTTTGACCATTTCTGATCTGGAAGGAGAGACTCTGTATTTTCCATCACGCGGTAACCCCAGATTTGCCATGGCTTTTTCTTCCATCATGAGAAAAGAACATCCTGAGATCAAAATTGTATCTCCGTCAGTCTATTATGATTTAAAAAGTATGAACCGATGCATAGAAGAAAAGAGGATAGTACTCTTTTTAGACTGTTGGAACAATATTCACCCGGGGCTTGTGAATCTGCCGGTGGAATGGGATTGGACCGTCCCCTGTGGCTTGATCTGGAAAAAGGATGCACGGAAGAAAGTGCTGGACTTCATTGAAGATTTTAGAAGTATAGTTACGTCTCCTGTGACTTGATAAACCTGCAGGACGCTCATTCAGGCTGATGATAAAAGCGAGGGAGGCGACTTCTTTACGAAGTGCCTCCCCTCAGTGGCCCTGTTTTTGCAAATGAACAGGTGACAGGCGGGTTTTTTTGTGTTAAGATTTCTTCGGAGAAAAGGAGAGGACCATGCAGCGACATTTACCGCAGCACCATCAAAAACTGATCCGGAGGACCCGGCTGTTCTCGGCGGGGGTCATTTTTGCCGCGGGGGTGATCTGCTTCTTTTTGTCGGATGTGATCCGGAAGGGGCTGCCGTTCATCCTAGGCGCGATGCTGTTCATCATCGCGGGAGATTATCTGTGGGAGGCGCTGAAAGACAAAAGCTACGACACGGAGGATACGGACGAGATCGCGAACGCAATCATTTTCCTGATCCTGGCGGTGGTGGTGCTGCTGCGCCGGAACGATACGGACAACCTGATCGGCGCGGTCTGGGGGATCCTGGCGCTGCTCCTGGCGGCGCGGCATATCAGCCATGCGCTGTTCGGGCTGATCCACCGGGACGGCAAGGAGATCGGGCACGTCCTCCACATCCTGCAGGCGCTGCTCAGCATCGGGATCAGCGTTACGCTGCTGATGGATCCGCCGCACCACCTGAGTTTCCACGTGTACATCCTGGGACTCGAACTGACGGACCTGGCTGTGCGGGTGGCTTTCGACGAAGTATAGAGGCGGCGCGGCCGCGGAAGGAGTTTTATGGGACGCGTATCGGTCAAGGAAAATAAAAACATGTACCAGCTGAAGCGGGAGGAACTGGGCCTGTCGCGCGAAAAGGCGTCGGAACTGCTGGAGGGGCTCTCCCCGGAGCGCATCGAGAAGATCGAGAGCGAAAAGAGCGTGCCGCATCCGGACGAGGTGCTGCTGATGGCGCGCGGCTACAAGGCCCCGGCGCTCTGCAATTATTTCTGCGCGCGCGAGTGTCCCATCGGGCAGACCCACGTGCCGGAGATCGCCCCGCGCAGCCTGCCCCAGATCGTCCTGGAGATGCTGGCCTCCCTGAACGCGATGCAGCAGAAGCGCGACCGCCTGATCGAAATCACCTCCAACGGCCAGGTAGAGGACGAAGAAGTGGAAGATTTCGTCCGCATTCAGGAGAATCTCGCGAAGATATCCGAGACCGCGGAGGGCCTGCGCCTCTGGGCCGAACGGATGCTTGCGGAGGGCCATATCAATATGGAACTGTATGAGAGATATAAAAACCCGTAAAGGACCCATTCCCCCGAAACGGACAAAATAACCGCCGGTATTTTTCTCCGGCGGCTCTTTTATTTTGCGGCGGGCGCGCTATAATGGCGGAAAGAAAAGGAGGAACCAAACATGGAAAGAGTGATCATTGCAGTCATCGTCCTGATCGTGGGTATCGTGATAGGAAACATTCTGAAGGACCGCAACGGGACCAAACGGAGCTTCACCCTTCCCGTGGCCGGGGCAGCCCTGATCGCCGCCTTGCTGGTGGCCAGCGCGTGCTTCACCTCGGTCCCCACGGGACACACGGGAGTGGTGACCACCTTCGGACGGGTGGAGAACTTCACCCTGGACGCCGGCATCCATCCCAAGCTGCCGTGGCAGAAGGTGGTGAACCTGGACAACCGGGTCCAGAAGGCAGCGGTGCAGCTGAGCTGCTTCTCCTCTGACATTCAGGAAGTGACCGTGGATTACACGCTGAACTACCAGATCAGCAAGGAGAACGCCATGACGATCTACAGCACCATCGGGACGTCGTACTACGACACGGTGATCGTGCCGAACATCTCCGAATCGGTGAAGGTCAAGACGGCGCGCTATACGGCGGAGAACCTGGTGTCCGCCCGCGATGAGCTGAACGCGGCGATCGAGCAGCTGCTGAGCGAGAAACTGGCGCACTACAACATCGTGGTGGTCGGCACCTCCATCGAGAACATGGACTTCACGGACGCCTTCACCAACGCGGTGGAAGCCAAGCAGGTCGCGGCGCAGAACCGCCTGCAGGCGGAGATCGAGCAGGCGCAGAAGACCATGGAGCAGAAGGCGCAGGCCGAACGGAACGTCATCGACGCCAACGCGGCCGCGGACGTCGCGAAGATCCAGGCCGAGGCCGATCTGGCCGTGACCAAGATCCAGGCGGACGCCGCGGAATACGCGGGCCAGAAGGAAGCCGCCAAGAACAAGGCCATCGCCGAATGGCTGACCAAGGACCTGCTCACCTACTACTACGTCCAGCAGTGGAACGGCATCCTGCCCACCTACTACATGGGCAGCGAGAATGTCAGCACCATCGTGGGGCTGGGCGAGGCGGATCCGCAGTAAGAGCGGGCCGGAAAAAAAGGGCGGACCTCCGGGTCCGCTCTTTTCTGTTGTCTGTCATATCGGTGCGCTGCTTCGTTCAGTTTATACGCCCCACTTCGTGCAGATCTCGCGGGCAAACAGCGCGGCCCGGATCTCCTTGCCGTGATCCATGAACTCCGTGCCGTACCCCAGGTGGCGCTCCGTCAGGGCGCCGCGCCAGATCAGCTGCGAGTGCTTCGCGTAGCGCTTCATGCCCTCCGTCCAGAGATCCGCGCCTTTGTCCGGCGGGTAGCCGCAGGTCGTGATGAGGGCCAGTTCTTTGCCGGCCCAGAGCGCGGGGCCTTTTTCCGCACCGTAATATTTGTTCATGCCGTAGACCAGACGGTCCAGGACGGCCTTCATGGGCGGGGTGCAGTACCAGGAGTAGATTGGGGTGGCGAGGACCAGGACGTCGCAGGCCAGGACGGCGCGGAAGATGCGCCCCATGTCGTCGTCCTGCGGACAGCCGAAGTCTGCCCAGTCCCGCTGGCAGGTGCGGCAGGCCAGGCAGGGGCGCAGGTCCATGTCGATCAGGTCGAACTGCGTGACCCTGCAGCCGAGCTGCTCCGCCTCCTCTTTGAAGACGCGGGCCAGCTGCCAGGTGTTGCCGCCCTTGCGGGGGCTGCCCAGGAGCAGGCAGATGTTCCTCATGCCGCGCCTCCGTTATTCCGCGATGCGGTTCAGCGCCCGCCGCGCCTGCTCCTGCCGGCGCTTCCGCTGCTTGAACAGCCGCCGGATGAACAGGACGATCAGCAGGAGGATGACCAGCACCACCACGCCGCCGCCGATCAGGATCCAGTAGATGAGCGGCAGCCCCAGATACACGCGCCGCAGGATCTCCTTGCGGCTGGGCTCCACGCGCACCACCGGCTCCAGTCTGATGCGCTCCTCGATGGGCACCGCGCTCAGCCGGATGCGCCCCACCTCCTGGTCGCCCAGGTAGTAGATGCGGGCCGCCAGCGCGCTGTCCTCCTCCGTGCCGCCCATCAGGATGACTTCGCTGCGCAGGTCGGAGAGGCTCATGCCGGCCGGGAGCGTGCACCAGGCGTCGGACGAACCGGTCAGGCGCAGCAGGTCGTCATCCAGGAAATCGTCCTCCTTGTTCTGGTGGATGCTTTCCGCGCTGCTCAGGCTCAGGCACTGGAAGTTCTGGAAGCCGTAATTGAACAGGGCCACGCTGTCTTCGCCGGTGGCTTTGGAGTTCGGATCGCGCATGACGACGCAGATCAGGTCCAGGTCGCCCTGTTTCGCGTAGGTGACGAGCGTGTTGCCCGCTTCGGGCGTGTAGCCGGTCTTGCCGGCCACGGCGTAGGGGTATTTCATCTCCTCCGCGTTGGAGAGGAGCGGGTGCTTCATGCGGAGATAGGTGGTCTCGGCGTGTTTGTTGGTGGGCGGGATCTCCCAGCGCTCGGTGCCCATGATGGTCTTCAGCACGTCGTACTGCATGGCCTCGCGCATGATCAGGGCGAGGTCGTAGGCGCAGGTGTAATGCTCGGGATCGTAGTAGCCGTGCGCGTTGGCGAAGTGCGAATTGACGGCGCCGAGCTCGTACGCGCGGAGCGTCATCAGCGCCGCGAAGCTTTCCAGTGAGCCGGAGATGTGTTCGCCCAGCGCCTGCGCGACCTCGTTGGCCGAGGAGACCATCATGCCGTACAGGCATTCCTCCACGGTCATGACCTCGCCCTCCGTGCGCGCGATGGTGCTGCTGTCCGGCGGGATCTCGTGGGTGGCGCGGAAGGAGAACGTGACGCTGTCCTCCAGCTGACAGTTCTCCATGGTCAGCAGCGCCGTCAGGATCTTGGTGGTGCTGGCGGGATAGGCCCGCTCCCGGGCGTTCTTCTCATAGAGGATGGTCCCGGACTTGAGTTCCATCAGGATGGCGAATTCCGCCTGGATCTCCGGGGCTTCCGGCAGCGCCATCGCGTCCGCCAGCCGGATGGGGGCGTTCGCGGCCTGCGCAACGGGAAGAAGGGCTCCCGCCAGGAGCAGGAACCCTAAAAGGAAGGACAGCAGACGCCGCCGCTTCATTTATTTGTTGCTGCGGCGCCAGATCTTCATGGCTTCCGCAGAACGGATCAGTTCCTCGCGGAACTGGGGATGCGCGATGGAGATCAGCGCTTCGGCCCGCTCCCAGGTGGAGAGGCCCTTCAGGTTCACGCAGCCGTACTCCGTGACCACGTACATCACGTTGGGCCGCGCGTCGGTCACGACGGTGCCCTCCGCCAGCGTGGGCAGGATGCGGGACTGCAGGTTGCCCTTCTTGTCGGTGAACGTAGAGGACAGGCAGATGAAGCTCTTGCCGCCTTTGGACAGATACGCGCCCAGCACGAAATCCAGCTGGCCGCCGGCGCCCGAGATGTGCCGCAGTCCGGAGCTTTCCGAGGCCACCTGGCAGAAGAGGTCGACGTTGACCGCATTGTTGATGGAGATGAAGTTGTCGATCTGGGCGATGACCCGGTCGTCGTTGGTGTAATTCACCGGCGCCGCCATCAGTTCGGGGTTGCTGTCCAGATAATCGTACATTTTCTGCGTGCCGGCGCCGAAGGCGTAGACCTGGCGGCCCCGGTCGATATTCTTCTTGCTGCCGGTGATCTTCCCGGCCATGGCCATGTCCACGAACGCATCCACGTACATTTCCGTATGCACGCCCAGATCCTTCAGGTCGGACTCCGCGATCATGGCCCCGACGGTGTTCGGCATGCCGCCAATGCCCAGCTGCAGGCACGCGCCGTCCGGGATCTGCTCCACGATGAGCTTTGCCACGGCGACGTCCACGTCCGTCGGCGCGCCGCCCGACGGGATCTGCCCCAGCGGCGGATTATTGCCTTCCACGATGGCATCGACCTTGGAAATATGGACCTCCGCCTCCGTGGTGCCGATGCAGCGCGGCATGTTCCGGTTGACTTCCACGATCACGTATTTCGCCGTTTCACAGACCGCGGCCAGGTGCGACGCGTTCGGCCCGAAGCTGAAATACCCGTGGCGGTCCATCGGCGCGACCTGGATCATGGCGACGTCCGGCGGCGCGATGTGCTCGCGGTAATAGCGCGGCAGCTCGGAGTAGCGCAGGGGATTGTAGAACGCGAAGCCCTTGTCCACGGCGCGGCGTTCCAGCCCGCCCATGTGCCAGGAGTTCCAGCACATGTGTTTCCCGGCGTCCGGCACCTTGAACACGGCCGGCTCCCACAGGGCGATGCCGCCCCGGAATTTGATATCTTCCAGCTCCGGCAGGCGGGCGGCCAGCGCTTCGTCCAGCGCCACGGGATGCCCCGTGACCCAGCCGTAGTCCACCCAGTCGCCGGATTTGACGACCTTCACCGCCTCTTCGGCGCTCGTTAATTTCTGCTGATACATTTCTGCCCAGTTCTGCATAACGGTCCTCCTTGTGCTTTGGCTTCATTATAACGGCGCGCACGGGAAAAAACAAGAATAATTCAAGTTCCCGCGCGAAAGATTGACTTTCCCGCATGAACTCCGTATAATGTGGATAATGCCGTTATTGCCGGCATTTAATGTGGTGTCCTTATGAAAAAAACGTTTGCCCTGCTGTCCATCCTGCTTGCGATCTGCCTGACCCTCGCCGCGTGCGGAGGTCCCGTTAACGTGGAAGCGGAGACCCTGGGCGACCCCGTCTACATCAAGGCGCAGACCCCCGCGGAAACGCAGGCGGACCCGACGGAAACGGACGCGCCGACCTCCCCGGACGCCACGGAGCCTTCCTCCGGAACGGATCCCTCCACGGAGAATCCGACCGAGCCCGCCGCGGAGCAGAAGATCCGCCTCGGCTTCGTGAAGGAAAACGGCAAGTGGTATTACTACCCCGAAGAGGGCGTCCGCTACACGGGCTGGCTGCAGACCGAAGCGGGCTATATGTATTTTGACGAAGCCCGCCGGGAAGGCCTTACCCGCATCGACGGCGCGTTCTACTACTTTAAGGACGGCATCCTGCAGACCGGCCGCCACCGCGTGCGCGGCACCGTCATGGAGTTCGATGAAATCACCGGCCGCCGCCTCGGCGATCCGGAACCGACGGCCCCGACCGAAGGGACTCCGGCCGAGACCACTGAAGGTCTCCGCCCCCTGCACGGCGCGGTGAACGGCAAACTGTACGAGCACGGCGTCCTCGTCACCGGCCTCCGCGAGATCGACGGCGCCTGGTATTACGCGGACGACGCCGGCAACGTCCTGACCGGCAAATACCTGCTGAACGGCAGCTGGTACCTGTTCCGCTCAGACGGCCGCCGCGGCGAAGGCTTTTTTGAGGAAGGCGGCGACTGGTATTACGCGGAGGATACGGGCGCGCTGAAGGGCGGCTTCATCCCCGTGGACGGCTCGCTCCGCTATTTCGACACCGGCAGCTTCAAGATGGTGCGCAACACCACCGTCGGCATCTACCGGATCGACGGCAGCGGCATCTGCCACCGCGACGCGGCGGAGGTCACGGACGCCAACCTGGACGCCTACGTGGACTCCATCCTGGCCGCCTACGGCCGCTCACCGCGCAATATCTACGATTACGTCTCCCAGAACTACGCCTACACGGTCATGGGCTGGGATTCGGTCCGCAACCTGGCCATCCACATGTTCAATACCGGCTACGGCTCCTGCCTGAACTTCTGCGCCATCACCGAGATGCTGCTCAACCGGGCGGGCTACGCGACCCAGTGGGTGCGCGGCGAGCTGGGCCATTACTGGCTGCTGGTGGAAATGTCGCCGGGCGTCTGGCGCCATATGGACACCATGCGCAAGAACTACCACGTCTACAACCTGACCGACGCGGAACTGCTCGCCAAGCACGACAACCCCTACGGCGTGAACTTCCACTGGGACACCACGCAGTGGACCAGCACGACCACCACCGGCCGCGGCGACGGCCCGCAGGCGTCGGAGACGACTGCCGCCCCGGAGACCACGGAAGAGCCGGCGACGGAAGAACCGACGACCGAGGAACCGACGACGGAAGAGCCGACCACGGAGGAGCCGACCACCGAGGAGGCAACGACCGAGGAACCGACGGAAGCGCCCACCGAGGCCCCGACTGAGGCCCCCACCGAAGCGCCTACCGAAGCCCCCACTGAGGCCCCGACTGAGGCCCCCACCGAAGCGCTTACCGAAGCCCCCACCGAATCTCCCACGGAAGCCCCTACGGAAGCGCCGACGGAAGCTCCTACCGAAGAAGCCCCGCCGGAGGAAACCTCCCCCGAGGAGACTGAGGGCGGGCAGGATACCGACCCCTAAGGAGTATTCAACCGCATGAAAAAGATATACAGAACCGCTTTATGCCTCTGCCTCGCCGCCGTTCTGGCCCTGTCCGCCTGCGGCGGCAGCCCCGCGCAGACCGCGGACGGCACCTACGTGAAACCGGTCGAACCGCCGGAAACCACAGCCGCCCCCACCGAGGCGGCCACCCCGTCCGCCGCGGAAACGGACCCCGCCACGGAACCCGCTGAAACGGACTCCGCGGCGCAGACCACTGCCGCCCCGGCTCCCGCCACCCAGCCTTCCGTGATCTCCACCGGCCTCGCCCCCGGCGAAGGCGTCACCACTGCCCCGTCCGGTGAGACCGCGGACCCGGCCGGCGAATCCACCGGCGACCCCGCCGAGACCACCGCCGACCCGGGAGAAACCGCCGCCCCCTCCTTCCCCGGCATCTTCACCGCCGAAGACCTGATCTTCACCTACAAAGGCCGGACCATCCAGGTCGACGACGTCTTCGTCTACACGGACTTTGAAGAAGCCTGGGGCAGTCCCCGCATCGAAAAGGCCCAGGCCTGCATCGGCGGCGGCTACGATGAAAACTACTACTTCGGCGACCACCTCGCCGTCTCCACGCTGGGCGATACCGGCGAGCAGGTGATCTACGACATCTTTATCGACGAACCCGGCTTCACCACCGCTCAGGGCGCGGAGATCGGCAAGACCGACCGCGACACCCTGCACCGCATATACGGCGACCCGGACGGCTCCTTCGGCCGCACGGACCGCTACAGCGCCGGCGAGATCCTCGTGTCCTTCAGCTTTGACGGCGGGATCCTTTCCGGGATCGATTACAACCACACCCAGAACTGACCCTTCCGGCCCGGCACGCCCGGACCGTGAGACGGAGGCCCCATGGTATTCAGCTCGCTGCCCTTCCTCTGCATATTCCTGCCCGTGGTCTTTTTGCTGCACACCCTGATCCGCAGCAACAAGGCCCGGAACGTTTTGCTGATGATCGCCAGCGTGCTTTTTTATTCCTACGGCGAGCCGCTTTACGTGATCCTGCTCCTGGGCTCGGTCACCGTGAACTACTTCCTGGGCCTGGGCCTCAAAGACCGCGCGACCCGCGACAAAAAGTCCCGCGCGCGCAACCATGACAAGCTCATCATGGCGCTTGGCGTCGCCTTCAACATCGCGCTGCTGGGCGTCTTCAAATACTCCGGCTTCCTGGTCGGGGAACTGAACCGCCTCCTCCCGGCGAACCTGCAGCTGGCCGTGCCGCACCTGGCGCTGCCCATCGGCATTTCCTTCTACACGTTCCAGATCCTGTCCTACCTGGTGGACGTGTACCGCGGCGAAACGCCGGTGCAGCGGAATTTCATCTCCCTGCTGCTGTACGTGTCGTTCTTCCCGCAGCTGATTGCCGGCCCCATCGTGAAATACCACGACATCGCGGAGCAGATGGATCACCGCGTTCTGACCGCGTCCGGGATGAGCAAAGGCCTGGTCCGCTTCATCACGGGCCTGGCCAAGAAGGTCCTGATCGCCAACGGCATGGCCGTGGTGACGGACAGCATCTTCGCGCTGCCCGCCGCGGGCCTGGGCACGCTGGGCGCCTGGATGGGGGCCGTGGGCTTCCTGTTCCAGGACTATTTCGACTTCTCCGGCTACTCGGACATGGCCATCGGCCTGGGCCAGATGTTCGGCTTCCGCTTTAAGGAAAACTTCAATTATCCGTACATTTCCACCAGCTGCAGCGAATTCTGGCGGCGCTGGCACATCTCCCTGAACACCTGGTTTAGGGAATACCTGTACTTCCCGCTGGGCGGCAACCGCAAGGGCAAGGCCCGCACGTACCTGAACCTGTGGCTGGTCTTCCTGTTCACGGGCATCTGGCACGGCGCGGCCTGGACCTACATCGTCTGGGGCCTGTTCCAGGGCTGCTTCATCATCCTGGAACGCCTGAAACTGGTGCCGTTCGTGAAGAACAAGATCACCGGCAATATCTATACCATGCTCGTGATGCTGGTCGGCCTGATCATTTTCCGCTCGGATTCCCTGGCCTACGCCGGCCAGATGCTGAAGGCCTTCTTCGGCTTCGGCGGCCCGATGAGCGGCCAGACCTACAGCCTGGTCTCCGCGTATTTCGGCCCGTATTACCTGACCCTGCTGGTGCTGTCCGTCTTCTTCTCCCTGCCGCTGTTCCGCGACGGCTGGCGGAAGGTGCGGCTGCGGCTGGCGGGGCGGAAGACCGCCTCCATGGTCTTCATGGGCGCGACCATGGCCGCCGCTCTGTGCCTGCTGGTGCTCAGCCTGATGCAGCTGGCCACGGACAGCTACAACCCGTTCATCTATTTCCGCTTCTAGGAGGGCCGCATGAAGAAACTGCACATCATTTTCATCATCCTCGCGGTCCTGCTGATGGCGGTGCCCGCGGCCACCATGCCGCTCTTCCGGAACGCGGTCAATACGGAAAAACGCGAACTGAGCGAGCTCCCCGCCATCATTCAGGAGGACGGCTCCTTCAACCAGCGCTTCTCCGTGGAGATGAACACCTGGATCCAGGAGCACATCGGCTTCCGCAACCTGATGGTCACCGCGAACAGCCGCCTGCGCACCGGCCTCTTCAGCCAGGGCGCAACGGACGACATCGTCGTGGGCAAAGACGGCTGGCTCTTCTATTATGAGAGCGTGGACGACTACCTGCACGTCCCCACCATCACCGAACGCAACGCCGCCAACGCCGCGCACACCACCGCGATGTTCCAGGCCTACGCCGGATCCCAGGGCAGCCGCTTCCTGCTGGCCTTCCTGCCCAACAAGAACTCGGTCTACGGCGAATACATGCCCTACTACTACGTCCCGCGCGACACCGAGGGCAGCCGCGAACTGTTCCTGAAGGCGCTGGATGCGGAAGGCGTCAATTACGTGGACGTCAAGCCCGCGCTCGACGCAGTGGACAAACAACTGTACCAGAAGCAGGACAGCCACTGGACTTACGAAGGCGCCCTGATCGGCTACCGCACCATCCTGTCCGCCTCCGGCCTCCCCTTCAACTATTTCGCCGGCCTGACCTTCACCGAAGAGCGCAACTGGCCGGCCGACCTGGCCGTCTACCTTTACGGCGAAGGCGCGGAGCCTGACGTCCAGGCTTACCCGAACTATATCTTCACCTACGGCTACAGTTCCCGCAACACCGCGGTGGACAGCCTGACGCTGGAAACTTACCACTCCGGCGGCAACGGCAGCTTGGTGATGTACCGGGATTCCTTCGCGAATACGATGCAGGCCTACCTGGCCGAAAATTTCGATAAAGCCCTGTTCGCGCGCGCCCTTCCTTACCAGGCGGACCTGATCGGCCGCCAGCAGGCGGACCTGACCGTCCTGCAGGTCACGGAGCGCAGCCTGGGCAGCTACGTCTTCCGCGCGCCGCAGATGCCCGCGCCGCAGACGGAACTGGAAGGCGAGGCCCGCCCCGTCTCCGCTGCCCGCGCCACCCTGGTCCGGGAAGACGCCGGCCTTTACACGCACCTGTACGGCACCGTGGATGAGACCCTGCTGGGCGACACCTACCGCGTATACCTGCTGCTGGGCGACACCGCCTCCCCGCAGGCCTATGAAGCCTTCCCCATCTACGAAAAAGAACTCCTCGGTGCCGCCGAAACCGAAGATAACGGCTGGTCCCTGTACCTGCCGAAAGAACTGCTGGCAGACAGCCCCGCCCTTACCCTCTGCGTGGAGAGCGGCGGCGAACGTTACCTCTGCCCGCTGGGAGAATAAACCATTATGCTCGAAGTCAAAAACCTCCGCGTCCACTTCCTGAACGCCGCCCCCGACCGCTTTGCCGTCGACGGCGCCAGTTTTACCGTGGGCGACGGCGAGATCGTAGGCCTGGTCGGCGAAAGCGGCTCCGGCAAATCCGTGACCGCGATGGCCATCAGCGGCCTGCTGCCCCGCCGCAAGAGCGAATACACCGGCGAGATCTGGCTGGACGGCGTGGAACTGCTCAGCATGGACCGCGAAGCCATGCGGCAGATGCAGGGCGACACCATCGGCGTGATCTTCCAGGAGCCCATGAGCGCCTTCGACCCCATCATGACCATCGGCCGCCAGGTCGAGGAGAGCCTGCTGGTCCATCATCCGGAAATGTCGCCCGGCGCCCGGCGCTCCGCCGCCCTCACGGCGCTCGCGGACGCGGAACTGGACGAACCGGAGATCGTATACGAAAAATACCCCCACGAGCTGTCCGGCGGCATGCTGCAGCGCGCCATGATCGCCGCCGCGGTGATCCATTCGCCCAAGCTGCTGCTCGCGGACGAGCCCACCACCGCCCTGGACGTGACGATCCAGGGCCAGATCCTGGACCTGCTCAAGAAGATCAACAAGACCAAAGGGACCTCCATCCTCTTCATCTCCCACAACATGAGCGTCATCCGCAAGCTGAGCGAGCGCGTGCTGGTCATGCACTGGGGGAAGATCGTGGAAGAGGGGAGCGTGGAGGACGTTTTCCTGCATCCGAAGGATCCGTACACGCAGAAGCTTATCGCCTCGATCCCCGCGCGGGACCGCCACCTGACCCAGCTGAAGACCCGCACCTGACCCGCAGGGCCGCGCCGCATTCTTATGACCGCGGCCGCCCGCCCGTCCGATGACCCGCAGCGCCGCCCGCCCCCGAAAGGAGACCACCATGCGCATCGTACCCGAAGTGACCGTCCCGGCCCACAGCGCCGTCCGCATTCAGGGCCCGAAGACCGTTTACGTCGACCCCTTCCACCTGACCGGAGCGCCGCACGACGCGGACCTCATCTGCGTCACGCACGACCACTACGACCACCTCTCGCCCGAAGACATCGCCCGCGCGGCCGGCCCGGACACCTGGTACGTCCTGCCCGAGACCTGCCGGGATAAGGCCCTGGAAGCCGGCCTGCCGGAGGAGCGCCTGCTGCTGATGAGCCCCGGCGAGCACCTGACCTGGCAGGGGATCGTCATCGAAGCCGTCCCGGCCTACAACGTGAACAAGAAGTTCCACCCGCAGGAGAGGGCCTGGCTGGGCTACGTGATCGAAATGCTCGGCCGCCGCTACTACATTGCCGGCGACACGGACGATAACGAAGACGTGCGCCGCGTCCGCTGCCACGTCGCGCTGCTGCCCGTCGGCGGCACCTACACGATGACGGCGGAGGAAGCCGCGGCGCTGGCGAACGCCATCCGCCCGGGCGTGGCCGTCCCCACCCATTACGGCGACATCGTCGGCCAGCGCCGGGACGCGGAATTCTTTGAAGACCTGCTGGATCCCCGCATCCTGTGCGACTTCGCGAAGTGACGGCCTGTACGGCCCTGTCCAAGTGACGACCCGTCCAAGTGACCCCCGATATCCCTTGCAATCCGCCCCGAAATATCTTATAGTACGGACAATGCCGCACGAGCGGCGTCTGAAAAGGAGAAAGATGATGAAGAAAAGAATCCCGGCCCTGCTGCTGGCAGCCGTGCTGCTGCTGACCCTCACCGCCTGCGGCGAAGGCGGCAACAAGCCCACCTCCGCGACCAAGCCTTCCACCGGCGCCGACGCCCGGAAGGAAGCCAATGAGATCTACGTGGGGATCGCCCAGGATCTGAGCAGCTCCCTCGGCCCCTACCAGCTTTCGACGGCCGGCACCCGGGAAGTTATGTTCAACGTCTTCGAAGGCCTGTACAAAGCGGACCGGACCGGCGATTTCAAGCCCGCGCTGGCCACCGGCTACACCGTCTCCGACGACGGCCTGACCTACACCTTCACCCTGCGGGAAGGTGTCAAATTCCACAACGGCGCCGTCATGACGGCCCAGGACGTGATCTATTCCTACAACACCTGCGCGTCTTCCTCCGTGGACAGCTCCATCAAGAAGATCCTGGAGAACGTCACCGGGATCAAAGAGGACGGCGGCAAGGTCGTGATGACCCTGGCCCAGCCCAACAGCGATTTCATCGCCTACGTGGGCTCCGTCTACATCTCCCCCGCCGCCTACACGGACCAGGATACCCAGCCCGTGGGCACCGGTCCTTTCAAATTCGAGAGCCGCACCGTGCAGGACAACATCGTGCTTTCCCGCTTTGACGATTACTGGGGAGACAAGGCCGGCCTGAGCAAGGTCACCTTCAAGATCTTTGAAAACGCGACCGCCCTGGTCACCGCGCTGGACGCCGGCGCGCTGGACCTGGTCGCCCACCTGAGCATCAGCCAGGTAGGGGGACTCTCCAAAGACTATCAGGTCCTGGAAGGCAGCATGAACCTGGTGCAGGCCCTGTACCTGAACCATGAAGTGACGCCCCTGAACGACATCCGCGTGCGCCGCGCCCTGTGCTACGCCGTCGACGTGGACGCCATGCTGACGCTCACCGCGGAAGGCCACGGCCATAAACTGGGCTCCTCCATTTATCCCTCTTTCCAGAAATATTTCGATGAAAGCCTGGTAAACGCCTACCCGCACGACGAAGCCAAGGCGAAAGAACTGCTGGCGGCCGCCGGCTATGCGAACGGCTTCGACCTGACCATCACCGTCCCCGGCAACTACACGCCCCACGTGGACACCGCCATGGTGCTCGCGGAGCAGCTCAAGGCCGTCGGGATCCGCGCCACCGTGCAGGAGGTCGAATGGAACACCTGGCTGACCGACGTCTACCAGGGCCATAAGTTCCAGGCCACCGTCTGCGGCTTCGACGCCTCCACCCTGACCGCCGCCGCCCTCCTCGGCCGTTACGAATCCACTTCCTCCAAGAATATGTGCTCCTACAAGAGCGTCCAGTTCGACGCTTTTATGCAGGAAGCCGCCTCCATCACGGACGACGCCCGCCGCACCGAACTGTACAAGGCTGCGGCCAAATGCCTGTCCGACGACGCCGTGAACGTCTATCTGCAGGACCTGGCGGACTTCGTCGCGATCCGCTCCACGCTGAAGGGCTACGAATTCTACCCCATCTACGTGATGGACCTGAGCAAGGTAACGTACTGATGAATGCAGGGGGCCATCGGCTCCCCGGGAAATAAACCATACGGGCAGCCGCCGGCCGCCCGATAGACCCGCCCCGCCGGCGCGGCCTGTCCGCCGCCTGAAAAGGACCCTTTGACCGCATGAACTTTGTCCTCAAAAAACTGGGCACCCTCCTCCTCACCCTCCTCATCCTTTCCTTCGTCGCCTACGCGGCGTTCGAAATGGTGGGCGACCCGGTGAACCAGATCCTGGGCACCAACGCCTCCCCGGAGGACGTCGCGGCGCTCCGGGAAAGCCTGGGCCTGAACAAGCCCCTGCTGGTGCGCTACCTGCGCTGGCTCACGGGCTTTATTTCCGGCGACCTGGGAGACTCCTACATCTACCGCATCCCCGTGAGCGGCATGATCGGCGATAAGCTGGGCGTCACGGTCTTCCTGACCCTGATGGGCTTCGCCCTGACCCTGCTGTTCTCCGTGCCGCTGGGCGTGTACGGCGCCCGCCGCGAAGGCAGCTGGGCGGACCGCCTGCTGACCGTGGTCAACCAGATCGTGATGGCGGTGCCGGCCTTTTTCGTGGCCATCCTGCTGATGGTCCTGTTCGGCGTGGTCCTGCGCCTGTTCACGCCCGGGAGCTTCGTCCCCTTCGAGGAATCCCCCGGCGCGTTCCTGCTCTACATGATCTTCCCCGCCCTGTCCATCGCCGTGCCCCGCACCGCCATGACGGCCAAAATGCTGCGCTCCTCCATCCTGGGCGAGATGCAGCAGGATTACGTGCGCACGGCCTACAGCCGGGGCCACAACCGGCAGTCCGCCCTGAAGGCCCACGCCTTCAAGAACGCCCTGCTGCCGGTCATCAGCTTCATGGCCTCCACCATGGCGGAAATGCTGGCGGGCTGCATCGTGATCGAACAGATCTTTTCGATCCCGGGCATCGGCCGCCTGCTCATGGTGTCCATCAGCAACCGCGACATCCCGGTGGTGGAAGCCATCGTGATGATCCTGGCGGTCTGGGTCATGCTCGTGCACTTCCTCGGCGAAGTCGTGGGCGAGATGCTGGACCCCCGCCGGAGAGCGTAGGGGGGCCGCGGGATGATCAGAAAACTCTTTGCCAAGCATGACAACTGGTTCTTCAAGGCGGGCTTTTTCATCACCGCCTTCATGGTGCTGCTCGTCCTGATCGGCCAGATCTGGACGCCCTATGACCCCGCCGCCATGGACGCGGCCGCGAAGGCGCAGGGGCCGTCCCTGGCCCACCTGATGGGCACGGACTACTTCGGCCGCGACATTTTCTCCCGCGTGCTGGAAGGCGCCGGCGCCACGCTGGTCATCGCCTTCTTCGTGGTGCTGCTCGGGGCCGGCCTGGGCACGCTGGTCGGCGCGCTGACCGGCTATTTCGGCGGCGTGGTGGACGAGGTGCTGATGCGCATCTGTGACGCCCTGACCGCCTTCCCCAGCGTCCTGCTGGCCCTCATTATTCTGGCTGTGCTGGGTCCCGGCCGCCTGAACGTCATCGGCGTGCTGGCGCTGGTCTTCATCCCCAGTTTCGCCCGCATCGTCCGCACCGAATACGCCCGCATCAAGAAACTCAACTATATTTCCCTGGCCAAGCTGCAGGGCATCAGCACGCCGCGCATCCTGCTCAAGCACATCCTGCCCAACATCATGCCGGTCCTGCTGCCCGCCGTCTCCATCGGCTTCAACAACGCGGTGCTGGCGGAGGCCAGTATGAGCTTCCTGGGCGTGGGCGTCTCCGCGTCGGAAGTCTCGCTCGGCCGGATGCTGTCCGATTCCCAGAACTACATTTTGCGCGGCCTGCCCTGGTACGCGATCTTCGTGGGCCTGACCATCGTGCTGCTCATCCTGGGCTTCTCCCTTCTGGGCGAAGGCCTGCGGCGGGAGGACTAAGCCATGGCGCCTGAATCCAACAACAAGATCCTGGAAGTCCGGAACGTTTCCACCTCCTACACCCGCAAATCCCCGATGGGGCAGGTGAAGATCCAGCACGTCCTGCACGACGTGAGCTTCGACCTGTACGAAGGCGAGGCATTGGGCCTCGTAGGCGAAAGCGGCTCCGGCAAGACCACCCTCGCCCGTGCCATCCTGGGCTTCCTTCCCAAATATGATGGGAAGATCACCCACTACTCCGAACGCCCGCAGGTCATCTTCCAGGACCCCTACACGGCCCTGAATCCGGCCCGCACCGTGGAATGGATCCTGGGCGAGCCGCTGCGCGCGCTCGGGAAGAACGAACCGGCGGAGCGCCGGGCCCGCATCGCCGAAATGCTGGAAAAAGTGGGCCTGGACGAGAGTTATCTGACCCGCCGGCCGTCCCAGCTTTCCGGCGGCCAGCGCCAGCGCATCTCCATCGCGGCGGCCCTGATCATGGAGCCCCGCTTCATCGTGGCGGACGAGCCGGTCTCGGCCCTGGACGTCACCATCCAGGCCCAGATCCTGGAACTCATGGCGCGGATGAAGGAGGAATACGGCCTGAGCTACCTCTTCATCTCGCACGATATGAACGTCGTGTACCAGCTCTGCGACCGCGTGATCGTCATGCGCAAGGGCGTCGTGGTGGAGGAAGGCCCCATCGACCAGATCTTCGACGCGCCCGTCCATCCGTACACGCGCGAACTGGTGGAGGCGTCCCGGTGACGGCCCGCCGCCGGAAAAATCGCTAAAAATACAAATTCTGCTTGCCAGCACGCGAAAAAAGTGCTAAACTATGCCAGAAAAACGGGGCGAAAGCCTTTTTATAGTTCTCAGGGAGGGATTTATGAATCAAGTAACAGAAGTCAAAGAAGAGATCATCGCCGAAGTCCAGGAAGCGGCGAAGGAAGCAGCCGAGCCGGTAGCCGAGGCTGCAGAAACTGTCGTGGCCCAGGCGGTAACCGAACTGAGCGAAAAGGCAGAAGCCGTCAAAGAGGAAGCCACGGAATCCATGGCCGACCTCAAGGACGAGCTGGAAGCATCCCTGAAGCAGGGACCGCCTACCGACGACCCGGTCTGGGCCCGGTTTGAGGAACTGCTGGCCAGCAAGGAAGCCATCCCGGTCAAGATCGAAGCCGTCGTCAAAGGCGGCGTGACCACGACTATCGACGGCATCCGCGCCTTCATCCCCGCCTCCAAGGCCGCCGCTTCCCGCGTGGAAGACCTGGAGACCTTAAAGGGCCTGGAGACCGAAGCAGTCGTCATCACCGCGGAACGCGCCGGCAAGAAGCTGGTCCTGTCCGTCCGTGACGCCCTGCGCCGCAAGGAAAAAGCCAGCCGCGCCGCCGCCATGGCGGAATGCGTGGAAGGCGCCGTCCTGGAAGGTGTCGTAGATTCCCTGATGGACTATGGCGCATTCATCAAGCTGAACAACGGCGTTTCCGGCTTGCTGCACGTGTCTCAGATCAGCCATGAACGCGTGGCGAAGCCTTCGGACGTGCTGAAGGAAGGCGACCCGATCACCGTGAAGATCATCGGTGTGAAGGACGGCAAGATCTCCTTAAGCAAGAAAGCGCTGGAAGAAGCGCCTGCCCGCAAGGAAAGAGCCCCCCGCGGCGACCGTCCGGAGCGCGAGCCCCGCGAAGGCGACCGCGAAAGACGCCCCCGCGAACGCAGAGAACGCGAAGAGGTGTTCAACTACAAGGAGACCGGCAAGGCTTCCACTTCTCTGGGCGACCTGTTAAGTGGCATCAAACTGGACGACTGACAGCACCCGGATCCAAGAGGAAAGGGGCGGCTCCGGCCGCCCCTTTTCACATCTCCGCCCGGCCGGAAATGCAGCTTTTTTGCCGAAGAAAAAAAGTTTCAAAAAATGCAAAAAAACTGTTGACAACCCCCTGCCGTTGTGGTAAATTTTTCAATGCGCCGCTCAAATCGGCGTGTGGCACCTTGACAATTAAATGATGCATTCCAACCCTGAAAATTCCTTTAAAACAGCGGGACATCTGACCGGGCTCACACCGGGACGGAGTCAAAACCGCGGCGCATTACGTACAGATGCGTGAGGAATTACAGAGGTCATGAAAGCGACCAAAACAAACAAAGTAAAAACGGATCAAGTCAGCGATGACTGATACGGATCAATTTCAACAAGAGAGTTTGATCCTGGCTCAGGATGAAC
>JAFZRY010000011.1 GCA_017619615.1 Lachnospiraceae bacterium | reverse complement strand
CTCCGCCGCCGCCGGAATAGCCGCCTCCGCCGCCGCCGGAATGGCCGCCTCCTCCGCCGCCTTCGGACCGGCGGAAGCGCCGGGTCCTGATCAGCGTCTTGGACGCGTTCACCATCTGCACGTCCCGCTTGGAGTTCCTGTCCAGCTGGTAGACCACGCCGGGCCGCTTGATCTGCGTCCGCGCGTTGCTCACCAGGAAGACGATCAGAAGCGCCAGGCAGATGGAGATCAGCAGGTTGCTCATGTGCTTCATCGGCTCCGGCACGGCCCGGCTCGAAAGCACCTCGTTCATCTGATAGAACGCTTTGGCCGCGCATTCATAGTATCTGCCGTCCCGCGCGTAGCGGAAGACGTTGTCCGCGATGGTATTGCATTTGTCGACGGACAGTTTGTCCGAGTCGTCCGAGACCCGGATGTACAGCTGGCGGCCGTCGGAATCCGTCGTGTCAAAATCGAACAGGAACAGGACGCCGCCTTTCGGCTCGCCGGAGAAAAGCTCGTTATACAGCACCCGGGAGAAGTACTCGGCGGAAGTGTTCCCCGTGTCCTTCGTGCTGGCGAAAGCCGCCGGATAATACGCCGTGACGGGCAGCATGTCCATGGCCAGCTTGCCCTCTTCTTCCGCGGTCAGGATGTCCGCAGCGTCCTCGATCAGGACCTTGTCCGGCCTCATGTGCTGCGAGGCGTCCGCCGCCGCGTTGCGCCGCTCGACGTAGAAATCGTACGCGAAGGGGATCAGCATGACTACGATCGCGCCGATCAGCAGCCAGGTCAGCGTCCTTTTGCTGATGTTCCACTTTCTCGGTTTTTTCTTCCGCGCGCTCATTCCTGACCTCCTCTCTTCATCGTGAAGACGGGGATCTCACGCGAAGCCAGGCGGTTCTGCTTGCGGATCAGGTCGACCGCGCTCCAGAGGCAGACCAGGATGTTCAGGATGCCCGCGGCGTAATACCAGTTGTCGCCCACGGTGCCGGAGCACCAGACCGCCGCGCCGGCCGCCAGGGCGATCCAGATCTTCCAGAGCAGGGAAAACGCGGTGAATTTGGGCACGTTGAAGCGCCAGCCGCCCGCGCCGGCCCCGCGCATCTTTCTGGAGATCGCGGAGGCGAGCATCTGCGTGATGAAAATGAAGACGATCAGGGTCGCCCAGACTTCCGAGTCGATCTTCCCCAGCCGCGGGAAGACGGTCTCCAGGAGCGCCAGCGCGGTCGGGGCCACGAAAAACAGGGCCAGCCCGATCAGGACCCACCCGGCGCAGCCGCGGCGCTTCTTCGGCGCCTTGAGCGGCCTGTCCTTCCGGAAAATGCTGCGCTTCAGCGACGACGCGAACGTCTCGAACCCAACGCGCCCGATGTCGTCCAGATGGTGCTCGCGGACGTACAGGTCGTTCGCCAGCCCGCCCAGCACGACGCCGAACAGCGCGGTGATGACCATGGAAACGATCAGGTACACCGGCGGCTTGATCGAATAAGACGCGAAACCGATGTTCAGGAAGACGCTGATCAGCGCCGCCACGATCAGGCTCACCTTCACGAATTTGCCGCCGTCCAGCGGGATGTCCGCCGCGACGCTGCCGGTCCGGCCGTTCACCGCCGCGTAGCAGATACGGTCCTTGCCCACGCGGTGAGTCAGCAGCCACATCGGGAACAGGACTTTTTTACGGCGCAGGATCACGTTTTCGTCGTTCGCGACCGCGCCGGGCCGGAACGTCATGCCGCTGTAATGGATCTGCGAGTCGTTCACGTCCTCCTGCACCAGCGCCATGGCCACCGGGTCGTATTCCGCGCCTTCCACGTCGCTGCCGTCCGCGTAAAAGCCCGCCACATAAGCCGGCTGGAAGGGCTCCGCGCGCTGCCAGTCGAAATCGTCCACGGATTCGCTCATGGCGTCCGGGAAGGCCATGGCTGCGTCGAAGCGCGTGCCGCGGTAATCCGCGCGGACCGTGCCGCTCACCTCGTATTCGCTGACCTCCGTGTAGCGGCCGATGTCGCGGGAGACGGAGGAACGGAATCGGGCGGGCTGCTCCATCGTGGCGGAATACTCGTAAAACGGCACGTACAGCCCCGTCATCTGCATCTGCCCTTCCTCCCGCATCCAATCCGGGGCCAGCAGGACGCTGTCCGTCTTTTCGCGGTAGCGGTTCTTCGCCGCCTGCTGTTTGAAGTTGAAGGGCAGGATGCCCGCGGGCTTCTGCTCCTCGCGCACCCGCCGGTCGAAAATGACGGAGGACCCGCAATAGCTGCAGAACGTGGCGATGGTGTTGTCATAACTCAGCGTCACCGCCCCGCACTGCGGGCAGGTCAGTTCGGTGGCCTGATAGCTGTTCTTCTTATCCAGGTATTCCTGATAGGACTCCAGCGTGATCAGGCTGTCGCAGTATTCGCATTTCACGCCCTGCGAGGAAATGTCGTAATGGATGCTTCCGCCGCAGTGGGGACAGGTAAAGGCGATCATGATCGTCTCCTTTGCTGAAATGTCGTCGGATGTGAGAAGGGCGGGCACTGCCGCCCGCCCTCCGGTGTCATAAAACCTTTATGCCAGATGGCCTTTTTCCTTGATGACTTCGATCACCCGGTCCACGTATTTTTCGCAGATCTCCTTCGTGCCGGCTTCCACCATGACGCGGATGACCGGTTCGGTGCCGGATTCGCGCACCAGGATGCGGCCCGTGTCGCCCAGCGCCTCGCTGACGGCGGCCACGGCGGCCTGCACGTCGGGGTCGTTCTGCGCGGCGGGCTTGCTGATGACGCGCACGTTCTTTAAGACCTGCGGATAGAACACGACGGGCGCCGCCAGTTCGCTGAGCGGCTTGTTTTTCGCCAGCAGGACTTCCATCATCTTGATGGAGGTCAGGATGCCGTCGCCGGTGGTCGCGTACTTGGTGAAGATGATGTGGCCGGACTGCTCGCCGCCGATGCGGTGGCCGTTCTGGACCATGTTTTCATACACGTACTTGTCGCCGACCTTGGTCTTTTCGTACTCGATGCCCACCGCGTCCAGGGCCTTGTACAGGCCGAAGTTGCTCATCACGGTGGTGACCACCTTGTTGTTGATGAGCTTGCCGCGTTCCTTCATGTACAGGCCGTAGATGTACAGGATGTGGTCGCCGGTGACGACGTTGCCCTTTTCATCCACGCACAGGCAGCGGTCCGCGTCGCCGTCGTAGGCGAAGCCGACGTCCAGATGGTTCTCCACCACCAGCTGCTGCAGTTTTTCGATATGCGTGCTGCCGCAGCCCGTATTGATGTTGAAGCCGTCCGGTTCCTTGCTGATGACCATGGTCTTGGCGCCCAGCGCTTCGAACACGCTCTCCGCGATGGTCCAGGCCGCGCCGTTGGCCACGTCCAGACCCACGCGCTTGCCCTTGAAGCTGTACTTGGACATGGACATCAGGTAGCCCATGTAGCGGTTGCGGCCTTCCACGTAGTCCACGGTGCGGCCGATCTCCTGACGGGTGGACAGCGGGATCTCCAGCTTGCCGTCCAGGTAGTTCTCCACCTGGAGGATGGTCTCCTCGTCCATCTTTTCGCCGTTCGTGTTGAGCAGCTTGATGCCGTTGTCGTAGAACGGGTTGTGGGAGGCGGAGATCATGATGCCGCAGTCGAAATCATCCGCGCGGGTGATGTACGAGACCGACGGCGTCGTGGTGACGTGCATGATGTAGGCGTCCGCGCCGGAAGCCATCAGGCCCGTGCAGAGCGCGTATTCGAACATGTAGCTGGAGCGGCGGGTGTCCTTGCCGATGACGACTTTGGCCTTCTTGTCCAGCCGCGCGCCGTAGTACCAGCCCAGGAAGCGGCCGATCTTGATGGCGTGTTCGTAGTTCAGATCGATGTTGGCTTCGCCGCGGAAGCCGTCCGTGCCGAAATATTTACCCATATGATCACCTCTTCTTGATGACTTCGCCGCTGTCTTTCCAGATGCTGCCTTCCGGGATCACGCCCCGCACGCAGCTGGTGGGATAGACGTTGCAGTTCCGGCCGATCACCGTGCCCGGGTTCAGCACGCTGTTGCAGCCCACTTCCACGTGGTCGCCCAGCATGGCGCCGAACTTCTTCAGGCCGGTCTCGATCTGCTCGTCGCCGCCGTGCACCACGACCAGGGTCTTGTCCGACTTCACGTTGGACGTGATGGAGCCGGCCCCCATGTGGGAGTAATAGCCCAGGATGGAGTCGCCCACGTAGTTGTAATGGGGCGTCTGCACGTGGTCGAACAGGATCACGTTTTTCAGTTCCACGGAGTTGCCCACCACGCAGTCCGCGCCGACCAGCGCGCTGCCGCGGACGAACGCGCAGTGCCGCACCTCGGTGTTCGGGCCGATGATGCACGGCGCGCCCAGGTACGCGGACGGGAAGACCTTCGCGGTCTTGTGCACCCACACGTGCTCCGCCACTTCCGTGTACTCTTCCGGATCCAGCGTGGGACCCAGGGCCAGGATGAACTCCTTGATGCCCTTCAGGGCTTCCCAGGGATAGGTGTACCGGCGCAGGTAATCCGCCGCCAGCGTATGGTCCAGATCGTATAAATCAGTAATTTTGTACATATTATAACCGTTCTTTCCGCTCGATATCCAGGAAATACTTATACGTATCCACCGTGAGCTCGCCGCAGGCCTCTTCGTCGCAGGCGATGATGGCGCCGTTATGCATCTGCAGGGCGCTGCAGGTCCACTTCTGGGACACGCCGCCTTCCACGACCGCCGCCATGGCGCGGGCCTTGTTGTGGCCGGAGATCAGCACGAGCACTTCTTTGGAATCGGTGACCGTTCCGATGCCGACGGACAGCGCCTGGGCCGGGACCTTCTCGGGATCCCCGCCGAAGAAGCGGGAGTTCACGATACGGGTGTCCGTGGTCAGGTCGCGCAGGCCGGTGCGGGAGGTCAGGGACGTATACGGCTCGTTGAACGCCAGATGGCCGTCCACGCCGATGCCGCCCATGAACAGGTCGATGCCGCCGTAGGACGCGATCTTCGCTTCGTACGCCGCGCACTCGCCTTCCGGATCATCCGTCATCCCGTTCAGGATGTTGATGTTCTCCGGCTTCATGTCCACCAGGTGGTCGAAGAAGTTGTCATGCATGAAATACCAGTAACTCTGGTCGTGCTCGTGAGGCAGGCCCAGGTACTCGTCCATGTTGAAGGTCACCACGTTGGCGAAGGACAGCTCTCCGGCTTTGTTCTGGCGGATCAGCTCCCGATACACGCCGAGGGGCGAGGAACCGGTAGGCAGGCCCAGTACGAAAGGACGGTCTTCCTTGTGAGCGCGGATCTTGTTCGCGATGTAATCCGCCGCCCACTTGCTCATCTTGTCATAATTATCCTGGATAACGACTCGCATGTTTGAAATAAGCTCCTTTTTGTCTTTTCCGGCGCCGGAAGACCTTCTGTTACGGTTCTGATTCCGCTTTTTGTGATCTTCCTGACGGTCCGCCGGCGGGCCGCGGCAGCATCCGCCGAGTCTTTCGACAACTGCCGTTCCTCGTCACCCTTCCGGGCCTGGCGCTAACAGGATCCCTGTCTCCTTTCCGGGTCCCTGCTTTACTTTTTTGCCGTTCCCGGCAAAAATCAGAAATAATTATAAGCCCAAGGCGGGCTCTTGTCAATTTTTTGTTTTAATGCAACTGACGTCACCCGCATGAGCAAAAACAAGATTTCATTAAATTAATCCATTCAGTATCTTGTTTTTGCGAATGTGCGGGGGCTGAACAATTGCGTTCAAAATAACTGTCCGGCCCCCCTGCCGGATTTTATTCTTTTTTAATTTTTATATTGCCGCCTGCTGTGCTATACTGCAGGTGACTCGTTCAGAAGGAGAGGAAACGCATGCTTCGACTGATCCTGGTATTGCTGTGGCTGCTGCTGGTCTTTTTCATCTTCGGCAGCCTGTATCTGCTGGTCCTGCTCGTCGTGGGGCTGTTTTCGCCTGCGCTCAAGGACCGCCTCACGCAGAAGTTCATCGTGCTGGTCTGCGGCGGCATCACCTTCCTGTCCGGGGAAAAGATCGAAGTCACGGGCGTGGAGAACATCCCGGAGGACCGCGCGGTGCTGTTCATCAGCAACCACCGCAGCTTTTACGATATTTTCTCGGCTTACCGGTTCTTCAAGACCAATACCGGCTGCCTGGCCAAGATCGAGTGGCGCAAGCTGCCGGTCCTGAACTGGTACATGATGTGCCTGCACTGCATCTTCCTGGACCGGAAGAATTCCCGGGCCGGCCTCAAATGCATCATCAAGTGCGCGGAGGAACTGCGGAACGGCCGCAGCATCTGGATCTGCCCCGAGGGCACCCGCAGCCATACGGACGAGCTCCTTCCCTTCCATGAAGGCAGCTTCCGGGCGGCTTTCCAGAGCGGCGCCCCCATCCTTCCCTTCACGCTGACCCATACGGACGATATTTTAGAGAAGCATATGCCCTGGGTGAAAGCCACCACTGTGCGCATCCATTTCGACCCGCCCATCGAAGTCAAGGACCTGAGCCGGGCGGAACAGAAGGAAGTCATCGCGCACGTACAGGAACTGATCCAGACTCGCTACAACGAGATGGTATAAAGCAAAACCGCATATACTCCCCTCCGGGACGGAAAAACAGCTCCGCCCCTATATTTTGTGCTTGCAATTTTCGGTTAATTCCTATATAGTATCCTTGTCCTTAATACCAACCATAGTTGCCGATATAGGTTTGGAGGAAATGGCCCAAACGTCTCTACCGCACGCCGAAGATGCGACTATTGGTAATTTTTTATTTGAGGATGAGGGAGGAATTTATGGAGAAGCTTTTCAAGCTGAAACAGAACGGCACCACCGTTCGCACCGAGATCGTGGCCGGTCTGACCACCTTCATGACCATGGCGTACATCATCGCCCTGAACCCCAACCTGCTGACCGGTTTCGCGGTCGGCACGCCCCTGTGGAACGCAGTATTCGTAGCTACCTGTCTGGCGTCCTTTATCGGGACCGCCTGCCTGGCCTTTGCCGCCAATAAACCGTTCGCGATGGCGCCCGGCATGGGTCTGAACAGTTTCTTTGCCTCCGTGGCCGCCAGCATGGCCGGGATCGCCGGCGTCAGCTACCTGGAAGGCTTCCAGGCGGCGCTGGTCATCATCCTGGTCGAAGGTCTCATCTTCCTGCTGCTCTCCCTGCTGAACGTCCGTGAAAAGATCGTGCACGCGATCCCGCTCGGCATCCGCATCGGCGTGGCCCCCGCCATCGGCCTGATGCTGATGAACATCGGCCTGGGCTCCAACGCGGGCGTGTACAACGCGGAAGGCACTCCCTTCTACGTGATGAAGGACTTCTTCGGCGCCCTGACCGCCGGCTCCATCAAGGACCAGCTGGGCGACGCCTGGCCCACCATGGTGCTGACCGTTGCGACGATGTTCATCGGCCTGTTCGTGATCATCGCGCTGGCGCACCGCAAAGTCAAAGGCTCCGTGCTGATCGGCATGCTGGTCGCCTCCGCCGTCAACTGGGCCGGCCAGGCGCTCTTCCTGAAGACCGACCCGTTCGCCAACCTGAAGGGCGCCAGCTGGGTCCCTCCCGTGAAGGACATGGTGGAGAACACGTTCTTCAAGTTCAACTTCGGCGTGCTGGCTGACATCGGCTGGATTACCGTCATCACGATCATCATCACCTTCTGCATCATCGATATGTTCGATACCATCGGCACCCTGGTCGGCACCGCCACCCGGGCCGGCATGATCGACGACAAGGGCGACATGCCGCAGATGAAGCAGGCGCTGATCTCCGACGCCGTGGGTACCGTCGTGGGTTCCGCCACCGGCACTTCCACCGTCACCACCTTCATCGAATCCGCCGCCGGCGTCGAGGAAGGCGGCCGCACGGGCCTGACCGCTCTGACCACCGCCGTCCTGTTCCTGCTGGCGCTGTTCCTGTCCCCCATCGCCGCCATCATTCCGCCGGCCGCCACTTCCGCGGCGCTGATCTACGTCGGCATCCTGATGCTGGCGGGCCTGGGCAAGATCGATTTCACCGACATGACCCAGACGGTCCCGGTGGCCCTGATGCTGCTGACCATGCCGGTCTCCAGCTCCATCGGCCACGGCATCGGCCTCGGCCTGATCTCCTACACCGTGATCATGCTCTTCACCGGCAAGGGCAAGAAGGTCCCGGTGCTGACCTACGTCCTGAGCGTCATCTTCCTGGTGAAGTTCTTCCTGGCTGTGAAGATCTGATCGATCGGATCTTTGGCAAGGGCAAAGGGGCGGCTGCGGCCGTCCCTTTTTTAGCGAAAAAAGGGGGCGGCTTCCTGCCGCCCCCACATCATGATATCTGCCGCCTTCACCCGACCTTGATCGGATCCTTCTTCCCGTACGGCGTCTTCGTGTTGTCCGCCCGCTCCATCTTGTCGTAATGAGCGGCCAGATTGGGCTCGACGACGGTGTACAGGGCCTTGCCGTCCAGATCGAAAAAGAACACGATAAAGAGGATCACATACGCGATGCCGGTGATCTTGAGAAGCGTCCAGAGGATGCGGAAAATGGTCTTCAATGCTTTCATGTCGGTAATCCTTTCCGGGGCTGTTCTTTACCAGGAGTCGCCGTCTTCGAAATCCAGCAGCGTGGGATCCAGCGGTTCCTCGTGCATGACGGTGGTCATGTAGTCGTTGATCATGCGGCGAATCTCCGCGCGGGAGACCGTGCGGCAGTCGGGCAGCGCGTGCGGCATCCAGAAGGCCTTGATGTTGCGCTTGCGGAACTCATCCTCGAACAGGCCGTGCACGCCCTGCATGCCCTTGCACTGGAGCTGGTCGTACATGGCGACCATGTCGCAGTTGAAGCGCTCCATGTAATCCCACAGCTCAAAGATGTGGTGCATGCCGCCGACGGCCATGCGGCGCATCGGCGCCCACATGTGGTAGGTGGCCATATCCTCGAGCATGTGCTCGTAGGAATCGGTGCGCATCTCCATGTCGAACATCAGCGAGTCCATGTTGATGATGCAGTTGAGGCCCCAGCAGTTGTAAGCCCAGGTGCACCAGTTGGAGAAGTACAGCGGCGCGCAGG
>JAFZRY010000010.1 GCA_017619615.1 Lachnospiraceae bacterium | reverse complement strand
GTAATTCCCATAAACGTCGTACTCTCCTGTATTGATGACGCCCAGGAGGTTCTCCCTTCTTCTGTTTTACATATCCGGAGGAGGACCGTAGAGACACTCCATATTGTCTCTCCTTTTGTGCCCGGCTTGAAGGTGCGCGTACCGGCGGACAGGTTATTGTGTTTTATATAGATGACTGTCATTGCCTGCCCCATTGCCCAGTCAATAGCGGAATTGATATTGTCGATGATGTCCCTGTAGTGCTTGGTGATATCATTCTGTATATCGATGACAACAAGGGCTGTATGGTTCATGTCATTTTCCTCCAAGGCGTTCGATGCGGGCAAAAGCTCTTTGACACCAGGCAAACAGGGAAGAGAAAGCCTGATCAAAATCGTAACCGTCCGGAAGGTCAGCCAATTCCAGAATAATCCGGTCTTCTTCCACAGCCGCTTCCTTCAGTTCCGTCTTGCGAAGGATAAAGCACCCTCTTTCCAGAAAGTGCAGATTCTGTATCAGGTAAAACGCACTCTTGCAAGTGCTGCGAAACCTGGCGGCGTTCTTGTCCCTGTCTGCATGAATATAGCGATGACAGAGTTCGTGATACAGATTTCCCAGGCTCAGTTTGACATAATTAATCTCATCCTCCCTTGCTGCAGTCGGAAGATAATCTGCCAAATCACCGACCAGGTCTTTCGTCGTATGACGCAGCTGGCATACCTCCAGAGGATTCCAGCGCTTCATTTCGTCTTTTCCGCAGATGAAGCCGCAGGATCTCTCGTAAAAACCGATTTCCTTCAGAATTCCGCGGTATGTATCCATATCCCTCACGGAAAACCGGTCAAGGATCACCATGATGTCGATATCGCTGTTTTCACGGGCTTCACCACGCAGATAGCTTCCTTGCAGCCCCATGTACAGCAATCTTTCTCCGAAGGCTGACTGACAGTTCAGGATCAGATCATCCAGATACTTTTTCAGATCAATCATTGTTACTTCACCCCATAGGTCGCAATAAAGTGCCTGCTGAACGCTTCGATTTGTCCTATAGCATCTTCCGTTTTCTCTGGCTCACGATCGCACAGGTGTATCAGCGCCGAAATCGGCATGGTATAGGCAAAGGCCAGCATGGCGGGGTCATCACGGCGGATCAATCCCTTGTCCATCATCCCGGCAAAGATGCGCGTGAATATCTCCGTCAGCCCTGTCAGGAAGTGCTTCGTCGCCAATTCCCGCGCGCGTACGTCCCGGTACTGTTCAAGTGTCAGGACCTTGCGTGTCATGATGATCTTCTCATCATGAACGGTGATGTTAACCATCTGCATGGTCAGCCGGGTCAACGCCTCCAGCGAATCCGGTACAGGCGGCAAGTGCTCAGGTGAACCGAAATGTTCTCCGTAATAAGCAGTCATCTGATCCAGCAATGCGTTCCAGATTGCTTCCTTGCTCTCATAGTGTTTGTAGACCCCGGACTTGACAAGTCCAAGTGATGCACTCAATTCACGGATGTTTGTCCCTGCATAGCCGTTTTGTGAAAACATCTCCAGGGCAGCAGCAAGTATTCTCTCTTTTGTGCCGTTCGCCATAATAACCTCCGCACGCAGAATAGTGACCTTTCGTTCACCTACTATAGTGAACGGGAGGTCACTTGTCAAGTCCTTACGTTATTGTTTACACTCTGTTCTTACAACAGGCCTTGTTTTATCAGGCGCATACTGCTATAATGTTTCCGCATCGGGTGGCCGCGAGGCCGTAACGAGGAATGAGGTGCGAGGCCTCAGCTGTACCGGCAACTGTATCGCGGACGAGGACCGGGAGGAAACTCAGCCATTGCGGGGCGACCCGTGAGAAGGCGGTCCGAGGGGGAAGCGGAGCCAGGAGACTTACCCGAGAGCACATTTTAAGGAGGATCGTAAGCCTTGAGGCTTCCGCCGCCGGTCTACGGCTGAGGACTGAAGATCACTTGCGAAAAAAAATGAATAAGAAAACCCTGAAGATCGTACTGGCAGTGGCCGCACTGCTGGTGTGCGGCGTCGCCTGCTGGCTGATGTTCGGCAACAAGGGCGGCCAGGCCCGGAAGGATCCGACCACCACGGCGGCCACGGAAGCGCCTCTGACCGAAGCGCCCGGCACGGAAGCGCCTCTGACCGAAGCGCCCGGCACGGAAGCCCCTGTCCCTGCGGGCACGACTGAAGCAGCCCCCGCGACGGAGCCCGGCGCGGAGGACGGCCACATCACCATCACCGTGCAGGACAAGGATCAGAAAGTCCTCGTGGAGAAAAACGTAGGCTTCAAAGCCGGCCAGACGCTGGCAGACCTGCTGCCCGAAAACTTCGCGAACGTTACGATCGACAACGGCATGCTCATGACCATCGAGTCCCTGACCACCCCCGCTGACTGGAGCAGCTACATCGCCCTCTTCATCAACGGCGAGTATGCGATGGAAGGCATCATGACCCTGCCTTTCGCGGACGGCGACAAGATCGACTTCGTCGACACCGTCTATATCCCGATGGAGACCACCGCGGAAGCGGAAGAATTCGACGGCCACATCACCATCACCGTGCAGGACCAGAACAACAACGTCCTGGCGGAGAAAACCGTGGGCTTCAAGGCCGGCCAGTCCCTGGCGGACCTGCTGCCCGAAAACTTCGCGAACGTTACGATCGACAACGGCATGCTCATGACCATCGAAAATCTGACCACGCCCGCCGATTTCCATACGTACATTGCCTTCTACATCAACGGCGAATACGCGATGGAGGGCGTCATGACCCAGCCTTTTGCGGACGGCGACAAGATCGACTTCATCGACACGGTATACATCGCCCCGTAAGTTATGAAAAAACCGCCCTTACCCGTTTATGAGATCGTTGTAATGGCGGCCCTGACGGCGATCCTGCTCCTGCAGAAGCAGCTGCTCACCTTCCTGCCGAACGTGACGCTGAATTTCTTTCTCATCCTCCTGTACTCGAAGGTGCTGGGACTGGGGCGGACCGCCGCCATCGTGACTGTCTATCTGCTGCTGGACTCCACCCTGTGGGGTTCACTCAACCCGATCTTCACCACGGCCCAGTGGATCGGCTGGATGTGGGGCCCGCTGATCACGTGCACGCTGCTCAAGAAAACGGAAAGCAGCATCCCGCTGGCGTTTGCCAACATGGGATTCGCGTTTCTGTACAGCTGGACCATGATCGTGCCCACCGCCCTCGTGCTGACCAATCAGATCCGGAATCTGAAAGCCTACATCATCGCGGACATCCCCTGGGAGCTGATGCTGGCGGTCAGCGCCTTCCTGCCCACGCTGCTGCTCCACGAGCAGGTGGAAACGCTGTTCCGGAAACTGTGGAACAGGCGTATGAACTGATCCCGACCGGGGCGGCTTCGCGCCGCCCCTTTATTGTCACTGCCCGCCGGGCGCCAGGAAAGGACCATCCCATGCGTACCATTAAAACCGTCTTCAAAATCGGCCAGGGTCCCTCCAGTTCCCATACCGTCGGCCCCTTCCGCGCCGCTCAATGGTTCAGGGACCACAACCCGGAGGCGGGCGCCTTCGAAGTGACCCTTTACGGCTCCCTCGCCTATACCGGCGAAGGACACGGGACCGGAAAGGCCATCCGCCGCATCCTGCCCGAAGCGAAACTGATCTTCGACAAGGAAACGGCCGACCTGCCCCATCCCAACACGATGCTGTTCCGGGCCTTCCGCGACGGCCAGCTGCTGGCCGAAAAGCAGATCATGAGCATCGGCGGCGGCTCCATCCGCTGGCCCCGGGGCCGGACCGGGGAGGAGCGCGAGATCTACCCGCAGACGAGTTTCGGGGAAATGCGCTACTACTGCTATCAGGGCGGTATCCGCCTGCTGGATTTCATCAAACAGACGGAAGGCCCCGGCCTGACGCCTTATCTGGCCACGGTCTGGGATGCGATGAAGGACGCCGTCGAACGCGGCCTGCAGGCGGAGGGCGTCCTCCCCGGAGGCCTCAATCTGAACCGCCGCGCCGCCGATCTGTACAACACCCGCTGCTACAACGAGAGTTCGGACCTGACCATGAACCGCACCATTGCCGCCTACGCCTACGCCGTAAGCGAGGAAAACGCGGCGGAGGGCGTGGTGGTGACCGCCCCCACCTGCGGCGCCTGCGGGGTGCTGCCCGCCGTGCTGTATTACATGGAGCACGACCGGGGCTTCCCGGAGGAAGAGATCCTGGACGCGCTGGCGGTGGCCGGCCTGATCGGCAACGTGATCCGCACCAACGCCTCCGTTTCCGGCGCGGAATGCGGCTGCCAGGCCGAGATCGGCTCTGCCTGCTCCATGGCGGCCGCGGCGCTGGCCAGCCTCTACAGACTGGACGACAACCAGATCGAATACGCGGCGGAGATCGCGATGGAGCACTCGCTGGGCCTCACCTGCGACCCGGTGAACGGCCTCGTGCAGATCCCCTGCATCGAGCGGAACGCGGTGGCCGCGATGCGTGCCGTCAGTTCCGTAAACCTCGCCCAGTTCCTGACCGGCACCCGGAAGATCTCCTTCGACGAAGTCGTGCAGACGATGTACCGGACCGGCAAAGACATGGATAAAAAGTACCGCGAGACCTCCCACGGCGGCCTGGCGGCGCTGTATCATTACGAACAGGAGTCCTGAGATGTCCGATCCTTCCCTGACCCCCGGCAAACACTTCCCGGCGGACCTGACGCCGCCCTCCCGCGGGGAGGTCCTTTCCCTGCTGGCGCAATACGGATACGCCGGAGCGGGCGATGTCCGCCTGATCGATACGTCACACGACGCGGACGACATCCGCCTGAACTACATCATCGGCCGCCGTTTTGTCCTGCGCCTGGTGAAAGCGCCGGACATGACCGAGCAGCGCCTCGCGGACCTGAACCGCCTGATCGGCCGCTACCGGGATTTCGGCCTCTTCTGCCCGGCTTTCCTGCCAGACCCGAAAGGCCGCTTTTTCCACGCCCGCGGCCCGCTTTCCGTTTATCTGGCAGAATACGCGGACTTCCCTCTGATGTATGATCTGATGCAGGAAAAACCGCCGCGCATCGACAGCGCGGCCCTCTGGCAGGAAGTCCTGGACAGCGTCGCCCTCTTCGCGGAGCGCTACCGGAACGTGGATCTTTCCGGCACGATGGGCATGTACAGCCTGTTCGATCTGAGCCCCTTTGACAAGGAGGAAGGGATCGACGAGAAGCAGCAGAATTTCGACCGCCTGATCCGCGCGCTGAACGATATTGGGGAAACTTCCCTGGCAGCCCGCCTGACGCAAAAACATGACGCCGTCCGCGCCGCCCTCCGTGCCGTCTACAAATCCCTCCCCCGCTGCGTCTTCCAGGGCGATGAGAACTCCAGCAACGTACTGGTGAGGCCGGACGGCCACCTGGCCGGCTTCATCGACTTCAACCTGTCCGGCACGGAAGTGATCGTGAACCAGTTCGCCAACCTGGGCGGCGGATTCCTGGAAGAAGTCGAAGAACCCGTCGGCGCAGCCGTGCGGCTGGAGCACGCCCTGGCGGATTACCGCCGGTACCAGGGCCGCATGATGACGCTCTACCACGCTACGGAGACCGAAAAGACAGCTCTCGGCGGGTACACCTGGATCGCGCTGGCCGCCGGCTGGCCGCAGGTATGTTTTTTCCTGGACGGGCTGAAGAATGAAAAGCTGAAGGATGAGGTCCTCGAATTGCTGGGGATGCTGGCAGATCTGCCGGAAGAAGCATTAATTCTGTAAAAACACAAAAAACCGCGGGCCGTTGAAACAACAGCCCTTTCAAATGGCAAAGGGCGGCTGCGGGCCGCCTTTTTTCGTACGAAAAATGGACGGGCTGAAACCGAACTTCACCCGCCCGGAAGTTTTCCTACTTCCTTAAAAAATCCGCAGAACGGACCGTGATCTTCCGGCCTGACTCAAAACCATGCAGGATAAAGGATAAATCAAAAGAATAACGGATAACACGGACTTTGGACCGGATCCTTTATAGCGCAATGTTCTCAGTGAGAACCAAAAAGGAAGCAGCGGAAAAGGGGCTCTCCCCTTACTCTTCCACTTCGAACTGGACCGTGGTGTTGACGAGGTCCAGGGCGTTCTGGGCGCGGCCGAGCTCGTCGGAGACGGCTTCATAGTCCGCGGACACCTGCGCCAGGTCGTAGTTGACCAGGGTGTATTCCACCAGGTTGCTGTTGTAGCGGGTCACGCGGGTGCGGGGCAGGACGTCCTTCATGACGGCGAGTTTCTGCTTTTTCGCGGTCAACTGCGGCAGGTAGATCAGCATCTGGTCGACCGTCATGTCGAAACCGGGGATCTGCGTGCTGCAGTTGAACCGGTTCACCGCGTGCTTGACGCGGCGGATCTCCGCTTCCAGTTCCCGGATGGCCGCCTGCGTCTCCGCGTAATCGTATTCCGGGCGCAGTTCTTCTTCGTTTTCTCCCGCGGAGACCGTGAACTGCCGGCTCAGGCTCTCCCGGTTCTGCAGGGAATTCAGTTCCTCATTCAGTTTTCTCAGATATTTGGCCGCTTCGGCGGACGTCATCAGCATGGGGCTTCCTCCTGTCTGCTGTTCGGATGATCGATTCTTTCATCATTATAAGACTAAATCTCATTTTTCTCAATATCTCTTTACTTTTTTATCCGTTTCCTATACAATATTTCCGGAACTTAAGTGCGATGCCTGCACAAGCCATAAACCAAAGGAGGTACACCCATGGGCAAATCCAATACTTTAGCAGCCATGATCGCCGGCGCCGCGATGGCCGGCGGCCTTATCTACCTGAAAAAACTCGCTGAAAAGCAGCAGCCCACGGCCGATCCACTGGATGCCGAACTGGACGGCCTGAAGAACGCGGCCCCCGAGGAGGAGGATCACTCCTGGCGCGCCACCTATACCATCGACGGGGAGGAACTGGACTCCGAAGAGATCAAGGCCCGCTTCAAGGAAGAAGCCGCCAAGGCCATGGAGCGCTTCCGCGAGGACGCCAAAGTCGCTTCCGAAGACATCCTGACCGGCCTGAAGAAAGCCCTGGCTGACGTGAAGGAAGCCGTCGAAGGCGCCAAGAAAGCCGCCGCCGAGCGCAAGGCCGCCGCGGAGAACGGCGAAGAAGAAAGCCCCGTCGACGCGGCATTCGAGGAATTCAAGGAAGCCGTCGAAGACATCAAGGAAGACGTCCGGGAGACCGTGGAGGAAGTCAAAGATTCCCTGAACGAATAACGCGGCCGTCTGCCCGAACAGCAAAAGACCACCCGTTCCGCGGGTGGTCTTTTTGATGGAAAAACAGGCAGGCCCGATTATTTGACCGTCAGCGTGGCGGCTTTCGAATACACCGTGTTCCCGGCGGAATCCTTCACCCTGCAGCGGTACTGGTAACCGTTCCGGGCAGCCGTTGCCGAGACTTTCAGGGTCGCCGTGTTATAGCCGGCGGTGGCACTGGTGCAGTCGGTCCAGGTCGCGGAGGAATTCTTCCGCCACTGCCACTGATAGGTCTTCCCTTTCCCGGTCGCGGTCACCGTAAAGGTCGCCGTATTGCCCGCTGCCGTCGTTACGGAAGCCGGATGCTTCTTGATTCCCAGCACGTTCAGGGTAACGGCTTTTGAAGTCACCGTATTGCCCGCGGAATCCGACACCTTGCAGCGGTACTGGTAGCCGTGCCGGCCGGTTGTGGCCGAGACTTTCAGCGTGGCCGAATGGTATCCGGTGGTGGCGCTGGTGCAGTCGGTCCAGGTCCCGGAGGAATTCTTCCGCCACTGCCACTGATACGTCTTGCCCGTTCCGGTCGCCACGATCGTAAAGGAGGCGGTCTTGCCGGCCGTCGTGCTGACGGAAGCGGCCTGTTTCTTGATGCCCAGCACGCTCAGGGTCGCCGCCCCGGATTCCGACGTCAGGCCCTTATTATTGGTCACACAGCAGCGGTACTGGTACCCGTGGCGGTAGGTCTTGCCCACGACCTTCAGCGTGGCCGTGTTGTAGCCTTCGGTCGCGCTGGTGCAGTCTTTCCATTCCCCCGAGGAAGAGGTGCGGTACTGCCACTGGTACTGGAGTCCGACGCCGCCCGCGCTCACCGTAAACGTGGCGGTCTGCCCGGCCTTGACGCTGACGGATTCCGGATAATGGAAGATCTGCAGATAATGCTCCCAGGAGATGATAGCGGAATCCTCCGAGTCATAGGCCTCGTCCCAGTTTTTGTTGTGCGCCTTGACGTAGTAATAGCAGGTCTCCGTATTCGAAGAGCCGCCGTGGGTGAATCCGCTCCCGTACGTATAAGCGACGGAAGTCCACCCCGTCTCGCTGCCGCAGCGGTAGTATACCCGGTAGTAGACGTCCTCCGTTCCCTCGTCCCCTGCTACAGGATCCCAGCTGATGCGCGGCTTCCCGTTCGGCCAGGTCGTGACGGTCGGATGAGGCGTGCCGAGTTTGCAGGAAGCACGGTTTCCGTTCCCCCATTTATACATGGAATAATAACTGCTTCCCAGGTTGGAATAGGAACGCACCCAGTAGCCGTATTCTTTTCCGGGCTGTGCGGTCGTATCCGTAAAAGTCCGGTTCGTGACCGGTTCCTGGACCAGTTGAGTCCAGCTGGTCCAGGAACCGGTCGATTCGTTGACCGTCTTTCGGTAGATCAGATAGCCGTCCGCTTTGTCTACGGAAGTCCAGCTCAGCACCGGCTTCCCGTCCGCGTTATTGCTCACCGATACCGTAGGGGAGTACAGTTTGCAGTAGCCTTTTACGGGTTTGGATTTCTCCGAGCCGGAGGAGGTATATTTCGTGACGTAGTAATAATAAGAGTTTTCCGTGACTGCCGAATTGTCCGTATAGGAGGTGGCAGTCCCTTCCAGCGCGGTCGTCGTCAGTTTCGTCCAGGCGGTCGTCGTGGCCGGGTCCACGTTCCCGGGGCAGCGGTAAACGTCATAGGACTGCGCATCTGTCTGCTCATCCCAGAGTATGTGCGGGCAGCGGTAAAGAATACTCGACTCGTTGATCGTGAACGGGCCGATGACTGCATCCGAAGACAGGTCCAGCTTCAGCATGGGCCGGATGCCGGTGATGGTGCTGGTGATTTTGCTGTATCTTTCATCGGAAAAAGAGGTCGTCTGATCAACGCAGTAGTACATCTTTTTATCATTCGCAGCTTTTGAGGTGTACCAGTAGTTTCCGCCGCTGCTGCCCGGTTTGCTCTTGCCCTGCGATTCCGCATAGTCCGTGTTTTCCGCCGAAGTGATAAAAGATTTGTATTTGGTCACTTCAGTTTCCAGGGGCAGGAATACGGAATCATAACTGATAAACCCCTGCAGTTCGCAGGTGTATTCATGCATCTGCGACCGGATCGCGCTTCTTTCCGATGAGGAAAAGGCGGAATAATAGAAATTGAAATTTGCGTACTGGTCATAATAAGAGTCTTCCCCGTTCAGCCAGTAGCGGACAGTGGCATAATGCCAAGCGGAAGCCGAGGCACTGTCGTCCACCGCGCTCATATACCGGGAATTTGCTTCCTGGAAAAAGTCGTTGAACGGCTGGGCGTCCAGGACCTTTTTGGAAATGACGATACCGTTGCCCTTATCCAGGACGACCCATTCAACCGGCTCCCAGATGAAATAGTAGATCGTGCCTTTGATGTAGCCATTCTGCTGCTGCGTATATTCGCTGTCCGGGACCTTAGTCACATCATTGGGCCGGTATTTATTGATGCGGACCGCGCGGTATTTCACGCCGTTGTAGGTGAAATCCGCGTAATCCATCATGGTCTTGTCCAGTTTGGTGGGATAGTTGCCGCCGCTCGTGTTTTTGGAATAATACGGATAATTATTCCAGGTTTTGGAGACGCCGTTCAGCGTGTTGATCAGGGACGAATTCGTCACCCGCGTCTGCGGATACGACCCGATCTTCACCACGTCCCCGTTGACGATGTCGTCCGTGTTCGCCGCACGGGATGTGATGAGGCATCCCGCGAGCGTTGCGAGGCAGATCGCCGCCAGTATCCAGATACGAAGCTTTTTCATGGATCTTTCCTCCTGTTCTTGTGCTTTTTAGCAATTCAGGCCGATCAGAACGGCCAGGTCTTCGATGGTCTTGCAGTAATGCTCGCAGTTCGCGCGCATGAACGATTCCACGGCCGGGTACTCTCCCGCCCAGCCGGCGGCGGCGAAGGGCACGCCCGCGGCCCGCGCCATGTCGTAGCCGGGCTTGAGGTCGTCTACGACCAGGACTTCCTTCGGCCGCAGATCAAAGCGTTCCAGGATTGCATGGACACTGTGAGGCTCCGGTTTGCGGATCGGTTTAGGCACTTCCCAGCCGAACAGCATGTCCGGTTCCGGCAGGCCGTTCGCCTCGTAATCCCGGCGGATGTAGTCGCTGAACGAATGAGAGACGACGCAGAGCAGGCCGCCGGCGCGGCGGACTTCCCACAGCAGGGCTTTCATGGCCGGGTACGCGTGCGGGACGTGATGGCGGACGTATTCGCGCCAGAACGCCTCCTCGAGCTTCATCTCCTCTTCGTTCAGTCCGACGATCTCCTGGAAGAAGGGGAGGACGCCGGGGGAGAAATTGTAGGTGAAGTACTGTTCCAGCGTGATGTCCGTGCCGCCGCGGTACTGTTCCATGAACGCCAGGAAGGCCGGATAATGCACCGTCGCGGTGGAATCCACCACGGTGTCGTCATGGTCCAGGATCAGGCATTTGTAATTCATCGGCATGTCCTATGGAAAAGGGCGGCACGGAGCCGCCCTTTGGGGTTTTATTTGTTGGCCGCGGGCAGTTTGAAGCTGCTCTTCAGCGGTACGATACGGTTGAAGACCGGAGCGCCGGGCTTGGAATCGTGCGAGTCCGCGCAGAAATAGCCGTTCCGGACGAACTGGAAGCGGTCGAACGGCTTCGCTTCCATCAGGAGCGGTTCGACCACGCAGTTTTCGCAGACGGTCAGGGAGTGCGGGTTCAGGTTCAGGCCGCCTTCCTCGTTGAACATGCCCTTCTCTTCGTCGATCAGGTTCTCGTACAGGCGGGCGGTCACGTGGCCGGCGGTGGCGGCTTCCACCCAGTGGATGGTGCCCTTGACCTTGCGGCCTTCGAAGCCGGAGCCGCTCTTCGTTTCCGGATCGTAGGTGCAGCGCACGAGGGTGACGTTACCGTTTTCATCGGTCTCATAGCCGGTGCATTTCACGAAGTAGGCGCCCATCAGGCGGACCTCATTGCCCGGGAAGAGGCGGAAATACTTCTTCGGCGGGTCGATCATGAAATCTTCGCGCTCGATGTACAGTTCGCGGCTGAAAGGCACGAGGCGTTCGCCCAGTTCCGGGTTCTCCAGGTTGTTGGGGATGCTCAGCTGCTCGATCTGCCCTTCCGGATAGTTTTCGATGACCAGTTTCACCGGGTCCAGGACCGCCATAAGGCGCGGCACCTTTGTCTTTAAGTCCTCGCGGATGCAGTATTCCAGGGCCGGCAGCTCCGCGATGGAGTTGGCTTTGGAGACGCCGCACATCTCCACGAACATCTTGATGGATTCGGGCGTGTAGCCGCGGCGGCGCAGGCCGCTTATGGAGACCAGGCGCGGGTCGTCCCAGCCGTCCACGATGCCGTTTTCCACCAGGCGCTTGATGTAGCGCTTGCCCGTGACGACGTCCTTCAGGTACAGCTTGGCGAATTCGATCTGACGCGGCGGGTTCTTGAAATCGCAGTTGATCTTCACCCAGTCGTACAGCGGCCGGTGGTCCTCAAACTCCAGCGTGCAGATGGAGTGGGTGATGCCTTCAATGGCGTCCTCGATCGGGTGCGCGAAGTCGTACATCGGGTAGATGCACCATTTGTCGCCGGTGTTGTAGTGCGGCACGTGCGCCACGCGGTAGATGACGGGGTCGCGCATGTTCATATTGGAGGAAGCCATGTCGATCTTCGCGCGCAGGACCTTCTCGCCGTCCGCGTACTTGCCGTCCTTCATCTCCAGGAACAGGCGGCGGTTCTCCTCGATGGAGCGGTTGCGGCAGGGACTTTCCCTGCCGGGCTCCGTCAGGGTGCCGCGGTATTCGCGGATCTGGTCCGCGGACAGGTCGTCCACGTAGGCCAGACCTTTATCGATGAGCAGCAAGGCGCACTCGAACATCTTCTGGAAATAATCCGAAGCGTAGAACAGGCGGTCCTCCCAGTCCGCGCCGAGCCAGCGGATGTCCGTCAGGATGGATTCCATGTACTCGGTCTTTTCCTTGGTGGGGTTGGTGTCGTCAAAGCGCATGTTGAACTTGCCGCCGTACTTCACGGCCAGGCCGTAGTTCAGCAGGATGGACTTGGCGTGGCCGATGTGCAGGTAGCCGTTCGGTTCCGGAGGAAAGCGGGTGCATACGTGGTCGTACACGCCTTCCGCCAGGTCTTCGTCGATAAACTGCTCAATAAAGTTTTTTGAGGTATTCTCTTCCATGTTTTTGCTCCTTCCTCGGCTTCAGGGGCCGGGCTTTTTTTATCTTACACGGGCCGGCGGCCCGGGTATGTCTTCCTGTATCTTCCCGTCAGAACGGCAAGGTCTCCTGCATGGGCGGCGGGTTGTATCCCAGGTGCTCGTACGCCCGGGCCGTCACCATCCGGCCGCGCGGCGTCCGTTTGAGGAAGCCGTTCTGCAGCAGGTAGGGTTCCACCACGTCTTCCATGGTGCCCGCGTCTTCGCCGAGCGCGGCGGCCAGGGTGTCCAGGCCGACGGGACCGCCCGCGTAGTTTTCGATGATCACGCGGAGCATGTTCCGGTCCGTGCGGTCCAGACCCAGCGCGTCCACCTGGAGGATCTTCAGGGTCTCGTCCGCGATCTCGCGGGTGATCTCGCCGTCGTAGCGGACCTGCGCGAAATCCCGCACGCGCTTTAAGAAGCGGTTGGCCAGGCGGGGCGTCCCCCGGGAGCGGGAGGCAATCTCCATGGCCCCGGCTTCGTCGATGCCGACGCCCAGGACGCGCGCGGAACGCTCCACGATCACCTTCAGTTCCTCCGGTTTATAGAACTCCAGCCGGTGCACCACGCCGAAGCGGTCGCGCAGCGGGGCGGTCAGCATGCCTGCCCGCGTGGTGGCGCCCACCAGCGTGAACGGCGGAAGCTTGTAGCGCACGGAGCGCGCGCCGTTCTCCTTGCCCAGCACGATATCCACCACGAAGTCCTCCATGGCCGGATAGAGCACTTCCTCCACCTGGCGGTTCAGGCGGTGGATCTCATCGATGAACAGCACGTCGCCGGGCTTCATCCCGGAGAGCACGGCCACCAGTTCGCCGGGCCGCTCGATGGCCGGGCCGGAGGTGACCTTCATGTTGGCCCCCATCTCGTTCGCGATGATCCCCGCCAGCGTGGTCTTGCCCAGGCCGGGCGGGCCGTAGAGCAGCACGTGGTCCAGCGGTTCTTTGCGCGCTTTCGCCGCTTCTATGTAAACTTTTAAGGTGTTCTTCAGTTCTTCCTGGCCGATGTATTCCGCCAGGACCCGCGGGCGCAGGGACAGTTCCAGTTTGTCCTCTTCCGGCAGGCGTTCGGTGCTGATGGTCCGTCTTTCCATGTTCCTGCCTCCTTAAAACATCGCCAGTTTCCGGAAAGCCGCTTCCAGGATCTGATCCACGGTCCAGTCATCGCCCGCTTCCAGGCTGCGCACGGTCTTCAGGGCTTCCGAGGAGCTGTAGCCCAGGGCCTGCAGGGCAGCCACGGCTTCGGAGAAGGCGTCGGTGACGACCACGGGCGCGCCTGCCGGCGTTTTGCCGGGGGCGGCGACCAGCGCTGCGGCGTCGATCTTGTCCTTCATTTCCAGGATCAGTTTTTCCGCTGTTTTTTTGCCCATGCCCGGCGCCTGCGCAATGGCTTTCACGTCGCCGGCGATGACCGCCAGCCTCAGTTCGTCCACGCTCAGCGTCCCCATCACGGAGACCGCCAGCTTGGGGCCGATGCCGCTCACTTTGATGAGCTGCATGAACAGGTTGCGGGCTTCGCGGTCCGAAAAGCCGTACAGCTTCTGGGAATCCTCGCCCACCTGGTAGTAGGTGTACAGTTTCACTTCCTCGCCGGGAGCGGGCAGTTCCGCGCGGAGCGAGGCGGGAATGATCAGGTGGTAGCCGACGCCGCCGGCTTCCAGCACCGCGCCTTCTTCCGTATATTCGGTCAGGATGCCCTTGACGTAATAGATCATCCGTTTTCCTCCCAGACGATGGTGAAGGGGCCGTCGTTGATCAGGCTGATCTCCATGTGCGCCCCGAACACGCCGGTCTGCACCGACGGATCGGTCTGCCGGCAGATATCGACAAAGTATTCATACAGCCGCTCGGCTTTTTCGCCGCCCGCCGCGTTGGTAAAGCTGGGACGGTATCCCTTGCGGCAGTCCGCGTACAGCGTGAACTGCGAGACCACCAGGAGCTGTCCGCCGACGTCCGCCAGGGACAGGTTGGTCTTGCCTTCCGCATCCGGGAAGATGCGGAGGCCCAGCATTTTTTTCGCCAGGCGGTCCGCCTGCGCTTCGGTATCGGACTGGGACACGCCCAGAAGGACTAGAAAGCCCTTTCCGATGCGGCCCACAGTTTTGCCGTCTGCTGTCACAGCGGCTTCTTTGACCCGCTGCACTACGATTTTCATACGCGCCTCCTTGCGGTCAGGTCCGTGCTTACGGCACGGAAGGGAGCGTGGAGTCCGCGGCCGTGGTCTCCGCCGCTTCCGTCGGGGCGGTGGTCGGCGGGACGGTGGTTTCCTTGCCGCGGGTCGGCGGCGCCTCGGCCTTGATGGTCACTTCGACGCGCGGGCCGGGCAGCGGGATGAAGATCTCCTCGTCCTCGCAGTGGACTTCCACCGGCAGGATGTACTTGCCGGGGTTGTTCGCGTAATCCGTCACGTCCATGGACAGGCTGATCATGCTGGTATCGAACGACTGGAAATCGTCTTCCAGACCGCGGATGCTGACCGTGATGGGCAGGTCGAATTCATAACGGTACCCGTCCTCGTCCCCGATCAGACGCACGGTGCGCACCGCAAATTCGCGGACCACCAGTTCGTCCACATACAGGGTCACGGTGAACAGTTCCTCCTGGCCGTCCATCAGTTCGATGCCTTCCGGCAGGAAGTAATCCAGATCCAGTTCGAAATCCTTATCCTCCGTGACGCCGGTCAGGTTCAGGGAGCGCGGCGGGATGGTCACGGCCGCCAGATCGGCCAGCCGGGTCTTCAGACCTTTCACCTGGACCGTGGGCAGCGCGCTGTGTCCCGTGTAGCGGTAGCCTTCCGGCACCTGGGACTTCAGTTCGTCCACCGCCTCCTGGCTGATCACCACCGGCACCGTCTTCATGGTCTGGATCTCCACGCTGACGATGACGCTGCTGGTGCCCGTCTTGGTATCCTTAAAAGTATCCAGATGGAGTTCTTCCCCGGTATTGGTGAAGTACCGCAGGACCGATTCGACCTGCGTGCTTTCTGTCATCTGCGACACGTCCACTTCCGCCGCCACCCGGCCGATGCGGTCCAGCACGGAGCTGGGCGCCGTCACGCGCACGGTGCGCGGCGCGGCTGACAGACTGCCGACGAAATAGCCTTCCGGCGGTTCTTCCTCGGACTGGATGGATATGATGAAGTTCTTGGAAACGATGCTCTCGTAGCGGATGATCACCGAGTTGTTGTTCAGGGAGATCTGGCTGGAGCTGACGCGCGGATGGTTGCTGGTCACCCGGATGGGGACCGCCCCGTTGATGTCGATCATCTCCTCGATGTCCGCCGTCGCGGTAAAGTCGGAGGCCTTCAGTTCCTGCATCACCGAGCGGGGGCCGGTCACGTCGATGCTCGCCGTGGGCTCGTCGCCGCCCTCGATGGAATAGCTCTTGCCGGACTGGCTCAGCAGTTCCTCATGCAGGATCTTGACCGGGATATTGTTGATGGTGCGGGTATCCGACGGGTCCGCCAGGCTGATGATCACGAGCCAGGCGACGGCGGCCAGTACGACGGACAGCAGTTTCAGCGGCCAGTTATTCAGTAATCTCTTCAGCATCCTGCTCTCCTTTCCCGCTGTTTTCCGTCACGGCCTGCGGTTCCGGGACCGTGCCCCGGGGCTTGCGCCGGCGGCTCCGGCTCCGGCGTTTTTCCACCTCCTGCAGCAGCAGGTCCGAGGAAAAATCGTTCTCGATCTTCTGCAGTTCTTCCCGCAGTTCGTCCGGGCTCAGGTCATGCAGCAGCTGCCCGCCGCGGGCCAGCGACACGCTGCCGGTCTCCTCGGAGACCACCACGACCCAGCTGTCCGTTTCTTCGGTGAGGCCGATGGCCGCCCGGTGGCGCGTTCCCAGGTCCTTGTTGATCTCATTATTGGCCGACAGCGGCAGATAGCACGTGGCCGCCGTCACCTTGGCCCCCTGCAGGATCACAGCGCCGTCATGCAGCGGCGTATTCTTCTCGAAAATATTGATCAGCAGCGCGCTGGTCAGCACGCCGTCGATGCGGATACCGGTATTGATGTACTGGCCCAGCTCGATCTCCCGTTCCAGGCAGATCAGCGCGCCGGTCTTGTTCCGGCCCATGATGTAACTGGCTTCCACGATCTCTTCCACGGCCTCGGGCGGATACATTTTTTCCGTCTGCGAGCGGTTGGACCGCATGAAATACCGGACGAATTTGCCCTGGCCGATCTGCTCCAGCGCCGCGCGCAGTTCCGGCTGGAACAGGACCAACAGGGCGATCACCAAAATGCTCAGCGTCCTGTCCGCGATGAAGGAGATCACGTTTAATTCAAACACATTGGCCAGCAGCACGAAGACCAGCAGGACGACGACGCCGCGCAGCAGCACCCAGGCGCGGGAGCGCTTGATCCAGATGATCAGGTAATAAATCAGGACCGCCAGGACCAGGATCTCGATGATATTCTTCGGGGCGATCCGGATCGCCTGGATCTGGTGCCAGACGGATCTTAAGAACTCACGTATCCCGTTCAGCATTCACCGGTTCCTCCTTTTCCGTATTCTCTTCCGGCGTTTCCGCCGCGGCGGCTTCCGGCTTCCGGTCCCGGACGGACAGGACGACCTTCGGCACCGCCTTTACGTAATAGTAGTATTCGTCATCCTCGAACTGCACGTTTTCCGTCTTGGCGTAGTTCAGGAAACGGTGCAGGAGGGAAATGATCAGGGCGACCGGCAGCGAGATCAGGCTTCCCCAGATGAGGCTCTCCGGACCGGCCGGGCGGCGCAGGAAATCGAAGATGCCGGCCAGCAGCAGCGGGTCCAGCAGGGCGCCGAAGCCCACGGCGATCTGCGGCGCGTAATCCACCTTGAGGCGGCTGATCAGATACACGACCAGCGTGGTCAGGCAGAAGCAGAGCATCACGGTTATCATCTGCGGGTGTTCGGCCATGCCCTTCAGCAGGAAGAACAGGCGCTGCACCAGCGTATCGCCTTCCGGCGCGGTCAGGTATTCCAGATTCCGGGAAAGGAACTGCAGCAGGTAGAAAATGATCACGCCGCTCCCCACGGAAACGAAGCCGCTCAGCACGCCCGTCACGCCGACGACCAGCGGGATCAGGAAGGGAATCTTCCATAAAAACAGGATGGGCAGCACCACCAGGACCAGGCCCGATCCGGGCAGCAGCAGATAGCGCGCCAGGGCCAGGATCAGCAGCACCACGAAGGTGAACGCCGCCGCCTCCAGGGACAGGGCGCTCAGCTGCGCCAGCAGCCACACCGCCGCGAGGAAGCTCAGGTACTTCCAGGGCAGCACGGAGGCCAGCAGGGAGATGGCCGCCACGACGATCAGCCGGAGCAGGAAAGCCCGTCCGGGAAAATACTGATTGATGAGGGTGAAGGCGCAGAAAGCCACGGCGCATTTCGCCGCCATGGTGAGGTAGATGCACCAGGAGGCGTAAAAGCGCTTGACGGCACGCCAGATCAGGACCAGTTTATCAAAAAAGGCATTCATTCTTTTCCCCGGCTCCGTTTCTCTCTTTTTCCGAGATTGTCCAGAGCTTCTTCCAGTGCGTAGATCCGGTTCAGCTTGCGGAGGCTGCTCTTTTCGCTCTCCTGCTTCCGGTACGCTTTTTTGTACAGCCAGACGTGGGACAGGGCCGTCACCAGCAGACAGGCCGTCAGGACCAGCAGGTAGACGCGCAGCAGGGTCATCCCCAGCGCGAGCAGGTCCGCGATCTTGAAGCGGACGGTCCAGTCGTCGCCATAGGCCACGAGGCCGAGCAGGACGGCCAGGACATAGGTAATGGTCACCGCAAAGAAGGCTTTCCACAGCTCCAGGCCCAGGTAATCATCGAACCAGTAGTTTCTGGTAATAAAACTCAGCCGGGGGTCTTTTTTCTCCTCCAGGGCCAGTTTCGTCATGATGATCACTTTGTCTTTCTGCAACATAAACCCCTCCCGGCTGTGCGCCTGGATATAGGCGTATATCATCATAGCACATTCCGGAGCAAAAAAAAAGAAAAAAAGGTCCCTAATTTCAGCAGAAATTAAGGACCTTTTATGAACGGGACCTTACTGGATCTCCAGGACCGTCAGATGGATCTCGCCGACGGGCACTTCCACGGTCACCTGATCCCCGACCTTGCGGCCCAGCAGGCTGCGGCCGATGGGGGATTCGTTGGAGATGCGGCCCTGCGCGGCGTTGGCTTCGGAGGAGCCCACGATGTGGTATTCGATCTCCCGCTTCATCTCCTCGTTCCGGACGCGCACGGTGTGGCCGACGTTGACGGCGTCCTCCGTGATGGTCTCGGTGTCGATGACTTCCGCGTTCTTGACGATGGCTTCCAGCTCGGCGATGCGGGCTTCGATGGCGCGCTGCTCGTCACGGGCCACGTCGTATTCGGCGTTTTCGGAGAGGTCGCCCTGCTCTCTGGCTTCCTTGATCTTCTTGGCGATCTCCTTGCGGCTCTGTAAGGTCAGTTCGGACAGTTCCGCCTTGAGGGCTTCCAGACCTGCCCGGGTCACGATTTTCTTTTCCATACTGCTATAGTTCCCTTTCTGTATCACGGCGATGTTGCATCGTCCGCCTATTATACTTCCCGTCTCAGGACTTGTCAACCGCTCCTTTTTCCGAAAAAGCGCGGACGAAAGCCTCCGCGTCCTCCGCCGTGCTGACGGCGGCTGCCTGCTTGCGGAGCGCCGCGCCGCCGGTCATGCCCGCGGTGTACCAGGCCAGGTGCTTGCGGAGCTCGCGGCAGCCGATGCGCTCGCCTTTTTCCTCCAGTTCCAGGGCGATGTGTTCGCGGATGACCTGCTCCATCTCCTCCCGCGGCGGGCGGAGCGGGACGGGTTTCCCCTCCCAGGCGGCCCGGATCTCCCGGAACAGCCAGGGGTTGCCGCGCGCAGCCCGGCCGGCCATGATCCCGGCGACGCCGCTCTCCTCTTTCAGGCGCAGCGCGTCTTCCGCGGACGTGATGTCGCCGTTGCCGATCACCGGGATGCTGAGCGCTTCGCGGATGCGGGCGATCTCCTCCCAGTCCGCGCGGCCGCCGTACATCTGCGAGCGCGTGCGGCCGTGCACGAACACCGCGGCGGCGCCGGCTTCCTCCGCGATCAGGGCGATCTCCCGGCCGCAGAGGCGGTCCGGCGTCACGCCGATGCGGATCTTCACGGTCAGGGGCTTCTCCAGCGCGCGGCTCATGGTGCGGACGATGGACCGGACCAGGTCCGGCTGCTCCAGCAGCGCGGAGCCTTCGCGGTTGCCGACGATCTTGGGCATCGGGCAGCCCATGTTCAGGTCGATGAAGTCGTAATCCTCCTGCTGCCGCACCGCCATGCCGGCCAGGATCTCCGGGTCGGAGCCGAACAGCTGCAGGCCCAGGATGCCCCGGTCCATCGGGCGGCGGAGCAGTTTTTCGGTCCCGCGGTTATGATAATACAGGGCCTTGGCGCTGACCATCTCGGTCACGGCGGCGCCGGCCCCCTGGTCCGCGCACAGGCGGCGGAACGGGGCGTCCGTCACGCCCGCCATCGGCGCCAGGAACACCGGCAGGTCAATTTCGCACGTTCCGATCTTCATGCTTTCGCCCCGAAAAAGGCCAGGTAGAACGCCTTCAGCTGCAGGAACAGCATCTCTTTTTCCTTCTGCATGCGCGAGACGGCCAGACCGGCCTCGATCTCGTCAAAATAAATGTCCCCCTCGTCCGGGACCAGCTGCACGGACAGGTCCCCGGTCTCCGCAAAGACCAGCAGGACGGTCCCGCCGACCTGCTCCGCAAAGACCGCCAGCGCGGCTTTAAGTTCCTGCTGCACCGTTTCCGGCAGCATCCCGTAGCGCGGGTTCATGTAAAATTTCTGCGTTTTCCCGCCGGCTCCGCACAGGATCATGTCCTCGTTCATGGCGTTTTCCTCCCGATAACAGGCAAACTATAGCAAAGATCACCTCAAAAAACAAGAAATACTTGAAGCGGCCCCGCGCACGGTTTATAATTATTTCATCAGAAAACGAAAAGGGGAAACAGAATGAACGGTTCCCGCCATCCAGGCTTTATCCGCGCGGGCAGGAGGCTTGCCCTCTGTTTCGCGCTGCTCTCCCTTCTCTGGCTGCTCTGCGCCTGCTCCTCCGCCAAAAAAGCGGAACCCTCGGACGCCGCCACGCTGCCCGCCGGCATTTTCCCGGACGGAACCTCGGAAGTGATGGTCCCGGACACCGACGCGCCGACGACCGAACCGGCGACCGACGCGCCGACCGACCCGCCCGCCACGGAGACGCCCGCGCCGACCGAACCGGCCGGCCCGCCCGTCTGGCAGACCGATCCCGGCAGCGTTACGGACCTGGACGCCGAACTCCCCGGCTTCGATTACAGTCCCTATCTGCCCGTGCCGGAGGACGTGAGCCGCGGGGACGCGAGCCTGAGCTATCTCTACACCCACGGCGGGATCAGCCGCGCCGGCGGCGATAAGACCGTCGCGCTCAGTTTCGTCCTGGTCGGAGAAAACGGCCTCACCGGACAGCTGCTGGACATCCTGCAGGAAAAGCAGGTCCCGGCCACCTTCCTGATCACGCTGCGAAATTATCTGAACAGCAGCCCCGCCGACGCCGCCGAGACCGTGCGCCGCATCGTGCGCGAGGGCCATCTGGTCAGCGCCCACGGATACACGTTCACCCATACCTCGCTGGCTACCAACCGCCGTTTCCTGAACGAGCTGGTACTGTATCAGGCCGAGCTGGACAACCTGCTGCGCTACCACTACCCGGTGTCCGTTTTCAGCGCGCCTTACGCGGCGGTCTGCGAGCGCGACGTCTATCTCTGTGACCTGACGGGGTTCCGGTTCCTGAGTTATTCCTGCCTGCTGTCGGATGCGGAGAACGAGGCTCCGGTCTACATGGTGCTGCCGAAACTGAAGGAGGCCCTGAGCCCCGGCTGCATCATCCAGCTGCGCATCACCGAAAGCACGGTGAAGGCGACGGCCGACTTCATCGAATACGCGCAGCAGCAGGGCTATCAGTTCGTTCTGCCGGTCCATGTGCCGGAATAAAGCCGGCCGGTCACTTTATAAGCACGAAAAAGGGCGCCCCTGCGGGCGCCCTTCGCTTTTCCGGAATCTCAGTCCACCGTGTAAGGCAGCAGGGCCAGGTTTCTGGCGCGCTTGATCGCGGTGGTGACCATGCGCTGGTGCTTCGCGCAGGTACCGGTCACCCGGCGGGGCAGGATCTTACCGCGCTCGGAGATGTACTTGGACAGACGGTTGACGTCCTTGTAATCCACTTCGCCCTCGGCTCCGCAGAAGGCGCAGACTTTTTTCTTGCGGCGCATCATGTTGTGCTTTCTGGGCGCAGCGCCTTTATCGTTCTTAGCAAATGCCATGGTAATACCCTCCTGATTTTAGAAAGTGAACGGGATGCCTTCGTCGTCACCGCTGTCAGGCAGGTTCATGAATCCCTCGCTGACCGGGGCGGAAGGTCTTCCCTGGAACTCGGAGTTCCCTTCATTGCGGCCGGACGAGTTCTTGCTTTCCGCAAATTCGATCTCTTCCGCAATGATCTGCACCGAACTGACCTTCTGGCCGTCGCGATTGGTGTAATTATCGTTCTGGATCCGGCCGGAAAGCAGCACTTTGGTGCCCTTCTTTAAGTACTTCTCAACAAATTCTCCCTGCTTGCCGAAAGCGGTGCAGTTGAAGAAATCAGCTTCCGCGCCGTCCTGGCCGCGGCGGAAACGACGGTCCACCGCGATGCTGAAACGGGCGATCGCCAGGGAATTCTCCCCGGTGGAATACCGGACTTCCGGATCCCGGGTCAGACGTCCCATTAAAATAACCTTGTTCATGCGTTCCTCTCTTACTCTTCTATGCTGATGCACAGGAAACGGATCACCTGCTCCATCAGGCGGACGTTTTCTTCCACCCGGGCAGGCACAGACGGTTCTGATTCGAAACGAATGAAGGTGTAGAAGCCCTCGGTCATCTTCTGGATCTCATAAGCGAGCTTCTTCTTCCCCCAGTCGTCCACATTGGTGATCGTGCCGCCGTCACGGGTGATGAACTCCTGCACTCTTTCCAGGGCGGAAGCTCTTTCCTCGTCGGTGATGGCACTGCTCAGAACAACGGCTAATTCGTACTTGTTCATGCTTAACCTCCTCTTGGACTATTGGCCTTCCCGGTACGGGAAAGCAAGGATCGTGATATGTCACAGGCAAGTATATTACCACTGAAATAGCGGAAATGCAAGCGGTTTTTTCAGTTTTCCCAACAAAATTTACGGGGCGGGGCAAAGAAAAAAACGGTTCACAGACAGACCTTCGCGACCCAGGTGAACAGGGCCAGCAGCAGGGTCAGCGCGGTCTTCCAGAGCCCGCGCTTCCAGAAGCCTTTTTCGGCGCGGACGAATTCGGATACGGCGCCCGTCAGGAAGTAGACGCCGGCGCCGCCCGCGATCAGCCAGACGTAATGCAGCGTGCCTTTGATCAGGCACAGCAGGGCGGCTGCCGTCATCAGAAGGCAGACCAGGACGTAGATGATGTTTTCCAGGGTGTCCAGCTGCTGGACGCGTCGTCCCATGATATGAAAATCCTCTTATATCGGGCCGTCTGCACAACGGCCCCTGTACAGTCAAATAAAAAAACGGAGAAGGGCTGTAAGCCGGGTTCTGTCGTGAATGATCATCTGTCTGGACCTGCCGTTGCCGGCAGGCTCTAGCGCACTACCCGAAAGCAGACGGGCCGCCTTATGCCTTCTGTTTGTGCTTGCTTCGGATGGGGTTTGCAGAGCGCCGCCCGTTACCGGCCGGCCGGTGGTCTCTTGCACCGCCTTTTCACCCTTACCGGATTGCTCCGGCGGTATCTTTCTGTTGCACTTTCCCGGGAGTCGCCTCCGCCGGACGTTATCCGGCATCCTGCCCTGTGAAGCCCGGACTTTCCTCGTGTCCCGTTAGGACCCGCGATCATTCACCCTTCTCCGCGAAAGACAAGATAGCACGGTTCCGCTGAAAAGGCAAGAGCCGGAGCCGCCCTGTCAGCGCTTCTTTTTGCTTTTGAGGAAGCGGGAGAAAAACTTGGCCGAAAGCATCTTCTGGAAAAACTGCCGCAGCTGCAGGATCTCTGCTTCCGTTACGGCGCGCTTGGGCAGGAGATACGTCTCCTGACCGTTGATATACAGCATATACAGATCGGTCAGTTCAAACACGAATGCCAGGTCTTTGACGGGCACTTTGCAGTGGATATCCTTTTCCGGGATCTCCACTTCCACGTGGGTGCGGTCGATCGTGATGACCGTATCCTTGCCCAGCAGCGTTTCCGGATCCTTGATGTAGCGGCGGATCCTCGTCTCCGTGCCCGCGCACAGGATGATCACCCAGACCGCGTAGCCGCCGACGACAAAAAAGGCGACAGGGATCAGCTGTACGTTCAGGATCATGGTAGTGATCACGTAAATGATAAACGCGCCGAGCACCACCAGCATCAGGCGCAGACCGGTCCGGTTGCGCTGCGCCATTCCGTAGTAGGCCGCCGTCCGGTAATCTCTCAGGTTCAGTTTAAATTCCGCTCGGACAGGCATGACGATCCTCCTTTTTATCCGGGTCTCGGTCAAATGTACCATTATTCCGCGCTTTTTTCAAGTCTCCGCGCCGCGCGGGCGGGCCGCTTTTTTCTTTTCCTATCTTTTTGAAAAAACTACTGCAAATCCGCCGGAATCTGTTATAATAGACAAAGTCGGGCCTGACCCGCAAGATCGGAGGTATTCTATGTCTATTCCCAAACGTTCCGAAGTCCCGGTGGAATTCACCTGGGACGTGAGTGCCGTTTTTGAATCGGAGGCCGCCTGGGAGGAGGCGCTGGCGAAGATCCCTGCCTATGCCGAGCAGCTGGCCGCTTTCCGGGGTCATCTGGGCGACAGCGCCGAAAAACTGCTCGCCTTCTTCCGGCTGGGCGATGAGATCGAGCTCCTGGCCGGCAAAGTATACAGTTACGCCAGCTTGAACAGTGACGTGGACCTGTCGAACAGCCATTACCAGAGCATGGTCGGCAAGGCCCGCAGCGCCCTGATCGGCCTGTCCCGCGCCGCCGCGTTCCAGTCGCCGGAGATCATGGCGATCCCGCAGGAAACGCTGGACCGCTTTTACGCGGAAGAGCCCGCGCTGGACGAATATAAGCGCAGCATCTACCAGATCCGCCGCCGCGCCGCGCACATCTTAAGTCCCGCCGAGGAAGCCCTGCTGGCCGCCTCCCGCGAGATCAGCGCCGCCCCGGACCGCATCGGCTCCACGCTCCGCAACACGGAAATGAAATACCCGGACGCGGTGGACAGCAAAGGCGAAGCCCACACGCTGACCGGCGGCACGCTGGTCCCGCTGCTGGAAAGCGAGGACCGGGAACTGCGGAAGGACGCGTTCGAAAAGTTCTACACCCGCCTGGGCGAATTCAAAAACACCGTCGCCGCCACGCTGGAGGGCCAGTTCAAGTCCCTGCTCTTCAACGCGAACGCGCGGCATTACGGCAGCACGCTGGAAGCGTCGCTGGACCACACCGAAGTACCGGTCGAGGTCTATCACAACCTGATCGAAGCCGTGCACGGCAACCTGGACAAGATGTACCGCTACGTCGCGCTGCGCAAGCGCCTGCTGGGCGTGGATGAGCTGCACATGTACGACGTGTACCGTCCCATCATCGCCGGCAGCGACCGGAAGATCCCGTTCGAGGAAGCCAGGCAGACCGTCCTCACCGCGATGCAGGTCCTGGGCGACGACTACGTGGCCCTGCTGAACCGCGCCTTCAATGAACGCTGGATCGACATCTACGAAAACGAAGGCAAGCGCGGCGGCGCCTACTCTTCCGGCGGCGCCCGGCCCCATCCCTACATCCTGCTGAACCACCACGACAACCTGGACAGCCAGTTCACCCTCGTGCACGAACTCGGCCACTCCATGCACAGCTGGTACAGCAAGGAGAATCAGCCCGTCTCCCAGGCGGATTACGTGATCTTCGTGGCCGAAGTCGCCTCCACCTGCAACGAAGTGCTGCTGATGCACTACCTGCTGGAGCATACGTCTGACAAGAAGGAAAAAGCCGCCCTGATCAACCACTTCCTGGACCAGTTCAAGGGCAGCGTCTACCGCCAGACTATGTTCGCGGAATTCGAGCTGATGATGGGACAGATGGCGGAGCGCGGCGAGACCCTGACCGCGGACGCCCTGTGCGCGAAATACAAAGCCCTGAACGAGCTGTACTTCGGCCCGGACATGATCTCCGACGAAGGCATCGCGATGGAGTGGGCCCGCATCCCGCACTTCTTCTACAATTACTACGTCTTCCAGTATTCCACCGGCTTCTCGGCCGCCGTGGCCATCGCCCGCCGCATCCTGAAGGAAGGCGCGCCGGCCGTCGCGGATTACAAGAAGTTCCTGTCCGGCGGCGGCAGCCGGGATCCGATCAGCCTGCTGAAGATCGCCGGCGTGGACATGAGCACGCCGCAGCCCGTAAATGACGCGCTCGCGTATTTCGGAGAACTGCTGGACGAGATCGAATCGCTGGTATAAGAAAATACAGGAGAAAACCATGGATCAGAAAACCGTCAGACGCAACCGCATCATGTTCCCGCTCGGCACGGTAGGCCGCGACATGATGTACCAGATGTTCACCAACTACCTCTACACCTTTGTCCTGCTCACCAAGAAGCTGACCGCCGGCCAGCTCTCCGCCATCGCCGCGATCATGGTGGCCGCCCGGATCTTCGACGCGCTGAACGACCCGCTGATGGGCAACATCATAGACCGCACGCGCAGCAAATGGGGCAAATTCAAGCCCTGGCTGGTCATCGGCATCCTGAGCACCTCACTGGTCATTTACGCCGCGTTCAACACCAAGCTGCAGGGCTGGCCGTTCGTCGTTTTCTTCGGCGTCATCTACTTCCTGTACAGCATCACCTACACGATGCATGATATCTCCTACTGGGGCATGATCCCGTCCCTGAGCACCGACGCGGACGAACGCAACAAGCTCACGTCGCGCACGAACCTGTTCGCGGGCTTCGGCGGCACAGTCGCCAACGTGCTGATCCCCATGCTGACGGTCGGCGCCATGACCATCGGCGGCAGCACAGTGACCGCGTACGGCGTGATTGCGCTCATCATCGCGATCCTGGCCCCGCTGTTCCTGTGCTTTACGATCTTCGGCGTGCGCGAGAACCGCGACTACGAAAAAGAGCCGGCGCCCAAGATCAGCTTCAAAAAGATCATCCGGACCATCACCGGCAACGACCAGCTGCGCTGGATCATCCCGATCTTCCTGCTGCAGCAGATCGGCAACGGCATCATCATCGGCGGCCTGGGCCAGATCTTCATCTACTTCAAGTACGGCTATGAGGGCGGCCTATACGGCCTCTTCACCACGGTCGGCATGATGGCGACCGCCGTGCTGATGGTCATCTATCCCGCGCTCTCCCGCAAGATGCCGCGCAAGGACATGATGAAGAAGATGCTGATCGCCGCCATGGCCGGCTACGTGATCATGCTGGTCGCGGGCCTGGCGCTTTCCGGCACCATCGGCTTCTGGGTCATCACCGTTGGCTACATGATCGCCAACCTGGGCCAGTACGGCTTCTACCTGATCATGATGATCTCCATCCTGAACACGGTGGAATACAACGAGTACACGACCGGCACCCGCGACGACGCGATCATCGCCTCCGTGCGGCCGTTCGTGACGAAGCTGGGCAGCGCGCTGATCGTCGTGATCACCACGGTCAGCTACCTGATCCTCAACGTGACCGGCATCACCAACCAGATCTCCGACCTGGAGATGCAGAAGGAGCAGGGCCTGATCACCGAAGCGGCCAAGCTCACGCAGATCAAGGAGATCCTGGGCGGCGCCCACAGCGGCCAGGGCATCGGCCTGCTGCTGATCATGGTCGTCCTCTCCTTCCTCTTCATGTTCGCCACCTACGTGCTGTACATGAAGCATTACAAACTGGATGAGCCGGAATACGACCGGATCTGCCGGGAACTGGAAGAAAGAAAAGCCGCGCAGCAGTAAGCGGCACAACAGAAAAGAAGCCGGACGGGAACTGACCCATCCGGCTTCTTTTTGATTGCGCAAGCGGCGTCACACCTTGAACACGCTGCCCCCGATGAACTCGCGCAGCAGGGAATTCTGCGGCACGAGCGTGGAATCGATCGCGAGGAAGTAATCCAGGAATTTGAGCAGGCGGTTGGCCTCCACGTATTCCGGGGCGTCCTCCGGGATGCCGAAAAGGAGCTGCTCCGCATAGTTCTTGATGACCGAAAATTCGTACACGAGCGAGGAATTGAACACGACGTCCGCGCTCTCCTGGAACGGGATGATGTTCTTGCGCTCGCCGCGGCGGACGGAATCCCAGCGGGCGATGGTCTCCTGCGCGGAATAGCCGCGGGTCCGGGCGTCGCGCACCATACGGCGGATCAGACGGCCGTCCGAGGTCGGGATCCGGTTGTGCTCGTCGATGTTCGTATTCGTCAGCGCACTGATATAAATACGGAACTTGTTCTTCTTCGGGATCTTCGCGGACAGCCGGTCGTTCAGGCAGTGGATGCCCTCAATGACCAGAATGTCCTCCGGGCCCAGTTTCAGCGTGTTCCCGCGGTACTCGCGGCGGCCGGTCTTGAAGTTATAGGTGGGCATTTTCACCACCTTGCCGTTCAGCAGGTCCACCATGTCGCGGTTGAAGCCTTCGATGTCCACGCCTTCGATGGATTCGAAGTCATACTCGCCGTTTTCGTCCCGCGGCGTGTTCTTCCGGTCCACAAAGTAGTTGTCCACCTCGATGGGATGCGGCCTCAGCCCCAGGCCCCGCAGCTGCACGGACAGGCGGTGCGAAAAGCTGGTCTTGCCGGAGGAGGACGGGCCGGCGATCATCACGCATTTGATGTCCGGCCGCTCCGCGATCTGGCCCGCGATACGGGCGATGTCCGCCTCCTGCCGCGCCTCCGCGGTCAGGATCATGTCCAGCGCCTCGCCGCGCGCGATCTTCTCGTTGATCTCGCCGACCGTGCCGATGCCCATGGATTCGCTCCAGCTGGCAAAGGCCTTGAGCGCGTCGAACACCTTTTTCTGAGGCACGAACTTCGGCACCTTTTCCGGCTCGTTCTGCGTGGGCAGGAGCAGCGCCATGCCGTTCTCATACGGTTTTAAGTCGAACCAGCGGATATACCCGGCGGAGGGGGCCATAAAACCGTAGAAATAATCCACGTAGCCGTCCATGCTGTAGACGTTCACGCTGGAATTGCGGCGGAAGCGGAACAGTTTGTCGCGGTTTCCCATCCCGTGTTCCCTGAAGTAGAGCCGGGCCACGTCCGTGGAGACTTTTTTCTTTTCGATGACGATGTCCTGCTTCACCAGTTTCTTCATGCAGGCCTTGACTTTCGAGAGGAATTCCTTCGTGATCTCCACATCGCCCCGCAGTTCCACATAGTAGCCGTTGATGACGGAGAATTCCACCCAGACCATGTCCAGCGCGTCCCCGCCCACCATGTGCAGGGCCTTGGCGAGCAGCATCAGGGCGCTGCGCTCATAGGTCAGCATGCCGGCGCGCTCCGCGGTCGTGATGAAGCGCACGGTCTCGCTGCCTTTGATCTGTTTGTGCAGTTCCTTCAGTTTGTTGTCCGTCTGCACCAGCACGATATTATGTTCGAATTCCGGCTGCACCAGCCGTGCGGCCTCCTCATACGTGGTCCCCAGCGGTACCTGGATGCTTTTCTTTTTCCCGTAGGTGATCGTTACCATTTTGTGCTCCTAAATCTTAAAAATCCAGTTCTTCCAGGTTGATCAGCGCGGCGATATAGACCTTGAGTGCTTCCAGCAGTTCGCCGAAATGTCCCGCCTCGTTCGCGCCGTGGATGGGTCCGACGAACGCCGGCCGCACGCGGTCCATGTGCTCCGGGCCGAATCCGACCGCGTTGGGGAACGAACGGGCGTAGGTGCCTCCGCCGATGGTGAAGGGCTTTTTCTCGGAGCCGGTCACTTCGCGGAACGCGTCCATGCAGGCCTTCAGTTCTTTCTCGTTCGGGTCTTTATAGAACGGCGCCTTCCCCTCGTCCATTTCGATCACGGCGATGCCCTCCGCCTGCCGCTGCAGGATCTCCTGAATGCAGGCCGCGCTGGTATTGGTGGGGAAGCGGAAGTCAAGCGTCTGGACCAGGCGGTCGTCCTCGCCCCAGATCATGCCGCTGACCACGGTCAGGGGGCTGAACAGGCCGTCGTCCGCGTCCACGCCCAGCAGGCTGCCGTCGGAAGCGTGCGGGACTTTGACCGCAAAGCGCAGGAACTCCTCTTCCGCTTCGGAGAGCAGATGGTTCTCTATCAGGTAATCCTCCAGCACGCCGATGGCGCTGACCGTGCCCTGCGGGCTCGCCGCGTGGCCGCCGATGCCATGCGCTGTGATGTGCCACACGCCGAACCGGGCCTCCTCAATGTCCAGCCCCTCCTGCGCGGGGACCGCCCCGGCCTGGATCCAGACCTCGGCTTTGTCCGGCACCGCATTATAGGCCGCGCCGCCTTTGATGTCCACGATCTTCTCCATTTTGCACAGCGAGCGGATGCGGCCGTGCACGATACCCTTCTCGCCGTTGATCAGCGGGAATTCCGCGTCCGGGCTGAAGCAGAACAGCGGGGCGGGCTCCGTTTCATTGTAACGCTTCACGTCCTGCATGCCGGTCTCCTCATTGGCGCCCAGGATGGCCCGGACCGGGTAGCGCAGCGCGCCGCCGTGCTCCTGCAGGAATTTCAGGGCGTAGAGCGTGATGACTGCCGGGCCCTTGTCGTCCACGATGCCGCGGCCGATCAGGTAGCCTTCGCGCTCCGTCAGCGTCCAGGGGTCCGTATTCCAGCCGTTGCCGATCGGCACCACGTCCACATGGCAGATGGTGGCCAGGTACTTCTCTCCCTTCCCGCCGACGTACGCATACCCGATCTTATGGTCCAGATCCTCCGTCCCCAGTTCCAGTTCCCGGGCGATGGTCAGCGCCATGTCCAGCGCCTTCCGCGGGCCGGGGCCGAACGGCGCGTCTTCCTCCGCGGGGCCTTCCACGCTGGGCACGCCCACGAGCCGGGTCATGTCCCATAAAATGCGGTCTTTGTTTTCTTCAATAAAGGCATCGATCTGTCTGCTGAGAGTCTCGTCCATGATTTATCCTGTCCTTTCACGGGAAAATGAAGTCTTCTTTTTGATGATACCATCTCCGGCCGCAAAAAACAATCGCTTATTCCGCTTCTCATCTTCCGGGGCTTTCTTCTCCTTGCCTTCCGGACGGGGCAATAAAAAGAGGGCGGACCCGCAGGCCCGCTCTGTTCCCGGTATCCTGATCCGCTCCGTTCAGCGGTTTACCACATTGACCGGCTCGCCCGCCAGGAACGCCCGCACGTTTTCCACCGTGGTGTCCATGATCCGCTGGCGGCTCTCCTTCGGCGCCCAGGAGATGTGCGGCGTGATGAGGCAGTTCTTCGCGCCCAGCAGCGGATTGTCCGCGCGGATCGGCTCGGTATAGACGACGTCCAGGCCGGCGGCGGCGATCTTGCCCGCGTTCAGGGCGTCCGCGACGTCCTGCTCGTCGATCAGCTGGCCGCGCGCGTTGTTGATCAGGATGACGCCGTCCTTCATCTTCGCGATGCTGTCCTTATTGATCATCCCGGTGTTTTCCGGGGTCAGATTGCAGTGCAGCGTGATGACGTCGGCCGTCGCATAGAGGGTATCCAGATCGACGTACGTGGCGATCTCCCGGCCGAAATCGTTCGGATGCAGGTCATACGCGATGACATTCATGCCCAGGGCTTTCGCGATGCGGCCTTCCTGCTGGCCGATGCGGCCGAAGCCGATGATGCCGATGGTCTTGCCTTCCAGCTCCATCAGCGGGTAATCCCAGTAGCACCAGTCGACGTTGCTCGCCCAGTTGCCCGCGTACACCGATTCGCTGTGGTGGCCGATATGATGGCAGATCTCCAGCAGCAGCGCGATGGAGAACTGGCTCACGGAAGCCGTGCCGTACGTGGGCACGTTCACGACCGGGATGCCTTTTTCTTTGGCGTACGCGTAATCTACCACGTTGTAGCCGGTAGCAAGGACCGCGATCAGCTTAACGTTCGGGCACTTGTCGAGAGTTTCCCGGGAAACGGGCGTCTTGTTCACCACGACGATCTCTGCGCCGCCGATGCGTTCCGCGATCAGCGGGGATTCTTCATAAGAGGTGCGGTCATAGACCGTGACCTCGCCCAGTTCTTCCAGTCCCGCCCAGCTCAGGTCGCCGGGGTTTTCCGTATAGCCGTCCAGTACTACGATCTTCATAAACAGTCTCCTTTCCGCATGGCTGCGAACCCGTTTTCTTCCGGTTTTATTGTAGCGCGCGGATCCCGGACAATCCAACAAAAACGCGAGCAGATATAATGGTTTTCCACAACTAAATCTTGTATGGGGTCCTTCGGTCCTCTTTCCGTCCGTTCCGGAGGATTCAATGCAGCGCGATCTCCTTCCAGGCTTTCTGCATCAGCCGTTCGAAATCCAGGACGTGCGCGCGCGGCTGGGCGGTCTTCCGGCGGACAAAATAGACGATCTGCCGGTGAGGCCCTTCGTCATAATTGACGGGGAAGGCATTGTGATCGCCGAATATCCTGGCGATCGAATGGATCCGCGCCTCCCGGCAGAAAAAGCACCCCACGTGGCAGGGATACAAAGCGAGCATCAGTTCCGTATTGCCGGCTTCGAGAAACACGTTGGGCCGGAAGCCCGCGTTGTTGAAGCACTCGTCCTCCACCTGGCGCAGCCTCATGGGCGGCTTGTGGAGCAGGAACGGCACGTCGCGGAACTCCTGCAGGTCGATCCCCTGCCGCGAACGTTTTCTGACCGCCTCGCTGCGGCTGCCGAAATACCGGCTCAGCATCTCATCCGAACAGATGACGTACGTCCGGTCATCCAGGAGACGGACGAATTCCAGACGGTCGCCCAGCCCCTGCACTTCCGAAGGGGAAGGCGAGACGACGCAGGCGTCCAGCGCCCCGGCCAGCAGCTTTTCCAGCATCTCGGTCGTATTCGTATCCTCCAGCGTGATCGTCACGTTCGGCCATTTCTTCGTATACGCCGGGAGAATGAGCGGGAGGCTTTCCGCCGCCCGGTAGGTCGGGATCCCGAGCCGCAGTATGCCGGAGCGGTTTTTGCTGATCTCGGAGAGACTGTTGGTGAGATCGATGCTGTCCCGCAGAACGGTCTCCGCCCCTTCCAGCAGCCGCTTTCCCGCATAGGTGAGCTGCAGTTTCGGACGGCGTTCGAACAGCGTGACGCCGTAATATTCTTCCAGTTTCTGGATCTGCGAGCTGAGCGCCTGCTGCGAGATGTACAGGCGCTGCGCCGCCGTCGTCATGTTCAGATCCCTGGCGACTTCGACAAAGTATTCCAGGCTTTTCAGATTCATCAGGGGCCCCCGTGTTCCGTTTTCGTTTCTTTCTTTATTTATGTTAGCAGGCCGGCCGCGCCCCGTCAAGCGGATAAACAACTTTTTCTTGTGCGAGCCGCCGAAGATGACAATACAATCTGTTGGAATTGCCGCCGCAGCCGTTTTATAATCATAATCAAAGAACAGTTACGCTGTTTGTTCGTATCAACAAAAATTAAAAATCGGAGGACAAAACAATGGGAGTCACCAAGTACGGCAGAAGGATCTTCACCGAGATCGACCGTCCCGACCGTGAACTTGTCGAAAAGTTCCGCGGCATCCCCGCCAGCAACCTCAACGACATGATGAACCGCATGTTCAACATGTACGGTGATCTTCGCTGCTATCTGAAGAACTGCTCGATGGTGGGCACCGCCTTCACCATCCACGCGCCGGAGGGCGACAACCTGCTCCTCCAGCTGGCCATGGACCTGGCCCAGCCCGGCGACGTCATCGTCCTGGACGGCGGCGGCAGCATGAGCCGCGCGCTCTGCGGCGAGATCATGTTCAACTACATGAAGAGCAAGGGCATTGCCGGCCTGGTCCTCGACGGCTGCATCCGTGACGCGGACGCGATCGACGGCATCGGCCTCCCGGTCTACGCCAAGGGCGTCACCCCGCAGGGTCCCTGGAAATACGGCCCCGGCGAGATCAACGTTCCCATCGCCTGCTGCGGCCAGGTCGTCTTTCCCGGCGACATCATCGTCGGCGACCCGGACGGCATCGTCGTCATCCGTCCCGAGATGGCGGAAGAAGTGCTGGATGCCGTCGCGGATAAGTTTGCCGCCGAGACCCGCACGCTGACCAATTACGCCAACGGCATCTTCCCGGACCGCGAGAAGCACGCCGCCACCTGGAAGCAGAATGCCCTCAACGCCAGCGGCCTCTTCTTCGAAGAGACCTGGAAGTAATCCTTTTTACAGCCCCGCAGGACAGGACGGAAGAACATGAACGGATCGATCCACCAATACTTCAGTATCGGCACGCTGCTGTGGATGAGTTATCCCGGCCGGGACCCCTTGGCTTCGCTGAAAAAGATCGTCTGCGACGAGTTCTTTGACGCGGTCGAGCTCTCCCGCTTCGAAGACCCTGCCGTCCGGAAGCAGGCCGCGGCCATGATGGAACAGGGCCTGATGCGCGTCGGTTACGGCGCCCATCCCACGATCCTCGGCCGGAAGCTGAATCCGAATGCCCTGGAGGAAACGGCCCGGCTCGCTGCCGAGACCGCCCTGCTGGAAGCCGTGGACGAAGCGGCCGAACTGGGAGCGGAAGGGATCGCCTTTCTGGCCGGCAAATGGGAGCCGGAGCATCTGGAGGAAGCGTATGCGCAGCTGCTGAAGACCACACGGAACCTCTGCGGCTACGCGGCGGAAAAAGGCCTGTCCGTCGAACTCGAAGTCTTCGATTACGACGTGGACAAAGCCGTCCTGATCGGCCCTGCGCCCCTGGCCGCCCGCTTTGCGGCGGACGTCCGGAAGACGCACCGGAATTTCGGCCTGCTCGTCGACCTCAGCCACATTCCGATCTGCCATGAAACGCCGGACTTCACCGTCCGCACGCTCGCGCCGTACATCACGCACCTGCATATCGGCAACGCCGTGATGAAGGAAGGCTGTCCCGCGTACGGCGACCGGCACCCGCGCTTCGGTTTTCCGAACAGCGAAAACAGCGTGGAAACGCTGACCGCGTTCCTCCGCCTGCTGAAGGACGAAGGATTCTTCCGCGAAGACGATCCGCTGATCCTTTCTTTCGAGGTTACCCCCTTCGGGGACGAAGACCCCGACGCCGTCCTCGCAGGCTGCAAGCGGGCTTTGAACCGTGCCTGGGCCCTGGTCTGAAAGACCTTGGCCGTCACTCAGTACTTTACGGCTGAAACAGCCGAAAAAAAAAGATAAGGAGAAAAAACTTATGTCACCCGCATTGATCGCCCTGATCATCATCGCCGTGATGATCGCCCTGTTCATCTGGGAACCCTGGCCCATCGTGGTCACCGGCATCGCCGCCTCCATCGCTTTCTGCTGGACCGGCCTGATCAGCCTCAACGACGTCCTCGCAGGCTACAACAGTACCACGATCGCCCTGCTCTGCGGCATGATGGTCGTCGGTGCCTCCCTGTTCCACGCCGGCATCACCGAACGGATTGGTGAAAAGATGGTCAAGATCACCGGCAAGAACGAACGGAACATTATCCTGGTCACGCTGATCGTCTCCTGCCTGCTCAGTTCCATCTGCAGCAACATCGGCGTCATGACCGCCATGGCTCCCCTGGTCACCGCGATGTGCCTGGCGGCCGGCTTCGGCCCGTCCCGCTCCCTGATGGCTCTGCTGTTCGGTTCCCAGTTCGGCGGCTTCGTGACTCTCGTCGGCGTCGGCTCCAACGCGACCGGCAACGAAGTCATGATCCAGAACGGTCTGGAAGGCTTCGGCTTCTTCAGCATCACCCCCTTCGGTATCGGCGTCTGCATCCTCGGCACTCTGTATTTCGTCCTGATCGGCCGCAAGCTGATCCCGGATACCGGCTACGTTCCGGAATTCGCGCAGACCGACAGAAAACCGCTGGATAAGAGAAAAGCCATCATCTCCGTCGCCACCCTGTTCACCGTCCTGGTCATCATCGCCTGGAACCCGCTGCCGAAGGCCATTCCCATGTGGGTCGCTGCCATTATCGGCGCTCTGATCATCATCGCCACCAAGGTCATGACCCTGAAGGATGCCATCAAGGCCATCGACTGGAACTGCATGCTGCTGGTCGGTTCCCTGTCCGCCATCTCGCTGGGCGTCAAGAACAGCGGCCTCGGCTCGATCGTTGCTGACAAGATCCTGCAGATCCTGGGCGATACCCCCAGCCCCTTCCTGCTGACCACCGTCATCTTCTTTGCGGCCGCCATCCTGACCCAGGTCATGTCCAACATCCCGACGATCATGCTGTTCATGCCCATCGCCATCGAGATCGCGGGCAAGATCGGCGTGAACCCTTACCCGATCTGCATGACCATCGTGCTGGCCGGCGCTGCTTCCTACGGCACTCCGTTTGCGGCTCCTCAGAACATGATCACCGTCGGCTGGACCAAGTACAAATTCCTGGACTTCATCAAGATCGGCATTCCGATGGTCATCATCACCTACATCGCCGTGGTCGGCCTGATCCCGATCTTCCTGCCTTACTAATGTAAAGGAGTCTATATGAGCGACCTGCTGAAAGGCGCTTATGACCTGCACGTCCATACCGCTCCGGATGTGGTGCCGCGGAAATGCTCGGATGTCGAGACCGCGGCCCGCATGCGGGCGACCGGGATGGCGGGCGGCGCCATTAAAAGTCACTATCTGGATACCGCCGGCCGGGCCGGGGTGCTGCGCGAACTGTACCCGGACCTGAACATCGTGGGCGGCATCACGCTGAACCGGTCCGTGGGCGGCAACAACCCCTGGGCCGTGGAGCGCAGTGCGCAGGCCGGCGGCCGCTTTGCCTGGTTCGCCACGCTGGAGGCCCGTCTGTATCAGGCCTTCCATCACCGGAACGATCCCGTCATGCCGGATCTGAGCAGCTTTATCACAATCCTGGATGAAAACGACCGCCTACTGCCGGAAGTGCTTGATATTCTGGACGTTGCGGCACAGTACAAACTGATCGTCGGGACCGGCCATCTCAGCGCGCACGAAGGGATGACCCTGGTGAGAGAAGCCCAGCGCCGCGGCATCCAGACCGTCCTGACTCACGCCGAACTCCCCTCCAACCTCTACTCTCCCGAGCAGCAGGCGGAAGCCGTCCGGCTTGGCGCGGTGGTCGAACACAGTTACATCACGCCCTTTACCAACCGCGTCACCTGGGAAGCGCTGATCGAAATGATCCGCGCCACCGGATGCGAAAACGTATATCTGTCCACCGATCTCGGACAGGCGAAGAATCCGTATTTCGACGAAGGCCTGGAGGATTATGCTCGCCTTCTGCTGGAACGGGGGATCACCGAAGCCGAGCTCGAACAGATGATGAAGACCACACCGGCAAGACTGCTTGCCGCCAACTGATCAATACCGCACGAAAAGGAGAACCGCCACCATGCCCTGGAAAGTATTATTACCGCAGGAGATCATGTCCGAAGGACGCAAACTGCTGGAAGACGCCGGCCACACCATCATCGACGGCCGCGGCTTTGAGACCGAAGACGTACTGGCCGATTTCAAAGAGCATCAGCCCGATGCCATGATCGTCCGCATCACCCCCATCACCCGGGAAGTCATCGAGAGCAACCCGAACCTGAAGGTCATCGTCCGCCACGGCGCAGGCTTCGACGCCCTGGACGTGAAAGCCTGCCATGACAACGGCGTGCAGGCGCTGTATGCCCCCGTCGCCAACTCCACCTCCGTGGCCGAGACCGCGTTCATGCTGATCCTGGAAATGAGCCGCAACGTGACCGTGCTGCACAAGACCTGGGTCGACGATTACTACAAGGCCAAACTGAAAGTCCGCAAGAACACCCTGAGCGGCAAGACCCTGGGCATCGTGGGATGCGGCAACATCGGTTCCCGCGTGGCCGTTCGCGCGCTGGCGTTCGAAATGAATGTCCTGTGCTACGACCCCTATAAGCCCGCGAAGGATTTCCCGGACGGCGTCGAAGTCGTGCGTGACCTGGACCGCATCTTCAAGGAAAGCGACTACGTGTCCCTGCATGCGCCGAATACGCCTGTGACCCACGACATGGTGGATCTGGACCGTCTGAAGATGATGAAGCCCACCGCGTTCCTGATCAACACCGCCCGCGGCGGCCTGGTCAAGGAAGATGACCTGTACACCGCCTGCAGCACCGGCATCATCGCCGGCGCCGGCCTGGATGCGATCCGCCAGGAGCCCGTGGATCCCGCGAACCCGCTGCTGACCCTGGACAATGTCATCATCTACCCGCACATCGGCGGCAACACCACCGAAGCGGCGCACCGCGCCTCCTACTTCTCCGCCATGGGCGTGCAGGAAGTGTACGAAGGCAAAGAGCCGACCTGGCCCATCCACGACGTGGACTACGCCACGGCGCCCACCTACACGGACACAAAAAAGCCTGACCGCAAGCCGGCCGGCATGTTTGAATACTGATTTTCTCTCTTCCGGGTCTCCCGTCGCCGTGTTCCGGCGGCGGGAGATCTTTTTTACGGGCCGGAGGCCGGGGCCGGAAGTTTTCCCTTGCGTCCGTCCCGAAATGATGCTATACTCTTCCCCGGACGGCCTTGTCCGTCCGGAAAACGGAGGAACCGCGTATGCAGCCGATCTATTATATTCCCCTGATCAGTGTGTGGGCCGTCTTCGGCATCATCTTCGCCATCCTGGCCGCCGTCCTGGCCGGCCTGTACTTCTGGGGCCGCAAGATGCAGAAAAAGCAGGCCGACGCCGAAGAACAGATCCAGAGCATGAAGCAGACGGTCTCCATCCTGGTCATTGACAAAAAGCGGCTTAGGCCCTCGGAATCCGGTCTGCCGGATGCGGCGCTGGCCCAGCTGCCCTGGTATGCGAAGCGCACCAAGATGCCCATCGTCAAGGCTAAGATCGGCCCGCAGATCATGTCCCTCATGGCGGATCAGAAGGTCTTCGACATCATCCCCGTGAAGAAGGAATGCAAAGTCGCCCTGAGCGGCATTTACATCGTGGAACTGAAATCCGTCCGCGGCGGCAAGATCCCGGAACCGGCTCCCAAGAAGAGCCTCCTCAAGCGGATCTTCAGCCGGAACAGATAAGATCGCCGGACAGTGATATCCGCAATGCGGCCGCTGGCCGGATCGATACCCGCAGGGGCGGCCGTCGGCCGCCCCTCGTTTTTTTCACGGAAAGGACCGCCGCCATGCTCCGTTTCAGCACTTCCGGCCTCGAACCGTACCGCGACCCCGCCTATTTCCGCGAGGCGCTTTTCCGTCTGCCCTGGCCCGAAAAGCGGGAGCGCATCGTCCGCTACCGGCAGGAAGACGACCGCATTCGAGGTCTCGCCGCGTGGACCCTGGCTGCGGAGATGCTGCGTGCGGAAGGCGTGCGGGACCTGCAGCTGGACCATACACAGGCCGGAAAACCGTATCTGCGGTATTACACGAATCTGCATTTCAATCTCTCCCACGGCGGAGAACTCGCCGTCTGCGCCGTTTCGGACAGGCCCGTCGGCACGGACGCGGAGCCTCTTCTGTTCCCGGATCCGGACATTGCCGCCTTCGCCTTTTCCGGGGAAGAGCGCCGCTGGCTGGCGGAGCAGGCGGAGGCGGACGCTTCCCCCGCATTCACCCGTCTGTGGGTGCGCAAGGAAAGCTATCTGAAATGCCTGGGCACGGGCCTCTCCTATCCTCTGCGGGAGCTGACGCTGCATCCCGGGCGGGAGACGGAACAGGGCTGCCGGTTCACGGAAAAAGAGATCCGGGGCCACCGGATCTCTGTGTGCTGTCAGATATAATGGAAGGAGCCTCTTCGGGGCGGGCCGCCGGGTCCGCCCCCTTTTTTAAATATCCGTCCGCTCGAAGTAATCCAGCGACTGCAGCGCTTCCAGCATGTGCGTCAGGTACGTCTCGTCCGTGATGGGCCACTTGAAGCCCAGGCGGTAGAGGGCCTTGATGCTGAAGCGGTTGTCCGTCTGGATGAACTGGTGGACCTTCTGGTCGCTGGAGGCGTAGTTGATGAGACTGGAGACCAGCATGTTGGCGGTCTCGTCCGCCAGCATGGCCCCGAGGCGTTCGTTGAACTCCTCTTCCGGCACCGTCTCGATGGCGAAGCCCGCCGCGTTCATGGCCGCGATGATGTCGCCCATCTCCACCGGATGCGAGTTGGCCGCGTGGAAGGTGGTGAACTCCTTTGGCGTCTGCGCCAGCAGGAGGATCGCCTTCGCCGTCTCGTCGATCGGCGAGAAGTCCACGCGGGAATCGCAGGCCGTCACCGGGAAGCAGCCCAGCGCCTTGTAGCCCTTCAGGTTCCGGATGAAGCCGTTCGTCACGGAATTGATCTGGAACTCGCCGTCGCTCTGGCGGCCCATCAGGTTGCCGACGCGGACGACCTTGCCGTCCAGGCCCTTCTCCTGCACCGCTTCGTACAGGACCTTTTCGCCCATGTACTTGGAGTGGATGTACTTGTTGGAGATGTCCTGTCCCACGGCCAGCTGGTTCTCGAACAGCCTGAAGGTCTCCGGGAATTTTTCGCCGACGTTCTCGCCGGCCACGGAGACCGTGGATATCTGGACCAGCCGCGCGTTCCGCTCCAGCGCCAGTTCGATCATGTTCTCCACGCCGCCCACGTTCACCCGTTCGATGATGTCGTCCGCCGCGAAGTGCTTCACCAGTGCGGCGCAGTTGATGATCGTGTCGAACGCTTCGTCCTTCAGTTTCTCTGCCAGGTCCGCGTTGGTCACGTCGCCGTCTGCGACCGTCACCAGCCGGTCCACTTCCTCATCCAGCGGCGAGTCGAAGTAGTACATCAGCATCGCCTTCAGGCGAAGCTCCGCGTCCAGGTCTTTCGTGCCGCGGCACAGGGCCAGCACCGGAACCTCCTGGCGCAGCAGTTCGCGCAGGATGTGGATGCCCAGGAAGCCGGTCGCACCGGTCAGCAGCACGCGGCCCAGCGGGCGGACCGGTCTGATCCCGTCCAGGAAGCGCAGCGTGTTGTGCGCCAGCACGTCTTCGCCGGTGGGAAGGCCGGAGGCCAGGGCTTCTTCCGCCGCAGCCAGCTGCGCGCCGCTCCGGACCTGCTTGATGTGGGCGGCCATGTCCGCGACCGTCGGGAATTCGAAAACGTCACCGTAGGCGATCGGCATGCCTGCGCCCACGGCCAGCATGGCCACCTTGGAAGCGGACAGCGAAGTGCCGCCCAGGTCGAAGAAGTCTTCGTCGCGGCCGATCCCTCTGCGGCCCAGCGCCTTCGAGAAGAGGCCGGCGATCTGCTTTTCCAGCTCGCCCTTCGGCTTCCGCACCGGCTGGCTGCTGCTCTCTTCCGCCGCCGGCTCGGGCAGCGCTTTCTTATCCACCTTGCCGTTGGGGGTCAGCGGCAGCTTTTCCAGCTGCATCATCGCATGCGGGATCATATACGGCGTCAGCGTCCTGCCGATGAAGGCGCGGAGCTCGTCCTTGTCCACCTCTTCCGAGGCCGTGTAGTACGCCGCCAGATAATCGCCCTCCGCGGCGTTGTTTTTCACCACGACGATGGCGGAGGTGATCGGGCCGTACGAGGAAATGGCCTTGATGATCTCATCCAGTTCCACACGCAGGCCGCGCAGCTTCACCTGGTTGTCCAGGCGGCCGAAGAACTCGATGTTGCCCTCCGTGTTGTAGCGGGCCATGTCGCCGGAGCGGAAGGCCGGCAGGCCGTCCACCGTGATGTATCGCTCCGCCGTCTTATCCGGAAGATGCAGGTAGCCGCGGCCCACGCCGTCGCCGGCGATCGTCAGGTCGCCGATGGCGCCGATCGGCAGGATATGACCGTGCGGATCCAGCAGATACAGCTTGGTGTTGCCCACGGGCTTGCCGATCGTGATGTATTCATCCGTCATCAGGCCGAACGTGGAGAACACCGTGGTCTCCGTCGGGCCGTAGCCGTTGTAGATGACCGTTTCCACGCCGGACTGGCGCAGTTTGACATACAGTTCCGCCGGCAGCGCCTCGCCGCCCATGTAGAGCACCTTCATCCGCTTGAGGGCTTCGATGAAGGGCGGCATGTCCGCCGCGTTGGATACGTAGGAAGGCGTCATGAAGCAGATGTCCACGTGCTCCCGTTCAAAGAGCTCCGCCAGCTGGAACGGATTGGCGATGTCCGCCTCCGAAGCGATCACGACCGTGAAGCCGTGGCTGAGCGGGAAGAACTGTTCCTGCACGGACACATCGAACGACAGGGAGGCAAATGCGCCGCAGACCACTTCGTCGTCCCCGGCGGCACCGAACACATCTTTGATGCAGTTCTTGCCGTCCAGGCAGAGGTTGACCAGGTTGTGCTGCGCGATCATCACGCCCTTGGGCTTGCCGGTGGAGCCGGAGGTGAAGATCAGATAGGCCAGGCCGTCCGGATCGATCTCCCAGTCCGGATCGGCGGTGCTTTCGTGCGCGAGCAGCTCCGCGACGTCGCAGACCGGAGCCCCAGCGCGGGCCAGCATGTCCGCTCGCTCCTGCGCGACGGCGGCCGTCGTGATCACGGCGCCGGCGCCGGATTCGGTGATGATGTATTCGATGCTGTCGTCCGGATATTTCGGATCCACGGGTACGAACGCCGCGCCGCTCTTTAAAATGCCGAGCCGGACCGCGTAGGCGTCCTTCACGCGCGGCATCAGCGCCACGACCCGGCCGGAGGCGGCTGCCCCCGATTCCCGCAGCGCGTGCGCGATCCTGTTCGCGGCTTCGTTCAGTTCGCGGTACGTATACCGGCCGTCCTGCGCGATGACCGCCATGCGGTCCGGCACGCGCGCGGCCTGCGCCTCCATCAGTTTATTGTAGGACACCGGCGGGACGGGCTGCATCGTGTCGTTGAAGCGCTCGTACTGCGCCAGATCCTCATCGGTCACGTATTCGATCTCGCCGACCAGGCGCACGCGTTCCACCTGCTCCAGCACGTGCGTGAAGCAGCGCAGGAACGAGGCCATCGCGTCCTGATCGTAGAGCGAGCCGTCCGCTTCCAGGCGGCACAGGAAGCCGTCGTCCTTCGGGAACACCACGAAGTGGAACGGCGCCTTCGCCTGGCCGATTTCCAGCGTGCGGGACTTCACCGGCTCCGGCCCGATATGGTCGAAGCTGAAGTCCGCGCCGTGGTAGACGAAAAGGTTGTCCGCGGCAACGCCGTAAGCGGAAGCGATCTCCGCGAAGGAAAAGATGTCGTGGTTCTGCGAGCCTTCCAGCTGGGCCTTCATCTCCCGCAGGACGGAAATCAGTTCCGCGTCGTCGCGGATCTGCACCGTGACCGGCAGGGTCTTGACCAGCATGGAAACCGTATTCAGCGTACGGGAATCGCTGCGGCCGTTGTAAATGGTCGTGAACAGGGACTCGTCCTTATACAGGTATTTGCCCAGCACCAGGCCGAAGACGAAATTGAAGAGGGCGTTCATGCTGAAGCCGCCGCGTTCCGCGAACGCTTCCAGCGACGAGCGGGACACGCTGATCACCTTCTCCAGGCACTCCACGGGCACGCCGGAAGGCTTCAGGGCCTTCTTCATGCGGAAATCCGTTTCCTTGCCCTGCAGCAGCGCGTCGTACCAGGCTTTGGCTTCTTCCATGCGCGGGCCCTTGCGGTCTTCGGTCTCATCCAGCGCGATCTCGTACCCGGAATAGGTCTCCGGTTCCGGCTCCCCGCCGGAGAACGCGGCCGAGATATCCCGCAGCAGGATCACTTCGCTGGTGCCGTCGCACAGGATGTGATGGACGTCCAGGAACAGGGTGACGCCGTCCGCGCTGTAATAGATCTCCGCGCGGTAGAGCTTGTCGCCCAGCAGGCTGAAGGGGCGCACCAGCTTGTCGTCCGCCGGGACGCGGCCCATGATGACGTCCACCTCGGGCTCGTTGTCCTCGCGGCGGGCCACCACGCTGCCGGTCTCGTCCATTTCCAGGCGGCTCATCATGTACGGGTGGGCGGCGATGGCTTTCTCCACCGCCTCCGCCAGGGCCTCCGGATCCACCGTGGGCGCCATTTCGAAGAGGTACGGGATGTTGTAGGCCGTGCCGCCCGGATTAGCCAGGCAGTCGACCAGGATGCCTTCCTGGGTCTTGGTCAGCGGGTAGGTCTCACGGACCGCGTAATCGCGCTTCGGCGCGTCTTCTCCCGCGTGGGCCGCCAGCGCGCGCACCGTCGGGTACGCAGCCAGTTCGCTGTTTTTGAAAGGCCGGCCGAAGGCTTTGGAAAGCTGCACGCAGTAACGGATGGAGGAAACGGAGGTCAGGCCCGCTTCGCTGAAATCCGTGGTGACGCCGAAGGAGGAATGGCCCAGGATGCCGGACAGGATGTCGAAGATGCGGCTCTCGGCCTCCGTCGCGGGCCGCACAATCTCCACCTCGCGCGGCTGCGGCGCGGGCAGGGCGCGCTTATTGACCTTCTGGTTCTGGTTGAGCGGGATCTTTTCGATCTGCATCACGCAGGCCGGGATCATGTACGGCGGCTTGTTCCGGCCGATGAAGGCGCAGAGGGCCTCAATGTCCACCGGATCGTCGGACACCACGTAAGCCGCGATGAATTTGACGCCGGACGGGTCCGTGAAATCCTTGACCGTCGCGTCTTTGATGCCCGGGAAGCGGCGGATGATCTCCTCCACCTCGGCCATCTCCACGCGGAAGCCGCGGATCTTCACCTGCCCGTCGGAGCGGCCGATGAAGTCCACCGTGCCGTCCTGCAGGAACCGCACGACGTCGCCGGTCTTGTACAGTCTGGCGAACAGCGGATCCGTTTCGAACGGATTGTTCAGGAACGCCTCCTTATTCTCTTCCGGCCGGTTCAGATAGCCGCGGCCCACCTGCGGTCCGGAGATGTACAGTTCTCCCTTCACGCCCCAGGGCACCCGGCGTCCTTTCTCATCGAGTACGTAAAACTTGTAATCTTCCAGGTGCTTCCCGATGGGGACGCTGTAATAGCGTTCCAGCAGCGGCTGCTCGCAGCAGAAAATGGTGCCTTCGGTCGGGCCGTACACGTTATGGAATACGTAGTTCGCCGGCGGATCCAGCGGGACCAGCCGTTCGCCGCCCACGAAGAAGTGCTGCACGGTTTTCAAGTCCACGGCCTCCACGAACTGGCGGCCGACCTGGGTGGTGATGAAGGAGTGGGTGATACCCACTTCGTTGAAATAATCGCCCAGGCCGAGCAGGTCCAGCCGCATCTCCTCCGGGATCATGTAGACGGTGCCGCCGCAGGTGACGGCGGGGTAGAGGTCCATCATGTCGGCGTCGAAGCCGTAGGAGGCGTAGGCCGACATGCGGGAGGCGCTGGTCTCGTCATAGCGCTTATTGTTCAGCAGGCAGAAGGCCAGGATGTTGTGATGCTCCAGCATGACGCCCTTCGGGACGCCGGTGGTGCCGGAGGTGTAGAGCATGATGAAGAGGTCCTCCGGGCGCGGCCGTTCCGCGGGGCGCTCCGCCGCCGGCAGGCCGGGGATCTCGTCCAGATAGACGCGCGGGCCGTCGTATTCGTTCAGCAGGCCCTCCAACGCGCGGTCCAGGATCAGGGCGCAGGCGTCCGCATCTTTGATCATGAAATTCAGGCGCTCGCGCGGGTACGTGGGATCCAGTGGCTGGTAGGCCGCGCCGGATTTCAGCACGCCCAGGCTGGCGAGCATCGTGTATTCGCATTTCGGGATCAGGACGGAGACCACTTTTTCGCGGCCGGCGCCCAGTTCGATGAGGCGGGCAGCCAGGCGGTTCGTGATGTCCTCCGCCTGCGCGTAGGTATAGGAGCGGTCCTTGAAAACGACCAGTGGGTGGTCCGGATCCTTCTCCAGATTCCGGTAGAAGTAATCCACGACGGTATGGTCGAAGTCCAGGGCGGACACGTCCGTGGCGTTGTTTTCTTCCAGGAGGGCCAGCTGCGCTTCATCCAGCAGTTCGATTCCGCCGAGTGTCTCCCGGCGTGTGAACTCGAGCAGGGTCCGGTCGTAAAGAGCCGCCAGCTGCGCCATCATTTCGGGCTTGTAGAGGTCCGCGCGGTACTCGGTCCAGAGTTCGTAAGCATCGCCGTCCTTGTGCAGTTCCAGGGACATCAGGCCTTTGCCGTCCGGGACGTCCGGCTTGATCAGGCGCTGCGTTCCGCCGCAGAAGTGCGCATCAAACATGTAATCCCCCTGGTAGGCGAACAGAATCTCGCCGCTCGCGCCCAGGTCTTTCGCGGCGTCGGCGAAGGAATAGAGGTCGTTCCGCACGACCATCGTCATTTCCTCGCTGGCTTTCCGCAGGTAATCCGCGACCGTATCTTCGTCAGCGAACTTTACGTAGAAGGGGAGCGTCTTCACGAACATGCCGCTGCTGAAGGCGGTCTCCGGCGTGCGGCCGTTGTGCACCGTGGCGAGGAAGGCTTCTTTTTCGCCGTTCATTTTCGCGAGGAGCCAGCTGAAGGCCCCCAGGAAGAAGGCGGAGCTGCGGATGCCCAGGTTTTTGATGAAAGGCGTCAGCTCCGAAGCCGGGGCCGTGAGGCGCTGCTTTTTCATGACATAGCGCGGTGTCCCCTCCTGCTTATCGAAGGGCAGCGCCGGGTCGTTTTCGATGCCGGAGAAGGTCTCCGTGTACCAGGCCTTCGCCGCCTCGTATTCGGCGCTCTCCCGCCGCACGGCCTCCTGCAGAGCATATTCGCCGGCAGACACGGCCTCCGGGGGCAGGTCGGTCCGGCCCTCGTACAGGAGCGGCAGTTCTTTCAGCAGCAGGCCCAGGGTATGGCCGTCAAAGATGATATGGTGGAAGTCGAAGAAGAAATACCGCTGCTCTCCCACCCGGTAAAACGCCAGACGGTACAGCGGGGCGTTCTGGATCTCAAAATGAGACAGCGGCACGTCGTCCAACGAATCAAGTTCCTTCTCTTCGATCACGAGCGGCTCCGGGACGATGACCCGTACGGGGCTGCCGTCCTCTCCCGTCGTGATCCGGCTGAAAAGCCCGGGATGGCGCGCAAAAAACGCTTCCACAGCGGCGCGGAAGCAGTCCGGCTCCAGTTCTTCCGGCAGCGGGATCAGGTGCGGGAGGTTATACGCCGTGGTAGGCTGCTGACAGGCCAGGAAGATCCCCAGCTCGGTCTGGCTCAAAGGATACGTCTGTTGCTCTTTCATACTGATGCTCCCTTCACGAAATCAGTCCGAATTGTTTCATCCCGAAGATCCACAAAAAGATGGTGATCATCGATAAAGCGGACGACAGGGAAATGATCTCCCCCGCCATGTCCGCGTCGCATTCATAATATTCCGTCATCGCGTAGGCGATGATCGCCGCCGGCGCGCCGAACGCCGCCAGCACTGCCACGATATTTTCCTGGGACCAGTGCGCCGCAATGGGCCAGATCAGGAACAGCGCCGGGGCGATCACCAGTTTGAAGACCACCATGCGCATCACGTTCCGGCGGTTGGCCTTCAGGTGGCCGAAATCCAGGCGCGCGCCCAGCACGACGAAAGCCAGCGGAACCACCACGCCGCTCAGCCCGCTCACCACTTTGGCGCAGGGCTCCGGCAGCGGGATCCGCAGCAGGCCCCAGGCCGCACCGATCAGCATCCCGATCAGCAGCGGCGTCCTGAGCCATCCCAGCACCATGCCTTTTAGTGAAAAGCTGCTTTTCTCCTGCCGCCCGGCGTACGCGGGCGTTTTGCCCCGATAGTATTCCATCAGCGGGACCGTCTCCACGTTGTTCACCAGCACGACCGCCGCCAGCACGATCACGATCTCCGGCACTTCATAGCCGAAGATCCCGTTGGCGATGGGCAGGGCGAACAGCATGCTGTTGCTGCGGAAGCCGCAGTGCACCATGGCGCCCTGCTTGGCGGGATCCTTTTCCCAGCGGGGCACCAGCCATACCAGGACGGCTGTGAGCACCAGTATGCCCGCCGCGCTGTACAGGGCGGCGGGGGTCTGCAGGGCTGTGCTGAGGTCCTTATTGTACAGGCTGTTGAAGATATTGACGGGCAGCAGGACGTTGGCCAGGAGACGGTTGGCCTGCGCAGCGAAATCGTCCGTAATGGCCCCGATGCGTTTCAAAAAGGAGCCTATCGTCATGTAGGCCAGGAACGGGAAGACGATCGAAAAAGTAACTCTGAGATTTTCCAGCATGGAGCGCTATTTGCCTTTCGGTGGTATTTTAGCGCTTTTCCGGGCCGTATGCAAGAAAAACATTGCCCGCCGCTGCCCGCCTGTGGTATAGTAGAGCCAGTAAGAACCGGGAGGCACTTATGAGCTACGCAGATGAAGTATTCAAGGCAAATTGCCGTCAGATCTTAACCGAAGGCGTGTGGGACACGGACCAGGAAGTCCGGCCCCGCTGGGAAGACGGGACGCCCGCCCACACCGTAAAATGCTTCGGCATCGTGAACCGCTACGACCTGCAGAAGGAATTCCCGCTGCAGACCATCCGCCGCACCGCCATCAAAAACGCGACGGACGAACTGCTGTGGATCTGGCAGAAGAAATCCAACGACGTGCACGAACTGAAATCCCACGTCTGGGACGCCTGGGCCGACGAAAACGGCACCATCGGCAAGGCCTACGGCTACCAGCTGAGCGTGAAGCACAAATACAAAGAAGGCCTGTTCGACCAGGTGGACCGCGTGCTGTACGACCTCAAGCACAACCCGGCCAGCCGCCGCATCATCACCAACCTGTACAACCACCACGACCTGTCGGAAATGGCGCTGTACCCCTGCGCCTACTCCATGACCTTCAATGTGTCCGGAGACACCCTGAACGCCATCCTGAACCAGCGCTCCAACGACATGCTCACCGCCAACAGCTGGAATGTCTGCCAGTACAGCATGCTGCTCATGATGATGGCGCAGGTCTCCGGCTTCAAGCCCGGCACGCTGATGCACGTCATCGCGGACGCGCACATCTACGACCGCCACGTGGAAGGCGTGAAATACCTGCTGGAGCAGGAACCCTTCCCGGCCCCGAAGGTCTGGCTGGATCCGGACGTGAAGAACTTCTACGACTTCACCGTGGACAGCGTGCACGTGGAGGATTACCAGTTCCACAAGTTCCCGTTCCCGATCCCGGTGGCGATCTGAGCGGAGGCCTTTCATGAAAGCGATCGCGGCAGTTGCCCCGGACTGGGGCATCGGGGACGGCAGCGGGATGCTGTACCATCTCCCCGGCGATTTGAAATATTTCCGGAAGCAGACCGCCGGCCACGCGGTCATCATGGGGCGCAAAACGCTGGAATCCCTGCCCGGCGGGAAGCCGCTGCCGAAGCGGCGGAACATCGTCCTGACCCGGGACCGGCGCTATCAGAAGCGCGGCGTCTACGTGTGCCACAGCGTCCGCGAACTGCTGGAGCTGCTGGCCGCACTGGGCGAGACCGACCCCTTCGTCATCGGCGGCGGCGAGATCTACCGCCTCCTGCTCCCCTACTGCGACAGCTGCCTGCTGACCCGCGTGGACCAGGAGCCGGAGATCGTCCCCTCCGTCTACTTCCCGGACCTGGAAGCTGCCGGCTGGCATGAAACAAGCAGTTCCGAGGTGCAGGAGGAAAACGGGCTGACGTACCGGTTCACGGAGTGGGAGCCGTAAACAACCCCGCAGAAAACAGCAATCAAAAAGGACGGACCGCACCGGTTCGTCCTTTTTTGATGACAGAGGGACGGTTCTTTTGTCATCTTTCCGCTTTTCAGTCTGTCCACTCCAGCGTGAACCCGTCCTCTCCTATCTGCAGTCTGACCTTCTCTCCCATCAGCAGCGGGTAATTCACGTCGCCGTGCCCGGCCGGGAAGCCGAACGCAATCGGGATATCGGAATCCGGAAAGAATGCCCGGCGGATCATGTCCGCCACGCCCTGATATGCGCCGCCGCGGGATGAACCGTCGGTCGTTTCGCTCTCCAGCGGGATATCGATCCACTCGCCGAAGATGATCCCCGCCGCATTATCCAGTACGCCCCGGTGCTTCAGCATGGTCAGGAACCGGTGGATATGTTCCAGATCCTCTTCCACTTCCTCGATGAACAGGACGTACGGCTGCTGCAGCGCCGTGCAGTCATACTCCGTCTCCAGCGTCGCGCTCAGCGTGGCCAGATTGCCGCCGATCAGGATGCCTTCGGCGGTGCCCGGCACGTCATAACCGCTGCCGCTGCACTCATAGACCGGCGTCTGCCCGTGCAGCATCTGACGCGTGAGCCAGGCGCATTCGCCGGGCAGTCCCGTAAAGATCCGGCTCATGGAAGCGTGGACCGAAGGCAGGCCGGCTGCGGTCCAGGCCGCGTGAAAGCAGGAAACGTCGCTGTAGCCGAGGATCAGTTTCCCGGCGTTCCGGATCATGTCCAACGGAATGGAATCCATCACCTCCGTGGCGCCGTACCCGCCGCGCACGCAGAAAATGGCTTTGATGGAGGGATCTGTCAATGCCCAGACCAGATCGGCCCGGCAGTCCTCGAACGTCCGCATTGCCGCGCAGACGTACTGCCCTTCTATCGGGGCGTAGCCCCAGCTCTGCAGGCCGCGGATGAGCGCGTCCGTCTCCGCCCGGGTGGGCAGGGTGGAGGGCGAAATGACCGCGACCCGGTCGCCCTCTTGCGGGAAGCAGGCGGCGCGGACGCCCCGATAGGGCGTGAAGGCGGTGACGCGGATGGGCGTGTCCTCGCCTTCGCTGAAGGTCTCTTTCTCACCGTCCGGTGTCCGCGTATACGTCTCCGCAGTGCTTTCTGCGGCGGACGTTTCCGCAGGCGCCTCCGTGGTTTCTTCGGATGGTTCTTCAGTTATCTCTGTCGGCTCTGCTGTAGTCGTCGGTAATGTCGTCTCTTCCGGGGCGTCAGCAGGAGTCGTTTCAGTTGTGCTTGCCGCAGGCGTCGTATCCGCCGGGAGCGTTTCTGTCGCAGCGGGAAGCGTTACCGCGGTGATCGCCGGCTCCGCCGTGGTTACCGCAGAGGTATCCGTGGTCGTCATCCCGGCGGTATCCGCGCTCGTGGCTTCAGAGATCTCCGCCGTCGCCGCACCGGAATTTCCGCTGCACGCGCTCAGCAACAAGCCCAGACACAGACAAATCACAACGATCATTTTCTTCATGACCCTCGCCTATCTCTTCAGTTTGCCTGCCAGCGCGAAAATCAGGAACGCCGCGATATCCACCGCCACGATCGTCGACCCCACCGGCGTATCCGCCACGATCGCGACCAGCATGCCCAGCACCGCGCACACCACCGACACGATGGCCGCGCACACGGTCACGGACAGAAAACTCTTGTACACGCGCATCGCGGACAGCGCCGGGAAGATCACCAGCGCGGAGATCAGCAGTGAGCCCACCAGGTTCATTGCCAGCACGATGATCACCGCGATGATCACCGCGATCAGCAGGTTGTACCCGGCCGCGTTCACCCCGGTCGCGCGTGCAAAACTTTCGTCGAACGTGACCGCGAAGATCTTGTGGTAAAAGAACACGAACAGCCCCACCACCAGCAGCGACAGGCCCACGCTGAGCCACACTTCTGTCGGCGACAGCGTCAGGATGGAGAACGCGCCGAACAGCGTGGAGCAGACGTCGCCGGACAGGTTGCCGGACGTCGGGAAGATGTTCATCAGCAAATAGCCCAGCGCCAGCGCGCCGACTGAGATCATCGCCACGGCCGCGTCGCCGCGGATCTTTGCGTTCTGGCCGGTGCGGAGCAGCAGCACGGCGCACAGCACTGTCAGCAGCAGCACCAGCGGCATTTCATTGGTCAGCTTCAGCACCGTCGCGATGGCCATAGCGCCGAACGCCACGTGCGAGAGCCCGTCCCCGATGAACGAGAACCGCTTCAGCACCAGCGTCACCCCGAACAGCGAAGAGCACAGCGCGACCAGCGTTCCCACGATCAGCGCGTACTGCACGAACGGGAACTCCAGCGACGCGATCAGTTTTTCCCACAGCGCGCTCATTCCGCCACCTCCTGCGTCAGTCCGCTCAGCGCCTTGCTCTTCAGATAATCCTCTTTCGTCCCGAAAAACACGGTGCTTCCGATGTGCAGCACCTTGTCCGCGTACTTCAGCGCCGCGTCCAGGTCATGCGAGATCATGATGACCGTGATCCCGTCTTTTTTATTCAGTTCCTCGATCAGGCGGTACATCTCCGCTGTCACCTTCGGATCCAGGCCCGCCACCGGCTCGTCCAGCAGGAGCATCCGCCGGGTCGCGCAGAGCGCCCGCGCCAGCAGCACGCGCTGCTGCTGTCCGCCGGAGAGCTCCCGGTAGCAGCGGTCCGCCAGCGCTTCCAGGCCCATGCGGGCGATGTTCCGCTCGGCCAGTTCTTTTTCTTCTTTCCCGTAGAACGGCTTCCTTCCCATGCGGCCCTGGCAGCCGGAGCGGACGATCTCCCGCACCGACGCGGGGAAATCCCGCTGCACCGGCGTCTGTTGGGGCAGGTAGCCGATCTCCGTCTGCTGCAGGCCGTCGCCGGTCCGGATGGCTCCGGAGAGCGGCGGGATCAGGCCCAGGATCGTCTTCATCAGCGTGGATTTGCCGGAGCCGTTCTCTCCCACCACGCAGAGGTAATCGCCGGCCTCCACGGTGAAGTTCAGGTCCCGGACGATCGGCGTCCCCTCGTAGCCCAGGGAAGCGTTTTCGCAAACAAGCAATGCCATTATTTCAGCGCCTCCTTCAGCACCGCGAGGTTTTCTTCCATGATCTTCAGATAGCTGGCCCCCTCCTGCACCCGCTGCTTCGTCACGGACTGCAGGGAGTCCATTGTCAGGATCGTCTGGTTTTTGCTTTGGGACGATTCGATGATCGTGCGCGCCAGCTTGGGGTCCCCGTTTTCGGTCTGCAGCACGACTTTCAGGCCCAGTTCGTCCAGCTTGCCGGCCAGGAAGATGACCGTGTCGAAGCTGGCTTCCGTGTCCGCGGAACAGCCCGAAAAGGCCGCGTAATAGTCAAGGCCCAGTTCCTCCGTCAAATAGAGGAAGGGGAAGCGGTCCCCGAACAGCAGGGTCCGGGTGTTGGCCGATGCGGCCGCCGCTTCATATTCCGCGCGCAGGGCGTCCAGTTTTGCGGTATAAGCCGCGCAGTTCGTCTCAAAAGTATCCGCCTTCTCCGGCGCAGCCTTCTTCAGGGCGTCGCGAATCGCTTCCGTGCACAGCCGGGCATTTTTCAGAGACAGCCAGATGTGCTCGTCCGCCTCGTCATCGTCCTCGTGTCCGTGATCTTCCTGCATGCCTTCTTTATGCTCTTCCTGCAGGGCCGCTTCGCCCAGTACGTCCATCAGATCGATGGCGATGCGTCCGGAATTGGTCTGATTCTTCAGCGCGTCCTGCACCCAGACGTCCGATGCGCCGCCCACGTAGATGAACACGTCGCACGAGGCGATGTGCCCCATGTCCGCAGCCGTGGGCTGGTAACTGTGCAGGTCCACGCCCGTATCCTGCAGCAGGATCAGGTCCGCGTCCGCGTCGCCCAACACCTGCGCCGTCCAGTCGTACAGCGGGAAAATGGTGGCGACCACCTTGAGTTTCCCGCCGCTCTTGCCGCCGCAGCCCGTCAGCGCGAACGCCGATACCGCGAGCAGCAGGACCGCCAGCGCCGGGAGCAGCGCGCCTTTTTTATGATCTCTTTTCATATCTGGCTTTCATCCTTTCCCGGATCTGGCAGGCCTCGCAGGTCCCGTACAGGACCGTCTCCGCCGTGTCGACCGCGAACTGCTCCCGCTTCGCAAGCATCTCGATGAGCGCGTCCGCATCCGCTTTATTCATGTGATAGGTGGCGCCGCAGCTCCGGCACAGCAGGTGCAGGTGCTCGCGGCAGTCCTCCGTGTCCGTATACTGATACAGGGTCTCCCGGCTGCCGCTGCGCGTGACGCGCCGGACCTTCCCCTCATCCTCCAGCGCGGCCAGGTTCCGGTATACCGCGCTGACGCTGATGGACTGATTGCTCAGCGCCTGGGCGATGTCAGCCGCCGACAGGCTTTCGTCCGGGTGGTCCGCCAGAAACGCCAGCAGGATCCGCCGCTGTTTTGTCAGATAAGCCGCCATGGGGTCTCCTTTCCTTCTATGTGTCTTCTTTTGATTACGGATCGTTCCGCTCTTCGGGTTCTCACGATCCTGCTCTTCATCGAAATGCTGTCAGTTTTTGATTACGGATCGTTTCGCTCTTCGAGCTCTCACGATCCTGTCCTTCATTCGCAATCCATGGGGCCCCTGCCCCACTACTTGCTCATGAAGGGCATGCCCCAAGTACGTTTTCCTTCCCGTGCCAGCACGTTTCGGAAAACGTACTTTTGGCATTGTAATCAAAAAATGCGAACAATTCGCAAATCAATGTATCACGCCTTGCAGCGTCTGTCAAGAAATTTGCAAATTATTCGCAATTTTATAATTATGATGATGGTCAGCGGCCCTGCGGCCTGTCCTCCGCTCAGTTCACGAACGAATACACCGCGCCGATCAGCCCCGCGTCATTGTGATGCACCGCCGGCACCACCTGAATATCCGCCCGGTACGTCGGCATCAGATGCTCCTTCAGCCTCTTCTCCAGCGGCTGGATCAGCATCTTCTCTTCCGCGCTGATGCCGCCGCCGATCACGATCCGCTCCGGGTCGAAAATATAGATCAGGTTCTCGATCCCGACCAGGATATCGTCCATCCACTCCGACAGCACCTGCGTCACCAGCGGGTCGCCCTGCGCCACCAGTGCGAACACCGAGCGGCCGCTCAGCCCCTCGACCGGCAGTTCCCGGTTCTCCTCGATCAGCCGCGCTTCCACGCGCTTTACGAGCGCCTTGGTGGACGCGTACTCCTCATAGCCGCCCCGGTTCCCGTACGCCGCCAGCGGCCCGTCCTTCTTGATTGAAACGTGCCCGACCTCGCCCGCAAACCCGTGCGCGCCGTTCAGCAATTCCCCGTTCACGATGATCCCGCCGCCGATCCCGGTCCCCAGCGTGATCAGAATCGCGTCCCGGCATCCCTTCATGTTCCCGGTCCACAGCTCCGCCAGCGCCGCGCTGTTGGCGTCGTTCACCACGTGCGTCTCCAGGCCAAAGCGTTCCTCAAAACTCTTCTTCAGTTCCGCCCCCTGATAATTCGGGAAATGCGCGCCGGCCACCCGGCCCCGCACCGTATCGATCAGGCAGGTCGCCGAGATCCCGATCCCGCCGAGTTCCAGCGCCTTCGCCGCCTGCACGGCGCTCAGTCCTTCCCCGTCGCCCGGCGCGAGCCGCAGCACAAAATCCGCCGCCCCTTTCAGCGCCGTCTCCAGCAGCGGCGTCCTGTACCCGTCAAAATCCGCCGGATACGACGCCTTGCCCAGAACCTTTCCTTCCTCCGAGACCAGCCCGACTTTCACCGCGGTCCCGCCTATATCGATCGCCAGATAATTCATAACACACCTGCCTGATTCATTGATGTTTTCTGCTTCGAATATACCGCCTGCGCCCGCGTTTTGCAAATCTTTTTTCTTCCCGCTCCGCCCGGGACAAAAAAAGAGGCCCGGGTACTGAAAAGCACCCGGGCTCCGGCGTCCGGCCTTCTGCCGGAAACGGATCATTCTTTCTCTTTCTCAGCGTATTTCCCGATCAGGTTCTCGATGACCGGAAGCTTGACCGTCTTGATCTGGCATGCCAGGAACGCCAGCAGCAGAAGCAGGATCGCTTTGCCGGTGGACACGAGCCAGCTGAAGAAATTGAAGATCTGCTCGATCTTCGCGACCGCCCGCAGACTGCTGAACGGGGTATCCGCCCCGAAGATCCGGGACAGTTTGTCAAACAGTTCAAACAGAATGTCCGGGATCACCCCGATCAGGAAATTGAGCACGCTCGCCGCGAGCACGATCAGGAACGCCTTGATGGCAGACATTCTGAGGAAGTCGTTCTCTTCGCAGATCAGCACGTAGCCGACCAGCAGCGTCGCGGGGATCAGCCCCCCGAACTGCGCTACCAGGAAGATGATGCAGGCAAAGAATCCGATGTGAATACCAAGTTTCGCTTTCATTTTTCTATCTCCTTCCGACCCATTGCTGGTTTCTGTTGCGAAAATACAGCAAAATGCCGCATTTGTCAAGACAAATGCAAAAAAGCGTCCCCCATCCTGTCCGCAAAAAGTTGAAATTTCCTCTTGCACTTTTCCGCAAACATGCTATAATGCATTTTGCTTCCGCAAAAAGAAGCGCCCCGGGGTATTAGCTCAGCTGGGAGAGCGCCAGGTTCGCAATCTGGAGGTCAGGGGTTCGATCCCCCTATGCTCCACGAAAACCGCGCAGATGCGCGGTTTTTTGTGTTTTAGATCATTTTCATGATAGTTGTTTCTATATCGTCGTTTTTATGATATATTGATTAATAATGCGTTACATCGTTATGATCTGAATGACCTGATTACAGAAAGGAGCTCAAAAAATGCCTCACCACAAAAAATATATAATACTTCTGATGACGTTATTGATCGCTCTTTTACTCTCCGCCTGTCAATCGAAACCGGCCACGCAGAACGATCCCTCATCCGACCCGAACCAGATCCAAACCACCGGCCAGACGGAAGCCAAAACCTATCCCGCCGAATGGTGGGAAACCGATCAGTACGGCGGAGAATACATGACACCGGAAGGCATGAAGAAAGCCAGTGAACAGTACGAAAAATACGTTGAGATCTCAGAAAAAATGGAGGCGTATCTCTCCGCTCACCCGGACGGAAAACTGTATGCGCACTTCTCCGGCATATGGCTGGTCAATTCATGGGACGACGTAGTCATCAGACTGGATGACATTGAAGACCCGCAACTGCTGCGGGAACTGGAAGCCGTCGGCATCCAGTCCGACTATCAACTGGAAAAATGGTCCGGTTCCCGGGAAGCCGGGGAAGCCGCAGAAAAGCAGATGAAGGAGGCCTTGGCCGCCTTAAAGGCAAAAGCCGATCCCAACGAAGAAGAAAAACTTCTCCTGGAAAAATACCGTCCGGAGATCGGATCATACGATGTGTTTTCCGGCGTGATCCCCGTCGAGCTGATCATCGATACGCCGTGGTACCAGCAGGTTTCCGGTGAGGAAATGGAAAACGACCTGCAGCGGGCCATTGCGCTCTTTGAAAAATACATCGGAAAATATGAGTTTGTCATGTACGGTTACCCGGTTTGAGGCTGAAAAAGCACGGCCGTATCATGAAATAGACAAAAGAGGGAACGACAGTATGACCGCCATCTACCCCTACATCGACCTCCACTGCGACACCCTCCCCTGCGCCTGGCGCCAGGGCCGCTCCACGCTGCTGGAACTGACCGATACCATGACTGACCTGCGGAAGCTCCGCACCGGCCGCTGCCTTGCACAGTGCTTCGCGATCTTCATGCCGTCGATCGACCGCATTTCCAACTCGCCCGACTACCCCGGCGATGAAGCCTACATCGAAGCGCTCTACCGGATCTTCATTCAGACTGGTCAGGAACACAGCGATATCTTTACCCGCGTCGAAACCGCGGACGACCTGGCGGCACTCCCCGCCTCCGGCAAGCTCGGCGGCATCCTCACGATGGAGGACGGCCGCGCGGTGCTCGGGCGGCTGGAGAACCTCCGGCGGTTCTACGACATGGGCGTCCGCATCCTGGCGCTGCTCTGGAACCACGCGAACTGCTTCGGGGCACCGAATTCGCCGGATCCGGCCGTCATGGGCACCGGACTCACGGATTTCGGCAAGGAAGCGGTGGAGTACATGGAGCATCTCGGGATGGGGATCGACGTCTCCCACCTCTCCGACGGCGGCTTCTGGGACGTCGTACGGCTCACGAAAAAGCCGTTCTTCGCGACCCACTCCAACTGCCGCGCGCTGAACCCGCATCCGCGCAGCATGACAGATGAGATGATCCGCGCGCTGGCCGATAAGGGCGGCGTGATGGGGGTCAATTTCTATCCCGCGTTCCTGTACGAAGACCTCTCCCGCCCCGATTCCACGATCGACGGCATCGCCGCGCAGCTGCGCCACCGCATCAACGTCGGCGGTCTGGAATGTGCCGCCGTCGGGACGGATTTCGACGGCATCGACGGAGATCTGGAGATCCCGGACGCCTCCCATATGCCGCGCCTGTTTGAGGAACTCGCCCGGCGGGGGTTCACCGCGGACGAGCTGGAGCACATCGCGTACCGCAACGCGGAGCGGGTGCTGAAGGACATTTTATAAGGAGGCGTCATGTCTTACACCGTCCGCCGCGCGGAAAAACGCGACATCCCCGCCATCATGGACCTGCTCAGGCAGGTCAACCGCGTGCACGCCGAGGGGCGTCCCGACCTGTTCCGACTGGCCACTAAATATACGGAGGACGAGCTGGCCCGAATCCTGGAGAACGATCGGACGCCGGTGTTCGTCTGTGAAGACGAGGCCGGCCGCATCCTCGGCCATGGCTTCTGCATCCTGCAGCGGCCCGAAAACACGAGGCTGCTGCACGATCACCTGACCCTGTATATCGACGACATCTGCGTGGACGAGGCGGCGCGCAGGCAGCAGGCCGGCCGTGCGGTCTATGAGCACATCCTCTCCTTTGCACGGGCGTGCGGCTGCTACAACGTCACGCTGAACGTGTGGTGCTGCAACCCCGGGGCGATGAAGTTTTACGAAGCGCTCGGGCTTGAACCGTATAAAATCGGGATGGAAAAGATCCTGTAAATACCAGTAGATTTGATATGGAACTGAAGGATATCATTGCCCTTTTTGATGAAAGAGAACCGGCCGATATAAAGGTCGTCAATACCAGCCACGGGGAAAGCGATTTCCGCGAGGCGGTCATCGTCCGGTGGGACGACGGTGGTGCAGCACCGGATCCGGACGACGGTGGTGCGGCGCCGGATTCAGACGACGGTGCTCCGACGCCGGCCCCGGACGACCGGATGGTCCTCAAACTGGCGGACAACGGTTTTACCGACCCGGAGCGCATCGCCATGTGGGAACGCCTGGCGGAAGAATACCGAAAGCAGGGCTGCTACTGCCCTCGTTTCCTGCGGACGAAGGACGGCCGATTCCCCCGGGTTGAGTATAAGGGACACCGCTGCGTCGTCTACGGCGAAGAATTTGCCCGCTTCCGCTCCGCGGACAGTTTTGACGCGGCGGTCGTCTCCCCGTACGGGAAATTCACCTATCTGAACGAGCTGCTGCGCCTCAACGCACGCATCGCCGCCGCCCGCCTGGACTTCACCGATCTTCCGTCCGCCTGGTGCCTGTTCGAAATCTTTGACCCGGCCGACGCCGTTGACGAAGTGACGGAGAACGCGCAGGAATGGCTTGCCTGCGCGGAAAAACTGCCGGAGCAGTTTCAGGAGCAGGTGTCCCGGATCTGGACCCGTTGGCTGGCCAACCGCGAGTACCTGAAGGCGCGTTATTCCGCGCTTCCTACTTCCGTATTCCAGGCGGACCTGAACAGTACCAACGTCCTGCTGGACGACGTAGGCCGCTTCGCGGGCCTCATGGATTTCAATCTGGCGGGCCGGGAAACGTACCTGAACTACCTGTTCCGGGAAGTGCCGTTCGTCTTCGGAAAAGAGGACAGCACCTCCGCCCCCGATCCGGACAAACCGTCTTCCCTGACCCGCGAGATCCTGCAGTGCATCCTTCACGCAATCACCGTGGTCCGCGAAGACTACCCGTTCTGCGAAGCGGAAAAAGACCTGGCGCTCCCCCTCTTCCGCTGCCTCTTCCCGCTCTGGTTCACCAGCGTGGAGCAGCTGAAAGAGGCAACCGGGGAGGCCGGGATCCGGGCCGCGCTGGACGATGCGGAACTGGCGCAGACGATGGACATCGATTTCCGCGCCTATATGGAAGGAAGGATGAGCGAACCGTGAGAAAGTTTGCATATCTGCGCGAACCTCTGCCGCGCGACGAAGGGGCCCCTGTCGTCAAAATCATGCTTTATGAGGCGGAAGAAGGGCACTACCTTTTCGAATATACAAGTCCGGATGCGGTCTTCTGCTCCGCTGACCTCTGCTACGATTCCCTGGCGGAACTGTACGACGAGTGGAACGGCCGGATCGACGACCGCGGCTGGACCGACCTCGACGACCCTCTCCCGGACTGCCAGCACGACGCCTTCCTCCCGATCCGGGCCAAAGGCCGCGATGCGGGAAAGCCGGAGTGGGGGAAGTTTGAAATCCTGAAAGATGGAGAATGGATCGACTATGATTTATGAATTGACTGATACAGCAAAAGCGGCACCCCTTTTCGCGGGCATGGACGACACGCTGATCCTCTCCTGCCTGCAGAAAGTGATGGGCCGGGTCTTCGTGACCGACCCGGAGGAGCCCCGGTCCGCAATGACGTTTCTCGGACGATTCGCGTTTTTCGCAGGCGTGCCGGACCGGACGCTCGTGGCGGAAAAACCGGAAGGCTTCGTCATCATGGTGCCGCAGAACGAAACGTGGGCGAAATTGATCGAAGAATGCTTTCCGCAGGCTGAGAGGGAGCTCCGATACGCGATCCGGAAAGACACGAAATTCGACCGGGCCAGGCTGGAACGCATCGCCGCCGCCCTGCCCGCCGGGTATGAGATCCGCCGGATCGACGCGGAAATCTATGACATGTGCATGGCAAGCGGTCTTTTCATTGACTGCGTATGCCATTTCGGTTCGAAGGAGCAATATCTTGAGCACGGCCGCGGCTTTGCGGTGCTGAAGGACGGGCAGCTTGTTTCCGCCGCTTCGTCCTTTACCGTGTACCGCGGGGGCATTGAGATCGAAATCGACACCGTAGAAGAAGAACGCCGCAAAGGCCTCGCTTCTGCAGCCGGCGCCCGCCTGATCCTCTCCTGCCTCGACGACGGCCTTTACCCGAGCTGGGACGCTGCCAACATGGATTCCGTGCATCTGGCGGAGAAACTGGGCTACGAATTCAGCCATGAATACGTTACTTATTATGTGAGCGGGGACAGCGAGGAGGCTGCCGCGACGGGAGGAGAAAAAATGCTGAACGAAGAACTGATCCGCAAAACGGAGGCGTTTTTAAAACAGAAATTTGACGAAGCTATTTATCTGAACGCGCACCCGGACGCAAAAGCTTACCGCATCGAGCACACCTACCGCGTGGCGAACATCGGCCGGGAGATCGCTGCCCGCGAAGGTTTTGATGAGACCGAGATGGTCGTCGCCTGCCTTCTCCACGACATTTCCTACTGCGAGGAATTCGGCGAAGACGGCTGGGTCGGGCACGGCCGGCGCGCCGCGCAGATCGCCCGCCCGTTCCTGGAAGAACTGGGGCTGGCAGAGGACCGTATTCAGGACATCTGCTACGGGATCGCTATCCACGTGGACGACAAAGCGGATTTCCCCGGCGAGCGGACACCCTTCGCGCTTTCGGTCGGCGACGCGGACAACATCGACCGTTTCGACGTCTACCGCATCCACGAAAGCCTTGTATACGAAGGATTTCTGGATAAACCTTTTGACGAAAAGTGCGCGTTTGTGGAAAAAAGGCTCGCCCGGCTGCGCGAGCTGAAGGACATGCCGATGGGGACCAACGCCGCGGAAGAACTGTGGAAAGAGCGGCTCGGCTTCTACATCACGTTTTTCGAGAAGCTGGCTGCCCAGCTGGAACAGAGCACGAAAATCTACGGAGGATAAATCATGATGGAATCATATCGGGACGAATTCGTCTCCCTCTGCCCTTACTGCGGCGGCACGGAAATGATCGAAGCCTGTCAGAACGGATACGCCGTGGTGTCGGCGACCGGCAACAAGCTGGGCGGAAAGCCGCTGTATCACTCGATCTGCAGAAGATGCGGAAGCGTGGTCAGGAGTTACGTAAAAGAGCCCGAAAAACTGTTGAAGCGGAAAGACAGAAATGAAGCAGATATTTGAGTCGGACAGCATCAGTTTTGTGGAAGTGTCCGAACGGCTGGTACCGGATTACCTCATCATGGTCAACGATTACGAGCACGTGAACCGGTTCATCGGCGGCCTGCGGAAAACGTTTACGGAGGAGCAGGAAATCGCGTGGGTGCGGGGAAAGCGGAAGGAAAACGCCCCCGTCTTTTCCATGATTGAAAAGGAAAGCGGGCGGTTCATCGGGAACATTGAGCTGATGGATCTGTCTGAAACGGAGGGAGAACTCGGGATCGCGGTCACGGCAGAAATGCAGGACAAGGGATACGGAACGGAAGCCGTGAAAGCCTTCGTCGCCTACGTAATGGACCGGTGGGGACTGAAGCGGGTCTTCCTGCGAACCAACCCTGACAACGCCCGGGCCATCCGCGTGTATGAAAAGTGCGGTTTCCGGGAATATGACCGTTCGGAGAAGCACGTATTCATGGAGGTATTCAGCGGGGATCCGCTTAAGGACAACGCAGTTCGACCATAACGATCTCCGGCCGGTTGTTGAAGCGCACCGGGATAATGCTGTTGCCGATGCCCCGGCTGACGATCATGACCGTGCGGCCTTCCTCGTATTGTCCCGCGTCATATTTCGGAAACAGCCCCTGGCCGGGGGCAACAAGTCCGCCGATGAAAGGCAGACGGAACTGGCCGCCGTGGGCGTGGCCGCTCAGGACCAGATCGACATTCTCTGATACATATGCAGGAAAAGCTTCCGGCCGGTGCGAAAGCAGGATGCAGTAGTCATCCGTTAAATCCATCGATTTCAGGCGGGCTCCCAGGATGGATTCCGCGGACAGGCTGATATCCGAAAAAGCCGGATCTTCCAGGCCAGCCACGCGGACCGTTTCGCCGTTCCGTGTGATCTCCGCAGACTCATTATGCAATACAATAACCCCTGCGCTGAGCAGTTTCTGTTCCAGCACAGGGTGTTCTTTAATATATGCTTCGTGATTTCCCGTCACGTAATAGCACGGAGCGATCGCATTTAAGCGCCGGACCAGGTCCTCCGCGGCATCGATATCCGTGCGGTTGGAGTCGACCAGGTCCCCGGTAATGGCGATCACGTCCGGCTTTTCTTTTTCGATCAGTTCGATGAGCCGGCGGTTGTTTTCCCCGAATCTTGCATCGTGCACATCCGAAATGAGAGCGATCCGGAAGCCGTCAAAAGACGCAGGGATTCGGCCGGACGAAACGGTAAAACGCGTGACCCCGACGGTCACGTTGCCCCAGACCGTCCAGATCACAAGGATCAGCAGCACGGCGCACAGGATGATCCGCTTCCGCTTTTTCTTCATTCCGCCTCCTCAGCTGCGGGCTCCTCTTCTCCTCCGAGTTTCTGCAGCGCTTCGATCCGCTGCGCCGTCGTCGGGTGCGAATAGGTCAGGGTGACCAGGAGCGGGGAGGGGGCAACGTCGGAGAAGTTCTCCCGCGTCAGTTTTTTCAGGCCCGAGATGAGGGCGCCGGCGTAGCCCTCCTGCGCGGCGTGCGCGTCCGCGCGGTATTCGGCGCGGCGGGAGAAATGGCTCGTCAGGAGGCCGAAAAACGGCATGAACAGGGCGAATTCCACGCTCATGATCAGGATCAGGGCGAAGCCGTAATTGATCTTCGAAAAGCCGAACGCCTCGAACAGGGCCGGCGAGCGGAGCGTGAGCCAGGCCAGCAGGCTGATGATCAGCATCTGGACGAACGTCAGGATCTGGCTCCGCAGCGTGTCCTTGTGCAGGCCATGGCCCAGTTCGTGGGCGAAGACGGCGCAGATCTCGTCGTCTGTCATCTGCTCCAACAGGGTATCGTAGAGCACGATCGTCTTCATCTTCCCGAAGCCCGCAAAATACGCGTTGGACTTGCTGGAGCGGCGGGAAGCGTCCATGACCTTGATCGCGCGGACTTTGTAGCCGTTCTTCTCCAGCAGCGCCGTCAGCCGGTCGCGCAGTTCCCCTTCCGGGAGCGGCGTGAACTTGTTAAACAGGCGGCTGAACAGCGGATAAAGGAAGGAGAAAAAGAGCACGAACACGGTCATCACGCCAGCAAAGACCAGGATGAGCCAGTCTCCGAATTTTCTGTGCAGGCCCATGAGCGCGCTCCCGATGCCGATCATCAGACCCAGCCCGAGCACCAGCTGCTTGACCGTATCGGCCGCGAAAGTTTTCTTCGTCGTCCGGTTGAAGCCGTATTTTCCCTCGATGACCATCGTGTCATAGTAAGAAAACGGCAGCGTGAGCAGGGAAGCCGCGGTATTCAGCAGGATCACGGCGAACATCTGCGTCCAGTCGTCCGGCTTGAAGAGGCCCGCGAAGGCGGCGTAGAGGTTGAAGATCAGGAGGACCAGGTCGATCACGAAACCGGCCGCCTGATTCCAGTAGTTCAGCCGGCACTTCTCCGCGTTGTACTCCTGCTGCCTGGCGTAAGTCTCCGCGTCGTACACGTCCGCGACGCAGGCCGGGATCGGGTTCCGGGCGGACGTCTGCTTCAGGCGATTCAGCAGCAGGCCGTACAGAAAGACCAGGGTCACAGCGGCGATCACGGCGATTTTGATGATCATAGAGGTTCCTCCTTCCCGCCTTACAGGCGGATGCTTTTATTTTATACCACATTCAGCGGAAGAAACAAAGCCTTGAAATCCTCGGCGGCTGCGGCCTTTTCGCTGCCTCCTCTTGCGGCCGGCGGACAGTCGGGGTATAATTGGTCTGTATCAAAAAGAATGTCTGCCGGAAGAAGGACTGAAAAATGGAACTGTACAAACACATCGTGCAATACTATGAAACGGACCGGATGGGCGTCACGCACCATTCGAACTATATCCGCTGGATGGAGGAAGCGCGGGTCGATTTCCTGCGGCAGATCGGCTGGGGCTACGACAAACTGGAGGCGGCGGGGGTCCTCTCCCCGGTCACAGCCGTCGAATGCCGCTACCGCGCGTCCACGACGTTTTCAGACGAGGTCACAGTCCGCGTGACGGTCCGGGAATTCAACGGCGTCGTGCTGAAACTGCAGTACCGGATGACCGGACCGGAAGGCCGGACCGTGTTCGAAGGCGTCTCCGAACACTGCTTCCTGAACGATAAGGGACGGATCGTCCGGCTGAAAAAGGAGCAGCCGGAGTTTTATGAGGTGCTGATGTCGTTTGTGCGGGAGGAACCGTAATAACCACGTCCGGAGGGAAAAATGTACGTCAGAATTGAAAAGCCAAACGGAGAACCGCCTTACCGATCTCTTGTCTACGGGATGCTTGGGAAAAGCATCTTTTCGCAGTATATCGTTCTGGATCCGGATTCCGACTGTTTCGAATTGATCGATAACTTCTGGGGACACGACAGTTCTGAAAGATCCCGCGTGCTTACGATCCAGTCTGACCGGTCCGGTTTTACGGAACTGACAGGTTCTGCTCTCCTGCGGCTTAAGTTTTTCGCTAAAGAGCGGGGAATCGACTGTTCGGACATCGATTATTTGAGCGGTTATCCGGACGTTTGCACGGATCACGCTTTTCTTTGCGATCTGCTGACCGGACGCCGTGTCCCCCGTTCGCAATGCACCATTCAGCTGCGGGACCTGCCTGACAAAGACGAATGGACTTATCTTGACACGCAGGAAGAACTGGACCGGTTTATGCACTTATTCGCCGGTTTCCATGACGCAGCGCTGAGCAGCATGCAATACATCCAGGATGATGAAGGGACCAGAACGATCACCGCCGTTTTTGACAACCGCTGCTGGTACGGCGTTGTCGCTCTTTGCTTTGAAGGGGTGTCCAGCTTTCAGTTTACACCGACCCCGCCGCAGCCGTACAGGATCACGATGGGTGAATACCAGTGGGCCGAATTCCGGATCACGCCCAGAGAAGGCGTATACTGGGCGGATTCCGAAGGGGAAAACATCATCAGGGCGTACAGTGTCAAGTGGAAAAAGGTGGAATAAACCGGGAGGGATCCTATGCTTTTCCTTATTCTGGCTGCCTTCAGCAGCGCTGTCCTGACTCTGGTCCTGAAGCTCTTCCGGGACCCGGAGGGAAACCGTTTCGGCATTCTGCTGGGCAATTACCTGACCTGCGCGCTGATCGCTTTCCTTCAAATGCCGGAAAAAGGGGGCGTGTTTGCCGTGAGCGCCTCCACGCTGGTGATGAGTCTCATCGGCGGCGTGCTGTTCGTGGCAGGGCTGGTCATGATCCAAACCAGTGTGGACCGGAACGGAGCCACGCTGACCGCGGCGTTTTCCAAGCTGGGACTCATTATCCCTCTTCTCATCAGTTTTCTGTTTTTCGGGGAAGTGCCCTCTCTTCTGAAACTGCTGGGGCTGGGCATGACCATCGGTGCGATCCTCCTGATCAATCTCGGCTCCGGTGACAAAGCACAGGCCGCCGCGGGATCCGAAGAAGGACGCATAAGCCTGACGGTCCTGCTTCTGACTCTGCTGGCAAACGGCTGCGCCGAGAGCATGGCCAAAGTCTTCTCGCACCTGGGGGATCCGCGGGAAGATACCCGCTATTTTTTCTTCCTCTTTCTGACGGCAGCCATACTGACTTTCCTTCTGTCCGCTGCGGAAAAGCGGAAAAGCGGCAGGCGGCTGCGGATCCGTGAACTGGCTGCCGGGATCCTGGCCGGGATCCCCAATTATTTCTGCTCGTATTTCCTGCTGAAAGCGCTGCTCGAACTGCCCGCCACGCTGGTCTATCCCGCATTCAGCGTAGGCTCTATCCTGCTGGTAACTGCGGCAGGAGTGCTCTTTTTCCGGGAAAAACTCAGCCGGCGCCAGTTGGCCGGGCTGGGACTGATCCTGGGCGCGCTTATTCTGCTGAATCTGTGAAAACCGGCCGGTTTATTTTCCCCTTTTGACCGCTTTATCCTTCCCGGATTATTGATATAATATAGCAGAAGACAGCAGGAGGTATTCCGGATATGGCATCGGATTACGAAAAAGAGCGGCAGGAAGCGCTGGAGGCCGGGGAAAAGGCGCTGGACAGCCTGTCCCGTGCGAAGGAGTGTCTGCAAAGCGCCCGGGAATTCGGCGTCTGGGACATCCTGGGCGGCAGGCTGCTCGCCACCATGGGCAAGCACCGGCGCATGGAGCAGGCGCACGAGCATCTGGCGGCGGCAAAGACTGACCTGAAACGGTTCGAAAAAGAACTGCAGGACCTGGATTCTTTTGAGAACATCAATCTGGAAACCGGCGATTTCCTCGGCTTCGCAGATTATTTCTTCGACGGCCTGTTCACGGACCTCGCCATGCAGAGCCGCATATCCGATGCGCAGACTGGAGTGGATGAGGCGATCCGGCGGGTCGAAGAGATCATGAGCCGGCTGTAGACACCGGCGGAATAATTTTATATAATAATAAAGAGTAATCCCAAAAAAGCGACAGGGGGTAATTATGATTCCCATTCCGAAACTGTTTCGTAAAACCAAGACAGTCCAACGGATCCAGGCGTACATGGACTCCACGTTCAACGAGGTCCTGCATACGACGCTGAATCCGGACGGGCCGGGCGTGATCCGGATCCATCTGATCCCGCCGAAGAAAGAGGAGGACGCGCTGAATCCGAGCGTGGCGATCGTGAACGGGACCGACGTCGTGCCGGTCAATTTCGCGTCGGCGGTGATGCTGGCGGAGCTGATCCGCGAGACGAACAAGTATGACGGGAAAGAGATCGGGGACGCAGACGTGCAGAGCATCCTGAACAAGGCTGCGGACAACGTGAAGCAGATCATCCCGATTTTCTCTAAGAAGCGCATCCTGGACAGCATCGGCCGGGTCTTCACCACGATGAAGCAGATCGCGTACCGCGAGGAAGTCACGACCGACGTCCACTACATGAGCATCGGCGAGTACGCGGAATACATGAACGCGCCGCACCGCATGGACGTGATGGTCAGCGCGATGACGAAGAACGGGCAGTGGCACTGCAATCAGAAATGCGTGCACTGCTACGCGGCGGGGCAGGTGCTGTCCGACGAGGCGGAGCTGTCCACGGAGGACTGGAAGAAGATCCTGGACAAGTGCCGCGCGGCCGGCATCCCGCAGGTGACGTTCACGGGCGGCGAGCCGACGATGCGCGAGGACCTGTTCGAGCTGGTCCGGTACGCACGCTGGTTCATTTCGCGGCTGAACACGAACGGGATCAAGCTGACGCCGGAGTACTGCAAAAAGCTGCACGAGGCGGAGCTGGACAGCGTGCAGATCACGTTTTATTCGGCCGATCCGGCCGTGCACAACAAGCTGGTCGGGGCGCCGCAGTTCGAAAATACGGCGGCGGGCATCCGGAACGCGCTGGCGGAAAGACTTTCCGTCAGTATCAACACACCGCTGTGCACGCTGAACCGGGATTACGTGAAGACACTGGAATATCTGCATGATCTGGGCGTGATCTACGTGACGTGCTCCGGGCTCATCACGACCGGGAACGCGGCGGGCGAAGCGTCCGAACGACTGCAGCTGACCAGCGGGGAACTGGAACAGGTCCTGCGCGAAGCGGTCGCGTACTGCCACGCGAACGGGATGGAGATCGCGTTCACGTCGCCCGGATGGATCCCGCAGGGAGTGTTTGAGGAACTGAACATTCCTTCGCCGTCGTGCGGCGCGTGCCTGTCGAACATGGCCGTCACGCCGGGCGGCAACGTCGTCCCGTGCCAGAGCTGGCTGTCCGACGCCCCGCTCGGCAATATGCTGACGGATGACTGGGCGTCGATCTGGGACAGCGCGAAGTGCGTGGAACGCCGCAACTATTCGTCCGAAATGACGGGCGAGTGTCCGTTAAGGAGGTATTGCTGATGAGAAAAGCAGTGAAAAAGTCCGTCAGTCTTCTGCTGCTGGCGGCGGTGCTGGTGTTCGGCCTCCTGTTTTCGGCGGTGCCCGCGCAGGCGGCGGCGACGGATGAGATCCTGAATTTTACGGTCACGGTGGACGTAAACGAGGACGCTTCCCTGAGCATGGTCTATCACATCGAGTGGAAGGTCCTGTACGACGGCGGCGGCTCGGAAAAACTCGAATGGGTGGATCTGGGCGTCCCGAACAAATATCACGAAAACATCGAGCCGCTGAGCGATACGATCAAGAGGATCGAGGACAACGGCAGCAAGCTCGCGATCTATCTGGACCGCGGCTACGGCAAAAACGAGGTGGTCACGTTCGAGTTTTCGATGAAGCAGGACCACATGTACCAGATCGACAAATATACGGCGGGCGAGACGGTCTATACGTTCACGCCGGCCTGGTTCGACGATTTCACCGTCGACGAGCTGGTGATCCGCTGGAACTCGGTCCAGGCGGGGGCGTGGCAGCCCGACTGCACGATGGACGACGAATACCTGGTCTTCAGCAAGCAGCTTTCTCCCGGGGAACGCTTCACCATGAGCGTGACGTATCCGAACGACGCCTTCGGTTTTGATGAAGACCGTCAGTCCAGCAAGGGCGGCGGCAGCGTCGATCCGGTCATGCCGACCGGGAACGGCGGGAACGGCGGCGGCAACGGCGGCAGCAAAAGCGGGTTCAACACGTTTTTTGAGATCATCGGCGGACTGTTTGGGCTGGCGGTCGTACTCGGTTTTATCATCGGTCCGATCGTCCTGATCGTCAAGTTCATCAAATGGGTCGCCGGCGGCACGGGCTTCGGCACGGAGACCGCGACCGAGAAAAAGATCACACGCACGAAGATCGAATACTACGACAACTGCCCCAGCTGCGGCTCCGCGCGCGAGGAAGGCAAGGACAACTGCCCGTACTGCGGCCGCAGCATGATCAAGAGCAAGGAGATCGTGGAGGAAAGCCAGATCGAAAAGCCCGAAAAATATACGCTGAACGGCACTTACCGGTACGGCGATTCCCCGAATACGTATATCCGCGTCAACGTGGTCAATATCCCGGTCAGCCGGCCGCGCTCCGGCGGTACCCGGTCCGGCGGTACCCGGTCCGGCGGGACGCGTTCGGGCGGCGGGTCGCACCGCTCGTCCTGCGCATGCGTCTCGTCCTGCGCGTCGTCGTGCGCCTGCGCGTCGTCGTGCGCCTGTGCATGCGCCTGCGCGTCGTCCGGCCGCGCGGGGTGCTCCGTGAAGGATTTCTTTAAGACGAGCATCCATGACGGACGGGTGAAGGTCGAAAGCAAGAGGAAAGAAGCATGACAAAAAGGCAGACCCTGCAATGGGAAACAATTGGAAACAAGATCGCGAAAGCGGTACAGACAGACCCCGGAGGACGGGGTCTGCTTAAAGGCGAGATCACGACTCCTGTGAGCGCTCTCCTGCAATCGCTTGAGCAGGTCCCGCGCGCCGTGCTTCTCACCGGGTTCCCGGTGCGGCTTCCGGACGGAACGGTCGTCGGAGAGACGGACGGGCCTTCGGGGCTTGCGAATATCGCGTGGGCGCTGGAACAGACAGGAACGGCCGTCAGGGTCCTGACGGACCGGACGTGCTTCCGCCAGCTGGAGGCCGCCATGCGGGCCCGGGGCTGTTCTGCGGCGCCGGAAATGATCCCGGAAGACGGACAGGAACCGTTTCTGGAGGAACTGTTCGCGGAGTTTTCTCCGACGCATCTGATCACGCTGGAGCGGCCGGGCAAGGCAAGGGACGGGCATTTCCACAACATGCGGGGCGGGGTGATCGATCCCATGATCACGGATGCGGACTGCATCCTGGAGACCGCGCGCCGCTGCGGCGCAGAGGTGATCTCCGTCGGGGACGGCGGCAACGAACTGGGCATGGGCGCCCTCCGGCCGCTGATCGAGGAGCGCGTGCCGCTCGGGGAGCTCATCTGCGCGGACGCGCCGGCGGACATCGCGCTGGTGTCCGGCGTTTCCAACTGGTGGAGCTGGGGCATCGCGGCGTTTCTGTCCCTGCTCCATAAAAAAGATCTTCTTCCTTCTCCGGAAACGGAGCTGGCGATGCTGCATGCAGTGATCATTTCCGGCGGCGCGGACGGCTGCACCGCGCGGATCGAGGAAACCGTGGACGATCTTCCTCCGGAAGTGCATCTGGCCGTACTGAATAACGTCAGGGAGCAGCTCCGCGCATGAGTAAAAAAGGCTCTTGGGGGAAACGCCTGGAACAGGCTTTGGAAAACTGCAGGCGGGACCGGCGTTATTTCAAAAACGCGGGCGGAGCCGCAGCGGCCTATGTCAGGACGCATCCCTCGGCCCGGCTCAGTCCGGACGAGATCCGGGAGATCGATTCCTATTGGGCCCGGTTCGGCGTCCGTTTCAAGGATCACCGCTGGTATCAGATGTATTATGATTTCACGGGCATCCGGGATCCGAGATATATCCCCCAGAATTTCGCGAATGCCGTCATTTATCCGTATTATAACGACCGGAAGATCACGGCGGCCTGGCAGGATAAAAACTATTTTGAACGGTTCGTGCCGGTCCTCCGGTTTCCGGAAACGCTCGGGCAAAAGATCGACGGCCGGTATTACGATGCGGAGCACCGCTGTTATCTGCCGGAAGACTGCGCGGCTTTCTGCCGGGCAGTCTTCAGCCGTTTGGATCCCCCGGAAACCGTCGTGATCAAAAAGGCGGCCGATACCAACCAGGGAAAAGGCGTGAAGCTGCATCCTGTCAGTTCTGAGCAGGAACTGGCGGATGTGCTGGCCCTTTACCGCGGCTGGGACAGTTTTATCATGGAGAAAGCGATCCGCCAGCACCCGTTCTTCGCACAGTTCAACAGCAGTTCCGTCAATATCGTCCGGATCACGACCTGGCGGAAGGGAAAAGAGATCGTGGCGGCCGTCCCCTGTGTCCGTTTCGGGATCGAAGGCGCTGTCACGGATATCGCCCGCGTCGACGGCCGGGAAATCATGAACGTGATCGGTGTAAAAGAAGACGGCACGGTGATGGATCACAGTTTTACACTGACCGGAGAAAGACGGCCGTTTACCGGAACACTGGACAAAGTGCCGTTTTGGGAGGACATCGTCAGCCTCGTCAAGGAGGGGCACCGGTATCTCGAGCATTTCGGCGTCGTCGCGTGGGATATGACAGTCGACGGGAACGGCCGGATCATCTGCGTGGAATACAACCTGAATATCCCCGGCACCATCGTCTATCAGATGGCGCACGGACCGTTCTGGGGAGAACAGACTGATGATTTTCTGGCTTTTCTTCGGGACGAAGAGAACCGGAAACGATATATTCCGCGGAAGATCCGCGTGCGCGGAAAGAAATCAGAGTGCTGACCCATGAGTGCTTATCTTGCCGTTGAGATCACTTCCGAAGAGGCCAGCCGCACCGTGGAACAGCTGCTGCGCAGGCGGCTGGCGCTTTCCGGCGCGCGCATCCGCTCGCTCAAATTCGCACCGGAAGGGATCCTCGTGAACGGAAAAAAAGCGAGGACCACGACGATTCTGCATGCAGGCGACCGGGTGGAGGTCCTGCGTGACGATCCCGCCGCCCGTACGGAAAAACTGCAGCCCTGCGAAACTGACGGGGGGCTGCAGTTTTTGATCGTTTACGAGGATGACTGCCTGCTGGTCGTGAACAAGCCCGCGGGGCTGGTCATGCATCCGGCCGGCGGCCACCGCGCGGACACGCTGGCGAACCGGCTGCGCGCTTATCTGGATGAAACGGCGCCTGCTGCGCGCGTGCACTTTGTCGGGCGGCTGGACAAAGACACCAGCGGTCTGGTGGTGTGCGCCAAAAACGCGGCAGCGGCAGAGAAACTGCGGAAAGAAAAGGCCCGCGGGGCCTTTGGGAAAGAATATCTGGCGCTGGTGAGCGGCGTGCTGCCGGCCTCTTCGGAGGAATCGGCGGTCTGTCTGCCGCTGAGTCCCGTGCGCGATCCCGAAAGCCGGATCGTCCGCATGGAGCCGGACCCGGAAGGACTGCCGGCGCAGACGTTTTATACGGCCCTGCAGAACTTTTCCGGGTATTCTCTCCTGCGGCTGCGGCTCGGCAGCGGCCGGACGCATCAGATCCGCGCGCACATGGCCGCAATCGGCCACCCGCTGCTGGGCGATCCCCTGTACGGCGACCCGGCCGTGAACGAACGTTTCTCCCCTCTGCTCTCCCGCCACGCACTGCAAGCGGCGTCGCTTTCCTTCGTCCATCCCGAAAGCGGGCTGCCGCTTTCCTTTACCGCGCCAATGCCGGAAGACATGGCCGCTCTCCTGCATTGACAGAAGCGCTTCCGTGCGGAAGCAACAGCAGGTTGCGTGACTTTACTGGCACAACTGTATTATAATCGGTCCCAGACAGGGAGGTATCAGTATGACTGCACAAGAAGTATTGCATGAACTCAGAATAAAAAACGGCCTGTCGCAGGACGACCTGGCCGCAAAGGTTTTCGTGACCCGGCAGGCGGTATCGCGCTGGGAAAACGGCGAGACCGTGCCGAACACGGAGACGTTGAAACTGCTCTCGAACCTGTTCCACGTTTCGATCAACACCCTGCTCGGCTCGCCGCATCAGCTGATCTGCCAGTGCTGCGGCATGCCGCTGGAAGATTCGATCCTGAGCCATAATCAGGACGGCTCGATCAACGAGCAGTACTGCCAGTGGTGCTACGCCGACGGGACCTACACCTACCACAACATGGACGACCTGATCGACGTCTGCGTCGGCCACATGGCCGGCGAAGGCTTCACCGAAGAGCAGGCCCGCGCGTACATGAAGCAGGTGCTGCCGCAGTTGGATTACTGGAAGCGCTACGAGGAACTCAGCGACGACGGCCAGTTCGAAGCCTTCAAGCAGCAGCTGGTCGACGAGATCAACGCCCTGCAGATCGAAGGCATGCCCCGCGTAGAGAAACTGAACGCCCTGGTCGGCAGCTTCGTGAACCTGGAGTATCCGCTCCCCGGCGGCGCGAAAGTGAAGTTCCTGAACGATCAGACGACCTATCTGGGCACCCAGCTGGAGTCCGAATTCGGCGGCGACCGCTGCTTCGGCGTCCTGGCCAACATGGACTTCATCCTGATCTGCACGTACCGCGAAGGCGGCGCGGATCCGGAGCTGGTGCTGTATAAAAAACGGTAAGACACTGACCGACTATCTGACAAAGGAACCGTCCCCCTGTCAGGAAATCTGACAGGGGGACGGTTCCTTTGTCAGATTTTTATTGTTTGTACACCGGGAAGGTCAGCGTGGCTTTGAACAGGTCGCCGTCGGTTTCCAGCGTCAGGGTGCCGCCCTGGAGTTTGGCGAGGCTCTCTGCGATGGAGAGGCCGAGACCGCTCCCATCCGTGGAGCGGGAGGCGTCGCCGCGGACGAAACGCTCCAGTAGTTCGTCGGGGCTCAGGTTCAGGGGTTCGCGAGAGGTGTTTTTGAAAACGGTCTGCACGGTATTGCCGCACTGCGAAAGCTGCAGGTAGACGCGTGTGCCGGGCTGGGCGTATTTGCAGATATTGTTCAGCAGGTTGTCGAAGATGCGCCACATGCGGCGGCTGTCGGCCAGGATCAGGAGCGGCGTTTCCGGCTGTCCGGTCACCAGCGTCAGGCCGGCCGCCTGCATCCGCTCTTCATACTCACCGGCCGCCTGCATGAGCAGGACGCCCGCATCGCAGGGAGAAAGCTGCACGTCTGTCGTGCCCGCGGAGGCGTTCGCCGCTTCGGTCAGGTCTTCTATCAGATGCTTCAGGCGGTCGGCCTGCCGTACCAGCACTCCGGCATATTCTTTGATCTTTTCGTTCTCGCACGGCTCTTCGCTGATCAGCGCTGCATAATTGACTACAGAGGTCAGCGGGGTCTTCAGGTCATGCGTCACGTTCGTGATCAGTTCGCTCTTCATGCGCTCGCTCTTTAATCGCTCTTCCACTGCTTTTTCCATTCCGTCCGCGATGTGGTTCAGGTTGTCCGCGTGCGCTTTGTACGCACCGGTCAGGCCTTTCGTTTCTGTCCGGTATTCATAATCGCCGGCTGCCAGCGCCTGCCCGCCTTTTTCCAGACAACGCTGCATGATCGCCGAGCGGACTGCCAGTACGGCCGCGGTCAGTACGGCGAGGGAGGAAAGGATCAATACCAGCGGGAAATGCCGGTCAGCGTTCCAGGGAGAGACCCACAGGAAAGCCTGCAGGAACAGGACGATCCCTGCCGCCAGCAGCGTTTTCCAGATCAGCGGAAGTTTTCGGTACAGCCGGACGGTCAGCGAGCTGTCGGAAAACGTCTTCCCCTTGATCCGCACCGCCGCATCCATGCAGACAAACACTCCCAGGGCGGTCAGGCCGAGCGTGACGATCAGAAACTCCAAACCGTTACGGATCTCTTCGACCGGGATCAGATTTCGGAGCAGCCATTGCACGGTGCGGTACCAGAGATATCCGGCCGCAGCTGCCGCTGCCAGAACGATTTCCCATGGACAGCGGGCCGTAAGACCGGGAAACAGTTCCTCCGTGTCCGGCCGCCTGCCCGCAGCAGCCATCAGACGCACGAAACACCAGACCGCTGCCAGGAGAAAGAGCGGACAGGATCCCAGGACCAGAAAACGGTGTTCCCAGGGGATCCGGGTGAGCACTTTCAGGACAGGGATATCGGTATGGGTCAGATACCAGAAGGCTCTTGCCGGCTCCGTGAAGGCATTCCATCGGAACAGTTCCAGCACAACGATCAGACTGGCCGCGAACAGCGTGGCGAACAGAACGCATCCCACGAAAAACAAAACTTTTCCGCCTTTTGTTCTTGAGAATCTTTTCCCCTCCTTTTCAGCCACGTAGCCCTGCCCGAAGACCAGCCGGACGTACCGCGGATCCCCGGGATCGATCTCGATCTTTTCCCGCAGGTGGCGGATGTGTACCGCCACGGTGTTGTCCCCGCCGAACGGCGTCTCCTTCCAGACGCGTCGGTAGATCTCAGCCGGCGCAAAGACCTGTCCCGGATGCGCCATCAGCAGTTTCAGGATGTCGTACTCCTTGCGGGTGAGATTCACGGACTCCCCGTCCACGGTCACGCTCTTGGAGCGCTCGTCCAGAACGAGCCCGCCCAGACGGAGGACGCCGGGATCCGGTTCGCCGCCGCCCAGCTGCGTATAACGGCGCAGCTGCGAGCGGACCCGCGCCTGTACTTCTTTCGGATTGAAAGGTTTGGTAATATAGTCGTCCGCCCCGGCCAGGAGGCCCGCGACTTTATCTTCGTCCTGGCTTTTGGCCGTGAGCAGGATGATCGGAACATTGGAAAACTCCCGGATGCGCTGCATCGCGTGCAGGCCGTCCTCCTGGGGCATCATGATGTCCAGAAGGATCAGCTGCAGATCTTCCTGCCGCGCGATCTCCACCGCCTCGCGGCCGGTCGATGCCGTAAGCAGGCAGCAGTCCGGATCCGTCAGCCATATCACCAGCGCGTTCACAATGTCTTTTTCGTCATCACAGATCAGAATATGGAACATGTCGTTATTTCTCCTTGTCTGTATTCTAAACGATTCCTCCCGGAAACAGAAGTTAAGATTTGTTTAAGAGTCGGAAAAGGAGCCTGTCACGGGCGGAACTCACCGGATCAGGCTCCTTTGATCAAACTGTTTCAGAGAACGTCATTCGGCGTCTTTCCGACGGAACAGTACGCCCATCTCCTCTTCTTTGACCCGGATCAGGCCGCCTTTGCTTAATGCACCGAACCCTTCTTCGATCGCGCGGCGGAAGACCGCAGCGGCGGCGTTGGTCATGGGGAGATCCACTTCTTCCGCGGCTTCGGTCTCTTCCGCGTGGGTGAGGTCCTTGAAGGCTTTTTCGATGGGGTAGGCGTCGGTGAAGCGGCCTTCGAGGATGCGGGGGATGAAGTATTCGGAGGCGTAGCTGCGGCCGGAGCCGCTGTTCAGGACGGCGCCGATCTGCTCCGGGGCCAGGCCGAGGCGCAGGGCGAGGGGCAGGAGTTCGGCAATGCCGGCGGCGTTGATGTCGTAGGCGACGTTGTTGATCATTTTGGCGGCCTGGCCGCAGCCGGAGGCGCCCATGTAGAGGACGGTCGTGCCGATCATGTCCAGGTAGGGTCTGACTTCGTCAAAGGCTTCGCGCAGGCCGCCGGCCATGACGGTGAGCGTGCCGGCGTCGGCGCGTTCTTTCATGCCGGAGACGGGGGCGTCCAGGAAAGCGCCGGCGCGTTCTTCGAAAGCGGAAGCGATCATGCGGGCGCTATCCGGGGAGATCGTGCTGGTGTCGACTACGATGGCGCCGCTCTCCTTCAGGACGTGGATCAGGCCGCCTTCGCCGAGCATGACTTTCTCCACGACCGCTGCGTCCGGGAGGCTCAGGAAAATGATCCCGCAGTCCTCCAGGTCCGCATAGGAGCGGGCGATATCAAAGCCTTCCGCCGCCAGGCGCCGCCGCTTCTCTTGCGTGGCCGTATAGACCGTCAGGCTGCCGTTCTTCCGCAGCAGGTTCCGGGCCATGCCCGTTCCCATGGTCCCCAATCCGATAAAGCCGAGTTTCATGGCCGGTCCTCCGTTTTCCGTCCGGATTTCTTCATGTTCTGCTCTTTTTATAGCAGATGAGGCGGTTCAGTTCAACATATCCGCCAAAAAGGAACATTGGTCTGCAGTATTGTATCCGGATGGCGGCAAAATCATGGCAAAATAATTTGTTAGGTACCTTGACAAACGGTTCCGTCCGGCATATTATTTAGGTACATAAAGATTTTTGCTGACGAAAGGAGACTGATGAATGACTGAATTTGACAATGCGAAGATCGACGGCAACATGACGGAACCTGACAAAGAAAACGCAGCGGAAAGCTGCTGCCATAGCGATGAAATGATGCGGGAGGAAGGTCCGAAGGACTGCCGCCGGCCTGAAGGAAGACCCGGCCACTGCCACCGGCCCGAAGGCCATCCCGGACATGGCCGCTGCTGCCGCCCCGAAGGCCCTGACTTCCCCCGGCCCGAAGGCCCTGCCCCCTTCTTCCCCGGTCATGGTCCCATGGGCCGGCCCTTCCCGCCCCTGCCCGATCCGGACAGCCTGATGGGCCTGTGGATCCGCTCCCACCGCGCGCTGGAGCGCAGGCCGGCGGACCACCGCGGCGTGCGGCGCGTCCTGCGCCTGCTGGACCTGGGCGGCGGAAGCCTCTCCCAGCGTGAGCTCACGGAACTGATGGACGTCCAGCCCGGTTCTCTCTCCGAACTCCTGGGCAAAATGGAAGCCCGCGGCCTGATCAGCCGGATCCGCTCCGAAGAGGATCACCGCCGCGTGACTGTTTCGCTCACGGAAGCCGGCCGGGCCAAAGCCGCCGAACGCGGCCCTCGCGACCTCTTCGCTGCCCTGAACGATGAGGAAAAAAAGCAGCTGAAAGCCCTCCTGGCCAAACTGACGGCCGCGTGGGAAGACAGCGCCCGCTGACGCGCCTTCCTCTTTTCCCGAAAAAAAGGACCCGCCTCCTGTGAGGCGGGCTCTTTTACATTCTATTCGCCCGTGCTTCCTGAATCTTTGCCAGTCCTTTGATCGCTTCCTCTGTCTGACGCCGGTACCTTTCGCAATCCGACGGACTGATCCGGAACAATTCTCCGGTGTTCAGGAAAAACTGGCCGACACAGGCGTTGCAAATGGTATTGATGAAGCAGTCACGGCATTCCGGATGATCGTCTTTATAGCTGAACCGCATAAACCGCTGCCAGTTTTCGTTCTGATACAGGTCCGCCAGCGGCGAACCTTCCGTCACGTTCCCGAACCGCACTTCCTGCAGATCGGTCAGCATGAAGCAGGGATAGATATCCCCTTTTGTCGTAACGGAAAGAGTACTGGAACCGGCTCCGCAGAAAAACCCGTCCGCTCCTTCGTCCTTTTTGCCCAGTTTTTCCATGAGAGACTGCGCCGTTGCATGACACAGGACCGGCTTGTCCGGCTCTGCCGCCGCACGGGAAGCGGCATCGGCAACGCCCTGCGAAAAAACGGCGGCGGAGTCCTGAAGCGCCAGCCCGCATTCGGGCAGGCCGCCCGCCGGCGCGATATGAATGCCGGCTTCCGGAAACACCTTGTGCAGCCGGTCATAGATATCCATCACCGAATAACCGAGCTGTCTGTGATATTCCGAGAACGTGACCTCAATGCTGAACGGAACGTCTGCTTCCTGCAGTTTCCGCATTTTTCCCAGAACTGCTTCGCTCGTTCCGGCACCGTTCGGGAAGATCCGGAGCCGGTCATTCACTTCCGGCGTCCCGTCGTAACTGACCGTGACGGCGATCCTGTATTTCCTGACCAGTTCGATAAAACGGTCATTGATCAGCGTGCCGTTGGTAACCAGCCCGAAGATGGTCTCTTTGCCCCGCTCTTTGTTGATTCCAAGGACCTTCTCGCAGGCATATCCGATCAGGTCCATGTTCAGCAGCGGTTCCCCGCCGAAAAACTGGATCATACTGATCCGATCATACGCGCCGAAGAACACGTCCAGCGTACGGTCCAGCATTTCGCGGCTCATCAGGTCCTGGGAAGAATGGTAGGCGCCGCCTTCCGCATAACAGTAAACACAGCGCAGATTGCAGTCGTTGGCCAGATGGATGACCAGTCTGGGCAATACGTTCTCCGCCGGACGGGCAGGATCTGCCTCTTTGTTTTCCGGTTTTTCCTGCCTCACCATTTTGGCCAGGTATTCTTCGTAATCGCGGCTGCCGATTCCGTATTTCTCCGTGACTTCTTCCCGGCTGAGACGGTCCATGTCGGCGATCAGGCCTTTCATTTCATCGTCCACAAAGAAAAAGCGCTGTGTTTCGGGGAAATAAGCCAGTTCACGGCCGTCATCGGCTGCCAGATATTTCACGCGAATCATAAAGATCTTCTCTCTCCTCCCTAAAATAATAGCCAAGAGCTGCCTGAAACAAACAGACGCCCTCAGCTATTATCCGAAACAGAATCAGATTTCTGCAGCAAATGTTTTTTTGTTTCGAAAAAGATCAGGATATTCAGTTATATTAAGGTTTGACTTCTACTACGCACTCAATTCCGATGTTAATGGGTTTGAACGGGGGAAGGGGAACCGGGATGATATGTTCACAGCCGGGAGTATCAGGGTTGTTAACGCCGGCGGGTTTGCATCTCCAGTTACTGGGATCATTGCCTTCGGCTCTGGGATAGCCGTTGCCGTTGACGGTTGCCGTAATCTCTTTGAATAACATGATTCATCCTCCATAAATAAAAATGGGTAAACATCATACATCTGCTGCAGAGAACCTGACCTCACCGCATTCTGCCGGATCATCAAGAACTTTTCCGGGATGCTGTGAATAACTGATATCATAATAAAACAGGCGGGTTAAAAACGCAATATCTATTTTTCGACCGGCTGCGCCCCACCCAAAAAGGACTTGCGTGCCTATACGGTATCTGATATATTCAAAATACTGAAAACGCCGGGGCACAGGGATAAGATCAAGGTTCGTCCCGTCATGAAAGAAATCAGGAACCGGCGTCTCCGCCATGAATAAAGAAAAGAAGAAATTACGGATCAGACCCTTTGAGGGAATCGCTTTTTTGTTTAAGATCTGCCGGAAATACAATCCCAGATTTCTTTTTCTGCTGTTCATCAACACGCTGATCGCTCCGATCGCCACCCAGTTCACCCTGATCCTCTCCCCCCTGCTGATCGATACGATCTTTCTGACCGGTGAAACCGCGCCGCCCCAGGGCCTGAGCCGGTACGTCCGGCTGTTCGTCGACGCGGTCATCCGCCGTCCCGAAGGCGGTCTCGCCGCGCCGGATTACGGGCTGGGCGTGAAATACATGATCATGCTGCTGGTCTCCATCCTGGTCACCGGCCTGATCCAGAGCATCATCACAAACCGCCTGCAGGTGGAAAGAATGCTTATTTATAAATCTTTCCGTCTGGAACTTGCCCGCAGGCTCATGTCCGTCCGTTATGAAAGGACTGAGACGGCGGATTTTCTGGATCTGAAAGCAAAGGCCGATCAGTACATCACCTCGGGAGGGGCCGGCTTCGCCCAGATCCTGGACACGGCTTTCGGGCTTTTTTCCACGATCCTGACCATGGCTGTCTATGTGGATTATCTGCGGGATTATCTGAAGGAGCACGGGTTTGCCCTGATCCTGCTGGTCCTTCTCCTGACCGGCATCAGTATCTGGCTGAATTACCGCCTTTCCCGGAAAAATATCGAGATCAATCTGGAAAAGTCCGTACAGGAACGGCGGACCGGTTATTTTGCACTGCTCTCTCACCATTTCAAGTTCGGCAAAGAGATCCGCGGCAGCGGCTGCAGCGACTGGGTCTCCGACCGCTATACCGGCCAGATGAATGTACTGCAGCGGTTCTATGAGAAGATCTCGCACTACGGGATCAAATACGGCGCCCTGATGCTTTTTGCCAACGTGGCTCAGCGGGCCGTCACATACGGGTACCTGATCGGGGAGGCCCGGTCCGGCCAGGTCGCCTCCGCCGGTGTGTTCAGCAGCATGCTGCAGGCGATCGAGGGGCTTTCTTCCGGGCTGAAAGGGCTGGTCGGCGGGATCGCGTCCCTGAACCAGTACAATAAATATTACGAGTCATTTAAAGAATTATATACGATAAGCGAGTACGACGCCCTTCCGGATGCAGACACCGTTCCCATGCCGTCCCTTGACAGTCAGATGACGATCCGGTTCGAAGATGTGAGTTTCCGCTACCCGGGTTCGGAATCCGACGCCCTGTCGCACATCAGCTGTGAGATCGGGAAGAACGATATCATTTCCATCGTGGGTGACAACGGGGCCGGCAAGAGCACCTTTATCAAGCTGCTCCTGCGGCTGTACGAGCCCTCCTCCGGAAGGATCACCCTCAACGGGACGGATATCGCCCGGATCGACCGCAAGGAATACGCGGCCCGCTTTGCCTGCGTTTTTCAGGATTTCCAGCTGCTCTCCTTTTCGGTCCGGGACAATATCACGCTGGGGCTGGATGAGGACGATCCGGAATGCAGCCGCCGTGTGGACGGCGCCATTGCGTTTGCGGGCCTGACGGAAAAGATCGCCTCGCTGGAAAAAGGCACGGATACGATGATCTACCGGGAATTCGATCCGAACGGGTACACCCCTTCCGGCGGAGAAAGCCAGCGGCTGGCACTGGCGCGCGCGGTCTACCGGGACAGCGACATCCTGATCCTGGACGAACCGACGGCGGCACTGGACCCGAATATCGAATACGAACTCAACAACCGCATCCGCAGCGAACTGCACGGGAAAAAGACCATTATCAATGTTTCGCACCGGCTGCACAGCGTCCGGTACAGCAGTCAGATCTTTGTGTTCCGGGAAGGCCGGCTGATCGAATCCGGCACCCACAAGGAACTGTTTGCCCGGGATTCCGTCTATCATCAGATGTTTGAACGGCAGGCTTCGGACTACGTGGACATGTCCCAGCTGCAATAAAACAGGATTTGCTTTTCCCCACATAAAAGTCCGCCCCGAAGGGCGGACTTTATTAGGATATTCCTGTGCATTTATCTTTCTTTTCCGCGGAAGAACAGCGACAGCATCCCCGGCCCGACGTGGGAACCGGAAAACGGCTCATGCTTGCAGATAGTCAGTTTCACGTCCGGCGTGACGCCCTTGACCAGTTCCGCCAGGCGCTCAGCATCTTCCAGGCAGTCGCCGTGGGAGATGTAGACGCCCATGTCCTGGTCGTCCAGGTGCTTGTCGCGGTATTTTTTGACCAGGTCGTCGATGGCTTTTTTGCGGCCGCGGGCGATGCCGCAGGACACGATGTGGCCTTCCTTGTCGCCGTACAGGATCGGCTTGATGTTCAGGACGGTGCCGATACGGGCGGTCATCCCGCTGACGCGGCCGGTCCGCTTCAGGAAGTTCAGGTCGTCGACCGTGAAATACTGGCAGGTGTGCGGCACTTCCTCATCCAGGATCTTCGCCGCTTCCCGGACGTCCACGTCCGCGTCGCTGAGGCGCTGGGCCCGCGCCGCCAGCATGCCGGTCCCCAGGCCGCAGCCCATCGAATCCACGATGTGGATGAAGCGAGCCTTAAACTCTCCCATCAGTTCCTGCGCCGCCGCAACGGCCGCGCCGAAGGTCCCGCTGATGCCGGAGCTCATGGCAACGTAGATCACGTCCAGGCCCTGTTTCAGCACCGGCAGGAATTCCTCCAGGAACAGATGCGTATTCAGCAGGCTGGTCTTCACTTCCAGCCCGTTTCTCAGACTTTCGTAATAAGCGTGGACGTCAAAGCTTTCCAGGTCGCCCGTATAGACCCGGGGCTCCCCGTTGACCGTGTACTCGCACGGCAGCATGCGGATGCCTTTCCGCAGGAAATCCGGCAGGTTGGACGTTCCGTCCGCAAAAACCACAAAGGACATAGATACCCTCCTTTTAGCGGCACTGCAATCCGCTGAACACAATAATTCGATTATATTATAACTGTTTTGCGCGATTTTTCAAGTACGGAGACAGGTTCGTTTTTTCGGCGTTTTGTCAATGCTTTCGCCGCTGTCTGTTATTTTTTACGCGGTCCGAGGGAAAAAGAGAGTTCCGGAGTATTGCCTTTTGCGCGTTTTTTTTATACACTGTTTTTAATCGGCGGCGGATCCCGGCATCACTGTTTTTCCGGGAGACGGCATCCATAACCAGGAGGCTTTCGATGAGTTATCATCAGTTTATCGTGAAACTTCGGTCGCACTATCCGAATATCCCCGCAGTGAGGCGTACGCTGTCCAAGATGCGGATCAAAAAGATCCGGAGCCGGATGCTGCCGGAAGATCTGGCGCGCCGGTGCGAGGCTGATCCGGCACTCAAGACCAGAACGGTGGAGGAATATTCGCAGAAGTGGGAAAAGGCCCTGGCCAAGACCTTTAAAAAGATGGATCAGATCTTCGCGGACAGCCCCGCCGAAGCGGAAAACCGGGAAGACATCCTCTTCTGCCGCCTCGCCTACGGATTCGCGGCCGAGGAATATATCACCTTCGGGCTGAAAGACAAGTCCCCGGAGGAGCGCAAAAGCTATATCTCGGACCAGGAGCGTTTCTGCTATGTGTACCAGATGAACGACATCGCCGAACTCCAGAGTTTCAACGACAAAACCAAGACGTACCGGCTCCTGTCCGAATATTTCAAGCGGGATGCTGTCTGCCTCGAAAAAGCGGCTGATCTGCCGGCCTTCCTGGCTTTCGTGGAAAAGCACCCGGTCTTTGTCAAGAAGAACGCCATGGAATCCGTCGGCCGGAGCGTCGAACTGGTCGACATCCGCGAGACTGGAGGCACTTCGGAAGAATATTTCAACACGCTGATCCGCAACGGCCGCCATATCCTGGAGGAGAAAGTCGTCCAGGCCGAGTGTATCGCGCGCTTCAACGATTCCAGCGTCAACACCGTGCGCTGCATCGCGCTGAAAACGCAGCACGGCGTCGTCCTGCCCCACTGCTTCATCCGTTTCGGGAGAAACGGCTCTTTCGTGGATAACGCGGGTGCCGGCGGGCTCGTGGCCCGGATCGATCCGGAGACCGGCGTGATCGTCACGGACGGCCTCGACCGCTACGCCGCGGTCTATGAGACGCATCCGGATTCCGGTGTCCGCTTCAAAGGCTTCCAGCTTCCCGAGTGGGAGGACATGCAGCGGATCTGCCGGGAAATGACCGCAAAGATCCCCGGCATCCGCTACGTAGGCTGGGATATGGCCTACTCCGTGAAAGGCTGGGCCGTGATCGAAGGCAACGGCATGAGCCAGCTGATCTCCCCGCAGTTCCTCGGAGGGAAGGGGATCAAGCAGGAATTCCTCGGCTACATGGCAGACATGGACCTGATCACGAAAGGCTGATCCGGCCCGCCCAGCTGCGCAAAAGCCCGTCCGCAAAGGGCGGGCTTTTTGATTTTCCGTTGCGCCGGAGGAGGATCTGCTATATACTGTTCATATAGCACAGGAGGTGTTGAGCGCTATGAACAGACTGGGACTTTGCGACTGGTACATGCTGACCCCGGGCACCGCGGCGATCCGCCACGCGGCGAAGCTGGGCTGCGGCGCCGTTCAGATCACGGATCTGGGCGGGATGACAAGGAACTATCCGCTGCGGGATCCGCGGATCCGCGAAGAGTATCTCGAGGCGGCTGCACAGGAGAACGTCACGCTCTCCGCACTGCACGCCTCCGGGCTGTACAGCGTCCCGGGCATGCAGTGCGCCATGGGATCCGCTCTGCGTGACGCGGCGGCCGAAGAATTCAGACTGGGACTGGACGTCTGCCGGGCGATGGGCATCCCCGTCATCACGCTGGTCTCGGTCCGCGAATCGCGCTGCACGAACGACGAGGAATTCCGCAATACGGCGCGCTTCCTGAAGGACATGACCGCGCCGGCCAGGGACGCCGGCGTCGAGATCGCCTACGAGCACTTCTGCTCTACCGACCGGATGGTCTGGCTGTTCGATTACGTGGGCGAAGGCATGCGGCTGGGCTTCGATTCCCAGAACTGCGTGCGCGACGGCTTCGGCGATCCCATCGAAGTGATCCGCCGCCTGGGCGTGGAGCAGTTCAGCTTCGTGCACCTCAAGGACACGCCGGCGGACCGGAAGGGCTGCGCGCCGCTCGGGAAGGGCATCTGCCAGGTTGAGGAACAGCTGCGGCTGATCCTGGAAGCCGGGTACGAAGGAGATTTCGTTGAGGAAAACAACGTCTTCCTTCCCCCGCTCTGCTATGATGGGCTCGGACTGGATCTGGCGGCGGACGATCTGGATTTCGTGCGCCGGGCGATCAAAAAATATGCAGAATAGGCGGGTTTTCCGCAATTGCAACGCGGCGTTGCGGAATTTCCCGCGGAAATTGGTGGAGTGCAATGGCAAAAAACGGTACGCTGACGTCATCAAAAGGACAGGAGGTTCTGAAAATGACGATCGGTGAAAGATTGACGGAATTACGCAAGAGCAGGGGCTTATCCCAGGAAGAACTGGCGGAGCAGCTGACCCTGACCCGGCAGACGATCTCCAAATGGGAGCTGGGCCAGTCCTCGCCGGATATTGAATACGTGATCGCGCTGTGCGACCTGTTCGGCGTCTCCACGGATTATCTGCTGAAGGGCGAGGAGCCGGAGGCGAAAGCGGCGCCGAAGGAGGAACATTCGCAGCCCGTGCCCAAGGGACCGCGGAGCGCGGAGCGGGAAAAAAACTGGATGATCTTCGGGCTGGGCATGGCGGTCAGTTCCCTGGCGTTTCTGGTGATCGCGTTCTTCGTGATCATGTCCGTCGTACACCCGTGGGTCACTTACAAGAGCGGAAAGACGTACACCGGACTGGCCGGATACCTGCTGGGGACGGGCTCCCTGCCCTGGTTCATCGGGGCGGCCGTGCTCCTGCTGGGCGGCCTCGCGGTCGCGGTGTTCGGGATCGTCCGGAAACCGCGGCGGGCGGAATGAAGCAGCTGTCAGAACAATTGCATCTTTTACCGGGCCGGTGGAACATCGGCCCCTGCAAAATAAAACCGGGCCGGTGGAACATCGGCCCCTGCAAAATAAAACCGGGCCGGTGTACTGCCGGCCCGGTTTGTGTTTTCGCGCAGCGCCGTCTCAGATATCGAGCGCGGCGTGATAACCCCAGTAGACTGCGTTAGTGATCGTGGAGACGCGGGAGGCGTCGCCGATCACGCGGACGAAAGGCGCGCTGTCGTACAGGGCTCGGACGTCCGCCGTGCGCGGCCGCGCCGCCCTTGGCGCGCAGTTCATAAAAGGCCGTGGATTTGGGGCCGATGCAGCCGTCGTTGGTGATGTCCGTGCCGCCCATCGGGGTGGAGAACATGCGGTTCTGGAAAGTGATGCGCCCGATCGTGATCGGACTGCTCAGGCGGGGGTATTTGCGTTCCATGGGTCGCCTCCTGCGGGTCTGTTTTGCGGTCATTTCTGATAAAAATGCAGCATATATCCGGAGAAATGTATAGTTTTTTCCGTCCGGCTTTCCCGGTTTCCCAAGGCCGGAGCGCTTTCCGAAAGAGCAGACACTTCGTGCCGGAAATGTCTACCCGGGTTCCGTTCCGCTTCATTATCGCAGATTGTTCCGCTTTCCCCCGAAGGATCGGTTGACAGATTTTTCCCGGCTGTGCTATGATGCCCGCAACCTGGAACCACTCAGAAAGGGAGAAGCCGATGAAGGCAGCCGGAAGGAACTTCATGATGATGATGTTCATGCACATGTCGATGGACATGTGCGGTTTGCGTTGCCAACGGCTTTCCGAATGAGTCTTCCGGCCGTCCGCGCGTAAGGGCGCGGCGAGAAAAGAGAGGGACTTCATCGGAAGTCCCTCTCTTTTTGTTTTGTATCAGGGAAAAATAATGAAATGACAAGAAGGAGACCCGTCATGAAAAAATCCGCCATTCTGATCCTTGCTCTCATCTTTACGCTCGCGCTCTCTGCCTGCGGCAAGAAGACCTCGCCGGTCCTCATCGCCGTGCCGAACGATCCCACCAACGAAGGCCGCGCCCTCCTGCTGCTGGAGGCGCACGGGCTGATTAAGCTGAAAGACGGCGCCGGCCTGACCGCCACGATACAGGATATCGCGGAAAACCCCTACAAGATCGAGTTCCGCGAAGTGGAGGCTGCGCAGATCCCGAACATCCGCCAGGACGTGGATTTCGCTGTGATCAACACGAATTACGCGCTGGCGGCGAACATCGATCCCGCGAAGGAGGCCCTGCTGGTCGAAAATTCGGAATCGCCGTACGTGAACATTCTGGCGGTGAAGTCCGGCAATGAAAACACGCCGCTCGTCAAGGCGCTGGCCGCCGCGCTGACCAGTCAGAAGGTCGTGGACTACATCAACAACACCTACGCGGGCCAGGTCGTGGCCGCGGTGAAGAGCCCCACGGACGGCTTCGACAGCAGCATCGATTACGCCGCCCTGGCCGGACAGAAGATCTCCGTCGCCTGCTCTCCCAGCCCGCACGCGGAGATCCTGGAGCTGGTGAAGGGCATCCTGGCCGAGAAAAACATCACGCTGGACATCCGGGTCTTTGAGGATTACGTGATCCCGAACACCGCGGTGGAGGACGGCGAGATCGACGCGAACTATTTCCAGCACGTCCCGTACCTGGATGAATTCAACGAATCGCGCGGGACGCACCTCGTGAACGTGGCCGGCGTGCACATCGAACCGCTGTGCCTGTACGGCGGCAAACAGACCGACCTGAAGGCGTTCGGTAAGTAAAATGATCGAGATCGAACATCTTTCCAAATCATTCCGCACCGCGGACGGGACGACCGAGGCGCTGAAGGACGTGTCGCTGCGCGTGGAGACCGGGGACATCTTCGGGATCATCGGGATGAGCGGCGCCGGCAAGAGTACGCTGGTGCGCTGCATCAACCTGCTGGAGCGGCCCACGTCCGGCCGGATTCTGGTGGACGGGACGGACCTGGGCACGCTGAGCGAGCGTGAGCTGCGCGAAAAGCGCCGCGAGATCGCGATGATCTTCCAGGGCTTCCACCTGCTGATGCAGCGGACCTGCCTGCAGAACGTCTGCTTCCCGCTGGAGCTGGCGGGCGTGAAGCCGGCGGCGGCCCGGGAACGGGCGCTGGAACTGCTGGCGCTGGTGGGGCTTTCGGACAAGGCGGGAAGCTATCCGGCCCAGCTTTCCGGCGGGCAGCAGCAGCGCGCCGCGATCGCCCGCGCTTTGGCGGCAGGGCCCAAGCTCCTGCTCTGCGACGAAGCGACCAGCGCGCTGGACCCCACGACGACCGCCTCCATCCTCGCCCTGATCCGCGAGATCAATGAAAAAATGGGGATCACCGCGATCGTGATCACCCATCAGATGAGCGTGGTGGAAAGCATCTGCCGCCACGTCGCGATCCTGGACGGCGGCGAAGTGGTGGAGCAGGGGGACGTGAGCGAGATCTTCGCGCGGCCCGCGTCGGCCGCCGCCCGCCGGCTGGTCTTCCCGGAAGGCGAGACGGAATCCGCGGTCATCGCGACCGAAGACCGTCATTTCATCCGGGTCGTGTTCAACGGCGCGAAGGCGACGGCCACGCCGCTCATCGCGCGGATGGCGCTGGAGGAAGGGATCGAGGCGAATATCGCGTACGCTTCGACCCGCAGCCTGTCGGACAAAATGTTCGGGTCCATGCTCCTCTCCTTCCCGGAGGAGGCGCAGGCCCGGGGCGCGATCGAGTACCTGACGCGGATGCCCGACGTGATCGCCGAGGAGGTGGAGCCCCATGTTTGCTGATTTATTCGACCCCGCCAAGGCGGCGGAAGCCTGGAAGGTGATCGTCAGCGCGTTCCCGCTGGCGCTCTGGGAAACATTTTACGTGACGCTGCTCTCCTTCCTGTTCGCGGTCCTGATCGGCCTGCCGCTGGGCGTATTGCTGGTCGCGGGCGAAAAAGGCGGCGTGCTGCCGCTGCCCGGCTGGCTGATGAAATCCCTGAACGTCCTGGTGAACGTGCTCCGTTCGGTGCCGTTCCTGATTTTAATGATCATGGTGATTCCGCTGACGCGCGCGATCGTGGGGACGTCCGTGGGGACGGTCGCGTCCATCGTGCCGCTCGTGATCGCGGCGTTCCCGTTCGTGGCGCGGCTCGCGGAAAGCAGCCTGCGCGAGGTGGATCCGAACCTGATCGAGATGGCGCAGTCGTTCGGGGCGTCGCCGTGGCAGATCATCCGGAAAGTGATGATCCCGGAGAGCGTGCCGTCGCTGATCTCCAACGCGACGATCGCGGTGACGACGATCCTGGGCTACTCGGCCATGAGCGGGATCATCGGCGGCGGCGGGCTGGGCAAGATCGCCATCGATTACGGCTATTACCGCTACCGGTACCTGATCATGCTCGCGGCGGCGCTGCTGCTGGTGCTGCTGGTGCAGCTGTTCCAGACGTTCGGGAGCCGCCTGGCAGCGCGGACGGACAAACGATCAAAGCGGTGAAGACCGGCTCCCCGGCCGCAGGGCGGGCCTGTATTTCCTGCACGAATTCCGCGGTATCCCGCCATTCCGTGATGCAGCTGCCCGCGGCGCCGCGGACGTACCAGCGCGTCATCCAGCCGCGGTTATCCGGCACGGCGGGGGCAAATCCTTTCTGATAAAACACCGGTCTTTCCGGTGTTTTTTCTTTGATATCCAGCAGGTCCTGCACGACGCTCTGCGCGGTTGAAAAACGGCCGGCGCCGATGCCGCCGAAACTGTACAGCCCGCCGCGCGCCGCCTGACACCAGAGGCGGTTCCCGCAGTCCCACACCGTGGCCTCCGGGTCGTCCAAGGGGACGAAAACGGGGGCGGTCAGGATGCGGATCCGGCCGTCCTCTTCGCGGAAAGCGCGGTTGCTCAGACGCACGGTGCAGTGCCAGACGGCGGCCGCTTCCAGGTCCTCCGGCTGCAGATGGCGGATCCCGAAGGCCGGGACCGACTCTTCCGGCAGGACACAGTCAAAGGCGGTGTTGGCGGAGATCAGGAGTTTGCGGCGGGCGTCGAGGCCGTCGATGTCCGCGGACGGGTCGCGCTCCGCGTAGCCCTCCGCCTGCGCTTCCGCCAGCGCCTCCGCCAGGGTCCGGCCGTTCCGGATCATGCGGCTGAGGATCAGGTTGCAGGTCGCGTTCATGATCCCGCCCAGCGCGTCGATTTTATCCGCGCGTTTGATCTGTTCCAGGCCCGTCAGCCAGGGGATCCCGCCGCCCACCGCGGCGCTGAAGCGGAAGGCGGCGCCGTGTTCCGCGGCCAGTTCCGCCAGTTCGCGGTAATGCGCGGCGACCACGGCTTTATTCGCCGTCACCACGTTTTTCCCGGCGCGGATGGCCTCGCACAGCCAGGTATGGACCGGCTCCACACCGCCCAGCGTCTCCACCACGGTATCGATCTCCGGGTCCTGCAGGATCGTTTCGAGCGAAGAATCCAACGCGGCGTACTCCGCCGGGATATGGCGGGTAAAGATCCGCTTCACAGAAATATCGGGGCGCCCGCGCAGAAGGATCTCCACGCCGCCGCCGATCGTGCCCAGGCCCATTATTGCGATCTTCATCAATGATCTGTCTCCTCTGAAATCGTTATTCTGAATACTCTCTTGTCCTTTTATTCTCGGATGCACCGCCACGCTTCCGTCAGCCTTTCCACGCTCCACGCCGCGTTGGCCGGGCTCGTGGACGGCAGGCATACCGCCGGCCGCCCGGTCAGGGGCTGCGCGTATTTCTGATAGTATTTATAGGCCGTCTTTCCGTTCACATAAATCGCCCGGATATCTGCCGCCCGCAGGATCCGGTTCAGATCATTCGCCGTGACGTTGCGGATGCTGGCGTCCGACGAGCCCGTGATATCGCAGGAAGCGATCACGTCCCACACCGCGATGTGATTGCGCAGCAGAAACGCCCGCTTCTCTTCCACCGTCTGCGGGACCGCCTCCCCGAACACGGCCGCTATCACCTTCCAGAAGCGGTTCTGCGGATGGCCGTAGAAAAAGCAGGCTTCACGCGATTTGACGGACGGGAAGCTCCCGAGGATCAGGATGCGCGACGCCGCGTCACAGACGGGCGGGATAGGATGCACGATCATAGTCCCACCTCCCGTATCAGTCCGTAGCTGAGACCAGGATGACCGCGTACCGGTCCTCCTCCGGGTCGTAAATGCTCCAGCAGGCGGCGCCCCACCACTCGTGGCCGTCGTCGAAATACGCTGACCAGTTCGTGGACCACCGATAAACGGTCAGGCGGTCCGTACCGCGGGGGAACAGCGCAGTGTTGACAGTTTCAAAGTCCTCCCGGCCGTACGCGTTCCGGACGATCCGGCCGTGCCGGACTACGGCGCCGGTCCCGTACGGGGGCTCCAGGAAGGCGTACCAGTAGGGTATCTTTCCGTCCTCGTAAACGTTGTCATAAAAGACCGTCCCGTGGCGGTCATGCTTCCACGGTTCGTCCGGAAAAGCAAGCAGGTCCGCGGCGCTGATCTGCTCCGCCGCAGCCTTTTCGGGCTCGGTCTTCCAGGGTTCCTCTTCCGGATCGCAGGCATGCGCCATCGCGCAGAGGACCGCCTTCCGGTGCGACGGCTCGCCCTGATAAGGTTCCTCATCCCGCAGGAGGAAATAATCCACGCAGCAGGCCGGATAGCGCGCGAGCACTTCAAAAAAAGAGTCTTCTTTCAATAAATGCATACTTGGTCCTCATTCATGGAAGGCGCTTTCCGGGCCGCTGTCCGCGCCGCTCTTCCGTCAGCCGCAGTCCCAGGTGTAATAAATGCGGTCGAAGCGCTTCTCCCGCAGGTCCTCCTGCCGGATAAAGAAATTGCCGACGCCCGCGTCGCCCCACATCACGCTGCGTTCCGGGCTGCTGCCCGGATGGGCCTTCGGGGCGAAATAGCTGTCCAGCTGGAACAGCAGGACGCCGTAGGGCGTGTCCTCCGAACGGGGGTCGCCCTGCACGAAGTAAGGGTAGCCGAGAAGGCGGGTGCCCTCGTTGATGCCTACCCATTTTTCCGTATATTCTTTGCTTTGCTGCAGCGCACGGTACAGGGAAAAGACATCCGGCAGCCGGAAGCCGAGTTCCGCGGCCGCGCGGCGCAGTTCCCGGTCGAACAACGCGTCGTCCTCCCCGATATGGACCGTTTCTTTCACGAAGCGCAGGGCGAACACGCCGCAGTGGGGCAGGTCGTCCCGGCCGTCCAGCGAGGTGGGCGGGGCCAGCGCGCGGACGGCGTCCTCCGTGACGCTGCGGTCGACGGTCTCGTGCCAGACCACGCGGAAGCCGTTCCCGCTGTCGTGTACGTCAAAGTCCATGCCGTACAGATCGTCCGGCAGGATGAAGAACTGCAGCAGGCCTTCCCGCGGGAGCAGGCCGTTTTCGGGCAGCTGCGCGAGGTCGATCTGGGCCAGCAGCGCCAGCGGATCGCCGTTTTTGTCAGCCGGATACGGACGGCTGAGGTCCCAGTAGGGCAGGCCGCCGACCTTGCTATCGAACAGGTCGGGCGCAGGCTCCGCCGACAGGACGGCCCGCAGGCTCTCCCGCCGCGTGTTCTCCTCCATGCGTGCCAGGAGCCGGTCCAGTTCTTCCGGGCTCAGGCCGATGTCCGGCAAAGGCGCCGGGCGTTTCCCGGCCGCATTCTTCCGCGCCGTCCCGCCTTCGCGCCGTTTCCGTCTTATGATAATGAACAGGATCAGGGCGGCCCAGAACAGGATTGCAAAAGCGATGATCAGGATAAAAATAACGTTGTCACTCATAAGGAAACACCTCCGTAAGGGGGCTGTCGGCCCGGAAAACCTGACAAAGGAACCGTCCCCCTGTCAGAAACTGCGGGCGGTGTAGTCCGCGAGTTCCGCGCGGAAATCGGGGTGCGCGATGGAGATCAATGCGTCGGCGCGTTCGCGGAGGGTCTTGCCGGCGAGGGAGACAACGCCGTATTCGGTGGCGACATATTGGATCATGGTGCGGGGGGCAGAGACAGTGGAGCCGCCGCCGATGAAGGGGACGATGTTGGAGGCCAGGGTGCCGTCTTTTTTGGCGCGCGCGGAATTCAGGCAGATGAAGCCCTTACCGCCTTCGGAGCGGTAGGCGCCTTCCAGGAAATCCATCTGGCCGCCGATGCCGGAAAGCTGGCGGGTGCCGGCGGATTCGCCGTTCTCCTGGCCCGTCAGGTCGATCTGCACGCAGCCGTTGATGGAGATCACGTTCTTCAGGCGCGCGATCCGCGCCGGGTCGTGGATGTAATCGAGGTCGCCGGGCCGGAACAGGTCCGGGCACTCTGCAAGCCAGTCGTACAGGTCCTGCGAGCCCATCGCGAGGTTCCAGGCGGAGCGGCCGCGGTCGATCTCCTTGCGGGCGTTGGTCAGTTTGCCCGCGCGGTACAGGGCCAGGAAGGCGTCGCTGATGGTGCCGGTGTGGCAGCCCAGGTCTTTCAGGTCCGACTCCGCGACCATGCTGGCCACGGCGAACGGCACGCCGCCCACGCCCAGGGACAGCACGGCGCCGTCCGGGATCTCGCGCACCACGAGCTCTGCGATCTTCCGGTCGGTCTCCGACGCCTCGCGGTAGCTGCGCACGGGCAGCGGCCCGTGCTCCCCTTCCACGATATAGTCCGCCTCGGAAAGGTGGACGCGGTGCGAGCCCTCCGGCCCCTGCAGCATCGGATAGCGCTCATTGATTTCAAAAATGACGGTGCGGGCGCTATCAAAGATCGTCCGCCACGCGTAATTGGAAATGCCCAGCCCGCAGTAACCCGCCTCGTCCGGCCGCGAGACCGGGACGAAGGCAACGTCCGTGCGGATATAATGGCGGCGGTACAGGGTCGGCAGCGCGCGCAGCATCACGGGGAGGAACTGCACCAGGCCGCGCGCCTGCAATTTCCGCTCGTAGTCGCCGATATGCCAGCTGTACCACGAAAACGCCTTCTGCTCCGGGTCGCACTCCACGGCCTCGATCCGCGGGCGGATCACCAGGCCGCCGCGCAGCTTCACGTCATGCAGTTCGTCCCGCCGCGCGGCCAGCGCCCGGTCCAGCAGTTCCGGGAAGCCCCCGCCGAAGCCGTAATCCACCCAGTCGCCGGGGCGGACCGCCTGCACGGCCTGCTCCGGAGTCACCATTTTGCTTAAGTATTCTGCCATTTTCTCTCCTTCCGGCCCGCGCGGCTCACGCGTTCTGTCCCTGGTACCGGGCCTTCACGTAATCGATAAAACTCTCTTCTACGGTGGGAAGCTGGTGCTCCTTGCGCCAGACGAACAGGTACTCCACGGTCGTGTCCGGACCGGTGATCTCGCGCGAGATCAGGGAGTCGTTCATGATGTAGGCGGTCTGCGGGAAGATGCTGATGCCGATGCCCCGGCCGGCCAGCGCAGCCGCGTCCAGGTAGTTGTCCATCTCGCAGACGATGTCCGGGCCCTCGCCGATCTCCCGGAACCAATGCCGGATCGTTTCGATGTGCGCCTTCCGGCTGGGGACGATCAGCGGCTCCCGCACCAGGTCCGCCACCTCCAGGTATTCCTTTCCGGAGGCCAGCGGGTGCGAGCGGTTCATCAGCGCGACCATCTTCTCCTGCCCCACCTGGAAGCTGTTGAGGAGCTGCTGGTCGTAAGGCGCCGTGATCACGGCCAGGCCGATCAGGCCGCCGCGCATTTTTTCGATCAGGTCGTCGCTGTTGCCGTCCAGGATCCGGAAACGGACGCCCGGGTGCTCGGCCAGGAAGCCGACGAACCACTCGGCCGCGATATCCGGCGCCATGCCTTCCACCAGGCCCACCGTCACGGTCCCGGTCATGCCCCGGCTGAGCGAGGTGATCTCCGCCGACGCTTTTTCCGACAGTTTCAGGATATCCTTCGCATGCTGGTACAGCAGCTGGCCCGCATCGGTCAGTTTCAGACGCCTTTTGCCCCGCACGAACAGCTCCGTACCCAGCTCCTCTTCCAGATTTTTGATCTGCGCGCTGAGCGGCGGCTGGCTGATGCGGAGGATCTGTGCCGCGCGGGTGATGTTCAGTTCCTCCGCGACGGTCACGAAATAGTTCAAAGTCCTCAGTTCCATGCTCTTGATCCCTATTATATATTTTCCGTATGATAACGCTTATATTATAGGTATTTTATTTTGCCGTGTCAAGGTGGTAAACTGCAGAGGTGTTTTATTATTGCCGAAAGTCTTCGGACAGCCCGCAGGGAGAATACAGCCATGAAATACATATTTATCACCGGAGGCGTGGTCTCCGGTCTGGGCAAAGGGATCTGCGCGGCGTCGCTGGCCCGTCTGCTCAAGGCGCGGGGCCTGCGCGTGCAGAACCAGAAATTCGACCCGTACCTGAACGTGGACCCGGGTACGATGAGCCCCTATCAGCACGGCGAAGTCTTCGTGACCGAGGACGGCGCGGAGACCGACCTGGATCTGGGGCATTACGAGCGCTTCGCGGATGAAGCGCTGAGCGCGGACTCTTCCGTCTCTTCCGGAAAAATCTTCTGGAGCGTCCTGAACCGGGAACGCCGGGGCGAATATCTCGGACGCACCATCCAAATCATCCCGCACATCACGGACGAGATCAAACGGAACATCTACAAAATGGCGGAAAAGGACATCGACGCCGCGATCTGCGAGATCGGCGGCACGGTCGGCGATATCGAAAGCCAGCCGTACCTGGAGGCGATCCGCCAGGTGGCCGGCGAGCAGGGGCGCGACAACGTCCTGTTCATCCACGTCCCGCTGGTCGTGGAGATCCCGGGCAGCCGCGAGCTCAAGAGCAAGCCCGTGCAGCATTCGGTCCGCGAACTGCAGGCCGCCGGCATCAAGCCGGACATCCTGATCTGCCGCACCGACCAGCCGCTGACGGAGGAGATCCGCGACAAGATCGCGCTGCTCTGCAGCCTGGACAAGGACGCCGTGATCGAAAGCCTGACCGCCGACACGATCTACGCAGTCCCGCTCATGCTGGAGGAGGAAGAACTGGCGCAGACCGTCTGCCGCCGCCTGAGCCTGCCGGACCATAAACCGGACCTGGCGGAATGGGAGGCGATGGTGCAGCGCATCCGGACGGCCGACAGGACTCTCCGCATCGCCCTCGTGGGCAAATACGTGCAGCTGCACGACGCGTACCTCAGCATCGAGGAGGCGCTGCATCACGCGGCGGCCGCCTGCGGGGCAAAGGCCGAGATCCTGTGGATCGATTCGGAGACCGTGACGGACGACAACGTTTCGCAGATCCTCGGGGACTGCGACGGCATCCTGGTGCCCGGCGGCTTCGGGAGCCGCGGGATCGAGGGCATGATCCGGGCCGCCCGGTACGCGCGCGAGCACCGCGTCCCGTATCTGGGCATCTGCCTCGGGATGCAGATCGCCGTCATCGAATTCGCCCGGCACGTGCTGCACTGGGAGGACGCGAACTCCACGGAATTCAACGAACTTTCCGCGCACCCCGTCATCGACCTGATGCCGGACCAGGTGCACATCACCGATAAAGGCGGGACCATGCGGCTGGGAGGCTACCCCTGCGTGCTGGCGCCCGGCAGCCTCGCGGAAAAGGCGTACGGCGTCTCTTCCATCCGGGAGCGCCACCGCCACCGCTACGAATTCAACAACGTGTACCGCACCGACCTGGAGCAGAAAGGCATGCGGCTCTCCGGCCAGTCGCCGGACGGCAAACTGGTCGAGATCATGGAGCTGACCGGCGCCGGCTGGTTCGTCGGCGTGCAGTTCCATCCGGAATTCAAGAGCCGGCCGAACCGCCCGCACCCGCTGTTCCGGGCCTTCTGCGAAGCGCAGCTCGGAGGCAAGGCATGAACCAGACCGTCATCGTCATTGATTTCGGCGGGCAGTACAGCCAGCTGATCGCCCGGAAGATCCGGGAATGTCATGTATACTGCGAACTGCTGCCCTGGACAGCGCCCGCAGAAACGATTTTAGAGAAAAAGCCCGTCGGGATCGTCCTTTCCGGCGGCCCGGCCAGCGTGTATGAAGAAGACGCGCCGACTATTGACCGCCGGCTGCTGGAGCAAGGCATTCCCGTCCTGGGAATCTGCTACGGCTGCCAGCTGACCGTACATCTGCTGGGCGGCCGCGTGGAAGCGGCGGCCCAGGACACCGCCCGCGAATACGGCCGGACGGCGACGCATTATGACGCGGCCTGCCCGCTGTTTGAGGACCTGCCCGCCGAAGGGACCGCCTGGATGAGCCACGGCGACTACGTCAGCGCGCTCCCCGACGGCTTCTCCGTCTTCGCTGAAACGGCGCACTGTCCGAACGCGGGCATCGCCGACCCGGCCCGGCGCCTGTACGGCCTGCAGTTCCATCCCGAAGTCCGCCACACGGAAAACGGGACGGAAATGATCCGGGCCTTCCTGGAAAAAGTCTGCGGCGCGCAGGGCGACTGGACGATGCAGGATTACTGCGAACGCGCGATCCGCGCCGTCCGCGAACAGGCCGGGGACGGCCGCATCCTGCTGGCGCTGTCCGGCGGTGTGGATTCCGCCGTGGCCGCCGCTCTGATCGACCGCGCCGTTGGCGAACGCCTGACCTGCGTCTATGTGGACCACGGCCTGATGCGGAAAGGGGAAAGCGACGCGATCGAGGCGTTCTACTCCGGCCTGCGGCTCCGCTTTGTCCGCGTGAACGCGCAGGAGCGCTTCCTGACGCGCCTGGAGGGCGTCACGGCCCCGGAGGAAAAGAGAAAGATCATCGGCGCCGAGTTCGTCCGGGTCTTCGAAGAAGCGGCGCGGGAGGCCGGCGGGGCTGACTTCCTGGCGCAGGGGACCATCTATCCGGACGTCATCGAATCCGGCGCGGCCGGCGGCCATACCATCAAGAGCCACCACAACGTGGGCGGGCTGCCGCAGCATACCGGTTTTCAGGGCATCATCGAGCCCCTGCGCGTCCTGTTCAAGGACGAGGTGCGCGCGCTGGGGCGGGAGCTGGGCCTCCCGGAGGTGATCGTCGGCCGCCAGCCGTTCCCCGGACCGGGGCTGGCCGTCCGCGTGATCGGCGAAGTGACGGCCGAAAAACTGGAACTGGTCCGGGAAGCGGATGCGATCTTCCGCGAAGAACTCGAAAAACACGTCCCGCGCGTCCCCGCCGATCAGTACTTTGCCGTGCTGACCAACATGGAGACCGTCGGCGTGATGGGCGACCAGCGCAGCTATCAGCGCACCATCGCGCTCCGCGCCGTCTGCACGGAGGACTTCATGACGGCCGACTTCACCAGGATCCCGTACGACGTCCTGGCCGAAGCCTCCCGGCGCATCGTAAACGAAGTCCCGGGGATCAACCGCGTCGTCTATGACATCACCTCCAAACCGCCGGCCACGGTGGAATATGAATAAATGACCGCTGCGTGCGAAATCACAGAATGTAAGGAGAGAAAAAGCATGAGTATCAGAACGAACGAAAACGAACGCTTTGGCAGTAATCTCTTTCACGAAAAGGCCATGAAGCAGTACATTTCCGAGGGGACCCTCGCCGTCTGGCGCGAATGCGTCCGCACCCGCACCGTCCTGCCGGAAAAGATCGCGGACGATATCGCGGACGGCATGAAGCGCTGGGCCCTGGATAAAGGCGCGACCCATTACACCCACTGGTTCCAGCCCCTAAACGGCGAGACCGCCGAAAAGCACGAGGGCTTCCTGATCCCGGACGGCCGCGACGGCTTCCGCATGGAGTTCTCCCGCAAGGAACTGCTGCAGGGCGAGCCCGACGCTTCCTCCTTCCCGTCCGGCGGCCTGCGCTCCACCTTCGAGGCGCGCGGCTACAGCGCCTGGGACCCCACGTCCTACGCGTTCATCAAAGACAAAGTCCTGTGCATCCCCACCGTGTTCTGCACGTATTCCGGGGAAGTTCTGGATAAAAAGACCCCTCTTCTGCGCTCCGGCGACGCGCTGAACCGCCAGGCGGTCCGCATCCTGCGCCTGCTGGGCGACGGCCAGACCGAAAGCGTGACCGTCAACGTCGGCGCGGAGCAGGAATACTTCCTGATCCCGAAACCGCTGTTCCAGCAGCGCGAAGACCTGCGGCTCTGCGGCCGGACGCTCTTCGGTGCCGATGCGCCGAAGAAGCAGGAGCTCGAAGATCATTATTACGGACAGATCAAGCCGGAGATCACGGCCTTCATGCAGGATCTGAACGAAGAGCTCTGGACGCTCGGCATCTGCGCCAAGACGGAGCACAACGAGGTGGCCCCGGCCCAGTACGAAATGGCGCCGTTCTTCTCCGACGCCAACATTGCCAACGACCAGAACCAGCTGACCATGGAGATCATGAAGCGGGTCGCCGATCGGCACGACCTGGTCTGCCTCCTCCATGAAAAGCCCTTCGCCGGCGTCAACGGCTCCGGCAAGCACGTGAACTGGTCCGTGGGGACCGACCGCGGCGAGAACCTCTTCTCTCCCGGCACCACGCCCGCGGACAACACCCGCTTCCTGCTGTTCCTGGCCGCATTCATCAAAGGCGTGGACGAATACGCTTCGCTGCTGCGCTGCTCCGCCGCGTATGCGGGCAACGACCAGCGGCTGGGCGGGAATGAAGCGCCGCCTGCCATCATCTCCATCTTCGTCGGCTCCGAACTGGAAGCGGTGATCGATTCGATCATCCGGGACGAGCCCTACGTCGACCAGACGGACCGTTTCCTGACCGTCGGCAAGGACGTGCTGCTGCAGCTGTCCAAGGACAACACGGACCGGAACCGGACCTCGCCGGTCGCCTTTACCGGCAATAAATTCGAATTCCGCATGCCCGGCTCCAGCCAGTCCATCGCCATGCCGGTCACGTATCTGAACACGATCCTGGCCCAGGAGCTGAAGGAGTGCGCCGACCGCCTGGAAGGCGCCGAAGACCGGCCGCAGGCCCTGCGCTCGCTGATCCGCGAGATGCTTTCGGAGCACCGCCGCATCCTGTTCAACGGCAACGGCTACGACCAGTCCTGGATCGCGGAAGCCGAACGGCGCGGCCTGAAGAACCTGCGCAACACGGCCGAGACCATCCCGGAATTCGTGAACGAAAAGAACGTCCGGCTGCTGACCGAAAACGGGATCTACAGCCTTAAAGAGATCGAATCCCGCAACGAGATCCATCTGGAGAGCTACTGCGGGACCACCGTGATCGAAGCCCGCACGCTGCTGGAGATGATCCGCAAGGGGATCTTCGGCGCCGTCAGCGCCTTCCTCTCCTCCCTGGGCGGGGATTTCTATTTTGAAAAAGAACTGACGAAGAAGGCCGGCTCGCTGGGCAACGATCTGCTGCAGGCCGCGGAGGATCTGGAAGAAGCCCTGGCCGAATACGACGCCGCGGCGGATCCGGAGGCCCGCCTGAAGATCGCCAGCGAAAAACTGACGGCCCGGATGGCGGAATGCCGGCGGATCGCGGACCTGCTGGAAAAGATCATCGACGCGCGCTTCTGGCCGTATCCGAATTATACGCAGTTAATGTTTACGATCTGACGGAGGAATCATCATGTGCGGAATCATCGGCTATACAGGCAGTGATCCGGCGGTCCCCATTCTGCTGGACGGCCTGAAAAAACTGGAGTACCGGGGGTACGACTCGGCGGGCATCGCGGTGCAGACCGCGGACGGCCTGCATATGGTCAAGGCCACGGGCAAGGTGGAAAAGCTGGCGGAAAAGCTGGAGCAGGCCACGGATATGGAAGGGATCTGCGGGATCGGCCATACCCGCTGGGCCACGCACGGCTCGCCCAGCGACGTCAACGCGCATCCGCACATGTCGGCGGACGGCCGCTTCGCCATCGTGCACAACGGAATCATCGAGAATTATCTGGAGATCAAAACGGAGCTCGAGGAGAAAGGCATCGTATTCGCCAGCGAAACGGACACGGAAGTGATCGTGCAGCTGCTGGCGTATTATTACGAGGGCGACGTGCGGAAGAGCCTGATGCGGACCATCCGGCGGCTCGAGGGCTCCTACGCGCTGGCGGTGCTGTGCGCGGACGAGCCGGGCACGGTGTTCGCGGCGCGCATGTCCAGCCCGCTGATCATCGGTGTCGGCGCCGGCGAGAATTTCTTCGCGTCCGATATCACGGCGCTCATCCGCCACACGAAGGACGTGATCGACCTGGACGACGGGGAGACCGCGGAGATCCGGACGGACAGCGTGCGGATCTTCGACCCGTACGGTAATCCGGTGAGCCGGGAGCCGCGCCACATCCTCTGGGACATCGCGGCGGCGGAAAAGGGCGGCTACGACCACTTCATGATGAAGGAGATCATGGAGCAGCCCCAGGCCCTGCAGGCCACGCTGGAGCCGCGCATCAAGGACGGGCGGATCGTGCTGGATTCGGTCGATCTGGACATGAAGCAGTTCGACCGCATCATGATCACCGCCTGCGGCTCCGCCTATCACGCGGGCTGCGTCGGGCGCCTCGTGTTGGAGACGCTCTGCCGCCTGCCGGTGGAGACGGAGCTGGCCAGCGAGTTCCGCTACCGGGATCTGGTGCTGAATGAGCGGACGCTGGTGATCGTCGTCAGCCAGTCCGGCGAGACCGCGGACACCATCGCAGCGCTGCGGAAGGCGAAGGAGGACGGCGCGGCTACGCTGGCCATCGTCAACGTGGTGGGCAGCACGATCGCCAAGATCGCGGACCACGTGATCTACACCTGGGCAGGCCCGGAGATCGCCGTAGCCACCACCAAGGGCTACGTGACGCAGCTGGCGGTGCTGGACCTGTTCGCGGTCTGGGCCGCGGATCAGCTGGGGCGGCTGGATCACAAGACATATTCGCAACTGGTCAAGGGGCTGAAAGCGCTGCCGGCCAAGGCACAGCGGGCCCTGGACCTGAGCGCGCGCGTCGGTCGGCTGGCGAAACTGTACCACGACCGGAAGTCGCTGTTCTTCATCGGTCGGAACCTGGACCACGCGGTGGCCATGGAGGGGTCGCTAAAGCTCAAGGAGATCTCCTACCTGCACTCGGAGGCATACGCAGCGGGCGAACTCAAGCACGGTACGATCGCGCTGATCGAGCCGGGCCGCCTGGTCGTCGCCCTCTGCTGCTGCGAGCGGCTCTATGAAAAGACCGCCTCCAACATCCAGCAGGTCAAGGCCCGCGGCGCCACGGTCCTCGCCGTCGCCCCGGAATCCAACCACCAGATCTACGGCGAGGCGGACCACGTCCTCCGCGTCCCGGGCGTCCATCCGCTCTTCTTCCCGGTGGTGGAGATCATCCCGCTGCAGCTGCTGGCATACTGGGTAGCGCGGGAGAACGGCTGCGACATCGACAAGCCGAAGAACCTGGCGAAATCGGTGACGGTGGAATAAGAAAACGTTTGCAACCAAAAGTGAGGCCATTCGGGGACTGTCCCCAAATGGCCTCATTCGTTTTATTATCAGTAATCAGCTGTTCTTCTGCCCCCAGCGCTTCAGCGCGACGGCCAGGACGATCCCGCCCGTCATGATCAGCAGGCCGAAGCCGATGGCGACCCAACTGATGGCGGAAAAGCCGCTCCAGGACTGCTGCTGGATGCCGGAGAAAGGATCCGTTCCGGGGAAAAAGCCGTCGTAGCCGCTGTAACCGCTGCTGCCGCCAAAGATCTGATTGCGGGAGATCAGCCGGATCACGAAACCGAAGGCCGCGAAAATGAAGCCGGCCACGGCGATGTAGACGCCGTAGATCCATCCGTAGCGCTTCACCGCGTTCAGCAGGAAGCCCGGCAGACGGTCCATCCACTCCGGGTAGCGGGAGCCGGCGGGTGCGGAACCTCCGGCCGCACGGGCGTCCTCCGTCCGTGCGCTTCCGTCCGGCTTATCCGGCAGGTCTTCCTCCTCCGACAGCAGCCAGTCCGCGGAAACGTTCAGCACTTTGGCCAGCTGGGCAAGTTTGCCGATGTCCGGGTTGGATTCGCCGGTCTCCCATTTGGATACGGACTGGCGGGAGACGCCCATCGCGTCGGCCAGGTCCACCTGGGAAAGGCCCGCCCGTTTCCGGGCTGTCTGGATCTTATCACAAAGCTTCATAGCATCCTCCTTCCGCCTGCCTTCCGGCCGTGCGTCTTGGTTTTTCTTCGCCTTCAGCATAGCAAAAAACCTCTTAACAAACAAGAACCCGCCGGATGGAACTTCGTCAACCGGCGGTTGCATTTGTTGCTGTGAGCGGAAAAATCACAGGTCCGAAGCCTGCAGCATCAGTTTTTCCGGCGCGGGCACGGCTTCCGCTTCGCGGACGATCAGCCGCAGCCGCGGCAGTCCGTAGCGGTCCTTTTTCAGCGTCCCCAGCGCCTTCACGGCGGCCCAGCCATATGCGGCAAATCTTTCCTGCGTGATCCCGTCCGCGGGCACGCCCAGGAACTGCAGGTCCGCCAGACAGCAGGTCATGACCGTGCGGCCCAGGAAAACGTCCGCGCCGTCCGCCTGTTCCGTGTAGGCCGTCTGGGCCGTCAACCGGATCTCCTTCCCGTCATAATGCTCCGGATGCGCCGCCGCGTCCAGGACGAACGGGATGTACTCCCGTTCCCCGATCTCCAGCACCGGCCGGTCCAGATCGTACGGGACGAACAGGTCAAAGGCCTTTTCGTGGTATCCCTGCGGCGCCTCCCACAGGTACGACGCGCGCCGGTTCATCAGCCGGAACAGCTGGCTGTACGGATCCAGCATCTCGCGGCGCGGGACACGGTTGAACTGGACCACGTCCGAGGCGGCGACCGTGTTCTGCATGAGCTGGCGCATGTTCCGCAGGTACAGGTCCAGGGTGGTCCCGTCCGCCAGCGTGACCGTAAATACGATTTTCATACAGGCGGGCAGTTTTTCCCGCAGCCCCTCCGTCATCGCGTTCATTTCCACGTAAACGCGGTCCGGCGCATGCTTTTCGATCCGCGCAAGACAAAAGGCGGTGATGTCCTCACCGCCTTCGTAAACGGCCACTTCGGTCCGGTATTCGCGGAGCGCGGCGGTATCGTATTCGCATTCGCCCTCTTCGAACACCAGGATCAGGGTGGTCCCCCGTTTGTGAAAGAAGTCATGGAAGATGCAGTCCTGGATATACGAGGTCTTCCCCGCGTCCAGGAAACCGCAGACCAGCGTGGTCCGGATGCTGCGCTCTTCCATGACCTGCCTCAATTAATCTTCGTACACGCAGACCAGACGGCCGCTGACCTTGCCTTCGCGGAGCAGATCGATGCCTTCGCCGATCTCCTCGAACTTGCAGAAGTGGATCTCGGGATCCAGCTTGCCGGTCGCCATCAGGTCGATGCAGTCGCGCAGGTCGTCCGTGGTGCTGCCCATGGAGCCTTCGAAGGTGAGTTCTTTGAAGATCATGGAGTAGGAGTAGATCGTGGCGGTGTCGCTGGCCATGCCTACGAGCACGACTTTGCCGTGAGGCTTGACGGCCTTCAGGGCGTCGTCCGTGGTCTTGCCGGCGCCGGCGAAGTCAACGATCAGGTCCAGGTTCTTGTCCGCGAACTCCAGGATGTTCGGCTTTACTTCTTTCGCGCCGAGCTTGAGGGACAGTTCCTGAGCGGACGGCTTTCTGGTGGCGACGTACACTTCGCAGCCCTTGGCCACGGCCACGCTGACCGCGAACATGCCCAGGCCGCCGACGCCGATGATGCCGACCTTCATGCCTTCCTTGGCGCCGCCCACGGAGCAGAGGGCGTGATAGGACGTCGCACCCGCGTCGGTCGCCGCCGCGGCTTTATAAGGCGGAATGCCTTCCGGGACCTTGACGAGCTGCTCGACGGGAGCCGTCGTCATGGTGCCGTAACCGCCGTCTCTGGTGTAGCCGGGGGTGGTCCCGTCCTTGGCGTACAGAGGGCAGACCGCGACGACGTCACCGATTTCAAATCCTTCCACGCCTTCGCCGATCTCCACGATGCGGCCGCAGACCTCATGGCCCATGATCACCGGCACGTTGAACTGCGGCATCCAGGACTCGATGTCCAGGGCCGATACGTCAGAATGGCACAGGCCGCCGGCCAGCGTTTTCAGCACGACGTACCCGGGTTTCGCCTTCGGATCGGGTTTTTCCACGATCTTAAGCGGCTGATGAGTTCCGGTAAATTCCCAACCTTTCATAATTCGTCTCCTTTTCGGGAATAATTGTTTACGCAACGATTATAACACATCCGGCGGTTCCCCGTCTATGCTTTTCCCCCGCAAAGCCGCAAAAAAACCGCCTCACCCGCCGATCCCGAACCAGTGGTCCCGGACCGCCAGCCAGATCAGCACCGCCCACGCGGCCGCCAGCAGCGGGATCCCCAGCCGGAAATACCAGTGCTTCGTCTTGTGATGGAACGCATACATCCCCACCATCGCCCCGAACGCGCCGCCGAGAATGGCCACCAGGAAAAGCGCCTTCTCGGAGATGCGCCAGGCGTGCTCCTTCGCGCGCTTTTTGTCCAGGCCGTAGATAAAGAAAGCGATCAGGTTTATGATGACGAGGTAAGCGAGCAGTATCTTGCCGGTCATGTCAGTCTCCTTTCCGTTCTTTTTTTATTTGACCGTATCATAACAGAAACCGGCCCGGATAGGAAGAGGTTTGGCATTGATTTCCGCCTGCACATCTTTTATAATCAAAAGCAGAATGAAACCGCCTGCTTCCGTAGCAGCAGTCAGCGTCAGGAGTCAGAAAGCATGAATATAATCAGGAACTGTGAGATCGAAGAAGGTCTTCGCGAGACCGGGCGGGTATACCTGTGCGGAAATCTCGAAAAATCGAACGCTGTGCGGCATATCCCCACCGAACGTTATGAGATCGGTATCTCGGACTATCCCGTCTATACGTTCGAAAAGGCTCATGTGCATCTGTTCAATACCGAGTTCAATTTCGTGCTGGAAGGTGCCGTCAAAATCTTCCTCCCGGACAAGAAACAGGAGTTTTTATTCTGCAAAGGAGATCTGTACGTAATCGAACCGGGGGAACCGTATGTAGGGAAATGTCTGGCCGGGACCCGGACCGTTTTTTCGAAAGTGCCCGGCGGAAATGATAAACTGTTAGTCGAAATGTCTCCTTCCCTGATGCAGTGGGGATCTTCCTGGGAGTCGTCTTACGGGGAGGAAGCAGAATGATCTTTATCAGCCACATCAGCGAACCCGATCACGAAATCGCCCTGAAGATCGCCGGGATCCTGAAGAAGAACGGCATTTCTTACTGGATCGCGCCGGAAAGCATCCGGGGCGGGGATGACTTTTCCAAACTGATCCCCGACGCCATCAACGGATGCGAGATTTTTCTGCTGGTGCTTACGGAAAACACCGCCCGCTCCGCCCACGTCCGCAAAGAACTGATGCTGGCCATCAGTCACCGGAAGCCTGTCCTTCCGCTCAAGATCGGGAACTTTACCATTGAAGACACCTACGAATACCTCCTGGCGGATATCCAGATCATTCCCTTTTCCTTTACGGAAGAGGACACGCAGATGCTGGTGGAGCGCTGCAAACGCGGGGAACGCGTCGTAGAAATGGATCTGAACAAAAATCCCCGCCGCACGCTGTACATGGTCCGCGGAGATTACCAGGACAACATGGACCACATCATCCGGGAGAAACCGGAGATCCTGGACAGGACGGTTTTTGCCGCAGGCATAGACCGCTCCTCCCGGCTGGACATCTCCTCCAACGGCGGTATCCTGAAATGGGTATGCCGGTATCTGGCGGAGGAGTACGGCATCTCTCTGGAGACGCTGCAGTCTCTTGTCGATCAGGCAAAAATGGAGCAGCTGGGGCACGCGTCCAAAGATCAGCCCCTTTCTTTCCGGGATATCGTCGTCATCAAGGTTCCTCTCCCCATTAGCAAAGAAAGGCCGCTTTTTCTGCAGCTGCTGTTCATCGCCAATTCTCAGAAGAAAAAAAGCTATTACGCCTCCAACAATGTGGACGAGGTAGAAGGAATCGATTCGCGGGAGATCATTTTGTCCGTCTTTAACAAATGCCGGGCCCTCGGAGACTCCGCTTCCGGTCTGTTTATCGGTGCGATGGGAACGAACGGGCTGGCATTCCCGTATGAAGTCGTCACTTCGGAGATCCTGAACTGCTTTGTCTATGCCCAGCGTGTCCAGTGTTCCCCGCGGGATCTTTACTATTCCGTCAGACAGACGGATATGGAAAAGAGCGGACTGACCATGGACGAGATCCTGTCCTACGTTTCTACGGTCGGGCATTTCTTCCGTGACTGAAAAGGAAGGATTCTTTATGAAATACTGCGATCTTCATTGTCATTCCTGCTATTCGGACGGCACGCTGACACCGGCGGAACTGATCCGGCTGGCGGAGAAAAAAGGCCTGGGCGCGCTGGCTCTGACCGACCACAATACGGCAAACGGCCTGCCGGAGTTCATGGCAGCCGGGCGGGACAGCACCGTGATCCCGGTGCCGGGCTGTGAATTTACGACGGATCACAACGGCCGGGAGCTCCACATTGTCGGGCTTTTTTTTGAGGAACGGTACTGGCCTGAAATAGAGGACTATGTGGAGCTGGCGCATATCGCGAAACATAACGCCAACCTCCGCCTCATGGCGGCCCTGCAGCAGGGCGGCTACGACGTGCATTATGAGGAGGCCGCCGCCCTGACCGACGCGGTCGAATTCAACCGGGCCCACGTGGCACGGCTGCTGTTCGCGAAGGGCTACGTCTCTTCCGTCACGGAAGCCTTCCAGACGATCCTGAAGGAAGGCGCCGGCTATTATACCCCGCCCCGGCGGCTCCCCAGTATCGGGACCATCCGGTTCATCAAGCAGTATGGGGCCGTGGCGGTGTTCGCGCATCCGTTCCTGAACATGAATGAAGAAGAACTGCTCGATTTCCTGCCCCGGGCCAAGGAAGCCGGACTGGACGCAATGGAGACCCGCTACACCGAATATAACGCAGAAACGACGCGGAAGGCGGAGGAACTGGCCGCGCGCTTCGGATTAAAGCAGAGCGGCGGCTCGGATTTCCACGGCGCCGCGAAGCCGCTGATCGACCTGGGCACCGGCTGGGGTGGTCTGAAAGTGCCCTTCTCCTTCTATGAGGACCTGAAGCCGTGAAAGACTTTTTCCGCGAACTGCCCCGTCTGGAGGATGACGGCATCGTGCTGAAGCCGCTGGCGCCGGAGGACGCCCCGGTGCTGGACCGCATGCGGAAAGACCCGTTCGTGGCCCGCTATCTGCCGACTTTTTTATACGAGAACCGCTACCCGGACATCCGCCGCGTCATGGACGGCCTGTATACGGAATGCCTGGAAGAAGGATCCCTGATCCTGGGCGTATACGAGAAGCCGGACCTCGTATTCCGCGGGCTGGCGGAGCTGTACGGGCTGCGGAAGGACCTGCGCAAGATCAGCGTCGGCTGCCGCCTGGCGCAGGACGGCTGGGGGCGCGGGCTGGCGCTGCGGGCCGTCACGCTGCTGACCGATTATGTGACGAAACAGAAACAGATAGAGATCGTCACTTCCAGCACGCTGTTGCAGAACAAAGCATCCGCCCGCGTCCTGGAAAAAGCCGGCTTCACCCTGGTCGTCTCCGGCGCGGACGAAGACTGGGGATATCCCGAACCGCTGCCCACCAATAAATGGATCCGATAAGGAGACCCGGTATGAGCAAGAAAGAAACAAAAAAAGGCTTCCGCCTGTGGAAACTGCCCCTGTACCTGATCGGCTTCGTGCTGATCGTTGCGGCCTGCGTGCTGCTTTTCCTGACCGTGACCGAGTACCGGCCGCAGGACCGTGAAACGCTGACCGTCACGGCCGGCGCGGAGAAAAAACCCGCGCCCGGCGACAGCCTCACGCTGATGAGCTGGAACCTCGGTTTCGGCGCGCTGGGCGACAACGCGGACTTCTTCATGGACGGCGGCACCGGCGTCAAGACTGCGGACACCGCCCGCCTGGAGAGCAACATGGCGGGCTTCCTGAAAGAGATCGACCTGGTCAAGCCGGACATCCTGCTGGTCCAGGAGATCGACCAGGACTCCGCGCGGTCCGAAGGCATGAACCAGTATCTGCGGCTCGCGACGCATCTGGAAGGCTATTCCGCGTCGTTCGCCAACAACCTGAAGGTGGCATTCCTGCCCTACCCTATCCCGCCCATCGGGAAGGTGGATTCGGGCATCGCGACCTACTCTTCCTTCGCCGTGAGCAGCGCAGAGCGCATCCAGCTGCCCATCCCGTTCTCCTGGCCCATCCGCATGGCGAACCTGAAGCGCTGCCTGATGGTCTCCCGCCTGCCGCTGGAGGGGAGCGACAAGGAACTGGTGCTGGTGAACCTGCACCTGGAGGCATACGACAACGGCGAAGGCAAGATCGCCCAGACGAAGAAGCTGGCGGAGCTGCTGGAAGCCGAGGCGGCCAAAGGCAATTACGTGATCGCGGGCGGCGATTTCAACCAGATCTTCTCCAATTATGACAAGAACAAATACCCGCAGCAGGAAGGCAAATGGGTCGTCGGCGAGATCGACGTGAACCAGTTTTCCGACGGCTGGCAGTTCCTGATGGACGACAGCGTCCCCAGCTGCCGCTCGCTGGACCAGCCGTACAAGGACGCGGACAGGAGCACGTTCCAGTACTATCTGCTGGACGGCTTTATCGTGTCCTCCAATATCCAGGTGGACCTGATGGTCACGCGCGACCTGGATTTCGTCTGCTCGGACCACAACCCCGTGATCATGCGGGTGACGCTGAAATGAAGTTTTATATCGTTGACGTCTTCGCGGAGGGGAAGTACCAGGGCAACGAGCTGCTCGTGGTCATCCCGGACCGCCCCCTGGGCGACCGGGAGCAGGAGCAGATCGCCCGGGAGATCAACTTTTCCGAGACCGCGTTCATCCTGTCCGGCAGGCAGGCGGACGGCGGCTACGACGTGCGGATCTGGATGCCGCGCGGCGGCGAAGTGCCGTTCGCGGGCCATCCCACGCTGGGGACGGCTTTCATCATCCACCGTTTTCTGGAAGGCGGGCAGGGAGACTGCGTCCTGCTGAACCTGAAGGCAGGGCAGATCCCCGTGGAGATCCGCGGGAACACACTGTGCATGCGGCAGAATCCGCCGGTGTTCGGGGAAATGGTCGCGCGGGAGGAGATCGCGGAGATCTACGGAATCGCGCCGGACGACATCCGCGCGGACCTGCCCGTGCAATGGGTCAGCACCGGCCTGGAAGCCGTGCTCATCCCTCTCAAAAGCCGCGAAGTCCTCTCCCGTCTCGTCTGCAGCCGGGAGAAGTTTCAGGCGTATCTGCGGCGGCACCCGGAGAATGAGTGCAGCCATCTGTTCTTTACGGAAACGGCCCCCGGCGTGTTTGCCGCGCGCAACCTGATGGAGGATTATTTCGAGGATCCGGCCACCGGGAGCGCGAACGGGGACCTGGCCTGCTATATGCTGGAACATGATTATTTCGGGTCTCAGGACATCCGGTACACCGTTTACCAGGGTGAGGATATGGGACGCCCTTCCCGGCTGGACATCCGCGCAGCCCGGGACGGGGACCGCTGGACGGTCGAAGTGGGAGGCGGATGCTACCTGGTGGCGGAAGGTGACTGGAAGTAAGGAGGTTATACCATGGCGACCATCAACGTGTATGAACAGTATTTTGCAGCAGATCTGACAGCGTCCGGCGTGCCCCGCAAAGGCGCGCTGGTCATGCTGGTCTCGGATTCCGGCGGCGGCATGATCAAGTACGAAGCCGCCGTCACTTTCTTCCCGCACCGGAACGAAGAGGACTTCGCGGTCTCCTACGACGCGTATTACAGCAAGGTGCTGTACGAGGCGGCGGGACGCCGCTCCAAGCAGAAAGAAGCCAGTTTTCTGAAGGAATTCCAGGAAACGATCGACGGGCTGGCGAAAGAAGCCGGCGGCAAAGTGTTCTGGGACAAACCGCTGCGCGAGGCCCGGACGGACGGCGGACAGCTGCCGGAGATCAAACTGGATAAAAGCCCCGCGGCGGAAGCCGGGGGTTCGAAAAAAAAAGAAAGCCCCGAAGGAAAAACTGAGCGAAAACTGATCACGGCCGTTCACGAACTGAACGCGGAACAGCGGGACCGCATCCGGGATGCCGCACAGGCGGCCGGTTTGTCGTGCCGCTTTTTTGAGAGCCCGGAGGAGGCGCTGCCCGAAGCCGGTGATGCGGAAGTGATCTTCGCGCACGGCATCTCCCTGATCGGCTCCGCGCCGCAGCTGAAATGGCTCGCCACGCCTTTTGCCGGCGTGGATCCTTATACGAAACCGGGCGTGTTCGCGTCGCCGGATGCGGTGCTGACCAATTCGTCAGGCGCGTACGGCACCACCATCGCGGAGCACGTCGTGCAGGTCAGCCTGTCGATGCTGCGGCAGGACCCGGTCTACCGGGAAAGCATCCGAGAAAAGAAATGGACCCGGGCCGTGCCCATCCGCTCCCTGCGCGACAGCCGCATCGTGCTGCTGGGCACCGGCGACATCGGACAGGAAGTCGCGCACCGGATGAAAGCGTTTTACCCGGCGTCCCTGACCGGCGTCAACCGCAGCGGGAAGCATCCGGGCGGCGATTTCGACCAAGTGGTCCCGTTAAGCGGACTGGACGCCCTCCTGCCCGAGACCGACCTGCTGGTCCTCTCGCTGCCGAACACGCCGGAGACCTTCCGGCTGCTGGACACGCGGCGCCTGAAACTGCTTCCGGACGAGGCCCTCATCGTCAATGTCGGCCGCGGAACCGTGATCGATCAGGCCGCCCTGGAGAAAGAGCTCCGCGCCGGCCGGCTGTACGCCGCGCTGGACGTGTTCGAGGAAGAGCCCATCCCCGCGGACGCCACGCTGTGGGACTGCCCGCGCCTCTTCATCACGCCGCACACGGCCGGCAACCTGTCGCTGCCGTACACGGTGGAAAAGGTCACGCAGCTGTTCCTGGAAAACCTGGAGCGGTACGGAAAAGGCGAACCGCTGCTGCGGCAGATCGACCTGAAAAAAGGCTATTGAACCGGAGAACGTACAGTCATGGAAGCAGCAAAATTACTCGAACTCCTGCATCTGGCGGAAAAACTGAAAGACACCACCCGGCACTGCTACACCTCCGGCGGCCGCCACGAAAGCGTGGCGGAGCACAGCTGGCGCATGACGCTGATGGCGTATTGGGTCAGCGACGAATTCCCGGAGGCGGACCTGCTGAAGATCCTCAAAATGTGCCTGATCCACGACCTCGGCGAGATCTTCACCGGCGACATCCCCGTTTCCGCCAAAACGGCGGCGGACGAGGCCCGCGAGGAGGACCTGCTGACGGAATGGGTCGCCTCGCTCCCCTCTCCTTTCCGGGAGGAGATGCGGGCGCTGTATGACGAGATGATCGCGCGGGAGACGCTCGAAGCGCGGATCTACAAGGCGATGGACTCCCTGGAAGCCGTGATCCAGCACAATGAATCGGATCTGGCGACGTGGGGGGCGCACGAGTTTGAGCTGAACAGGCATTACGCGGAGGACAGGGTAGCGTTTTCGCCGTATCTGAGGGAACTGCGGAGGGTGATCCGCGAAGAGACCGAGGAACGGATCCTCAAGTTTGAATTGATTCATGAACAGTGAATATTGAATCATGAATAATGAGCCGAGTAAAAACCGAGAAAACGCAGGAGCGCAGGAGGAAGCGGCGCGGGCGAGGTACCGGGATCTGACGGAGACGCCGGTGAAGAAGCTGATCCCGAGGCTGGCGGTGCCGACGATCATCAGTATGCTGGTGACGGCTATTTATAATGCGGCGGATACGTTTTTCGTGGGGAGGATCTCTACGGCGGCGACCGCGGCGGTGGGGCTGGCGTTTTCGGTGATGGCGGTCATCCAGGCGTTCGGTTTTTTCTGCGGGCAGGGGTCCGGGAATTTCATGTCCCGGCGGCTCGGGGCCGGGAAGAAACGGGAGGCGGAGGAAATGGCCGCCACTGGGCTCGCGCTCTCCTTCATCATCGGGTTGCTGCTGATGGCGCTGATCATCGTGTCCGCGCCGAAGCTGGCCGTTTTCCTGGGGGCTTCGCCCAGCACGGAAACGTATACCGTGCAGTACCTGCGCATCATCGCGATCGGCGCGCCGTTCATGACGGGCCAGTTCGTGCTGAACAACCAGCTGCGGTACCAGGGCAGCGCGGTGTACGCGATGGCGGGGCTTCTGTGCGGCGCCGTCCTGAACATCGGGCTGGACCCGCTGCTGATCTTCGTCTTCCGGATGGAGGTGAGCGGTGCGGCGCTGGCGACAATCACGGGCCAGATCATCAGCTTTTTCGTCCTGCTCGCGGGCACGAAGAAAGGCGGGAACATCCGCCTGCAGGCCAAAAACGTGCGGCTGAACGGCTATTACCTGCTGGAAATCGTCAACGGGGGCATTCCCGCCCTCTTCCGCCAGGGATTGGCGTCCGTGGCCACGATCCTCTTGAACCGGGCCGCCGGCGTGTACGGTGACGCCGCGATCGCGGGCATGAGCGTGACCACGCGCGTGATCATGTTCGTGTACAGCGCCCTGATCGGCTTCGGCCAGGGCTACCAGCCGGTCTGCGCGTTCAATTACGGGGCCGGCAAAAAGGAGCGTGTCCGCGAGGGCTATTTCTTCTGCGTCCGCTACGGGACGCTGTTCCTGCTGGGGATGTCCGTGCTCTGCCTGATCTTCGCGCCGTCCATTATCGGTTTCTTCCGCGATGACCCGGCCGTGATCGAGGTCGGCAAGGCCGCGCTCCGCTGGCAGGCGGCCGCTCTCCCGCTGCAGGCCACGGTGGTCATCTCCAACATGATGCTGCAGGCCACCGGAAAGGGCGTGAAAGCGTCCGTGACCGCTTCCGCTCGCAGCGGGCTGTTCTTCATCCCGCTGATCCTGGTCCTGCCCCCGCTGCTGGGCCTGGCCGGCGTGGAGATGACCCAGGCCTGCGCGGACGTCCTGGCCTTCGTCCTGGCGGTGCCGCTGGCCGCCTCGGAACTCAAAAAGATGAAACCGGATCTGCAGTGAGATCCGTAAAAAACATACATAGGAGCGAACTATGAATTCCGTACTGCGCTACAACCGGACCCAGTGCCTGCTGGCCCTGATCAGCGCCGCCGCCGTGGTGATCTGCGTCTGCGCCGGCGTGACCATGAACCTTACCACGATCTACGACGAGAACTTCGACCACATGGGCATCCGCACCTTCTGCATGTTCACGGTCAATTCCAATATCCTGGAAGCCGTCGCGCTGGCGCTGGTCCTTCCCTATACCGTCGACGGGCTGCGCAAGAATAATTACCACCTGCCGAACTGGATCGTCGTGCTGAACCTGATAGGGGCCACCGGCGTGACGCTGACCTTCCTGGTGTCGCTGTTCCTGCTGGCGCCGGTCAAGGGCTTCGTCCTGATCTTCACCGGCTCCCGCTTTTTCCTGCACGGGGTGTGCCCGATCCTGGCCATCATCGCCTTCTGCTTCTTTATCAGCGACCACCGCATCACCAGAAAAGAGGCGTGGCTGGCGCTGATCCCCACGATCATTTACGGGATCGTATATTTCATCATGGTGGTCGTGATCGGTGAGCAGAACGGCGGCTGGAACGATTTTTACGGCTTTGCCACCCGGCTGCCGGTCTGGATCCCCCTCCTGGCCATCGGCCCCATCATTTACGGCATCACGGCCCTGCTGCGCCTCCTGCATAACGGCAGCTACGACCGCCGCAAGGCGAAGGAAGCCCGCATGTATCAGGAGGAATACGCCGGCAGGGACATCCGCGAAGCCGTCATGGCCATGGCCCGGGACCAGAGCGCGTCCCGCCGCACCGCGGACATCATCGTCCCTTCCCGCATCATTTCGCTGATGGTGGCGCACGGCGACGACGACGCCCCGCTGGACGAGTGCTGCCTCCTTTTTGTTAATACCTACCTGGAAAACCGTGGCGAAAAAGACGCGGAAGCCCCGAAACGGAAAGGATGACCTTGACAAGGCCCCGTCCCCGTGGTACTCTTTTCATAACAGTTCAGACCGTAACAACCGAATATTTTATTTCTCAGGAGGTATTATCCCATGTTTAATAACGCCAAGGAAGTCATCCAGTTCATTAAAGATGAAGACATCAAGATGCTGGACTGCAAAATGGTGGACATTAACGGCGCTTTCCGCCACGTGACGATCCCCGCCGGGCATTTCAGTGAAGAGACCCTGGTGAACGGCATCGGGTTCGACGCCTCCAACTACGGCTATGCGGTGGTGGAAAAGAGCGACATGGTCTTCATCCCGGACGTGACCACGGCCATCGTCGATCCCTTCTGCGAGATCCCCACGCTGTCGATGACGGGCAACGCCATGATCATCGATTACCCCAGCAACCGTCCCCTGCCGCAGTACCCCCGGAACATCGTGCTGGCGGCCGAAGAATACATGCGCAGCACCGGCGTGGCGGACAAGATGCTGATCCTGCCGGAATTCGAGTTCTACCTGTTCGACGAAGCCGGCTGGCGCGTCGACTCCAGCCACCAGGAAGCGCACGTGGACTTCAACCAGGCCTACTGGAACAGCGATTCGGACGGCACCGGCAACGTCGTGCCCTACCAGAAGAACTACCACATCGCCAAACCTTACGACACCACCTATGACTGCCGCAGCCAGATGGTGCTGCACATGGAAGAAGCCGGCATCCCCGTCAAATACCATCATCCGGAAGTCGGCGCCGGCGGCCAGTTCGAGATCGAGCCCCTGCTGGGCGAGATGTCCAAAATGGCGGACAATTCCATGATGATCAAGTACATCATCAAGAACACCGCCCAGGATTTCGGTATGAGCGCGACCTTCATGCCCAAGCCCATCTTCGGCGAAGCCGGCAGCGGCATGCACGTGCACATGCTGCTGATGAAGGGCGACAAGCCCGTGTTCTCGGACGACAAGGGCTACGCCCACCTCAGCAAAACGGCCCACTATTTCATGGGCGGCCTGCTGAAGCACATCAATTCGCTCTGCGCGATCACCAACCCCAGCACCAACTCGTTCAAGCGGCTGGTGCCCGGCTTCGAAGCGCCCGTGACGGTCGGCTACGCGACCTCCAACCGCAGCGCCGTCATCCGCATCCCGGCCTACGCCAAGACCCCGAACATGCGCCGCTTCGAGATCCGCAACCCCGACGCCACCTGCAACCCATACTTCTGCTACGCGGCCCTGCTGATGGCCGGCCTGGACGGCATCAAGAACAAGATCGATCCCAAGAAAAACGGCTGGGGCCCGTACGACTTCAACCTCTTCCATCTGCCGGATGAGGAAAAGGCCAAACTGCAGAGCCTGCCCACCAGCCTGGAAAAGGCGCTGGACGCCCTGGAAAAGGACCACGACTACCTGACCGTTGGCGGCGTGTTCCCGGAGGACCTGATCGTCAACTTTATCAAGAACAAGCGGAAAGAATGCGCGGACCTGGCCAGGATCCCTACCGCCGCGGAATTCGACCGCTATTACAACAGCTGAGGATCGCACGATCCCGCGAAGGGGCCTCCGGGCCCCTTTTTTTCTTGCAGTGCGGCGGAAAAGAGGCTATAATGGCAAAAAGCGATTCCGATGCGGGGAGGCGTCATGCGCGAGTACTTTATCCAAATGACCGGGACCATGGCCGTCATCCTGGTGGTGGCTGCCGTGATCGCGGGCAGCAATCTGCTGCGGAACCTGGGCCAGCAGAATAAAAGCTGGAAGCATATAGTGGCCGCCGGCCTGCTGGGCGGCCTTTTCGGCATATACGGCAACCTGGCGGGGCTGGATTATCACGGCGCCGTCATTTCCGTGCGCGATATCGGGCCGATGCTGGCCGGCTTTACGGGCGGGCCGCTCGGCGGACTGCTGGGCGGCGTGATCGCCGGCATCCACCGTCATTCGATGGGCGGCATCACGGCGACGCCCTGCGTGGTGGCGACCTGCTGCATCGGCCTGGCCTGCGGGCTTCTGGCGAACCGGATGCGCAGCACGCTGACCAGCCCGCTGCGGGCGTTCCTGACCGGCTTCGTCATGGAAAACTTCCACCTGGGCGTCGTCCTGGTCATGGTCAAGCCCTGGGAGACGGCCCTGGAGATCGTAAAGGCGATCTATATCCCGTTCATCCTGATCAATTCCGTCGGCTTCACGCTGATGATTTTCATGATCCGCTATATCGAGCAGCAGCGCGACCTGACCATCGAAAAAGGCCGCATGCAGTCCGACTTAAAGACGGCCACCACCATCCAGCATTCGCTGATGCCGCCCATCTCGGAAAGCTATCCCGGCCGCAAGGAAGTCGCGCTGGCCGCGGACATGGACGCCGCGAAGGAAGTGGGCGGGGATTTCTACGATTTCTTCTTCGTGGACCGGGATCACCTCGCATTCCTGATCGGCGACGTGTCCGGCAAGAACATCTCCGGTGCCCTGTTCATGGTGCGCGCCAAACAGATCCTGCAGCACTGCGTCCGCGACCTGTCGCCGCTGGCGGAGGCGGTCCGGCGGGCCAACGAAAGCCTGTGCGAAAACAACGAGGCGGACATGTTCGTCACCGCCTGGATCGGGATTCTGGAGCTGTCCACCGGGCAGCTGCGTTTCGTGAACGCGGGCCATAATCCGCCCGTCGTCCTCTCTGCGGAGGGCGAGCGCACCTGGCTGCGCCGCAAGGGCGGCTTCATCCTGGGCGGCATGGAAGGCATCTCCTACAAAGAGGACAGCCTTACCCTGCTCCCCGGCGACAAGATTTTCCTCTACACCGACGGCGTGACCGAGGCGGAGGACCGGACGCACGCGCTGTACGGCGAGGAGCGCCTGATGGCCTGCCTCGAGGCGCATGAGGCGGAAAGCGTGGACAGCATCCTTCAGGCCGTGAAAGCCGGCCTGGAAGACCACGTGCAGGGCTATGAGCAGTTTGACGATATCACCATGCTGTGTCTGGAATACAAGGGCAGCCGGGCCGTTTCAGGTCCGGAAAAGGAGGCATAAATGAATCAGATCGAACGGATCAGAGAAATGGAACAGTGCCTGGACGTCTCCGCCGCGGCCGTGCGCCGCATGGCGGACGCGCTGGAGGAATATGAAGCCGCCCAGAAGGCTTACAAAAAACTGAGCGATTATTATGGCTCCGCCCGCTGGCTGAAGGATTATGAAGACGACGAGTCCGGCAAACTGCCGCGGGACTTAAAGCGCGGCGTGCTGTCCGAGGACGCGGTCTACGACCTCATCACCGAGGATCATGAGCTCAAGGTCCGGATGATGAAGCTGCTGGCTTCTGCGATGGAAAAACACCTGGTGTGATCTCCCGGCCCGCCCGCAGGCGGAGAAAGGATACGGTATGAAACTCTCTCAATTGTTTTCCGTGGATTCTGATATTGAAGTAACGGGGCTGGCGCTGGATTCGCGCAAAGTCCGGCCCGGGGACGTCTTCTTCTGCCTGGTCGGCCTGGAAAGCGACGGCCACGCCTACGCGGGGAAAGCGGCTGCGGCCGGCGCGGTGGCCATCGTGCACAGCAAGCCGCTGGAGGAAGTGCCCGGCGTCGTCTACATCCTTGCTGATGACGTGACGGGGGAACTGAACCGGGTCAGCGACCTGTTTTTTGACAGCCCCAGTAAAAAAATGACGATCTTCGGCGTGACCGGCACGAACGGCAAGACCACCATCACGATGATCCTGCGCAGCCTGTATTCGCACGTCAAACCCACCGGCTACATCGGCACCGTCGGCGTCGAATATAATAACGTGCACCGGAACGCGTCCCTGACCACGCCGGACCAGATCGAACTGCAGAGCGACCTCGCAGAGATGGTCGAGGCCGGGATGCAGGCGGCGGCCGTGGAGATCTCCTCCCACGGGCTGGTGCAGCGGCGCGCGGAAAACATCGACGTGGACTGCGCGGTGTTCACCAACCTGACGCGCGACCACCTGGATTACCATAAGACGATGGAGGCCTATTTCGAGGCCAAGAAGATGCTTTTCAAGGGCATGAAGCCCGACGGGATCGCCGTGCTGAACGCGGACGATCCGACGCTGGAGGAACTGCGGGCCTGCTGCGCGTGCCCGGTGGTCACCTACAGCCGGGAGCCCGGACGGAACGCGGATTACCAGGCGGAAGACGTCGTGCTGGGGCCGCGCTTCACCACGTTCACGCTGCGGCACGGCGGCCGGGAATATTCCGTGCGCTGCAACCTGATCGCGGGCTACAACGTCAGCAACCTGCTGGCCGTGATCGCGGCCGCCAATACGCAGGGAATGACGCTGGAGCAGATGGTCCCGCTGCTGGAGAACATCCCGCAGGTCCCCGGCCGCATGGAGGTCGTGGACGAGGGGCAGAGCTACCACGTGATCGCGGACTTCGCGCACACGCCGGACGCGTTCGAGAAGGTGTTCGAATTCGCGCAGAAGGTGCGCGATCCGGAAGGCAAGGTCTACGCCGTGTTCGGCTGCACCGGGCGGCGCGATACGGGCAAACGGCCCATCATGGGCGAGATCGCCGGCCGCTTCTGCGACGAGATCGTCGCCACGTCGGACGACCCCCGCGACGAGGATCCGGCCGCGATCGGCACCGTCATCCTGGAGAGTGCCGCGAAGCAGGGCTGTCCGGGCGTGTTCCGGAAGCAGCGCGAGGACGCCATCGAATATATCATTCAAAAGGCACGGCCCCACGACCTGGTCCTCCTGCTGGGCCAGGGCCGCCAGCCGTATCTGATCCAGGCCGGCGGCTACCGCGAGCCGTACGACGGGGATCCGGAAACGGCAAGGAGGCTGATCCGGAAATATTTTAAATAATTCATATCATTTAAACCTCAGTCCGCACGGGAGACCGGCGGCAACTATAAAGGAGGAACTGAAAATGGCACGTTTTACACTGCCCAGAGACATCTATTTCGGCAAAGGTTCCCTGGAGAACCTGAAGAACCTGAAAGGCACCAAGGCCGTGATCTGCGTCGGCGGCGGCTCCATGAAGCGCTTCGGCTTCCTTGACCGGGCCAAGGCTTATCTGGAAGAGGCCGGCATGGAAGTCGCCATCATTGAAGGCATCGAATCCGATCCTTCCGTGGAGACCGTCATGAAAGGCGCCCAGACCATGCTGGAGTTCGGCCCCGACTGGATCGTGGCCATCGGCGGCGGCTCGCCCATCGACGCGGCCAAGGCCATGTGGATCAAGTACGAATATCCGGAATGCACGTTTGAAGACATGTGCAAAGTCTTCGGTATTCCCGAACTGCGCCGGAAAGCGCATTTCGTAGCCGTTTCTTCCACCAGCGGCACCGCCACCGAAGTCACCGCGTTCTCCATCATCACGGATTACGAAAAAGGCATCAAGTACCCGATCGCGGACTTCGAGATCACCCCGGACGTCGCCATCGTGGATCCCGAGCTGGCCGAGACCATGCCCAAGAAGCTGGTGGCCCACACCGGTATGGACGCCATGACCCACGCCGTCGAAGCGTACGTTTCCACCGCCAACAGCGACTACACCGATCCGCTGGCGATCCACGCCATCGAGATGATCATGAAGGATCTGGTCCCGTCCTACAACGGCGACATGGAAGCCCGTGACCGCATGCACAACGCGCAGTGCCTGGCCGGCATGGCCTTCTCCAACGCCCTGCTGGGCATCGTCCACTCCATGGCCCACAAGACCGGCGCGGCGTTTGCCGACTACGGCGCCCACATCATCCACGGCGCGGCCAACGCCATGTACCTGCCTAAGGTCATCGCGTTCAACGCGAAGGATCCGGTCGCGAAGAAGCGCTACGGCGTGATTGTGGACTACATGGGCCTGGGCGGCGCGAACGACGACGAAAAGGTCGCCCTGCTGATCAAGTTCCTGCGCGACATGAACGACCAGCTGAACATCCCTCACTGCATCGGCCACTACGGCGCGGACAGCTATCCGACCGAGCAGGGCTTCGTACCGGAGAAGGTCTTCCTGGAAAGACTGCCCGAGATCGCGAAGAACGCCATCGGCGATGCCTGCACGGGCTCCAACCCCCGCCAGCCGTCCCAGGAAGAGATGGAAAAGCTGCTGAAGTGCTGCTACTACGACACCGAGGTCGATTTCTGAGACCGGCCGGAGGAATGACCTATGCCTGAACTGCTGGACAAACGGGGGATGACCGAGGAAGAGGCGATCGCGCGCTACCGCGCGAAGAACTACCCGCGCCCCGCGCTGACCGCGGATATTGCGGTCTTTGCGCGGACGGGGGCGGAATGGCGCGTGCTGCTGATCCGCCGGGGAAACCACCCGTATCTCGGCTGCTGGGCCCTGCCCGGCGGGTTTGCCGATGAAAACGAGCCGGTGGAGCGCACGGCGGCCCGGGAGCTGGAGGAAGAGACCGGCCTGAGCGGCCTGCCCCTCGCCCTGACGGGCTTCTACAGCGCGCCCGGACGCGACCCCCGGGGCTGGGTGGTCTCGGCCGCCTATGCCGTCCGCCTGGAGGAGCAGCCGCCCGCGAAAGCCGGCGACGACGCGGCGGAGACCGCGTGGCTGCCCGTCCGGTTTACGGACGGGGTCTGGCGCGTGACGCTGCCGGAGGGAGAACGCCTGGCGTTCGACCATGCGCAGGTCCTCGCCGACGCGGCGCGGCAGTGCCTGGAGACCGGATCGCCCGTCTGACGGCATCAGGCAAAAAAAGAGAAGGTCTGCGGATCCGTCCGCAGATCTTCTTTTTTGTATGCCGGTCATTCTGCCGGCTTCTCTTCTGTCTTCGCCGGCCGGGGCCGGTCCGCTGTCAGCGGCGCAGGTCGTCCGGCGTGGTGATCTTGATGTTTTCATAGGAACCGTCTACGATCCTGACGGGACAGCCGGCCAGTTCCATCAGGCTGCAGTCGTCGGTCACGGGGATCTCGCGGAAGCGCTCGTGCGCCGCCAGCAGTTCTTCCCGGCGGAAGCCCTGCGGCGTCTGGATCAGGCGGGTCATGGCGCGGTCCGGGGTCTGCAGCACTACGCCGGCCTCATTCACCAGCTTGACCGTATCCTTACTGACGACGCCGGTGCTGACCGCGGGCCAGGTCCGCAGCGCGTCCAGGCAGGCGTCGATCATGGCGGCCGTTGCGAAGGGGCGGGCGCCGTCGTGGATCAGGACCAGGGGCTCGCAGCACAGGAGCAGGGCGTTGTACACGGAGGCCTGGCGGGTGGCGCCGCCGTCCGTGAGCAGGATCTCCGGAGCGGATGCGTCCGCGTGCGCGTTCTTCCATGCATCCGCCAGAGCCGCGACCGCTTCCCGGTCCGCCGGGCGGCAGGGGATGATCACACGCCGCACGGCCGGATGCGTGCCGAACAGGTCCAGCGAATACCGCAGGACCGGCACGCCGCGCAGCTCTGCCAGCACTTTGTTGACCGCGCCGCCGAAGCGGGTGCCGCTGCCGCCCGCGGCCAGGATCACGTCGCACGAAACCATACTCATTTCACTTCCCTCTGTTCCGTCCGGAACGGCACGTGAAGCCCCCAGGCTTCCGGCAGGGCTTCCCGCAGGCTCTCCCGGGCGGTCTGCCGCGCCTCTTCCGAAGCGTACAGGCCGAATACCGCCGAGCCGGAGCCGCAGAGCAGGCTCTTGAGCGCGCCGCTTTCCGCGAGCAGCGACCGGGCCTGTTCGAACAGCGCGCGGTCTTCGCCCGCCAGCACCGTTTCAAAATCGTTGTGCAGGAACGGGATCACGGCTTCCGGCGCCTCGCCGGAGAGCGCACGGATCAGGCCCTGCTGCCTCTTTTCTATTGCCTCCGCGGGCAGTTCCCGGCCGCCGCCCTCGTCCCAGGCGCGGTACATGGCCGCGGTGGAGAATCCCTGTGGGGGCTTGACGACGAGCAGGGGGAGGAACAGCGCGGCATCAAAACCTTCCAGGTCCGTTCCGGTGCCGCGGCCGCGGGCGGGCGCGTCCCAGAGGAGGGCCGGGACGTCGGCGCCCAGCGCTTTGCCGATCTCGCAGAGTTTCTTCCTGGTCAGGCCCAGGCTGAAGAGCCGGCTGCAGGCCTGCAGCATCGCGGCCGCGTCGCCGCTGCCGCCGCCCAGGCCCGCCTGCCAGGGAATTCCCTTCTCCAGACGCACGGCCACGGGCGGGATCCGGTACTGCTCATGCAGCAGTTCCCAGGCGCGGATGACCAGGTTGTCCTTCCCTTCCAGTTCCTTCTCCGTCGTGGCAAAGCGGTTGCGGTCCGACGGTTCCACCTTCAGGTAATCAAATAACGGCAGCGGCCAGTAGACGGTGTCCACGGTGTGGTAGCCGTCCGGCCGCCGGCCGGTGATATACAGGCTCAGATTCACTTTGGCGTGCGGGAACAGTTCCATCACGCGTCCTCCTCCGGCAGGTCGCCGGTGACCTGGCAGAACACCTGGATGCCCTCGCCCCGGCCGAAGGCCGTCAGGCCCTCGCCGCTGGTGGCCGTGAGCCCCACGTGCGCCGGCGCGATCCCCAGCAGATCCGCCACCGAAGCCCGGATCGCGGTGATATGCGCCGCCAGATGCGGCCGCCGCGCCTCCACGCTGAACGATACGTGCAGGATCCGCCCGCCCAGCGCCTCCAGGTCCTTCAGCGCCTCCCGCAGATACGCGCGGCTGTCCGTCACGCCCGCGCGGCACAGTTCATCCGCCGGCGCGCCCAGGATATTCCGACCGGTCAGGCCGGACACCGCGTTGGTCAGGGCGTGCAGCAGCACATCGCCGTCGCTGTTCGCTTCCAGCCCCGGTTCCCCGGGCAATAAAACACCGCCCAGCAGCAGGGGCTTTTCCTCCTGCGTAAAGCGGTGCGAATCCTGTCCTATGGCGCAGCAGATCATACGCGACTCCTTCTATGACAATTGCTTCTTCCGGTATTCTTCCTTCCAGCGGAACAGCAGTTCCAGGTACGCTTTCGTGCGCTCCGGCTCCGCCTTGTCCTGCAGGGCGGCGGCTTCCAGCGCCTTGCCCTGATAGGCCGCCAGCTGCCGGCGCTTGTCCCAGTTGCTGCGGAACTGCTCCAGCATCTCGTCCGTGACGGCGGCCCTGACGGGCTCCGGGACTTCGTCCTTCCCCATCAGGCGGTTCAGGGCGTACATTTTCTCCGCCAGGCCCGTGTTCCGGGTCAGCAGGTAGGCGTTTTTCAGGTTCTCCATCGCCTCGGCGTAATGCTCCGCGCGGGCGTAGCAGGCCGCCTTGTTCTGCCAGATGCGGCTCACGAAATCGGAGTCCGCCAGTTCCCGGCTGTCCAGGTCCAGCACCTGGTTGTAGGCCCGCAGGGCCGCGTAATACTGGCCGCGCTCGAACAGCAGGTCGCCCTTGGCGCGGATGCGCTCCGCCTGGCTGCTGCGGCTGAGCTGCTCCAGCTGCTTGCGGAACAGGAACAGGTCGCTGCTGCTGTAATAGCGCAGGTCCTGCAGAATGACATACAGCACGTCGTACAGCCCGCCCTGCTCCTGCGTGCGCAGGATGCGCTCTTCCAGGCGCGGCTGGTCCAGCTGATGGATGAAGTCCAGCAGGCGCTCGTCCGCGAAGCTCTCATCGATCAGCATGACGTAATGGTAAATGTAATAGCAAAGTTCCTCGGCGCTGTATAAATGCACGCCCAGTTCCTGCACGTAGTATGGCCTTTTGATTTCCAGCGGCCGGCTCAGGATCAGATTGCCCATCGATGCGCTCCTCTCTGCGCTCAGGAAATGAGGAAGTCTTTGCGGATGACCATGCCGCTGGCGGGGAAGAGCTCGCCGAAGCCCTTGTCCACGACGCGGGCCGTCACATGGTTTTCCGAGGCAAAGGAAATGATGACCTGCACGCGGGTGGCCTTGTTGGGCCGCGCCGGCAGTTCCGCCAGGGAGATCGGGATCACCTCCACCCGCTGCGTCGCGAACGGGGTGATCATGAGTTCCAGGGTCTGCACGTCGTCCAGGATGAACTCCGCCGACGCCCGCGCCTCGTACCAGTTGCTGCCGGCGGAAGCCAGCGTCAGCTGTTCGTTCTTGCCGTCGCGCACGGCGTACAGGCTGATGGAGGAGGACAGGCGCCCCTCGCAGATGCAGACGTAGGGGAAGAGCGATTCTTCCTGCGTGCTGTCATAGGCCTGGATGGCCGCGCCGTCCGCAAACAGGTGCTGGCCTTCGAAGACCTTGCGTTTATTGCACAGGCGCTTTAAAAATTCTGGCGCCCAGGTGGTCACGTTGGTAAAGCCGTCGCCGGTCAGGAAGACCGAGGAGATCAGTTTCTTGGCCAGGAGCCGGTCCGCGCAGGAGGACAGGATGGAGTCCGCCATGCGCTCGCCCACCGCGGTGTCCAGCACGTCCAGGTCGAAGGCTTCCTCCAGCGGCTCGCGCCGGGCTTCCAGGACCTGGGGCCGGCGGCCGCGCAGGATGTGCATCTCATAATAATCCAGGCCTTCGTCCGTTAAGTCGAATCCGACCACGATGTTGGGCCAGATCTCGCGCGGGCGGGAGGCGACGAAGAAGGAGAAGCATTCGGTATGGCTCAGGAAGCGGAGCTTGTCGCGGGAGAGGCCGCAGGCGTCGCAGGCGAGGGTCAGGCGGTCCAGCAGGTCCGGGTTGAGCTCGCGCAGGCTGAACGCGAGGCAGCGCACGGCGTCCGTCCCGTATTTCTGCCGGGGCAGGGCCAGCAGCTGCTCGATGTAATGGCCCATGAGCTCCACCGCGCTGTAGCGGGTGCCCTCGATGGTCGCGCTGCCGTTTTTGTACAGCAGCTTCACCAGCTTGTCCACCATCGTGCCTTCGCCCATCAGGGCGCGGCGGTACGCTTCGTAGCCGATCAGCCAGGTATCGCGGCCTTTCAGCTTGCAGAGCACGGTGGAGATCTGGGAGGTGCTTTCCGATTCACCGGTCAGGATGGCTTCCGGCTCGCCCTTTTCCGGGGAAAACACGCTGATCTGGCTGTGGGTATCACATAAGTCGATGCCCAGGATCAATTCGTCCATGTTTTCCTCCTTTCCGGCCGCGCCGCAGTCTTAACTGATTTATTATAGCAGATGATCACACTAAAGGGAAGTATTCCTGCAGGATCACGTCTCTTTTTCCGAGTTCTTCCAGCTCTTCCTGCCACCCCTCTTCTCCTTTGGCCGCCTTGTCGATCAGGCGGTTCAGGGAGGCGAAGCGGTTCACGCCGGCGCTCACGCCGCCGGGCAGGCGTCCCTGCCGCAGCGGGGTCCGGTCCGGATCGTCGCTGCGATAGATGGTGTACTCCAGCACCTCGTCCGCGAACACCAGCACGGGCTTCACGTAGATCCCGCGGAAGATGTGCGGCATCTCGCTGGTCCGGGGCTCCTTCTCCTCTTCCTGCGGGAGGATGCGGAAGGCGATGCGCACGGGCTCCTCTTCCCTGCCCCGGTATTCAATGAGCGTCTTGTCGCCCAGCTCGTCCGGGAGCGGGAAGAAGCGGCCCAGTTTTTCCTGGTAGGCAAAGAGCAGGCCCTTGTCGTACAGGTGGTAGAGGAAGGTCTTCGCGAGCGAGGTCTCCTCCGGGGTCAGCGTCTCCTTGTCCGCGTAGTAGCGGGTCAGGGCGATCTGGCACAGGTCGGGGAGCTGCACCGGTTTCTTCTCCGCGAGGGCCCAGGAGGCCAGGTAGGCGAAGATGTTGTCCGGGATGGATTCACCGCGGCAGAAGTAGCGTTCGCAGCGGTCCACGGCGTAGGCGTGCAGCAGGACGCGGTTCGGGGCCTTCGGCGCCTGGTTTTCTTTCAGGTACTGCTCGACGACCCATTCGATGCGGCGCGTTTCACCGGTGAAGAGCATCTGGCCCAGCAGGCGCTCGGGCAGGTCGTAGGGGACGGCCTCGCCGTTTTCGGCGCGCTCCAGGAGCACGCGCATATCCTCCGTGCTGCCGTTGAAATGGCGGCAGAGGTAGGTCAGGGTCACGGAATCCCACACGTCGCGGCGGTACAGGGAGAGCACGCCGTTGTAGGTGTTTTTATCGAAGGAATAGCCGCGGGTGCGGATCAGGCGGTTCATCAGGCGCAGCAGCAGGCCGGTGTCGAAGTGGCGGTAGCCGAAGCGGCGGACCATTTCGGCGGCGGCCTCGTCGTCGCCCTGGAGCAGCAGGCTCTCTGCGAGCAGGGCGCCGGCCTGGGCGTCCAGGTACGGGCTGCGGCGCAGTTCCTTGAGCAGGGCGGCGTTTTCGGCCGTGCCCAGGTTGCGGCGGCGGACCAGGCTGAAGATCAGTTTTTCGCGGTAGGCTTCGGAGAGTTCGTTCCACTCCGTGAAGCGCTGGACCAGGTCGCGGGCCTCCCATTCGTTCAGCTCGCCCTTGATGGCTTTCTGGCACTGGAGCAGTTTGAACGGCAGGCTGCCGGGCGCCAGGCGGCGCAGGGTCTCCATCAGTTCGCACGAGGCTTCCATGAGTTTTTTGCGGCGGAAGACGCTTTGCACGTAGCGGTCGCCGTTCTTGTCCAGGAACAGCAGGCGGCAGCGGGGCGTGAACACCGGGATGTAGGCTTCGCCGTCGCGGACCGGGTAGACGAAGGGCTCCTTCAGCTCGCCGTAGAGCACCTGGATCTTGTCGATGCTGCGGTTGGACAGGGTCAGGTGCATCGTATAGACGTATTCCGCCAGGACGACGGCCATGCGGCTGTCCAGGACCTGCGGGATGAACATTTTCTCGTAAAAGATGGTCTCCGAGTCGCGGACGTTGCCGAGCAGCAGCTGGTCCATCGCGTAGGTCTGGATCTGCTTTTCGTACAGGCGGTACATCTGGGTGTCCGGCTCGTAATGCGTCAGGATGTAGCGGTAGAGGCTGCGCTGCGCGCTGCGGGAGCGGGGGCTGTTGTAGGTGTAGTAGAGCTGCACCATCTGGGGGATGTCGCCGTCGTAATCGTCCGGCAGGGCGGTCAGATAGTACTCGTACAGTTCCGCCAGGCGCACGTCCTCGCGGATACCCTTCTCGTACCATTCCAGATAGCGCGGGGAGGGCTTTTCGCGGCGCAGGAGCACGGTGAGCAGCGCGGTGAGCATTTCCTTGTCCGGGAAACAGCGGACCAGGAGGAGCGCCAGGCGCTCGCAGCCCGGGCGGAAGGCTTTTTCGCGCACCAGGAGGTCGCGGGCGGTGTCCGCCACGGCCTTCTTCCAGCAGTTGAAGCGCGCGCCGAAGGTCAGGAGCTGGAGGGTGAAGCTGTCCAGTTCGGTCAGCAGGTCCGGATTGTTGTTGAGCAGTTTGACGGTCTCCAGCTTCAGGATCAGCGGGAACTGGCCGCGCCGGAAAAGTTCGCGGATGCGGAGGAAGCATTTGTCCGGGTGCTCGGCCCATTCGCTGTCGCAGCGCATCAGGAGCGGGAGGAGCTCCACGCGGCCGGCTTCTTCGTCTTTCAGACGGTAGAGGAGGCGCAGGAAGCTGTCGGAGAGGCGGTCGCCTTTCTCCATCTCCTCTTCGAGGTATAAAAACCACAGGTACTGGGTCACTTTTTCCATGCGGTTGCGCTGGACTTCGGCCCGGATCTGTTCGAGGGTCTCTTTTTCTTCGGCGCGGCGGCGCGTTTCGCGGCAGAGTTCCGCGCGGAGCAGTTTTTCGGCGACTTCGGGCTCCCGGCCGGCCTCGCAGGCCTCCAGGTGCTTCATCGTGAGAGATTCGATATTGTAAGGCGGATCCTGGCCCGCGTACAGGGTGACCATGCTGCGGGACAGCTGCAGACGGGCGCGGCGCAGCTGGCGGGCACGCTGCTGCTCCGGATCCGCGGTGCGTTCGGGAACGACGGTGACCGGGATGCGGAATTCCTCCCGGCCGGTATTGATCAGGACCTCGCCCAGGTTCCGGCCGGCGTGCAGGTGCTCGGCCATGAAATAGACGGGGATGCGGAGTTCGTTTTCTTTAAAGTCCGCGCTGGTCCAGCGTTCGCGGGGCAGGCGGATGAAGAGGGCGGAGGCGGTGGTGGTGATCACGCAGTAACCGCTGCCGCTGCGGCGGATCAGAAGTTCGCCGCGCGAGATGCTGTCTTTGAAAAAGACGGAGATCGGCGTGGTCTGGACGGTCAGTTTGACCGGCTGTTTGGCGCCGCAGGCCACCAGGAATTCCTCCTGCGCCAGGCGGCTGTCCGGGGAGTCCTTGAGGGCCGCGAGCAGGGCCTTCAGCGAGTCGTCCCGCAGAAAGGGGAACTGCGCGAAGGCGCCGGTGACGTAGAGCTGATGGACCAGTTCCGGCTGGGTGTCCGCGAGCTGGGCCAGTTCGGGGAGGCTGGCCGGGAGCGGGGTGTCCAGGCCCGCGCTCTGGCCGATGATGAAGCGGTAGGGGAGTTCGATATCCCCGGTATTGGTCACGAGGGAGAAATGGCCCTGCAGGACCGTGTCTTCCTTTTCGTCCTCGCCGTGGACCACGTAGTTCAGGGTCACCTGCTGGCCGGCGAAGGCGTCCTGCAGGAGCTCGACCCGCTCGTCGTCCGAATAGGCCAGGCCGCGGAACGGGATGCCGTTTTCACTGGACAGCGAGATCCGCCCGGCGGCCGACTGGCCGCAGGGAACCGTCGCGTTCAGCGTTTTTTCGGACAGCCGGATCCGGGCCTGCACTTCTTCGATGCTGCCCTTGGCCAGCTGATTGATCTTCTTTCTCACGGTCCGCTCCTTCCCCGGATTTATGGCAAAAGGGAGCCGAAGGGAGGCTCCGCCCATTTTTTCCTTTATTTTACTCTAATTGTGTCAAAAACTCCATATATTTTTTGATTTCCCGCTCATATCCGTTGTCGCCGACTTCCAGGAAGCGGCTGCCGGCGAGTTCGTCCGGCAGATACTGCTGCTTTACGTAATGGCCGGGGAAATCGTGGGCGTACTGATACCCGATGCCCTTGCCCAGGTCCGAGGCTCCCTGATAGCCGGTGCCCTGCAGATGCGACGGGACCTGCTTGACGTCCGTGGTCTGCACGGCCTCCAGGGCCTTTTCGATGCCCATGTAGGCGGCGTTGCTCTTCGGCGCCGTGGCGACGTACGCGGCGGCCAGCGCCAGCGGGATGCGGCCCTCGGGCATGCCCACGCGCTCCAGGACTTCCGAGGCGGCGACGGCCACCTGCATGGCGCGGGGGTCGGCCAGACCCACGTCCTCCGCCGCGCAGATCATGATGCGGCGGGCGATGAATTTCGGGTCCTCGCCGGCGGTCAGCATGCGGGCCAGGTAATAAAGGGCCGCGTCCGGGTCGGAACCGCGCATGCTTTTGATGAAGGCGCTGATGACGTCGTAGTGGTTGTCGCCTTCCTTGTCATAGCGCACGGCGCGGCGCTGGATGCATTCCTCCGCCACGGGGATGGTGATGCGGATCTTCCCGTCCTCCCCGCGCGGCGTGGTGAGCACCGCGAGTTCCACCGCGCTCAGCGCCCGGCGCGCGTCGCCGCCGGCCACGTCGGCCAGGAAATCCACGGCGTCCGGGTCGATCTCCGCGTTGTACATCCCCATGCCGCGCTCCGGGTCCGTGACGGCCCGGCGGATCAGCGTGGCGATGTCGTCTTTGTCCAGCGACTTGAGCTGGAAGATGTGCGAGCGCGAGATCAGCGCGCGGTTCACCTCGAAGAACGGGTTCTCCGTGGTGGCGCCGATCAGGATCACGGTGCCGTCCTCCACGAAGGGCAGCAGGTAGTCCTGCTGGGCCTTGTTGAAACGGTGGATCTCGTCGATGAACAGGATGGTCTTTTTGCCGTACAGGGCGCGGATGTTCTTCGCCTCCGCGACGACGTCCTCCATGTCCTTCTTGCCGGCCGCCGTTGCATTGATCTGGCGGAATTCTGCCTTCGTGGTGAACGCGATCACCTGCGCCAGCGTGGTCTTGCCGGTGCCGGGCGGGCCGTAAAAGATGAGGGACGAGAGCTGGTCCGCCTGGATGATGCGGCGCAGCAGCTTGCCCTCCCCAAGGATGTGCTTCTGTCCCACCACCTCATCCAGCGACGTGGGGCGCAGGCGCAGCGCGAGGGGGCTGTCCTTTTCCCTGGCCTGGCCGTTCATATAGTCAAACAGATTCATGGTGTTCTTCATTTACCACTCATGACGCGGCGTCATTTCGAAGCGCCGGTACTCTTCTCCTTCCAGGTCCATCCAGCGGTATAAGCCCTTTTCCAGGGTCATGTAACTGAAGCGGCTGCCGCCCTTGGGGATGGAGACGGAGCCGGGGTTCATGGCGACGAAATTGCCGAAGTCGTGGCACACCGGGACGTGCGTGTGGCCGGACAGCAGGACGTCCACGCCCTGCAGCGGGAAGAGGCTGTGCTCGTCGTACAGGTGGCCGTGAGTGGCAAAGATGAGGCAGCCGTTGTCCACGAGGGCCGTGAAATCCTGCATGATGGGGAATTCCAGCACGGCCTGGTCCACTTCGGAGTCACAGTTTCCGCGCACGGCCGCGATGACGTCTTTATAACGGTTCAGTTGTTCCGCCGTGGACATGGTCCCGTACTCTTCCGGCAGCGCGTTGCGGGCGCCGTGGTAGAGGAGGTCGCCGAGCAGGAGCAGGCGGTCCGCTTTTTCTTCTTCAAAGCGGCGCAGCAGTTTTTCGCAGCAGCGGCTGCTTCCGTGGATGTCCGAGGCGATGAGCCATTTCATGGGGTGCGCTCCTTCCGGGCCGCGGCGGACGCGGCGAAATTGTGTGTTACAGCAATAATAATTCGATGAGATCGTCCTCGTCGAGGCCGGTGAAATAATCGGATACGGGGATGCCGATGTCATCCAGGCGCTTCCGGATCTCGTCTGCGCGCAGCGGGACGCCGGTCAGGCGCTCCGCGAGTTCTTCGGGTTCGCGGGTGCTGAAAAAATCGCCCTGAAAGGCCAGGCTCCGGATGCGGCCGCGCTTCAGGCCGACCAGGGCCTCCACGGTCCCGCAGCCCTCGAAGCGCTTCGCCTTGCGCAGCGTGCTTTCCGGGGACGCGCCCCAGTTCCACTCCCAGCGGCCGTAGCGGGCCTCTTTCAGGGCTTCGATGGCAGCCAGGTCCTCTTCCGTGAATTCGCAGCGCTCCGCTTCGCTCCCGCCGGCCAGTTCCTCCAGCAGCACGCGGCGGAACTCCTCCAGCGTGGTGCCCGCGGGCAGCAGGGGCTTCAGGTTCGTCACGCGGGATCGGACGGAGGCGACGCCCTTGCCGGCCAGTTTTTCGGCTTTGACGGCCAGGGCCTCCTGCACCGCGGAGAGGTCGGAGTCGAACAGGATGGTGCCGTGGTGCATGACGCGGCCTTCGCGGAGGTACTGCGCGTTGCCGGAGAATTTTTTTCCGTCCACGGTCACGTCGTTCCGGCCGCTGATCTCCGCGGTCACGCCGAAGCGCGCCAGCGCGCGCACGACCGGCTGACAGAACAGGGCCAGGTCCACCCGGCCGCCGGGCTCCGCGTCGGTGATGACCGTGAAATTCAGGTTCCCGAGGTCATGGTACACCGCGCCGCCGCCCGAGAGGCGCCGCACCACGCGGATGCCTTTCGCCTCCACGGCCGCGCCGTTCACCTCCACCGCCGTATTCTGGTACTTGCCGATGATGACAGCCCGGTCGTTCTGCCAGAGCATCACATAAGCCCTGTCCCGCGGCAGGGTGGAGAAGACATATTCCTCCGCCGCCAGATTGAAGGCAGGGTCCGTGGTGGTCAGGTCAAAAACCGAGACGCTCATTTATTTATGGATCGCGGCGCCGAAGCAGTCCAGGGCCGCTTCCTTCATCATTTCGCACAGTGACGGGTGCGCCACGACGGTGTTCTCCCACTCGGCCAGCGTCATGCCGTCCTGCACGGCCAGCGTGGCCATGCCGATCATTTCGGAGGCGTTTTCGCCGACGATGGTGACGCCCAGCGTCTTCTTCGACGCCTCGTCCGCCACCACGTAAACGGTGCCGGAAGCGCCTTCCGCCAGCGCCATGCCGTTGTTGCTGTATTCAAACGTGCCCAGGAGCGGCTTGAAGCCGGCGGCTTCCGCCTGCGCGGTGCTAAGGCCGACGGAGGCGAAGCAGGGCAGGGTGTAGACGCAGGCCGGGATGGGGCCGGGCGCCGGGACTTCTTCGCCCAGGATGTCGTGCAGGGCGCGCTCGCCTTCCGCGTACGCCGCGTGGGCCAGCTGCAGGCCGCCGGCCGCGTCGCCGATGGCGTACACGCCGGGCAGGCTGGTGCGCTGGTGCGCGTCCACCTTGACGCAGCGGCGTTCCAGTTCCAGGCCCAGCGCTTCCGCGTCGATGCCGGTCAGGGACGCTTTGCGGCCCACGGCCATCAGGACCTGCTCGCAGTCGATCGCCGTCTCCGCGCCGTCCTTTTCAAAAACCGCCTTCAGGCCTTCTTCGGCCTTCTCCACGCGCAGCATCTTCGCGCCGACGTAGAGTTTCACACCCAGTTTCTTGATGTGCGAGACCAGCTGGTCCACGGCCGCGCGCTCGTTGTTCGGCAGCAGCGCGGGCAGCATTTCGACGACGGACACCTTGGTGCCGAACGCCTGGAAGGCGCAGGCCAGCTCCAGGCCGATGACGCCGCCGCCCATGACGACCATGCTCTTCGGGATCTCCGTCATGTTCAGCACGTCCGTGGAGGTGATGCAGAGCTCGTGGCCGGGGATCGGGATGATCATCGTTTCGCTGCCGGTCGCGATCACGACGTTTTTGCCCTGAAAACTCTCGCCACCGCATTCCACCACGCGGTCCGGCTTCAGCACGGCTTCCCCGTAAACGGTCGTCACGCCGGCCGCATCCAGCAGCAGTTTCACGCCGCCGGTCAGCTTCTTCACGACCATCTCCTTGCCCTTCTGCACTTTTTCGAAATTCACGGTGAGCGGCGCGGCGTAGATGCCCCGCTTGCTCAGGTTCTTCACTTTATCCATGGTCAGGGCCTTGTCCACCAGATATTTGGTGGGGATGCAGCCCACGTTCAGGCAGGTGCCGCCCAGGACGGCCTTTTCGAAGACCGCCGTCTTCAGGCCTTTCTTGGCCGCTGCCGCTGCCAGGGAATAACCGCCGGGGCCGCCGCCCATGATCAGCAAATCAAACTGTTCCATATCTCCTCCTTGTGCCGTGCCTAGTAACGCGTCCCTCAGGTTCCGCGCAATAAAATACCCTTATATGATACCATATAAGGGTAAAAAGGGCAAGAAGAATGCGAGGCGGACGGGCCGTTTCCGGCGGATTTTTCCGGCCGGCCGGAGCGCCGCGCGCGTTTACCGGATTCCGGTGCTCCCGAAGCCGCCGCGGTCCTCTCCGTCCAGGTGTTCCACCGCTTCAAATTCCAGCGGCGGCTGGTTTTCCATCACGCGGAACTGGCAGATGCGGTCGCCTTTGCGCACCGTGACCGGCCGGGTGGCCAGCATGGGGACGAACCACTCGTCGCCGTCGCCGCAGTAGGAACTGTCCACCACCCCGACGCTGTTGACCTGCAGCAGGCCGAAGTTCTTGTATGTGCTGCTGCGCGGCGCCACGTGGGCTTCATAGCCCTCGGGGAGCTTCACGGCGATGCCCAGCGGGATCAGTTTGAATTCCCCGGTCTCAAAAGAGACGTCCCGGGCCGCCCGCAGGTCGATCCAGTCCGATTTCCCCTCCACGTACGCGAGGGGCTCCATCTCCGGGTCCAGATAGCGGATCTGCAGGGTCAGCATTTACTGTTCTCTCCTCTTCATGGCCTTGCGGCGGCGGATGCGTTCTTTCAGGATCTTGTTCTGATACGCCATCACGCCGGCAAACAGGACGGACAGGATGAGCAGGATGGCCAGCAGGATGATGACGACCGTCTTCCAGCCCCCGCCGCTGCTCTTCGTGCCCGGATCCGTCTCCGTGGAGCGGCTGGCCGTGGTGGACGGGACTTTCGTGGAGGAAGTCGGGGAGGTCGGCGAGGTCGCAGGCGAGCTGCCTTCCTTCGTCGCATCCGTCGGCGCCGGTTCCGTGGCCGGCTCGGTTTCGCGCACGATGGTGGTTGTCAGCGGATACGTGCCGAGGACCACGTCGCCCAGCGAGGCGACCGCCTTGAGGCCGCCCGCGCCGTCCGGGAGCAGTTCGGTGACCCACTCCTGGTTCGCGTAGGAATTGGGGACCAGGACGGCCGCGCCGGTGGTGCTCTTGCCCGCGCCGGCTTTCATGCGGAGCGTGAATTCCTCACCGGTCTTCTCGTCCGTGACTTCCGAAGTGATCTCCCCGCCGTCGCCGAATTCGGGCAGTTCCACCAGGGAGAAGTTGTTGAACGCGTAATCCAGCAGCGTGCGCACGTCCACGTAGGCGTTGTGCGTGGTGTCCGCATGGAAGGTCACGCAGATGATGTCCAGGTTGCCGTCCGTGGCGTACACGGTGCGGGTGTATTCGGCCTCTTCCACCCAGCCGGTCTTGCCGGCCACGACGCGCTCGTCGTAGTAGTCGGAGGTGGGCTGGAAGACCAGGTAGTTGTGGTCGCAGACGATCTCATGGCCGTCGTCGTCCGTGAAGCTGTAGCTCCGCGTGCCGGCGATCTTCCGGTACGTGTCGTTCTGGATGGCGCCCCACATGATCATGGCCATGTCGTAGGCCGTGGTCATGTGCAGCAGGTCGTTCAGGCCGTGCGGGTTGTGGAAGGTCGTGTTGATGGCGCCCAGTTCCTGCGCCCGCGCATTCATCCGGTTGGCAAACGCTTCCAGATTGCCGTCAATCTTCTCCGCCAGCGCGTAGCCGATAGTGTTGACCGAATTCAGGCACAGCGCGTAGATCGCGTCCTCCACGGTGAAGGACTGGCCTTCGTAGAAGCGCCGGCGGCCGTCCTCGCCGCCCTCCACCAGGTCGTTGACGGAGTTCCAGGACAGGACCAGTTTGTCGTCCAGGTCCAGCTGCTCCAGAGCGATCAGGGCGGTGATGATTTTGGTGATGCTGGCCGGATACATGCGCTGATGGATGTTTTTGGAGTACAGCATCACGCCGGAATTCAGTTCGATCATGATCGCCGTGTCGGAGTTGATCTCCGGGGCGGCGGGCCGCACGTAGCCGGGCGCGTCCACGATCTGGTGGTCTTCCCGCCCGATGACGGTGTACGCTTTGGCGGGATGGCTCCCCGACGTGATCAGCACGACGGCAGCCAGCAGGATCGATAAGACTTTTTTAACCTTTTTCAATTCCGTGAACCTCTCTTATAAAAACCGGATGACCTGTTCCATCTCCCGGCCGGGATACTCTTCCACGCGGCCCTCGTCGCCGTACGCGCTGACGGCCGGATCCAGCGGCAGCTGCAGCATCAGGGGCAGGCTGTGCGCGGCCGCCCACTCCGCTGTTGTACTTCTGCCGAACAGCGGGATCTCTTTGCCGCAGTCCGGGCAGCGCAGGAAGCTGTAGTTTTCGATGACGCCCAGCACCGGGATCTTCATCATTTCCGCCATGTGGAAGGCTTTTTCCATCACCATGTTCACCAGGCTGTGCGGCGTGGTCACCATGATGACCCCGGTCAGCGGCAGCGACTGGAAGACGGTCAGCGGGACGTCGCCGGTTCCGGGGGGCAGGTCCACCAGCAGGTAGTCCAGGTCGCCCCAGAGCACGTCGCTCCAGAACTGTTTGATGACGCCGCCCAGGATCGGGCCGCGCCAGATCACCGGCGCCGTGGTGTCCGGCAGGACCAGGTTGACGGAGACGATCCCGATCCCGGTCCGCGTCTCCGCGGGCAGGATTTCCTCGCCGACCGCGCCCAGCTGTTCATGCACGCCGAACAGGTGCGGAATGGACGGACCGGTCACGTCCGCGTCCAGGATCCCGACATTATATCCCATCCGGCGGAGCGCCACCGCCAGCAGCGCCGTGACGGAGGATTTCCCCACGCCGCCCTTGCCGCTGACGATGCCGATCACCTTTTTGATGTGGCTGTCCTTGTTCATCGGCGCAGACAGATCCGCATTACCGCCCGCGGACGGGCATCCCTCGCAGCTCTCTCTGCTGCAGCTCGTATTATCGCATTCTCTGGCCATTGCAAGCCTCCATTCATAATTGTAGAAAAATCCGCAGAACAGTATAGCACACCTCCGTCCCCCTGTCACGCAAAAAATGCCTGTTTCCGCAGCCCCCGCAAACAGCCGCGGCCCTCACCGGCTGCTGCCGCACGGGGCGGCCGCAAGGGGCTGTTCCTTTACCGCCCGTTTCCCCCCGACCGCTCATCCGCACCTTGCCGTTTTTCCGTAAAAAATACAAAAATCTCTCGCAAACCTCTTGACAATCCCGCTTTGCCGCGGTAATATACGCTTTGCCCCTTTTGGGAGCGGGTGCGTTTAGCTCAGCTGGATAGAGCGTTTGGCTACGGACCAAAAGGTCGGGGGTTCGAATCCTCTAACGCACAGAAAGCGCCTTGCCAGCAAGGCGCTTTTGTTTTGCCCGCGGTCTTGGCGAAACTGGCAGACGCGCAGGATTTAGGTTCCTGTATCGAGAGATGTAAGGGTTCGAGTCCCTCAGACCGCAGGAGGGAAAAAACGGTATGCTGAGGCGTGTCGTTTTTTCAATGAAACAGACCCGCTTGCACGGTTCTGTTACAGAAAGCTTTCCAGGACCAGGACGACGGTGCAGCAGATGGTGGCGACGAGCATCAGGTTGCCTTTCCAGAGGGCGGCCAGGATGCCGGCGATCAGGGCGGCGGCGCCGGCGAGCGGGGTATTCGTGGCGCGGACGATGGCGGGGAAGGTCATGACGGCCAGCGTCACATAGGGAACGTAATACAGGAACGAACGGAGGAAGCGGCTGCGGATCGGCCGGCGGATCAGGGTGAGCGGCAGAACGCGGATCAAACAGATCACGGAAAACGCGATCAGGATATAGACGTATTTATTATGCTCCATCTTCCGCCTCCCTCACCGGGAACAGCAGGGCTGCCGCGGACGCGATCCCGACCGTGAGCAGGATCGTCCGGGTCCCTTCGGACAGCCCCACGAGCAGCGGGACGGCCTGCGAAGCCAGACTGAGCAGGAAACCCGCGGCCACACAGACGGCGACCGGCGCGTTTTTCCGGGCCGGCGGAATGATCACCGCCAGGAACATCCCGTAGAGCGCCACGCTCAGCGCGCTGACGATCCGCGGGCTGAGCAGCAGCCCCATCCGGATCCCGAGTGCGGTCCCCGCCGCCCACGCCGGAACGGGCAGGACCATGGCCCCGTACGAATACGCCGGCTCCACGCGCCCCGGCCGCGCGATGTTCAGCCCGAACAGTTCGTCCGTCACCTTCGTCCCGATCAGCACCCGGTGCAGCAGCGAGGTCTCCGGCGAAAACTTCTGGCTGAGCGCGCAGCTCATCAGGAAATACCGCGCGTTGGTGACCAGCGACACGAGCGCCGTCTCCAGATACCCCGCGCCCACGGCGATCAGCGTGAACAGCGCATGCTCTCCCGCCGACGCGCTGCACAGAAAACTGGCCAGGAACCCTTCCATCGGTCTGAGCCCGGCGTTGCGCGCGGCGATCCCCAGTGAAAAAGCCACGGCAAAATACCCCAGGGCGATCGGGATCCCGTCCCTCACCCCCTGCGCAAACGATCTCATCCGGCTGCCGGTCTCCTGCATCCTGGCTCCTTTCCGCCGCCGCGGCTGATATCCCCGGATATACCATTTTTCCGGCCGGATGGCAAGAAGGAGTTTGCAAAAATGACAGGGGGACGGTTCCTTCGTCATCTTTCGCCGCAGCAGGACGCCCCTTTTTCCCCACCCGCAATTATTTTTCAAAAAGCGGTTGACAAAACCTTCTTTACCATATATACTCTTCAAGGCAACGAGGCGTGGCTCAGCTTGGTAGAGCGCTGCGTTCGGGACGCAGAGGTCGCAAGTTCAAATCTTGTCGCCTCGACACGGTCCGTTGGTCAAGCGGTTAAGACGCCGCCCTCTCACGGCGGAAACAGGGGTTCGATTCCCCTACGGACTGCGAGAAAGGAACAGCGGAAGCTGTTCCTTTTCCCTATCGGGCCGCCAAAGCCCGCGGAGGAACCGTATGAAAAACACCGTCACCTGCCCGAAATGCGGCAGCAGAAAGATCATCCTGATCGAAGGCAGCACCGCTGTAAACAACAGATTCTTCCCTTTGAGCTTTTCCACCTACGTCCCTCTGGACCGGTATATCTGCAGTGAATGCGGCTATACGGAGGAATGGATCCCCGCCAGGGACCTGCCCGAAGTCCGGTACTTCGCGAAGCAGCACGATAAGTTCATCACGGGCGGGGACAACTAACAAAAAATACTGCGGAAGGCCGGAGGCCGGAAGCAGTTAAACATACAGGCAGCGGTATCGAAGTGGTCATAACGGGGCTGACTCGAAATCAGTTTGCGGGCAACCGCACGGGGGTTCGAATCCCTCCCGCTGCGCTCACGGAAGGGTTGCTGTTTTAACAGAAACAGCAACCCTGTTTTAAATCGAAAGGACTTGATTATGACTAAATCTGCGATGATCGACTTCTTTCAACAATCAATAGGGCAAAAGCCGCTCATCCGGCTTTATTTGAAATACGACGCTTATTATACGTACTGGTTTCCTTTTGCGGCAAGCAAGAAACTGTTTCTTGCGGCAAAAGAAGATGATTTTATTATAGATGGCTTTTCAATACGCAGATTCAGCGATGTTAAAAAACTCGAATTCAAAGATGATAAATGTGTCGAGATCTTAAAAGCAGAAAAGGTTCTTGACGGCATAGTTGCTCCGGATATCGATCTTTCAGATTGGCACAGCACTTTTCTGTCATTACAAAAACTAAAAAAGAACATCATCATCGAACATGAAAGCCTTGAAGAAAAAGAGTGGGATTACTGGATAGGCAGTATTGAGAAAGTGTTAAAAACGAAAGTACTGTTCCGTCATTTTGATGCAGACGGAATATGGCAGGATGATCCTTATGAAATACCTTTTTCAAGGATCACATCCGTCACGTTTGACAGCCGATATGTAAGTGTTTTCTCAAAATACGTGTGATTTGATCCAACAAAAATGCAGGTATGTCAACGGATCCCGCTGATCTGCCTGCATTTTCCATTTGCATAAGAGATGATCTGCGGCTGTTTTCCGCCCATGGCATAACAAAGGAGTTCTGATGCAATTTACAGAAGCACTGAAATGCGGTGATCTTGAATCTGTCCGCAGGTTTCCTAAAGCTGACCTGCACAACCACTTTGTCCTGGGCGGAAGCCGCCGTTATCTTCGCGAACATACCGGCAAAGACATCCGGCCTCTCCGAACCCCTCTCCGTTCCATGACTGAGATGCACGCCTGGGCCTCCCGCAATCTGGCAAACCTGTCCGACACCGCCGAAGGGCGCCGGCTGCTGATACAGGCGGCCTTTGCGCAGGCTGCGGAAGACGGCGTCACGATCCTGGAGATCGGCGAGGACGTGTGGGGCCTGGGAGAGTTTTTCTACGGAAACGTCGAAGAACTGGTCGCCGCGTTTGATACGGCGCACCGGGAGATCGCTCCGGATATCGAACTGCGCCTCCAGATCGGCCTCTCCCGCCACTGCGATACCGCTTATCTGGAAGACTGCCTCTCCCATTTCTGGGGATGCAAGGCGTTTTACTCGGTCGACCTGTACGGGGACGAATTCGCACAGCCCATCGAAAACTTCCAGTCCATCTACCGGCGCGCAAAGTCGGAGGGTCTCCGGCTGAAAGCCCATGTCGGCGAATGGGGGACCGCGGACGACGTACGCCGTGCAGTGGAGTGCCTGGAACTGGACGAGGTACAGCACGGGATCGCGGCGGTGGAGGATCCTTCCGCGGTCCGTTTCCTGGCCGACAATCACATCCGCCTGAACATCACCCCCACCAGCAATTATCTCCTCGGGAGGGTCCGGGACCTGCAGTCGCATCCCATCGCCCGGCTGTACCGCAGCGGCGTCGACGTAACGGTCAATTCCGACGACGTCCTGATCTTCGGTTCGGACGTCTCCAAAGAATACCTGCGGCTGTATCAGAGCGGCTGCCTGGAGGCGGAGGAACTGGACGATATCCGGAAGAACGGACTGAAGCCGCTTGCGCAGGAAACCTGCGAAGCCGGAGCATATCGAAGCGTAACCCCATGAATAACAAAACGGTCAAAGAACAGTACGGTACTGCGGACAAACTGAACACCCGTATTGCGCTCCACAGCAAATATTCCGTCAACAAGCAGGGCTTCGGGAACTGGATCTTTTCCCATTACCGGATCCGCGAAGGCATGTCCGTCCTGGAGCTCGGATGCGGCAGCGGGGAAATGTGGCTGGGGAAAGACAGCGTCATCAGACGCTGCTCCCGGTTGATCCTTTCGGACCTTTCCGAAGGCATGCTGGATGCGGCGAAAGAAAAACTCAGGAATCATTCCAGCATTGAATACCGCGTCATCGATATCGAGGACATTCCTTTTCCCGACCGGGAATTTGACGTCGTGATCGCAAACATGATGCTCTACCACGTCCCGGATCTTCTCCGGGCACTGCGGGAAGTGCGAAGGGTCCTGAAGGATAACGGGACTTTTTATTGCGCCACATACGGCGAAAACGGTATGATGGAATATATCGAGCAACTGCTGGACGGTTTCCCCGTCCGCAGCGCTCACAATTATAGTTTCACCCTGCAGAACGGACAAGAAAAACTGGCGGAGTACTTTTCAGACGTGCAAAAACTGCTGTATGAAGACGCCCTCGAAGTCACTGATGCGGATGACCTGATCGACTACATCTATTCTCTGCCCGGCTTTTCCTACATCCGGGACATCCCCCGGGACAGGCTCCGGTCAGTGCTGGAGAAAAACATGCGCGGCGGCGTTCTGCATGTTCCCAAGGAATACGGGATGTTTGCGGCAAAGGGGATCCGGGAATAGCAGGCCTTTTCAAGGTCGGTCCATCCTTGCTTAAGCGTTGACTAAATCAGATTCACGTCTTATAATTAAGTCACCGCTAAATCAAAGGAGTGACTCATGGATCTATCCGCGATGCTGAAAGCCCTGGGGGAACCGACCAGGCTTTCCATTTTTCAGCAACTTCTCGTCAGAAAGCACTGCTGCCGTTCGCTTTCCAAAAAACTCGGCATAACCGAATCGGCCGTTTCCCAGCACATAAAAGTGCTGAAGGAAGCGGACCTTGTGTACGGGGAACGGTACGGCTATCACATCCACTATCTTCCGAAGCAGGAAGCGCTTGACGCGCTGTGCGGCGCTTTTGAGCAGATGAAGACGCAGTCCCTCGCGCTCTGCCGCGATCCCCGGGTCTGCCAGTGCGAATTCCGGGAGGAGGCGAAGCCGTGAATCTTCTTCCGGAGCTCTTTCTGAATTTCGCCAAAATCGGCCTTTTCACGTTCGGCGGCGGCTACGCCATGATCGCGCTGATCGAAAACGCCTGCGTGGAGAAGAAGCAGTGGATCACGCACGATGAGATGATGAACATCACCGTGATCGCGGAATCCACGCCGGGGCCGATCGCCATCAACTGCGCCACCTACGTCGGGTATAAGCAGAAAGGCTTCGCCGGCGCCGTGGCGGCGACCGTCGGGATGATCCTCCCCTCTTTCTGCATCATTTACGTGATCTCCGTGTTCCTGGACCGGTTCCTGGAGATCGGCTGGATCGCGCACGCTTTCCAGGGGATCAAGATCGCCGTCGGCATCCTGATCCTGGACGCCGCGCTCAAAATGCTGCGGAAGATGCAGAAAAAGCCGATGCCCCGGGCGTTCATGCTCTGCGCTTTCGCGGCCATGCTGCTGATCAATATCTTTTCCGTCCGGATCTCCTCCATCATTCTGATGCTGGCCGCGGGGCTGGTCAGCCTGCTCCTTTTCACGGTTAAAAGCCCGCGGCGAAAGGAGGTGCCGGGAAATGATCCTCTGGGAATTGTTCATCGGCTTCCTCAAGGTGGGCTGTTTCGCCTTCGGCGGCGCGTACGCCGCGATCCCGCTGATCCGCGACGTGGTCCTCTCCTACGGCTGGCTGGACGACGAGATGCTGACCTACATGGTCGCGGTCAGCGAAAGCACGCCGGGGCCCATCATGGTGAACCTGGCGACGTACGTCGGCAGTTTGCAGGCCGGGATCGCCGGGTCTTTGATTGCCACGCTTGCCGTCGTCCTTCCGTCCTTTATTATCATCCTCCTGGTGACGGCGCTCCTGAAGACCGCGCTGAAGAACCCTTACGTACAGGCAATTCTGCGCGGACTAAAGCCGTGCATGATCGGGATCATCCTCGCCACCGGCGTCTGGATGATCTTCCGGAACGGCATCGTTCTACGGGACGGCGCGGTGCCGGTCCGTCCGCTGATCCTGACCCTGGTCCTCGGGGCGGTCTATTTCGGCTCCCGGAAGGTCCGGAAAGGCGGCATTTCACCGATCCTGCTGATCTGCCTGTCCGCAGCCGCCGGGATCGCGGCATACGGGTTCTGACAGTTTTTAAAATCAAGCGGGCCCCCAGGGGAGCCTGCTGCGGAGGCATAAAATGATCGAAGTGAAAGAAACGACTGCTGCAGATCTCAGCAATATCCGGCGGTTGTGGGCCGAGGGGGACGTTATGAAATACGTCGGGTTCCCTGACGGATTCACCCAGACAGATGAACAGATGCAGAAATGGTTCCGGCGAATCGCGTCCCGCAGGCCTGCCGTGAACCATTATTCGATATTCGAGGACGGAGAATACTGCGGGGAATCCTTCTACGAGATCGACGCAGAGCACCGGAGCGCCGCGCTGGACATCAAACTGTTCCGGTTCGCGCGGGGGCGCGGCATTGCGGCGGCCGGACTGTCGCATGCTATCCGGGAAGCGTTCCGGAACGGCGCGGAGACGGTCTGGGTGGATCCGGACCCGGAGAACCGGAAAGCCCTTGCACTATACAAAAGACTGGGATTTCAGCAGAAAGACTTCCCTGAGCATCTGATTTCAGAAGACGAAGAGCCGGGATCTGTCTATATGGAACTGCGCAGAGACTTATGGCCGGCCGTGACTCTTTACGACCGCCTGGCGGAAGTGAAAGACGATGCCTACCGGGAATTCCAGACCAAACTGGTCCCGAACATCCCGCCGGAAACGATCCTGGGCGTCCGCACACCCGATATGCGGCAGATCGCCAAAGAAGTCTTCGAAAGTCCTGAGCGGGAAGCGTTCCTGCAGGCGCTGCCGCACCGGTATTACGAGGAGAACCTGATCCATTTCTTCGTCATCGCGATGATCCGGGATTTCGACGCGTGCGTGCAGGCCGTGGAAGAATTCCTCCCCTATGTCGACTGCTGGCCGGTATCGGATCAGTCGACCCCGAAAACGTTCAGGAAAAACCGTCAGAAGCTTCTGCCTTACATCAAAAAGTGGATCGCATCGGAGCACGTGTACACGGCCCGCTTCGGGATCCGCATGCTGATGAATGAATTCCTGGATGAGGATTTCCGGGAAGAATACCCGGAGCTTGTCGCGAAAAAGAAGGGCGAAGATTATTACCTGAAAATGATGATCGCCTGGTACTTTGCCACGGCACTCGCGAAGCGGTATGACGAGACCGTCCCGTACTTCGAGGAGCACCGGCTGGATGATTGGGTACACAAAAAGGCCATTCAGAAGGCCCTGGAAAGCTATCGGGTCACCGAGGCGCACAAGGAGTATCTGAAAGGCCTCAGATGATGTCAAACAGTCCCCGGGTCCTGGTGATCCGGACGATATCCGCGTTCCTGTCGGACGGCGCCGCGTATTCGAGCTCATACCGTTCGGAAATGTTGATGACCCGCGTATTCCCGCGGCGGTATTCCCGCTGCAGGTCGTGCTCATAGCGCTGATGGATGTGCCCGTGCAGGAAAAGCGCGGGCTGATATTCGTCTATCAGGTCCACAAACGCCTGGAAACCGCGGTGGGCCGGGTCCTCCAGGTCCCCGATGCCTTTCGGAGCCGTGTGGGCGATCACGATGTCCACGCCGCCCGTTTTCCGGAGGTCGCGGCGGAGCCGCCGGATGCGGCGCGCCATCTGGGCTTCCGTGTACTGGTGCGGCCCTTCGTGATACCGGAGGCAGCCGCCGAGGCCGAGGATCCGGACGCCGTTGTAGGTCACGAGCTTCCCGTCGATCTCGTCGCAGCCTTCCGGCGGGTCCTGCGCGTAGCGGATGTCGTGATTGCCGTGAACGTACAGAAGCCGGGCATGACTCATCGTAACCAAAAAGCGCAGATAGGCGGGCTTGAGATCCCCGCAGGACAGGATCAGGTCATAACCGGCCAGCCGGCCGGGCGTATAAAAGTCCCACAGTGCGGGACATTCTTCATCGGATACGGCAAGGATCTTCATCAGGGGCGCCACCTTTCAACGGCCAGGATTATACACCCTGAAGAGAATATCCGCAAGCATTTGCAACCTTTCCCGGAAAATGTTATAATATGTTTTTGATACTACTCTCCCGCTCCCAAGGAGGTGTCTCATGAAAGATCCGGCGATCCGCAGCAACCGGATGCAGTGCCTGTTCGCGATGATCGGTGCGGCCGTCGTGGCCGTCTGCGTCATCATCGGCGTGACCATGAACCTGGTGACGCTGTACGACGAAAACTTCGACCATATGGGGATCCGCACGTTCTGCATGTTCACGGTCAATTCGAACATCATCGCGGGGCTGTCCATGATGCTCTGCCTGCCGTATACGATCGACGGACTCCGGACGGGCAATTATCATCTGCCGGACTGGGTGGTGGTGATGATGCACGTCACCGTGACGGCGGTCGCGCTGACGTTTCTGGTGTCGCTCTGCATCCTGGCGCCGGTCAAAGGGTTCATCCTGATTTTCAGCGGCTCGCGCTTTTTCCTGCACGGGGTCTGCCCCGTAGTGTCCATTATCACGTACTGCTGCTTCATCAACAGCCACCTGATCCGGAAGCGGGAAGCCGGGCTGGCGATGATCCCGGTGGTGATCTACGCGGCGGTGTACGTCGTGATGGTGGTCGTGATCGGCGAGGACAACGGCGGCTGGAACGATTTTTACGGCTTCGCCACGCGGGTCCCGCTCTGGCTGTCAGCGGTGATCATCCTGCCCGCCACCTGCGGGATCTCCGTGCTCCTGCAGAAGGCGCACAACGCCTGCTGCCTGCGGCGCCGCCGCAAAGACGCGGAGCTTTACCGGGAAGCGTACGGCGAGGCGGACCTGCGCGCAGTGGTCGCCGAAATGGCGCGCTCGCGGAAGCGGGAACTCAAGCTGAAGAATCCCGCGATCCCGGTCCAGCTGATCGGCTACATGATCCAGAGCACCGGCGCCGATCTGAGCGTCAAGGAAGGCACGCGGATCTATTTCGAGGCCTGGATGGAAGGCTGAAGCCGGTTTCTTTATGGAGCCGAACGACCGGAAAACTGCCCCCGCGCGGGGCAGTTTTTTTGGTGAAAACCACTTGAATTTTCGGGGCCGGGCGGTTATACTGGCATACGGTTAGCAATTGCTAACCTATAGACAGATCTGGCAGGAGAACAACGCCGTGAAATATATCGGAATGCCCGCGGGCATGCGGATGATATTCAGGAAATCCTTCCGGGACAAACTGGTCTCCGTCCTGGGATACAGCGCCGGTGAGGCGGACCGGACCGCCGCTGCCGCCGGGCCGAAATACCGGGAGATCATCGGCTGCCTCCCGGAGTTTGAGAAGGCGGACCGCTTCCGCATGAATATCGTGAACTGCGCGCTGTTTGCGTCATTCCTCCTGAGCATGGAGAAAAAGCCGGACGTCACCCGGGCCACGGAATACTACGCGCAGGCCATGATGACCGGCCCGATGAAATGGTTCTGCCGGATGGGCGGAAGGCGGAAGTTCAGCGAAAAGGACGTCCGGGGCATGAAAGCGACGGCCGCCCTGAACGCCGCGGACCGCAACCCCTACTCCTGGAATATGGAATTCCTGCCCTACCCGGACGGCAGCGGCTATGAGGCGCGCTTCTCCCGCTGCGGGATCTGCACGCTGATGAAGGAACTGGGGCTGTCCGGATACGTCCCGGCCATTTGCCGGCTGGACTATACCATGACCGAGGCGGGCGGCGCCTGCGACTTTATTCGGGAACATACGCTGGCCTCCGGCGGTCCTTACTGCGACTGCGGATACAAAAAGAAAGAAGGATGAGACTATGATCAGAACGACGCTGAAGATCGACGGCATGATGTGCGGCATGTGCGAAGCGCACGTCTGCGACGCGATCCGGAAAGCGGTGCCTTCCGCGAAGAAGGTCGCCGCCTCCCGGGCGAAAAAAGAAGCCACCTTCCTGACGGAGGAGACCGTAAATACCGGTGCCCTGATCGCCGCCGTCAATGCCACGGGCTACAGCTGCCTGGGCGCGGAATCGGCGCCTTATGAGAAGAAAGGCCTGTTCGGACGCAAATGAAAACGGTAGTCTGGGGGCTGCTGATCCCCTTTATCGGCACGGCGGCGGGCGCCGCCTGCGTATTTTTCCTGAACAAGGACCTGCGGGCCGGCGGCCTGTATTCCCGCATGTGGGCCGACTACAACCAGGCCGTCAAATGGAAGATCTCCCAGGCGGAAACCGGACGGAAGGAGGTGCGGTAAAATGTTCGGAAAAGACTTTCAGCGCAAATACGCCCTGACCGATCAGGGCATGAAAAACACGAAGCAGGGCATGCTCTGGACCGTCATCGTGAACCTGCTCGTCATGGCCGGCATGGGCATCCTCTACCTGCTGATGAGCCGGTACATGGACACGCTGACCAGCGGAGCGCCGCTCCCGAACGCCCTGGTCTTCCTCCTGCTGGTACTGGCCTTCGTCGTGCTCTCCCTGATCACGCATCTGCAGCAGTACACGGCCACCTACGGCCTCGTCTACCGGGAAGTCAAAACCGTGCGCATCAGCCTGGCCGAGCGGCTGCGGAAGCTCCCGCTGGGCTATTTCGGCAAGCGCGACCTGGCGGACCTGACGGAAACGATCATGGGCGACGTGAACCGCCTGGAGCACGTCTGGTCCCACTGTCTGGGGTACCTTTACGGGTCCTACATCTCCACGGCCGTCATCGCGGTGTTCATGTTTATTTATGACTGGCGGATGGCGCTGGCCTGCCTGTGGGGCGTCCCGGTGGCGTTCGGCCTGCTCTTCGGAAGCCGGAGACTCGCGAAGCGCCAGTCCGAGATCACCAAGGCGACGGGCGTCAAAGTCGCAGACGGGATCCAGGAAACGCTGGAAAACATCCGCGAGATCCGGGCGACCAACCAGGAGGAGCGCTTCCTGGAGGAACTGGACGGGAAGATCGATTATCACGAAAAGACGATGCGCATGGGCGAACTGTCCACCGGCATTTTCGTGAACGCGGCCAGCGTCATCATGCGCATGGGCGTCGCGACCACGATCCTCACCGGGACGAAACTGATCCTCTCCGGCCAGATCGAATTCATGCCGCTGTTCGCGTTCCTGATGGTGATCACCCGCATCTACGCGCCGTTCGACCAGGCGCTGGCCCTGATCGCGGAAATGTTCATGTCCCAGATCTCCGCCGCCCGGCTCATGGAGATCTACGACGCGGAGACCGCGGAGGGGGCGGACAGCTTTGCCCCGGCCGGCCACGATATCGTATTTGAGAACGTCGGTTTCGCCTACGATAACGAGCAGGTCCTGCGCGGCGTGAATTTCACCGCCAAAGAAGGCGAAGTCACGGCCCTGGTCGGGCCGTCCGGCTCCGGCAAGAGCACCTGCGCCCGGCTGGCCGCGCGGCTGTGGGATATCTCCGAAGGCGCCATCAAAGTCGGCGGCGTGGACATCAGGACCGTCGATCCCGAGGTGCTGCTCACGGATTATTCCATGGTCTTTCAGGATGTGGTCCTTTTTGACGACACCGTGATGGAGAACATCCGCCTGGGCAAGCACGGTGCCACCGACGCCGAGGTCCTGGCCGCCGCGGCCGCCGCCAACTGCGACGAATTCGTGGAAAAACTGCCGCAGGGCTACGCCACCCCGATCGGCGAAAACGGTGCCAAACTTTCCGGCGGCGAACGCCAGCGCATCTCCATCGCCCGCGCGCTGCTCAAGAACGCGCCGATCGTCCTCCTGGACGAAGCGACCGCCTCCCTTGACGTGGAGAACGAAACCAAAGTGCAGGGCGCCCTGTCCCGCCTGCTGGCCGACAAGACCGTCCTGGTCATCGCCCACCGCATGCGGACCGTCGAGGCGGCGGACAGGATCGTCGTCCTTGCGGACGGCAAAGTGGCCGAGGAAGGCAGCCCTGAAGAACTTCTCGCAAAAGAGGATGGCATCTTCCGCCGCATGACGCAGCTTCAAAGCGCCAGCGCAGGCTGGAGCATTTAACCGAAAGCCCTCTCAGGCCGCGAAAAAACGGCTGAACATGCCCATCGTTCTGTGCTATACTGTTTCCGGTACCGCGGCACCCCGCCGCTGTCCGCACGAACAGAAGCAGGACGATGGGCTTTTTTGAAATGAACGAACTACTCATAACCCGGATCACGATCGACTGGTCCCGCATCGGACCGCAAAGCTACCTGCGGGACATCAAAGCCATCTGCGGCATCGACCGGCTTGACTTCGGGCGTTCCGTCACCTTTTTCGTAGGGGAAAACGGCACAGGCAAATCGACCCTCCTCGAAGGCATCGCTGTCGCTTACGGCTTCAATCCCGAAGGCGGAACGAAAAACTACAATTTCTCCACGTACGACTCGCACTCGGAGCTCTGCGATGCCGTAAAAATCTCCCGCGGCCCCTATAAAGCCGCCGGGGGCTATTTCCTGCGGGCCGAAAGCTTTTACAATGTCGCCACAATGGAAAAGGAATACATGCAGGGTCTTTCGAACGAATACCACAAGCGCTCCCACGGCGAGAGTCTCCTCGAACTGGTCAAAAGCAGTTTCCGTCCCCGCGGGATCTATCTCCTGGATGAACCGGAAGCGGCGCTGTCCCCGCAGAACCAGCTGACGCTGCTGCTGGAAATGCACCGTCTTTCCCGGCAGGGCGCCCAGTTCATTGTGGCGACGCATTCTCCGATCCTTCTGGCTCTGCCGGATGCCGCGATCCTGAGCTTCGACGACGGCGCGGTCCATCCGTGCGCATATGAAGAAACAGGAAGCTATCAGGTGATGTCGCTGTTCATCCGTAATCGGGACTATGTTCTGCATCATTTGTTGGCGGATGAGCACTGAACTTACGGAGGTCCTTATGAATACTGCTATCGTCTACTATTCGCAACACCACGGCAACACCAAAAAACTGCTTGACGCGATCGCGGCGGCGGACCCTTCGGTGACGCTGATCGACGTGGCAAAACAGCCGGACGCGGATCTTTCCGTCTATGAGCGGATCGGACTGGCTTCCGGAATCTATTTCAGTTCTTTCGCGAAGCCGCTCATCGCCTTCGCGGAGGCGCATCTGCCGGAAAACAGGGAGGTGTTTTATATTTACACCCACGGCGCGCCGGTCGGCGGATTCCTCAAGGGGATCCGGGTAGCCGCGGCCCAAAAAAACTGCCGGGAGATCGGCGTTTATCATTGTCTGGGATTCGATACGGTCGGGCCGTTCAAGCTGTTCGGCGGCATCGCCAAGGGGCATCCGACCGCGGAGGAGATCGACGGGGCGGTGAGTTTTTACCGTTCCCTGTGAGTCCGGCCAGCAGATTTATGCTATAATACCGCCAAACACACCCGAGGCACGCCCATGGACATCCGCGAACTGAAACTGACCGGCCTGCAGCCGTCGCAGTTTTATATTTCCGAACAAAAGCTGCGGGAAGTGGAAAGCCGGTTTGACCCGGCTGATCTTTCCGTGTTCGAGCCCATCCCCGTAAAGATCCTGGACGGCGTCCCGGTCATGACGGACGGGCATACCCGCGCGGCGGCCGCGCTCCGGGCCGGGCTCGATGAGCTCCCGCTGGCCGAGGATCCGGATGAGCTGGATTGGGAAATGTACCGGCGGTGCGTTGCGGAATGCCGCGTCCGGGGCGTCCGCTCCCCGGCCGATCTGCTCTCCCGGATCGTATCCGCGGAGGAATACCGGGAAAAATGGGACAAGTGGTGCGATGAAATGCAGGCAGAAGTGATCGCGGAAAGAGAAGGAGTACGCAGCATGAAGACTGACTGGTACAAAAACGCCGTAGTCTATCAGATCTATCCGTTCAGTTTTATGGACGCGAACAACGATGGATGGGGCGATATCGAAGGGATCATCTCCAAACTGGACTATGTCCGGGACCTGGGCGTCACCGCCATCTGGTTCTCGCCGCTGTATCAGTCGCCGGACAAGGATTACGGGTACGACATCAGCGATTACCGCGCCATCGACGAAAAGTTCGGCAGCATGGCGGATTTCGAGCTGCTGCTGGACGAATGCCACCGCCGCGGGCTGAAGGTGATCATGGACATGGTGGTCAATCACACGTCCACGGAGCACCCGTGGTTCCAGGCCGCGCTGAGCTCGCCGGATTCGCCTTACCGGGATTACTACATCATCCGGAAAGGGCGGAAGGAAGGCGGGAAGCTCCTGCCCCCCACCAACTGGGCCTCCACGTTCACGGGCAGCGCCTGGGAGCGGATCGGGGACAGCGACGAGTTCTATCTGCACCTGTTCTGCGTGGAGCAGGCGGACCTGAACTGGGACAACCCGAAAGTGCGGCAGGAAGTCATTGATATTCTGAATTTCTGGCTGGAAAAGGGCGTGGACGGCTTCCGGTTCGACGTGTTCAACATGTCCTCGAAGGTTTATCCGCTGCGCGACGACACGGCCAAAAAGACCTTCCAGAAAGGCGCTCAGTACTTCGTGGACGGCCCGCACATGCATGAATATCTGCAGGAACTGAACCGCGAGGCGCTCTCCCGCTTCGACTGCTATACCGTCGGCGAGTCGTACCACCCGTCGCCGGAGAACGCGCGGGAATACGTGCGGGCGGAGAATCACGAGCTGGATACGATCTTCAATTTCGGCCACCTGGACTCCGACAACATCGGCGGCCTGAAATTTTTCAAAAAGAAATTCGATCTGCCGCAGTTCAAAAAAGGCCTTTTCGGCCCTCAAACCGCCAGCTTCGGGGAAGGCTGGAACACGCTGGTGCTGGAGAACCACGACAACCCGCGCTGCGTGAACCGCTTCGGGATCGACACGAAACATTACCGCTATGAGGCGGCCACTATGCTGGCCACGGTCACATACCTCGGCTTCGGGATCCCGTTCATCTACATGGGCCAGGAGCTCGGCATGACGAACTGCGATTTCCGCAGCATGGACGAACTGAAGGACCCGGTGAGCCATTTCGTGTACGACCTCATGACTTCCTACCACATGCCGAAGAAGCTGGCCTTCCGTTTCATCAAATACGGCGCGCGCGACCACGCCCGGGTGCCCATGCAGTGGGACGGCGGCGTCAACGCGGGCTTCAACAAAGGGCACGAGCCGTGGCAGTGCGTGAACCCGGTTTATCCGGAGATCAACGCGGAGAAGGATCTGCGGGCGGAGCGGTCCGTGTACCGGTATTATCAGAAACTTCTGGAGATCAAAAAGACGAACGAGACCGCCGTTTCCGGCAAGGTGGAGGAATACGACCCCGGCAACCGGAAAGTGCTCGCGTACACTCGCGGGACGGAAGGCAGGCGGCTTTTCGTGGCCGGCAATTTTACGAAACGTCCGGTGAAGTTTTCCCTGCCCTCCTGGACGGCCGGCGCCCGCGTCCTGCTGGACAACGGCGGCGGGACGGATATCCGGGACGGGGTCATTACGCTGAAGCCTTATCAGGCGGCTGTCTGGGAAGAATGATATGGGTTCCCTGCTTATTGCCGTAATCTATCTGGCTTTCGTCAGCCTGGGGCTGCCGGACTCCCTGCTCGGCTCGGCGTGGCCGACCATGCGGGAGGCTTTCGGCGTGCCTTCTTCCTACGCGGGCTACGTTTCGATGGCGATCGCGTTCATGACGATCGTGTCGGCGCTGCTGAGCCCGGCGCTGATCAAAAGGGTCCATACGAAATGGATCGTAGTCTTCTCCATCGGACTGACCGTGATCGGCCTGCTCGGGTTTTCGGTCTCGTCGCAGTACTGGATGCTGTTCCTGTTCGCGGTACCCTACGGGCTCGGCGCGGGGTCGGTGGACGCATCGCTCAACCACTACGTGGCCAATCATTATTCCGCGTCCGTGATGAATTTCCTGCACTGTTTCTACGGGCTCGGGGCGGTGATCAGCCCGAATATCATGGCGCTGGCGCTGCAGCACGCGCGGTGGAACGAGGGATACCGCTGGACGGCGTACCTGCAGATGGCGATCCTGGCCGTCTGCCTCCTCTCGCTGCCGCTCTGGAAGGCCGGGACCGCGGCGGGCGGAAGCGGCGAAAAGACGGCGGGGGACGGGATCCGGGAAGCGCTGAAGGTCCCGGGCGTGCCGGCGACGCTGGCGGCGTTCTTCTCCTACTGCGCGGGCGAGGCGACCTGCTTCCTGTGGACGTCCAGTTATTTTGCGGGGACGAAGGAAGGGATGAGCAGGGAACTGATCGCGGCGTTCGGGTCACTGATCTTCGGCGGGCTGATGATCGGAAGGCTGATCGCGGGGTTCATCGCCGGGAAGCTGAGAGACCGGAAGCTGATCCGGATCGGAATCGGGGTCGAACTGCTCGGGATCCTGCTGATCGCGCTGCCGTTCCCGGGATACGCTGCGGCGGCGGCCGGGTTCCTGATCACGGGCATCGGGATGGGGCCGGTGTATCCGGCCATCCAGCACATGGCGCCGGAGAATTTCGGCCGGCGGGTGAGCGCGGCCGTCATCGGCCTGCAGATGGCCTCCGCGTATATCGGGAGCACGTTCATGCCCATGGTATTCGGCCATCTCCAGCAGGCGGCCGGGATCGGGATCATGCCGTTCTGGCTGCTGCTGTTCGCGGGGCTGAACGTCTCGCTGCTGGAAATCGCATATAAGAGGATCGCGGCACATGGAAACTGAAAGACTGGTCATCGACGCGGTCAGAGAGACCGATAAAGAGGATTATTTTTTCAACATATCGCATGATAAAAAGGTCCTGGAGACTTTCATCTGCCGGTACGCGGAGACGCCGGAGGAGTTTGATTTTTCCTCCTATCCGGGCCGGGAGGACCTGTTCGCGGTCCGGCTGAAGGAAACGGGGCGGCTTATCGGCATCGTCACGTATTTCGATGAAAAAGACGGCGCCTGCGAGATTGGCTACGGGATCGGCTCGGGCTTCTGGAGGCGCGGCTACGCTACGGAAGCAGTCCGGCGGTTTCTGGAATACCTGTTCCGGGAGAAGGGAATGGAGACGGTCTGCGCCTCCTTTTTCACCGGCAACGACGCCTCCCGCCGCGTCATGGAAAAATGCGGGATGCGCTTCAGCCGTTTTTCCGAAAAGGAGCTGACGTATCTCGACGTGGAACGGGATCTGACATATTACGAGATCCGCCGGGATGAATGGGAAGCACTGCAGGGGGCGGTCCGGAAAACCATCCGCGTGGCTGCGGCGGTCATCACGGACGGCGGGCGTGTGTTCGCGACCCAGCGCGGGTACGGCGCGTGGAAGGATTACTGGGAGTTCCCGGGCGGGAAGATCGAGCCGGGCGAGACGCCGGAGGAAGCGCTGCGCCGCGAGATCCGGGAGGAACTGGCCGCGGAGATCTCCGTGGACGGGCTGATCGATACCGTCACGTATGACTACCCGGAATTCCGCCTCGTCATGGACTGCTTCCGCTGCACGCTGACCGGCGGAGAGCCGACGCTGCTGGAAGCCGAAGCGGCGCGGTGGCTGGGGCGGGAGGAACTGCTCAGCGTCCGGTGGCTGCCGGCCGATCTGCAGCTGATCGAAGCCCGGCTTTTGAAGGAGTAAAAATGTTTGAAATAAAAGGAAAAGTGACCACCGCCATCTGCTACGCGGCGGTAGTCGAGGACGAGGCCGTCGAGCAGATCCGCCGCATGTGCGACTACTCTCTCACCGAGGGGAGCCGCGTGCGCATCATGCCCGACGTGCACGCCGGGAAAGGATGCACGATCGGGACGACGATGACGGTCATCGGCAAGGCCTGTCCGAACATCGTGGGCGTGGATATCGGCTGCGGGATGTACACGGTCAAGCTGGACGTCAAGGAACCGGATCTCAAGCTGATCGACGCGACCTGCTACTATATCCCGTCCGGGATGAACACCTGGGAGGGGCGCGTCGAGCCGTTCGACCTGACCGGCCTGAAGTGCTACCGCGAGCTGAAGGACACGAAGCGCCTGGAGCGCTCCCTGGGCACGCTGGGCGGCGGAAACCACTTCATCGAAGTGGAGCGCGCGTCCGACGGGACGTACTACCTGATCATCCACTCCGGCAGCCGCAACCTGGGCAAGCAGGTGGCGGAGATCTACCAGCAATTAGCCATCGACCTGCACATGGGGAAGGACGAGTACTTTAAGCAGCGCGACGAGATCATCCGCACGTACAAGGCGGAAGGCCGCCGGACCGAGATTCAGGCCGCGCTGAAGCAGCTGGAGCGCGAATTCAAGACGCAGGACCTGGATGCACCGCCGGACATCTGCTGGCTATGGGGCGAATACCTGGAGAACTACCTGCACGACGTGGATATCTGCCAGCGCTTCGCGCGCCGCAGCCGCGAAATCATGGCGGAGATCATCCTGGAGCGCACCGGGATGAAGGCGCTGGAGGCGTTCCACACGATCCACAACTACATCGACACCGACGAAATGATCCTGCGCAAAGGTGCGATCGCCGCGCACGCCGGCGAAAAAGTCCTGATCCCCCTCAACATGCGCGACGGCTCCGTCCTGGCGGTCGGCCGCGGGAACCCCGAGTGGAACTACTCCGCACCTCACGGCGCCGGCCGCATCATGTCACGCACAGCCGCGAAGAACACGCTCAGCCTGGAGGAATACCGCGAATCCATGAAGGGCATTTTCACCACCTCTGTGAGCGCAGAGACGCTGGACGAGGCGCCGATGGCGTACAAGTCCCTGGAGGATATCATCGATGTGATCCGCGACTCCGTGGATATCATCGAGGTGATGAAGCCGGTGTACAATTTCAAGGCGTCGGCGGACGACGTGCCGTGGAAGAAAAACGGATGACAAACCGCGGGCGATTTGTTATAGTAAACAGGTATTCTTCTGAAACCCGGGGAAAACAAGAACGAACTGACAGGAGCGGCAATACGGATGAAAATCGCAGTTACTTATGAAAACGGAGAAGTGTTCCAGCATTTCGGACACAGTGAGCAGTTTAAGGTATATGAAATAGAGAACGGACAGGTCATCTCCTCTGAGATCGTGAGCGCGGAAGGCAGCGGGCACAGCGCGCTGGCGTCGCTGCTGGCCGGACGGCAGATCGGCGTGCTGATCTGCGGCGGGATCGGCGGCGGTGCGCAGGCGGCTCTGGAGCAGGAAGGGATCGAGCTCTGTGCGGGAGCGGCCGGGAATGCGGATGAAGCGGTCGCGGCGTATCTGCGCGGAGAGCTGGAGAATACCGGGGCGAACTGTGATCATCACGGCGAGGAGCATGACTGCGGAGAGCACGGATGCGGCGGACAGGACGCCGGCAGTCAGGGCGAAAGCGACGGGTGCGGCTGCGGAAACGACTGCAGCGGGGACTGCGGCGACTGCGGGTCCGGATGCGGTGGCTGCGCGGGATGCCGGCCGGCGCTGACGGGGAAGAACGTCGGGCGGAAGTGCACGGTGCATTACCGCGGGACGTTCAACGACGGGACGCAGTTCGACGCAAGTTATGACCGCGGGGAGCCGCTGGAGTTCATCTGCGGGGCGGGGATGATGATCCCCGGGTTCGACGCCGCGGTGGCGGACATGGAGATCGGGGAGACCGTGCAGGTGCACCTGATGCCGTCCGAGGCGTACGGGGAGGCGGATCCCGACGCGATCTTCTCGGTGGAGACCGCGCGGCTGGCCGGCTCCGCGGGACTGGCCGTGGGCGATCAGGTCTATCTGCAGAACGTTTACGGACAGCATATCCCGGTGCGGGTCGTGGCGAAGGACGAGACGACGGTCACGTTCGACGCGAACCACGAGATGGCGGGGAAGGAACTGAATTTCACCATCGAGCTGGTGGACGTGTCGGATCCGGACTGAACGGCGCCGCATCAGAAAGCAATCAAAAAACTCCCGGCCGCGAAAGGCCGGGAGTTTTTTGTGTTTCGGAAGGGCCGCTGGCACAACGGCCCGAAAAACCTGACAAAGGAACCGTCCCCCTGTCAGAATCCGTCAGGGCCTGAAGATGGGCCGGGGTCTGACGGGTTTGATAACGCCGTGGTTGACCGGGAGGAGGATCTGGTCGGTGCAGGTGAGCACGATGGTGCCGCCGTCGGGGGCAAAGCTGACATCGGTGCTGTAGCCAAAGGCGGAAGCGCGGACCGTGTAGACGATCTCCTGCTTTTCGTCATTGCGTTTGGGCAGGCCGGAGAAGTTGACGACGTAGGTGCTGTCATGTTCTTCCACGATCAGGCCGTCCCGGTAGAGGTCGGTCACGTTGACGCCGTCGGCAAACAGTTCCAGAGAGGAAGCAAAACCGGCAGCGCCGGGACGGATGCGGTTCCTGTTGTTCTGGTCGTTCCACTGGCAGAGAATCTCGACGGAGGTGGCTTCGCGGACGACGAGGGTGGCCTTCTTGGTAATGACGGGCTGGCCGGTGATCAGGCACTGATAGCCGCCGCCGTTGGCATCCCAGTTGGTGGGGTAATAGATGTACAGTTCGTAGTTCGGGTGCGTCGTGCAGGTACGCAGATAGTCATAAGCTTCCTTGTACACGGACAGCGCCTGGACCGCATCGTAGCCTTCCACATTCTTATTGTCTGCCGCCGCATGGTGCACGACGGAGCCCCAGACGGTGCCGCCAGGCTGATAAGTATGAGTCACTTTGTCATACATATTGTTGCCGTAGTCGTCATAGTTCTTAAACGCGATATGCTCGCAGTCCGTATAACTCTTGATGGCGATATAGGTCAGCCAGCGGATCTGGGCTTCTGTGAAGTTGTACGGCGCATTATAAAGATCCCTGGAGTGATACACGATGCCGAGCACGTGATCGTACAGGTCCTGTTTCTGCGATTCCAGATCAGCCGTCTCGTCCACTTTCTTGTTCAGGGCATGGTCCCACAGGAAATCAGGGCACGCCACCTGCATGATGTACTGACTGCTGCCGTTCGGGTTGGCCAGGCAGTGGTTGAAGCAGTAAGCGATCTGGCCGTTGATGGAGTAAAGCTCGAAGCCGACGTGGGTGGGATCGGTGCAGAAATCCCCGTTGTCCGTATGGTTGTACGAGCAGTGGCCGACAAACACGTTCTGCTCTTCTTCCGTCAGTTCCACCGCGACTTCAAGCGGGGCCTCCAGCAGGTACCCTTCCGGGACCACAAGGCTTTCGACCGCGTAGTCGCCTTCTTCCAGGTACAGTTTCAGTTTGCCGCCGTCGGACTCCCAGGCCTCCAGCACGTTGTTGTCTTCGTCCGTCAGCTGCACGGATACGCCGGGAAGCGGTTCGCCCAGGTCGTCCGTCACGGAGATCTCAACAGGTTTTTTGATCACCGGGAGGTCTTCTCCCCCGCCTTCCTGCGCACCTGCCGCACTGCAGACCGATAAGATGAGCGCGAAGGTCAGTAAAAGCGATAATAGTTTTTTCATGTTACGTCCCTCCTGTTTTCCGCCAGCCGGTATTAAAAAATATCAACTGTCCTATTCTTGATTTGATTATACCGCGTCTCACTTAATTTGTCAAAGATATTATCCTGAAAAGTTTCGATTTTTTTGTGCGGCTGTCTCTGCTCCCTGCTCCGCCGGCTTGGAGCGGGCTGACGCGCTCCAGCGCCGTAAAACGCTCTGTAAGCCTCTGTGGCATTTTCCCGCACGAATTCCCGCCGGAAGCATCAAAACCCGTCTGAGAGCCCGTGAAGGGCCTTGTACGCAATTATAAAGCAGCCTGAGACCTTACGATCCCAGGCTGCTGCTGTTTTTCTTTATCCCCCGCGGCTTACGGGGCCGCGGGAGATGTTCCGGGGCGAAGAATTATTTCTCTTCTTCGTCTTCCTCTTTGCGCTTCTTCTTGCTGACCAGGAGCACACCGCCCAGAGCAGCCACGCTGCCGCCCATGGCGATCGCCCAAGGCAGGACCGAAGTATCGCCGGTGTCCGGAATGCGTCTGTTGGTCACGCTGTAGCCGCTGTACTCGGTGATGTAGCCGAGGACTTCGTCTTCGGTGATCGTGTAGACGATTTCCGTGCCGTCCGTGTTGTACTTCAGCAGATCCTTGAAGCTGTAGGTCCAGTTGTCTTCCTTCGTGACAACCTTGTGGGCAACTTCCACGCCGTCCGCGTACAGACGGATCGTGATGGAGACAGGACGGACATTGATTTCGTACTCGTCGCCGACCCAGGTCTTGACGCCGCCGACTTCGGTGCGAGGTTCTTTGAAGTCGTTGGTGACGATGACCGTGATCTTCGCGCCGTCGATGTCGGCTTCGCCGCCGTCGATGGTGACTTCATGGACCACCAGGTCGCCGCTGATGTCGAGCACCGTGACCGTGACGGTCTTCGGTGTGGTGTCGTAGGTGAAGCCCAGGACACCGTCGTCAAGCTCGGTCACTTCGAAGGTGTAGGTACCGGCCTTCGTGAAGGTGATGGCGGCGAACGCAGCGGCTTCGCTTTCGAACTCGCCGGCAGGCAGGATCGTTTCAGCCGTCAGGACGTCTTCCGCGGTCAGGCTGCAGCCGTCTTCCGGATCACCTTCGGTGTACTTCAGTTCGAAGTGGAAGGCCACGTCGGTCCGAGGCAGGTCGCTGTCTTCGGACAGGACCTTCTGGACTTCAGGCGTCCACTCGACCGGGTTCGGCTCGTAGTAGTTGATGAACTCAGCCGTGGTGCCGGTCTCTTCACCCGCCGTGTAAGCGGTGGTGCAGATCAGGGCGCCGTCGGTATCCGTTACCGTCACGGTGACAGTCCAGACGACCGCGCTGTAAGTCCAGCCGTTGGCGTGCGTGTCGGTCTCAGTGATGGTGTAAGTGTAGGTTCCGGCCTTGGTGTACTTGATCTGGTCAAAGTCTACCGTACCGGCGCCCACGATGGTCTTGGTCCAGGTGTCGCCCGCAGCGATCTCCACACCGTCGACGCAGCTGCCGCCGGCCACGACGGTCACAGCCTTGAGCACGAACTCGAAGGTCGTGTCTTCGGAAGGAGTCTGGCCCGCCAACATCTTGGTCACGCGAGGAGTCGTGAAGATCGGGCTCGGAGCGTACGGGTTCTCGAAGAACGCCAGCAGGCTCGGATCCTTGTCTTCCGCTTCGTACTGCGGCTCGTCGAGGATCTCCAGGACACCGTCGGTGTCGGTCACGACCACGGTCAGCGTCCAGACGGTGCCGTCGTAGGTCACGCCTTCCTCATCTTCCAGAAGCTCGGTGATGGTGAAGACGAACGTGCCGGCCTGATCGAAGGTGACGGCGTCGAAGAAGGCTTCCACGCCCGCGCCGGTGGTGCCGGCAGGGACCTTGATCTCCACGGTCAGGGCTTCGTCGGAGCTCGTCAGGCTGGCGCCCGCCGGGTTCTCGTCGGAGGCTTCCATGGCGAAGTGGAAGTACTTGTCAGCCACGGTCGGCTCGCCGATGACGGTCTTCATGACCTTGGCCGCGTACTCGGTCGGTTCGGGCTTGTACGGGTTGATGAACTCGGCACCGATCACGGTGTCGGCCACCGGCTCCACGAGCTTCAGGGTCTCTTCGTCGAAGACCGCTTCGGAGTGGTCAACGATCTCGCCGTCCTTCTCGTAAGCGTAGCTCTCGACTTCCAGTTCCGGATCGGTGTCGCGGATCACAACGGTCAGCGTCCATTCGGCCGCGTCATAGGTGATACCTTCTTCGTTCTCAGCGGTCTCAACGATCTGGAAGGTGTAGGTGCCCGCCTTGACGAACTCGATGTCGCCGAACAGGGCAGTCTCGGTGACCTCGCCGGCCGGGATGGTCAGCGTGACGTGGTCGCCGCCCTCAGGAATGATGGCGCCGTCCTCCATCGGATCGCCGGCCGCGTCGACCTGGTCGAGCAGGGTCAGTTCGAAGTTGAAGATCTTCTCCGCCACAGTCGGGCCGTAGCCGAGCTCGATGACCTTGGTGACCATCGGCTGGTAGTTGGTCGGTTCAGGCTTGTAAGGGTTGATGAACTCAGCGCCGATCACGGTGTCTTCCACCGGCTCGACCAGCTTCAGGGTCTCTTCGTCGAAGACCGCTTCGGAGTGGGCGACGACTTCGCCGTCCTTCTCGTAGGTGTAGCTTTCGACTTCGAGCTCGTTGTCGGTGTCGCGGATCACGACGGTCAGCGTCCAGACGGCCGCGTCGTAGGTGATGCCTTCCTCATCTTCTTCGGTCTCGACGATCTCGAAGGTGTAGGTGCCCGCCTTGACGAACTCAAGGTCGCCGAACAGGCCGATGTCGGTGGTGCCGCCCGCCGGGATGATGATCGTGACATGGTCGCCGCCCTCAGGGATGATCACGCCGTCTTCCATCGGATCGCCGGCCGCGTCGACCTGCTCAAGCAGGGTCAGTTCGAAGTTGAAGATCTTCTCGCGGACGATCGGGCCGTAGTCGATGGTGATGACCTTGGTGACCTTCGGCTGATAGTTGGTAGGTTCGGGCTCGTAAGGGTTGATGAATTCGGCACCGATCACAGTGTCTTCCACCGGCGTCACAAGCTTCAGGGTCTCTTCGTCGAAGACCGCCTCGGAGTGGGCGACGACTTCGCCGTCCTTCTCGTAGGTGTAGCTTTCGACTTCGAGCTCGTTGTCGGTGTCGCGGATCACGACGGTCAGCGTCCACTCGGCCGCGTCGTAGGTGATGCCTTCTTCGTCTTCAGCGGTCTCAACGATCTTGAAGGTGAAGGTGCCCGCCTTGACGAACTCGAGGTTGCCGAACAGGCCGATGTCGGTGGTGCCGCCCGCCGGGATGGTGACCGTGGCGTGGTCGCCGCCCTCAGGAATGATCACGCCGTCTTCCATCGGATCGCCGGCCGCGTCGACCTGGTCAAGCAGCGTCAGTTCGAAGTTGAAGATCTTCTCGCGGACGATCGGGCCGTAGTCGATGGTGATGACCTTGGTGACCTTCGGCTGGTAATAGGTAGGTTCAGGCTTGTAAGGATTGATGAATTCGGCACCGATCACAGTGTCTTCCACCGGCGTCACAAGCTTGAGCGTCTCTTCGTCGAAGACCGCTTCGGAGTGGGCGACGACTTCGCCGTCCTTCTCGTAGGTGTAGCTTTCGACTTCGAGCTCGTTGTCGGTGTCGCGGATCACGACGGTCAGCGTCCACTCGGCCGCGTCGTAGGTGATACCTTCTTCGTCTTCAGCGGTCTCAACGATCTTGAAGGTGTAGGTACCCGCCTTGTCGAAGCGGATGTTGCCGAACAGGCCGATGTCGGTGGTGCCGCCCGCCGGGATGGTGATCGTGACATGATCGCCGCCCTCGGGGATGATGGCGCCGTCGGTGATCGGATCGCCGGCCGCGTCGACCTGGGTCAGGAGCGTCAGTTCGAAGTTGAAGATCTTCTCGCGGACGATCGGGCCGTAGTCGATCTCAATGACCTTGGTGACCTTCGGCTGGTAATAGGTAGGTTCAGGCTTGTAAGGGTTGGTGAATTCGGCACCGATCACGGTATCTTCCACCGGCGTCACAAGCTTGCCGGTCTCTTCGTCGAAGACCGCTTCGGACTGGGCGACCACCTGGCCGTCCTTCTCGTACTTGTAGCTTTCGACTTCGAGCTCGTTGTCGGTGTCGCGGATCACGACAGTCAGCGTCCATTCGGCCGCGTCGTAGGTGATACCTTCTTCGTCTTCAGCGGTCTCAACGATCTTGAAGGTGTAGGTACCCGCCTTGTCGAAGCGGATG
>JAFZRY010000009.1 GCA_017619615.1 Lachnospiraceae bacterium | reverse complement strand
CGTACCAGGGCGGCAAGATGGTCGGCGGGCCCCGCGGGGCGGTCATGGGCGTTATCGCCACCGTCGGCGTGATCTGCGGTTCCGAGTACACGATGCTGATGGGCGCCATGATCATGGGCCCCTTCGCCGGCTGGGTCATCAAACAGTTTGACAAGGCTGTCGAGGGAAAGATTAAGCCCGGCTTCGAGATGCTGGTGAACAACTTCTCGGTCGGCATCTTCGGCCTGATCCTGGCCATCATCGGCTACTATGCCATCGGGCCGTTCATGACGGCAATCCTGAACGTCCTGAGCGCCGGCGTGCAGTTCCTGGTGGACCATGCGATCCTGCCCCTGATCTCTATCTTCGTGGAACCCGCGAAGGTCCTGTTCCTGAATAATGCCATCAACCACGGCATCTTTACGCCCCTCGGCGCGGAGCAGGTCCAGGAGGTGGGCAAGTCCATCTTCTACATGATCGAGACCAACCCCGGCGCCGGCACCGGCGTGCTGCTGGCCTACTGGCTGTTCTCGAAGGATAAGATGACGAAAGCTTCCGCTCCCGGCGCCCTGATCGTGCACCTGGTCGGCGGTATCCATGAAATCTACTTCCCCTATATCCTGATGAACCCGCTGCTGCTCCTGGCGACCATCGGCGGCAGTGTGGCGGCCATGGCCTATAACATGCTCCTGAACCTGGGCCTGTCCGGACCGCCCTCCCCCGGTTCCATCATCGCCTACCTCGGCATGGCGCCCAAGGGTTCCACGCTGCAGGTCCTGCTGGGTGTGATCATCGCGGCCGGCGTATCCTTCCTGATCGCGGCGCCCATCATCCGGATGTCCGGAAAGAACGCCAGCCTGGAAGACGCGCAGAAGCAGATGAAGGACATGAAGGCGGAGTCCAAGGGACTGACCGGCGCGCCGGTCGACCTCCGCGTCATCGACCGCATCGTATTTGCCTGCGACGCCGGCATGGGCTCCAGCGCGATGGGATCCGCGGTCATGCAGCGGAAGCTGTCCGCGGCGGGTTTCAACAACATCAAGGTTTCCCACGCCTCGGTTTCGGAAGTTCCGGCGGGGACCCAGCTGGTCATCTGCCATAAGGACCTGGCCGAACGGGCGGCGGCCAGCGCGCCGGGCGCAAGGCTGGTGACAATCACCAACTTCATGAACGCGCCGGAATACGACGCCCTGGTCGAGGAGATCGCGGACGCCCGGAAGAACAAGCACACCGTCAAGGAAGTCGGCGATACCTACCGCGCCGGCCCCCTGCTGAAGAAGAACATCTTCATGAACCACGCGCCTGCCACCAAGGAGGAAATCATCCGTGAGATCGGACAGATCTTCCTGGACGGCGGCTATACGACGGACAAATACACCCAGGCCATGCTGGATAAGGAGGAAACGTTCAACACCGCCATCGGCAACAGCGTCGCCATCCCGCACGGCATCGAGAGCATGCGCGGCGAGATCAAAAACACCGGCCTGGTGATCATGACCTTCCCGGACGGCATCGACTGGGGCGAAGGTGAGACCGTCAAGCTGGTCATCGGTATCGCGGCCGTGGGCGACGAGCACATGGACGTGCTGCAGAAGATCGCGCAGGCCTGCGAGGATGAGGAAGCGGTCGAGGCGATCCTCGCGAAGAGCACCGACGAAGTGTATGACATGTTCAAATAAGAACCGCGGGATTCGGAAACGAATCATCGGAGGGATATTATGAAAGCAAGAGCAGTCAGGATGTACGGCGAAATGGACCTTCGCCTCGAAGAGTTTGAACTGCCGGAGATCAAGGACGACGAAATCCTGGCAAAGATCTACAGCGACAGCATCTGCATGTCCACCTACAAGCTGGCGGTGCAGGGCAAGAAGCACAAGCGGGCGCCGCAGGATATCGACGTGAACCCCGTGATCGTCGGCCATGAGTTCGCGGGCACGATCATCCAGGTCGGAAAGAAGTGGCAGGACCAGTTCAGACCCGGCATGCGCTTCGCCCAGCAGCCCGCCCTGAATTACAAGGGAAGCATGGACTCCCCGGGCTACTCCTACCGCTGGTTCGGCGGGGATACGACCTACTGCATCTTCCCGCACGAAGCGATGGAGGTCGGCGCGCTCATGCCCTTCGAAGGGGACAGCTTCTACAAGGCCTCCCTCGGCGAACCCCTCAGCTGCTCCATCGGCGCGATGCACGCCCAGTACCACACGAAGCAGGGCGTCTACCAGCATGAGATGGGCCTGAAGCGGGGCGGAAACCTGATCATCATGGGCGGCTGCGGCCCCATGGGCCTCGGCGCCGTCTCCTACGCCTGCGTCTGCAAATATGATCCGAAGCGCATCGTGGTGACCGACGTGGACGACGCGAAGATCGCCCGCGCCCGTGAAGTGGTGCCGGAATCCTGGGCGAAGGAGCACGGGGTCGAGCTGATCTACGTGAACACCGCGAAGATGGAGGATCCCCGGCAGGGCCTGATGGACCTGACCGGCGGACACGGCTACGACGACGTCCTGATCTATGTGCCGATCACGCCGGTGGCGGAACTGGGCAACCAGGTGCTGGCCTATGACGGGTGCATGAGCTTCTTTGCCGGCCCCAGCGACAAGGAATTCAGCGCGAAGGTGAACCTGTACGACTGTCACTACAACGCGACCCATATCATGGGAACGACGGGCGGAAACAACGACGACCTGATCGAAGCCAATGAGCTGGCCGCGAAGGGAATCATCGATCCGGCGATCATGGTCACCCACGTGGGCGGCCTGGACAGCGTCGCCGAAACCACCTGCAACCTGCCCCATATCAAAGGCGGGAAGAAGCTGGCCTACACCCAGTTCGACATGCCGATGACCGCCATCGAGGACTTCGGGAAGCTGGGCGAGACCGATCCCTTCTTCAAAGAGCTCGACGCGTGCTGCAAGGCGCACAGGGGACTGTGGAACGCGGAAGCGGAGCGGATGATCTTCGAGCACTTCGGCGTGAACATGGACGAACTCAGGGAATAACGAAAAGGGAACGTGATCCGCGCCGAAGATCCCGGCGCGGATCCTTTTCCGGGGTTTGCGAAAAAAAGGTGGACGGCCGGCCGGTCCGGCGGTATTATCTGACGGAAACAAACCTGAAGACGAGGACGGACGGATATGCTGACAGAAAAAAGGTTTTCCCAGATCCTGGCGATCGTGGACAAGGAAGGGAGCGTGACGGTTGCCGACCTGGTGCAGCGGCT
>JAFZRY010000008.1 GCA_017619615.1 Lachnospiraceae bacterium | reverse complement strand
GCCCGTTGAAGACGTGTTCAGCATTTCCGGCCGCGGCACCGTGGCGACGGGCCGTGTCGAGCGCGGCACCGTGAAGGTGTCTGACCCGGTGGAAATCGTCGGCCTGATGGACAAGCCGCGCAACACGGTTGTCACGGGCGTTGAAATGTTCCACAAGCTGCTGGACCAGGCGGAAGCGGGCGACAACATCGGCGCGCTGCTGCGCGGCATCCAGCGGAACGAAGTGGAGCGCGGCCAGGTGCTGGCGAAGCCCGGCAGCATCCATCCGCACACCCACTGCATCGGCCAGGTGTACGTGCTGACCAAGGAAGAAGGCGGCCGCCACACCCCGTTCTTCAACGGCTATCGTCCGCAGTTCTACTTCCGGACGACGGACGTTACCGGCAACATCAAGCTGCCCGACGGCGTGGAAATGGTAATGCCCGGTGACAACATCGACATGGAAATCACCCTGATCACCCCCATCGCCATGGAGCAGGGACTGCGCTTCGCTATCCGTGAAGGCGGCCGTACCGTGGGTTCCGGCGTTGTGGCCAAGGTCATCGAGTAATTGATATGCTGATCCGGAACGCTCCCCTGATCGGGAGCGTTCTTCTTATTGGAGAGCCGTCCAAGCTTCAGCATGGGTAACGGCTCCCATGCTACAGGAGCCTGCGACTGACAAGTGCGCAGCACGAAGTCAGAGCGGTCGCGACGATCGCACTGCGGATTTGTCCAAATCTCTGATTTGGGTAACAATTCCCACGCTATAGTTGTCTATTGCTGCAAGCGTCAGCGCCGCAAGAATGGGTAACGACGATTGCATGCGTAAGGAGGAAAAACTATGTTTAACTATAAGTGCCACGGCACCTGCTCCACCTCCATCGATCTGGAGATTCAGGACGGGATTATCACCTTCTGCAGGATCAACAACGGCTGCAGGGGCAACACCCAGGGCGTGGCGAAGCTGGCTACCGGCCGGAACGCGGAAGAAGTCGCTGCTATGCTGAGCGGCATCCCCTGCCGCGGCGACACTTCCTGCCCGGACCAGCTGGCAAAAGCGATCCGCGCGTACCATGACTGATTCCCGAAAGGAGATTCCCCTTGGCAACTGAAACAGAAACACCGGTTTCCTTTGAAACCATGGACCTGTCCGCGGAAATCCTGAAGGCCGTCCGGGAGATGGGTTTCAGCGAGCCCTCTACCGTGCAGGCCCGAACGATTCCGCTGATGATGTCCGGCGCGGATATCAACGCCATCGCCCCCACGGGCACCGGCAAGACCTGCGCCTTCGGCATCCCCATGCTGGAATATGTCCAGCTGAAGGACAGCCGCATCCAGGAAGTCGTGCTGGCGCCGACCCGGGAACTCGCGCTGCAGATCGGCGAGGAACTGACCCGCCTGGCCCGGTTCATTCCCGGCGTCCGTATCGCGGTTATTTACGGCGGCCAGTCCATCTCGAAACAGATCAGCGCCCTGAAGCGCAAACCCCAGATCGTCATCGCGACCCCGGGGCGGATGCTGGACCATATGCAGCGGGGAAACATCCGCCTTTCCGCGGTTCATACCATGGTGCTGGATGAAGCGGACGAGATGCTGAATATGGGCTTTGTCAAAGACGTGACAAAGATCATCGAGGCCACGCCGCCCGAGCGCCAGCTGGTGCTCTTCTCCGCCACCACCAACCAGGACGTGCTGACCATCGCCTGGAAGTATCAGCACGATCCGGTGGAAATTACGGTCGAGGCCACGAAGGAAGACCGGCCGCAGATTACGCAGTACGTTATCGCAGCCGACCAGGAAAAAAAGACGGATCACCTGCTCTACCTGCTGGACGCGAACGTCTACCAGCGGGTCATGATCTTCTGCAACACGAAGTTCATGACGGACAAGCTGACCCGCCAGCTGTGCCGCGAGGGCTACGACGCGCAGTGCCTCCACGGGGATATTCCGCAGGCGAAGCGCAACGTGGTCATGAGCGATTTCAAGCGCGGCAAATTCCCGATCCTGGTTTCCACGGACGTGGCCGCCCGCGGAATCGACGTGGACGACGTGGAGGCGGTCATCAACTACGACCTGCCGAACGAGAACGAGTATTACCTGCACCGCATCGGCCGCACCGGCCGCGCGCACAAGCACGGCGTCAGCTTTTCCCTCGTCACTTTCCGGGAGAGCGTCCGGATGGACGAAATCCTGAAATACATGCTGACCGTCCCCACTCCGCTGAAGTTTGTGGACGACGTCCTCTGTTACGAAGACGGCACCCCGTTCTTCGAAAACATCTGAGGTAAAGGAGATATTGCAACCCGTCAAAACCCGACGGAGCCGATTTCTTTGGACGAAGGGGACGGTTCTTTCCGTCCAACAGAGCACACTGGATTAAGGAAACAATCTTCGGGTGTTGGACGGAAAGAACCGTCCCCTTCGTCCAACAGAGCACCCGCTGGCGACCATAAAGAAAGCCCCGGAAGCTTGAAACTTCCGGGGCTTCTTTGTGCGGAATCCGATTATCCGCGGCGGGCGGCAAAGCACTCGCTGCAGTACACGGGCCGATCCTCTCTGGGCTCGAAAGGAACCTGTGTGGGCTTTCCGCATTCTGCGCAAATCGCGTCATGCATTTCGCGCGGAGCGCCGGCAGCACGGTTGGCTTTGCGGGCCTGACGGCAAGCCTTGCAACGGGTGGGCTCGTTCTGGAATCCTTTTTCGGCATAGAATTCCTGTTCACCAGCGGTGAAAACGAACTCAGCGCCACAGTCTTTGCATACCAGCGTTTTGTCTTCGTACATGATCAGGTAACCCCCAATAATAAGATAGGCAATCCCTCAGCTGACCTGGTTTTTGACCCCACACACGCCGTCCGGACGTCTGCTCTGCGCTGCCCGCGCCCTCACTCGCGCCTCTCGGGGCATTCACCCCGGACGGACTTACATCTAGACCGCACCATGCTCCCCGCCGCTTTGGGCGGATTACGTGGACCGTTTCGCCTGCGACTGGCATCGGCTTTCAACCACAGACCCGAAGGATTTAACCGGCGACATTATATCCGACAAAATATCAAAACGCAAGAAATATTTATCTTTTTCGATAAAAAACAGCTAAAGAACAGGAAAAATGCAGGATTTCTTATTCCTCTTTCGTATTCTGGTCCGCTGCCACGGTTTCTGCCGTTTCATCTGTTTCCGGAAGCGCCGTCACTTCTTCTGCGGTGTTCAGGGCAATTCTCCCGTCCTGTACCGTCAGGCGTACTTCCCGTCCCAGCTGGATATTGCCCTGCAGCAGCTCCTCGCTGAGCGTGTCCTCCACCGTGCGCTGGATCAGTCGGCGCAGCGGCCGGGCGCCGAATTTCGGATCGTAACCGTCCTCCGCCAGCTTC
>JAFZRY010000007.1 GCA_017619615.1 Lachnospiraceae bacterium | reverse complement strand
TTCGCGATCTCGTCCGCGGTCAGGGCGGCGCGCGGGATCTCGATCATGGTGCCGACCAGGTACTTCATGCCGGTGCCGGATTCCGCGACCAGCTTGTCAGCCATCGCGACCACGACGTCCTTGACGTACTTGAGTTCCTTGACTTCGCCCACCAGCGGGATCATGATCTCCGGCTCGATGTTCCATTCCGGATGCTTGGCGTTGACGTTGAGGGCGGCGCGGATGATGGCTTCGGTCTGCATCTCGGCGATCTCCGGATAGGTGACGGCCAGACGGCAGCCGCGGTGGCCCATCATCGGGTTGAATTCGTGCAGGGAGGCGATCAGGTCGCGGATCTGCTGCTCGGTCTTGCCGACGTTGTTCGCCAGTTCCCGGATGTCCGCGTCCTCGGTGGGAACGAACTCATGGAGAGGCGGATCCAGCAGGCGGATGGTGACCGGGTAGCCCTGCATGGCTTCGTAAATGCCTTCGAAGTCGCTCTGCTGCATCGGCTCCAGCTTGGCCAGGGCGGCCTTGCGGGCTTCCACGGTGTCCGCGCAGATCATTTCGCGGAACGCTTTGATGCGGTCGCCTTCGAAGAACATGTGCTCGGTACGGGTCAGGCCGATGCCCTGGGCGCCCAGTTCCACGGCCTTGGCGGCGTCGCGCGGCGTGTCGGCGTTGGTGCGGACGCGCAGACGGCGGTACTTGTCGGCCCAGCCCATGATGCGGCCGAATTCGCCGGCGATGGAGGCGTCCACGGTCGGGATGATGCCGTCGTAGATGTTGCCGGTGGAGCCGTCCAGAGAGATGAAGTCGCCTTCATGGAAGGTCTTGCCGGCCAGTTCGAACTTCTTCTCTTCTTCATGCATCTTGATGTCGCCGCAGCCGGAGACGCAGCATTCGCCCATGCCGCGCGCCACGACGGCCGCGTGGGAGGTCATGCCGCCGCGCACGGTCAGGATGCCCTGGGCGGCCTTCATGCCTTCGATATCGTCGGGGGAAGTCTCCAGACGGACCAGGATGACTTTCGCCTTCTTATCCTTCGCGATGGCCGCTTTGGCGTCCGCCGCGCTGAACACGATCGCGCCGCAGGCCGCGCCGGGGGAGGCGCCCAGGCCCTTGCCGATCGGGGTGGCCGCTTTCAGGGCCGCCGCGTCGAACTGCGGGTGCAGGAGGGTGTCGAGGTTGCGGGGCTCGATCATCAGGACGGCCTGCTTCTCATCGATCATGCCTTCGTCCACCAGGTCGCAGGCGATCTTCAGAGCGGCCTGCGCGGTGCGCTTGCCGTTGCGGGTCTGCAGCATGTACAGCTGGCCGTGCTCCACGGTGAACTCCATGTCCTGCATGTCGCGGTAGTGCTCTTCCAGGGTCTCGCAGACCTGCTTGAACTGCTCGAACGCCGCCGGGAACTTGTCTTCCATCTCGGTGATGTGCATGGGCGTACGCACGCCGGCCACCACGTCTTCGCCCTGGGCGTTGGTCAGGAATTCGCCGAACAGGCCCTTTTCGCCGGTCGCGGGGTCGCGGGTGAAGGCGACGCCGGTGCCGCAGTCATCGCCCATGTTGCCGAAGGCCATGGACTGGACGTTGACGGCCGTGCCCCAGCTGTAGGGGATGTCGTTGTCGCGGCGGTACACATTGGCGCGGGGGTTGTCCCAGCTGCGGAACACCGCCTGGATGGCGCCGAAGAGCTGTTCCTTGGGATCGTCCGGGAAATCGGTGCCCAGTTTGGCCTTATATTCGGCCTTGAACTGGAAGGCCAGTTCCTTCAGGTCGTCCGCGGTCAGGTCGACGTCCAGGTTGACGCCCTTTTCCGCTTTCATCTTGTCGATGAGCTGTTCGAAGTATTTCTTGCCGACTTCCATGACGACGTCGGAGTACATCTGGATGAAACGGCGGTAGCAGTCCCAGGCCCAGCGGGGGTTGCCGGACTTCTGCGCGATCACGGCCACGACGTCTTCGTTCAGGCCCAGGTTCAGGATGGTGTCCATCATGCCGGGCATGGAGGCGCGGGCGCCGGAACGGACGGAGACCAGCAGCGGGTTCTCCAGATCGCCGAACTTCTTGCCGGTGATGTTTTCCAGCTTTTCCACGTACTCAAGGATCTGGGCGCGGATCTCGTCGTTGATCTTTTTGCCGTCCTCGTAATACTGGGTGCAGGCTTCGGTAGTGATGGTGAAGCCCTGCGGCACGGGCAGGCCGATATTGGTCATCTCCGCCAGGTTGGCGCCTTTGCCGCCCAGCAGGTTGCGCATGGAAGCATTGCCTTCACTGAACAGGTAAACCCACTTCTTCATATATTGGTTCCTCCTCAAATAATATGTGTTTTGAAACAACGATATATTTTATCACAAACGGCCTGTTTCTAAAACCGGCGCGTCTTTGATTTCTTCGGAAAGATGCGGTCTTTCCCTTAATTAATGAAGTATTTTCCGGCAGGCGCGCGGGCCTCCGTTTCCGGGGGCTCAGTGCTCCTCGTTCCGGATGGCTTTGGCGGATTCCCGCAGGACTTCCTCCACCTTCGATTCCGGGATGCCGGTGCGGGCGGAGATCTCCGCGGCGGTGGCCGGGCGGCCGTTTTCCTCTTCCCAGGCTTTCACGGTCTCCATGATGCGGTTGGCCATGGCCGCCATCTGGTCTTCCATCTTTTCGAAGCTGCCGGCTTCCCGGATCAGGTCCTTCATGGACTTGTGGATGGCTTTTTCCACGAGCGCCGTCAGGTCGCCGTCCCCGCCGTAGCCCTGGATGCATTCCCAGAGGGCGAGGTTGCCCTCCTGGATCAGGTCGGGCAGCGGCACGCCGCGGCCGGCATAGCCCCGGGCGATCTGCACCACCCAGCGGAGATTGCCTTCGGTGAGGCGCTCCGCCGCGCGGCGGCTTTCCTTCGCATCGCCCTCCAGCAGGGCACGGCGCAGGTCTTCTTCCTCCGCGGTGCTGATGGGCGGGACCGCGGCCAGGTCGTCCTGGTACATTTCGAAGATGCGCTGCTCGCGCTCCGAGTCCGCGCCGCCCCAGGCTTCTTCCGCGAGGTCATCCAGGCCCACCGTGTTCACGTCGTGGGGCTCGTAGTCCTCCAGCGTGATGTTTTCCCGCTCCAGGTAATCGTAGATCAGCGCGACCTGCGCGTCGTTCAGCTCCGTGCCGGGAAAAGCGGCCAGGATATCGGCCACGCTGACTGTGCCGCGCTTGATGGCGGCCTTGTTGCGGATGGCGTTCAGGCCCTGCAGAAACTGTTGATTCTTATCCATCGTCTCCTCTTTCGCCTGCCGATAAAGAAGGGCCCCGCTTCCGCAGAGCCCTGCCGCCGTCTTATGCCCGGGAAAGGTACTCGCCCGTGCGGGTGTCGATTTTGATCCGGTCCCCGATATTTACGAACAGCGGGACCAGTACCTGCGCGCCGGTCTCCACGATCGCGGGCTTGGTGGCGCCGGTGGCCGTGTTGCCCTTGAAGCCGGGTTCGGTCTCCGTGATCTCCAGTTCCACGAACAGGGGCGGTTCCACGGAGAACACGTTGCCCTTGTGGGAGCAGATCTTCACCGTGTCGTTTTCCTTCACGAACTTCAGCGCGTCGCCGATCTTGTCCGCATTCAGGCTGATCTGGTCATAGGTCTCCATGTCCATGAAGGTGTACATGTCGCCGTCCGCGTACAGATACTGCATGTCTTTTCTGTCGATGATGGCATTTTCAAAACGTTCCGTGGGACGAAAGGAAGTTTCCACCACACCGCCGCTGACGATGTTTTTCAGTTTGGTCCGCACGAATGCGGCGCCTTTGCCGGGTTTGACGTGCTGGAATTCAATGATCTGCCAGACGCCGCCTTCCCATTCGATCGTAATGCCGTTCCTGAAATCACCTGCTGATACCATAAAAACCTCCTTCATCGATGGTGTATCATTTTCCAATATAAATGCCGGGCACTTTTGCCCCGGGATATTTTACCTGATAACTTCGCATTTTTCAACTGTTTTTTGCATCTTTTTTATATTTCCCTCCCTTGCATAATGGCCCGCCCTCTGATAAAATAAGAGCGAATAAATCTCTCATCTGCGAGGTATCTTTATGGACTTTACGGAAATGGAAAACGTCACCATTCTGACCCACCCGCTGATCAAGCACAAGATCACCATGCTGCGGGACGTCAATACCGGCACCAATGAATTTCGCAAACTGATCGAAGAGATCGCCACCCTGATGGGCTACGAAGCGCTGCGCGACCTGCCGCTCAAGGACGTGGAAGTCACCACGCCGCTGGAGACCTGCATGTCCCCGATGATCGCCGGCCGCAAGCTGGCCATCGTCCCGATCCTGCGCGCCGGCCTGGGCATGGTGCAGGGCATCCTGAACCTGACGCCCACGGCGAAGGTCGGCCATATCGGCCTGTACCGGGATCCGGAAACACATGAGCCCGTGGAATATTACTGCAAGCTGCCGAGCCCCATCGAGGAGCGCACCATCGTCGTGCTGGATCCCATGCTGGCCACCGGCGGCTCCGCCGTGGACGCCATCACGCAGATCAAGAAGCACGGCGGCCGCACCATCAAGTTCATGTGCATCATTGCCGCGCCGGAAGGCCTGCAGAAGCTGCATGAGGAGCACCCCGACGTGCAGATCTACGTCGGCAACCTGGACCGCGAACTGAACGAGCACGCCTACATCTGCCCGGGCCTGGGCGACGCCGGCGACCGCATCTTCGGGACGAAATAAGCTTTTTCGGGAATTAATGCTATGTCGGAAAAGACCAACGGAGAACTGAATATCAAAAAAGTCCGCCGCCACCTGCGCACTATCGTGCACCACCGGAACCTGGTGTTCAAGCATTGCCGGCAGTGCGGTCTTTTCTGGCAGGGGTTGGTCCACGACCTGTCCAAATTCTCGCCCACGGAATTCTTCACCGGCGCCCGCTACTACCAGGGGGACCGCTCCCCCAACGACGCGGAGCGCCGGGACCGCGGGGCCTCGTACGCCTGGATGCATCACAAGGGCCGCAACCGCCACCATTACGAGTACTGGACGGACTACAAGACCGGCGAGCCGGAACCCCGCTTCACGCCTGTCCCGATGCCGAACAAGTACATCATCGAAATGTTCTGCGACCGCGTGGCGGCGTGCGAGACCTATTACAAGGACCGCTTTGACAAAAGCCAGCCGCTTGCGTATTTTGAACGCTGCAGGACTGAAGGGCTCATGCATCCCGAGACCGCGGAAAAGCTGCGCAGCCTGCTGCGGCTGTACGCGGAGGTCGGGGAAGAATCGTTTGAGATGATCCGGAAAGGGATAAAATGACAGCCTGAACACAGCAGGAAAAACCGCCTGTCGGGCGGTTTTTTTATTGGAAAAAAATGGCGGCGGCAGCCGTTTTCCTGCGAAGAGACGAACACGCGGATCCGTCCTGAATCTGACAAAGGAACCGTCCCCCTGTCAGGCTGTCACCCTGAACCTGACAAAGGAACCGTCCCCCCTGTCAGTTTTTTTGCGTTTGGGGTTGCTTATTAATGGAGAAAGTGATAGATTGGGTCGTTGCGGGGTGGGAATGCGCCCCTATTGTTTTGGAGAAAGAAGGTTCAGGATATGCATGTGCTGCTGTCGATCGCGGTGGCGATCTTCGCGGGGCTGATGATGACGAGGGTGCTGGGGAAACTCAAACTGCCGGACGTTACGGCGTATCTGATCGCAGGGGTGCTGATCGGGCCGTTCGTGCTGGGGCGGCTCGGTGTGGACGGACTGGGGTTCGTGAGCACGGAGAGCGTGGATAAGCTGGGGTATTTCTCTGACATGGCGCTGGGGTTCATCGCTTTTTCGATCGGGTCGGAGTTCAATCTGGCTGCGCTCCGGAAGACCGGGCGGCAGGCGGCGGTGATCGGCGTGGTGCAGGCAGTCATGGCGACGGTGCTGGTGGACCTGGCGCTGATTGGGATCCATCTGCTGTTTCCCGAGGCGCTGTCCCTGCCGGCGGCCATCACGCTGGGGGCGATCGCATCGGCCACGGCGCCGGCGGCTACGCTGATGGTGGTGCGGCAGTACAAGGCAAAGGGCGAACTGACGTCGCTGCTGCTGCCGATCGTCGCGCTGGACGACGCGGTGGGCCTGGTGCTGTTCGCGGTGTCGTTCGGGATCGCGCGGGCTATCAGTTCCGGGAGCCCGGACCTGTTCTCCATCCTGGTCAACCCGCTGCTGGAGATCGTTTTCTCGCTGCTGCTGGGCGCGGCGGCGGGCTTCGTGCTCAAGCAGCTGGAGACGATGTTCCATTCGAATACGAACCGCCTGGCCATGACCATCGCGTTCATTTTTCTGACGGTGGCACTGTCCATGCTGAAGATCCAGGCCGGGCCGGTCACGATCGGTTTTTCGTCCCTGCTGGTATGCATGATGCTGGGGACGCTGTTCGTCAATATCTCGCCGCTGGCGGAGGATCTGATGGAACGGGCCAACAGGTGGTCATCGCCGCTGCTGGTGCTCTTCTTTGTCTTAAGCGGGGCGGATTTAAACTTGACAGTTTTCTCGCACGGCATTATTATTCTGATTGGAATCGTTTATATTCTGGTGCGTTGCATAGGTAAATACACGGGAGCGGTGCTCTCCTCCCGGGCCATGGGCTGCAATGATAAAGTGGTGAAATACCTGGGCATCACGCTGTTCCCGCAGGCCGGGGTGGCTCTTGGCATGTGCGTAACGGCCTCCCAGCTGCCGGGGGACGGACCGCTGATCCGCAATATCGTCCTGTTCGCCGTCCTGGTCTATGAAGTATTCGGACCGCTGATGACCAAGTGGGCGCTGACAAAGGCCGGCGACATCAAGCCGAAGTCCCAGGAGCTGCTCACCCGCCGGGCAAGGAAACTGGAAGAAGTGAAGGGCAAGGAACTGCTGAAGCGGCGCAGCCGGAAATAAGCGGCCGAAACCTGCCTGAAGAAGGGAAAAACAATGGAAGAACAGACTCAGAACGTCCCGCCCAAAAAGCAGAGCTGGGTGACGCCGTTCGTGTTTCTGGTGCTGCTGATCGCAGCTGTCACCGGCTTCGCGCTGGTGATGGGGCTGCCGAATTTCCTGAGCACGACGATGAATACGGCGTTCGCACTGCTGATCGACACGTGCTTCTATATCATGGCCATCGCCGTGATCATGGGAGCGCTGGACTCGCTGCTCACGGAGTTCGGGGTGGTGGATCTGCTGAACAAGCTGCTGAACCCGCTGATGAAGCCGCTGTACGGGCTGCCGGGCGCGGCAGCGCTGGGCGTGGTGTCCACGTACCTGTCAGATAACCCGGCGATCCTGTCGCTGGCGGAGGAGCGCGGCTTCCGGAAGTATTTCAAGAAATACCAGTTTTATGCGCTGACCAACCTGGGGACCGCGTTCGGCATGGGCATTATCGTGTCCACGTTCATGCTGGGCCTGACCATCAAAGGCGGGCACCTGCTGGGCGCGGTGCTGATCGGGAACCTGGGGGCGGTCATCGGGAGCATCGTGAGCACGCGGCTGATGATCCGCCAGACGAAGAAGGAGTTCGGCGAGGATGAGTACGCGGAGGACGTGCACGTGACGATGGCGGAGTATTTCCCGCTCACGCGGCACATCAGCCGGCGCAAAAAGAAAAAGCCCAGCATCGGGATGCGGGTCCTGAACGCGGCCTTAAACGGCGGCAAGGGCGGCGTCGAGATCGGCCTGTCCATCATTCCCGGCGTGCTGGTCGTCTGCACGCTGGTGATGCTGCTGACCAAGGGGCCGTCGGCCGGCGGCGGGTATACGGGCGCGGCCTATGAAGGCGTCGCGCTGCTGCCGAAAATCGCGGAGAAGCTGAATTTCATCCTGCAGCCGATGTTCGGCTTTGCGTCCACCGAGGCGATCGCGGTGCCGATCACCGCGCTGGGGTCCGCGGGCGCCGCGACCGGTATCGTCCGGGATCTGGCGGCGGACGGGATCGTGAACGGCCACGACATCGCGGTGTTCACGGCCATGTGCATGTGCTGGAGCGGGTTCCTGAGCACGCACGCGTCGATGATGCAGGCATTAAAAAGGCCGGACCTGACGGGCAAGGCCATCGTCAGCCACACCATCGGCGGGCTGGCGGCGGGCATTGCCGCGAACTGGCTGTTCCGGCTGTTTTTACTGATCGTGGGCGGGTGAGAGCGCGCGCAGGATCTCCGCTTTCGCTTCCTCCACCGTAAGGGCGTCCGTGTTGACCGGGACGCCTTTTTCTTTGAGGCGGAGCAGGATGCGGGTGACGGCGGGCAGGGCCAGGCCCAGGGATTCCAGTTCCTCGCCGCGGGAAAAGACTTCGCGCGGCGTGCCCTGCATGACGATTTCCCCCTGGCTCAGGACGATGATGCGGTCCGCGAGCGAGGCGACGTCGTCCATGCTGTGCGAGACGATGACGATTCCCATGCCCTTCTCTTCTTTCAGACGGCGGAATTCGTCCAGGAGTTCCGCGCGGCCTTCGGGGTCCAGGCCGGCGACGGGCTCGTCCACCACCAGGATCTCCGGCTCCATGGCCAGGACGCCGGCGATGGCGGCGCGGCGTTTCTCCCCGCCGGATAAGTCGAAGGGGGAGCGGGTCTCGTATTCCGGACCCAGGCCGACCGCGGCCATGGCGGCGCGGGCGCGGGCCAGGCAGGTCTCCTCATCCAGGCCCCGGTTCTTCGGGCCGAAGGAAATATCCTTCAGGATATCCGTTTCGAAAAGCTGATATTCCGGGTATTGGAAGACCAGGCCGACGCGGCTGCGGAGTTCCCGGCGGTCGTACTTCTCGGCGAAAACATCCTGGTCATCCAGGAAAACTTTCCCGGTTACAGGTCTGTTAAGGCCGTTCATCATTTGTATCAGGGTCGACTTTCCTGAGCCGGTGGCGCCGATCAGGGCCAGGATCTCGCCGGTATTTACGATAATGTCCATCGGCCGGACGGCCTCGGTCTCCATCGGCGTGCCCGGTTCGTAGGTATAACTGACGTTTTCCAGACGAAGGCTCATGCGCGCGGCCCTCCGTTCTTCCTGACCAGGCCGGCCAGTTCCTCTGCCAGCTCTTCTTCCCCGCAGATGCCTTCCGCGAGGGGCAGGCCCGCCTCCCGCAGGGCATCCGCCAGCGCCGTTGCCGGCGGTACGGACAGGCCCCGCTGCCGCAGGGCTTCGCGCTGCGCAAAGATCTCCCGGGGCGTCCCGTCCATCACGAGCCGCCCGCGGTCCATCACCAGCAGGCGGTCCGCCAGCGCGGCCTCCTCCATGTGATGCGTGATCAGCAGGACCGTGATGTGCTCCTGCCGGTTCAGTTCCCGGACCGTGGACAGGACCTCGTCCCGCCCGCGCGGGTCCAGCATGGAGGTGGATTCGTCGAACACGATGCAGCGCGGTTTCATGGCCAGCACGCCCGCGATGGCGACCCGCTGCTTCTGTCCGCCGGACAGGCGGTGCGGCGCCGTCTTCGCGTACGCGGTCATCCCGACCTTCTCCAGCGCGTCTCCCACGCGCTGCCAGATCTCTTCCGTGGGCACGCCGATGTTTTCCGGCCCGAAGCCCACGTCCTCTTCCACCACGGTCATGACGATCTGGTTGTCCGGGTTCTGGAACACCATCCCGGCCGCGGTGCGGATATCCCACAGCTTGTCCTCCTGCGCCGTATCCATCCCCTCGATCCAGACCGTGCCCTCCGTGGGCGTCAGTAGCGCGTTGATATGGCGCGCCAGCGTGGATTTCCCGGAGCCGTTGCGCCCCAGGATCGCGATGAATTCGCCCGGTTCCACGCTAAGATCCAGGCCCTGCAGGGCCCGGTTTTTCTGTCCCTCCCCGCCGTCGGGGTCGGGAACGGTGAAATCGTAGATCAGGTTTTCGGTGCGGATGACGGACATGCGGCTCCTTATGAAAAGAGGGCGGACGAAAGCGTCCGCCCCGTTTTGTTCCCTATGATCAGCCTAACCCGTTCCGGAACGCTTCCGCCGCCGTGATGGGGCTCCCTTCCGGTTCCTCGTAATCCGAAGTCAGGCAGACTTCCTGATACCGCTTCATGCCGGTGCCGGCCGGGATCAGTTTGCCGATCAGCACGTTTTCCTTCAGGCCGCGCAGCCGGTCGAGCTGGCCGCTGATGGCGGCTTCGGTCAGGACCTTGGTGGTCTCCTGGAAGGAGGCCGCGGACAGGAACGAATCGCGGGCCAGGGAGGCCTTGGTGATACCGAGCATCACGCGCTTGCCTTCCATCGGGGTCTTGCCCTCCGCGGTCAGCTCGTCGTTGATGTCCAGGTAGTCCAGGTAATCCATGGTGGTGCCGCTCAGCACGTCGCTGTCCCCCGGGTCTTCCACGCGGACTTTCTTCATCATCTGGCGCACGATGACTTCCAGATGCTTGTCGTTGATGTCTTCACCGACCATGCGGTAGACCTTCTGCACTTCGCGCAGCATGTAGTCCTGCACGGCGCGGTCGCCCTTGATGCGGAGCAGGTCGTGCGGGTTCACGCTGCCGTCGGTGATGGCGTCGCCGGCTTCCAGATGGCTGTCCGTGACGACCGTGCTCTTGATCCGCATGTTGTACGGAATCAGGTAGGACTTGGACACGCCGGTCTCCTCGTCCGTGACGATGACTTCGCGGCGCTCCGCGTCTTCCTTCACGTAGACCGTACCGGACAGATCCGTGATGATGGCCACGCCCTTCGGCTTACGGGCTTCGAAGATCTCTTCCACACGGGGCAGACCGCCGGTGATGTCTTCCACGCCGGCCACGCCGCCCGTATGGAACGTACGCATGGTCAGCTGCGTGCCGGGCTCGCCGATGGACTGGGCCGCGATGATGCCGACGGCTTCGCCGATCTGGACCGGTTCGCCGGAAGCCATGTTGGCGCCGTAGCACTTGGAGCAGATGCCGCCCTTGCAGCGGCAGGCCAGCACGTTGCGGATCTTGACCTTGGTCACGCCGGTGCCCACGACGGCTTTCGCCTTCAGCGGGTAGATCAGCTCGTTCTTCTTCACGATGACCATGCCGGTCTCCGGATCCGTGATGTCTTCCGCCGCGGTCCGGCCGGTAATGCGCTCCTGCAGGCTTTCCACCACGTCTTCCGCGGTGTTGTTGACGAAGGCGGAGATTTCCATGTACGGGATGTTGCCGTCCTTCGCGCAGTCTTCCTCGCGGATGATGATGTCATGCGACACGTCTACCAGACGGCGAGTCAGGTAGCCGGAGTCCGTGGTACGCAGCGCGGTGTCGGACAGACCCTTGCGGGCGCCGTGCGCGGAGATGAAGTATTCCAGAACGTCCAGGCCCTCGCGCAGGTTGGACTTGATGGGCAGCTCGATGGTGCGGCCCGACGTATCCTGCATCATGCCGCGCATGCCGGCCAGCTGCTTGATCTGCTTTTCGGAACCGCGGGCGCCGGAGTCCGCCATCATGAAGATGTTGTTGTAGCGGTCCAGGCCGTTCATCAGTTCCCGGGTCAGGCGCTTATCCGCTTCGTCCCAGGTCTTGACGACCATCTTGTAGCGCTCTTCGTCGGTGTATTCGCCGTAACGGAAGCGCAGGTTGATGTCGTCCACTTCGCGCTGGGTCGCCTCCAGGATCTCCTTCTTGGTGGAAGGCACCGTCATGTCGGAGATGGAGACCGTCATGGCCGCGCGGGTGGAATATTTGTTGCCGATGGCCTTGATGTTGTCCAGGACTTCGGCGGTCTTGGTGGTGCCGTGGACTTCGATGACCTTTTCCAGGATCTTCTTCAGATCCTTCTTGATCACGTGGAAGTCGATCTCCAGCTTGAGCTCGTTGCCCGGGATCGTGCGGTCCACGAAGCCCAGATCCTGGTCGATGATCTCGTTGAACAGGAAGCGGCCCAGCGTGGATTCCACCATCTGCTGGATGGGTTCGCCCTGCGCGTTCACGCCCTTGCAGCGGATCTTCACGCGGGCGTGCAGGTCGATCTGATGGTTGTCGTACGCCAGCACGGCCTCGTTCAGGCTGCGGAAGCTGCGGCCGGTGCCCAGCGCCTCGGGGCGCTCCTGGGTCAGGTAGTAAATGCCCAGCACCATGTCCTGGGACGGCACGGCCACGGGGCCGCCGTCCGAAGGCTTCAGCAGGTTGTTCGGGGACAGCAGCAGGAAGCGGCACTCGGCCTGGGCTTCCACGCTCAGGGGCAGATGGACCGCCATCTGGTCGCCGTCAAAGTCCGCGTTGAACGCGGTGCACACCAGCGGGTGCAGGCGGATGGCCTTGCCTTCCACCAGGATCGGCTCGAAAGCCTGGATGCCCAGACGGTGCAGGGTAGGCGCGCGGTTCAGCATCACGGGGTGTTCCTTGATGATGTCCTCGAGGACGTCGAACACTTCGGACTGCGCGCGGTCCACCATTTTCTTGGCGTTCTTGACGTTGGTGGCCTTGCCGAGGCTGATCAGCTCCTTCATGACGAAGGGCTTGAACAGCTCGATGGCCATTTCTTTCGGCAGGCCGCACTGGAAGATCTTCAGGTCCGGGCCGACCACGATAACGGAACGGCCGGAATAGTCCACGCGCTTGCCCAGCAGGTTCTGGCGGAAGCGGCCCTGCTTGCCCTTCAGCATGCTGGAAAGGGACTTCAGGGAACGGTTGCCGGCCCCGGTCACGGCACGGCCGCGGCGGCCGTTGTCGATCAGGGAGTCGACGGCTTCCTGCAGCATGCGCTTTTCGTTGCGCACGATGATCTCTGGCGCGCCGTCCATCTTGCCCAGACGGTTGTTGCGGTTGATGATGCGGCGGTACAGGTCGTTCAGGTCGGACGTCGCGAAGCGGCCGCCGTCCAGCTGCACCATGGGCCGCAGATCGGGCGGGATCACGGGCAGGACGTTCAGGATCATCCATTCCGGACGGTTGCCGGAATTGCGGAAGGCTTCCACCACTTCCAGGCGCTTCATGATCTTGGTGCGCTTCTGGGAGGAGGCGCTGTCATATTCCGCGCGCAGCTCCGCGTATTCCTTGTCCAGGTCCACTTCCTTGAGCAGGGTCTCGATGGCTTCCGCGCCCATGCCGGCCTTGAAGGAGCCGCGGCCGTACTTGTCGATGAGGTCGCGGTATTCCGAATCCAGCAGGATCTGCTTCTTCTGCAGCATGGGGACCGTGCCGGGATCCAGCACGATGTAGGCGGCGAAGTACAGGACGGACTCCAGATGCTTGGCCGAGATCTCCAGGATGGTGGCAATGCGGCTCGGGATGCCCTTGAAATACCAGATGTGGGACACCGGCGAGGCCAGGGTGATGTGGCCCATGCGCTCGCGCCGGACGCTGGACTTGGTCACTTCCACGCCGCAGCGGTCGCAGACCGTGCCGCGCAGACGGGGTTTCTTCTTATATTTTCCGCAGTGGCATTCCCAGTCGCGGCTGGGGCCGAAGATCCGTTCGCAGAACAGGCCGTCGCGTTCGGGCTTTAAGGTGCGGTAGTTGATGGTCTCCGGCTTTTTGACTTCGCCGTGGGACCACTTCAGGATCTTTTCGGGAGACGCCAGTCCGATCCGGATCGCGTCAAATACCAAAGGCTGATAGTAATCCTCATGAATCTGCATCGGCATATTCTTTATCTCCCTTCGTCGTCACTGCTGAAATCGGTGTAATCGTCATCCAGGTATTTGCCTTCTTCTTCGGAAGAACTTTCGGGCTCCACTTCCTCCAGATCGCCCTGCGCGTTGAACGCCTGCGTCTGGTAGCCGTACTGGCCGTAGTTGTCGGAGCGGCTCAGGAAGTCGCGGTTGCCTTCGATCACGGCCTTGAAGTCGCGGTCCGAATACTCCGTGTTTTCCTTCACTTCCACTTCCGTGCCGTCGTCCATCAGCAGCGTCACGTCCAGGCCCAGGGACTGCAGTTCCTTAAGCAGCACCTTGAAGGATTCGGGGACGCTCGGGGTCGGGATGTTGGTGCCCTTGACGATGGCTTCGTAGGTCTTGACGCGGCCCACGATGTCGTCCGACTTCACCGTCAGGATCTCCTGCAGGGTGTAGGCGGCGCCGTACGCTTCCAGGGCCCACACTTCCATTTCGCCGAAACGCTGTCCGCCGAACTGGGCCTTGCCGCCCAAGGGCTGCTGCGTCACCAGCGAGTAAGGGCCGGTGGAGCGGGCGTGGATCTTGTCGTCCACCAGGTGGTGCAGCTTCAGGTAGTGCATGTGGCCTACCGTGACCTTGCTGTCGAACGGTTCGCCGGTGCGGCCGTCGCGCAGCTGGATCTTGCCGTCCGGGGTGATGGGCACGCCCTTCCACAGGGCCCGGTGCTCCAGATGGGAGCCCAGATACTCCAGGACCTCGGGGAGCAGCACCTTCTTGTATTTCTTCTCAAAGTCTTCCCACTCGGTGTTGACGTAGTCGTTGGCCATGACCAGGGTGTCCGCGATGTCCACTTCCTTGGCGCCGTCGAAGACGGGGGTGGACACCTTGAAGCCCAGGATCTCGCCCGCCAGGGACAGGTGGGTCTCCAGGATCTGGCCGATGTTCATACGGCTGGGCACACCCAGGGGGTTCAGCACGATATCCAGAGGCCGGCCGTTCGGCAGGAACGGCATGTCCTCTTCGGGCAGGATGCGGGACACCACGCCCTTGTTGCCGTGGCGGCCGCTCATCTTGTCGCCCACGGAGATCTTGCGCTTCTGGGCCACGTACACGCGGACGCTCATGTTCACGCCCGGAGGCAGCTCGTCGCCGGCCTCGCGGGTGAAGACCTTGGTGTCCAGGACCACGCCGTAGGCGCCGTGCGGCACTTTCAGGGAGGTGTCACGGACGTCGCGGGCCTTTTCGCCGAAGATGGCGCGCAGCAGGCGCTCTTCCGCGGTGAGCTCGGTCTCGCCCTTCGGGGTCACCTTGCCGACCAGGATGTCGCCGGTGCGGACTTCGGCGCCCACGTGGATGATGCCCTGTTCGTCCAGATCCTTTAAGGAATCGTCGCCGACGCCGGGCACGTCGCGGGTGATCTCTTCCGGTCCCAGCTTGGTGTCGCGGGCGGAGGTCTCGTACTCCTCGATGTGGATGGAGGTGAACACGTCGTCCTTCAGCAGGCGTTCGCTCAGCAGGACCGCGTCTTCGTAGTTGTAGCCTTCCCAGGTCATGAAGCCGATCAGCGGGTTCTTGCCCAGGCCGATCTCGCCGCCGCTGGTGCAGGGGCCGTCCGCGATCACGTCGCCGGCCTTCACTTTATCGCCCTTGTTGACGATGGGCTTCTGGTTATAGCAGTTGCTCTGGTTGGAGCGCTTGAACTTTAACAGCGGATATTCGTCCACGTTGCCGTCCGCCTTGCGCAGGACGATCTTGTCCGCGGAGACGTAGATGGCTTCGCCGTCTTCCTTCGCGACGACGCAGACGCCGGAGTCGACGGCCGCTTTGTTTTCCATGCCGGTGCCGACCACGGCGGATTCCGTGACCATGAGGGGCACGGCCTGCCGCTGCATGTTGGAACCCATCAGCGCGCGGTTCGCGTCGTCGTTCTCCAGAAAGGGGATCATGGAGGTGGCCACGGAGAAGACCATCTTCGGGGACACGTCCATCAGGTCGATGCGGCGCTTGTCGAACTGCGCGGTCTCTTCCTTAAAGCGGCCCGTGACGGTATCGTCCGTGAAGTAGCCCTTCTCGTCCAGGGGGGCGTTCGCCTGCGCGACGATGTAGTTGTCTTCTTCATCGGCGGCCAGGTAGATCACGTCGTCCGTGACGCGGGGGTTCTCCGGATCGGTCTTGTCCACGATGCGGTAGGGGGCTTCCACGAAGCCGTATTCATTGATCCGGGCGTAGGACGCCAGGGAGTTGATCAGACCGATGTTCGGACCTTCGGGGGTCTCGATCGGGCACATGCGGCCGTAGTGCGAATAGTGCACGTCGCGGACTTCAAAGCCGGCGCGGTCGCGGGACAGGCCGCCGGGGCCCAGGGCGGACAGACGGCGCTTGTGGGTCAGCTCGGACAGCGGGTTGTTCTGGTCCATGAACTGGGACAGCTGGGAGCTTCCAAAGAACTCCTTCACCGCCGCGGTGACCGGCTTGATGTTGATCAGGGACTGCGCGGTGATGCTGTCCTGGTCCTGCGTGGTCATGCGGTCGCGCACGACTCTTTCCAGACGGGTCAGGCCGATGCGGTACTGATTCTGCAGCAGCTCGCCCACGGCGCGGATGCGGCGGTTGCCCAGGTGGTCGATGTCGTCGCAGTTGCCCAGGCCGAACTGCAGGGTGCAGCAGTAGCTGATGGAGGCGAAGATGTCGTCTTCCGTCACGTGCTTCGGCACCAGTTCCCGGATGTACTGGGGCAGTTTTTCCTTCTGCTCCTCTTCGTCCGGATAAGTCTCCAGGAAGCGCATCAGGTCCGGATAATGGACCAGTTCGCGCACGCCGTAGTCGCGCGGTTCGTAAGAGACGTACTGCTTCATGTCTACGAAGCGGTTGGACAGGACCTTGACGGGGGTGCCGTCGGCGTCCACCACGATGGACTCCACGCCGGAGTTCTGGATGGCGTCCGCGCGCTCGGCGTTCAGCACTTCGCCGGCGCGGGCGACCACTTCGCCGGTGTCGGGATTGATGACGTCTTCGACCAGCATGCGGCCGGTCACGCGGCGCTTCAGCTGCAGTTTCTTGTTGAATTTGTAGCGGCCGACGCGGGCCAGATCGTAGCGGCGGTCCTCAAAGAGCATGTTGTGGAACAGGCTGCGGGCGTTCTCCACCAGCAGGCGCTCGCCGGGACGGATCTTGTCGTACAGTTCCAGCAGGCCGGTGCTGTAGTCCGTGGATTTGTCCTTGGCCAGGGAGCCGCGGATCAGGGGCAGGTCGCCGAACTTCTCCACGATCTCGTCGTTGGAGCCGATGCCCAGCGCGCGGATCAGCGTGGTCACCGGGACCTTGCGGGTGCGGTCCACGCGGGCCCAGAAGACGTCGTTGGAGTCGGTCTCGTATTCGAGCCAGGCGCCGCGGTTCGGGATCACCTGGGAAGAAAACAGGGATTTGCCCAGCTTGTCATGGTCCAGGCTGTAGTAGATGCCCGGGGAACGGACCAGCTGGCTGACGATGACGCGCTCCGCGCCGTTGATCACGAAGGAGCCGCTTTCAGTCATCAGCGGCATGTCGCCCATGAAAATGTAGTGGGCTTTGACTTCTTTGTCCGGGGATTTTAAAAGCACTTTGACGCGCAGAGGAGCGGAATAGGTGGCGTCCCGTTCCTTGCACTCTTCTATGGTATATTTCGCTTCGTCGCGGCAGAGCTCGAAGTCCTCGAAGCTGAGGCTGATGCTTCCGCTGTAGTCCGTGATCGGGGAAATATCATCAAAGACCTCTTTCAGGCCTTCGCTCAAAAACCATTCATAGGATTTTTTTTGGATATCAATAAGATTAGGCAGCCCCAGAACCTCCCGCTGTTTGGAGTAACTCATACGGGTGTTCTTCCCGGAAGCTACCGGACGCATTCTGTTTTTTTCCATAGATGCTTCTCCCCTGCAAGAATTGTTTGCACCTTTTTGAGGGCATAGTAAAGCCAATGCGCCACAATAGTGCATTCTTCATCCTATCAAAACAGCCGCAGGCTGTCAAGTCCGCCTGCGGCTAATTTTATAAGTTTTTCGGGCTGTTTTTCCGCAGATTCGTTCGTGCGGATTGACAACGGGCCTCCGTGCCTTATAATGGTTCCCGGAAGCGGCCGCCCGGTCCCCCCGAAGGAGCCGCCATTTCACAGGTCAAAACTCTGTTATCCTCTTATTTCTCCCTGAAAGACGAGATCATCCATCTGGAAAAGCGCCTGGCCGCGCTGCCCGCGGGCTCCGCAGAGGAAGCCCCGGTCCGCCGCGCGCTTTTCCGCGACCGCCTGCTGGTGCTGCGCATCGAGCGGGCCGTTTATTCGCTGTCCTCTCCCCGCCGCCGGCGCCTGCTGGAGGCGCGCTATCTGGAGGGGATGAGCTGGCTGGAGGTTGCCGCGGTACTGCACGTCAGCGAAAGCACGGTGTACGCGCTGCACCGGAAGGCGCTGAAGGAACTGGAAGGGCGGCCGGGTTAGAACCGCATCTTCCGCACCAGCGCGCAGAACTCGCGGTTGGTCCGGGTGTGCCGCATCAGATCCAGTACTTTTTCCAGCGCCTCTTCGCCCTTGACCGGGTTGCTGATGGCCTGGCGGATGTAGGACACGGTCTCCAGCTCCTCCGGGGACAGCAGCTTGTCGTCGCGGCGCGTTCCGGACTTCAGGATGTCGATGGCCGGGAAGATGCGGCGCTCGGACAGTTTGCGGTCCAGCACGAGCTCCATGTTGCCGGTGCCCTTGAATTCCTCAAAGATCACGTCGTCCATGCGGCTGCCGGTTTCGACCAGCGCGGTGGCAAGGATCGTCAGGCTGCCGCCTTCGCGCATGCAGCGGGCGGCGCCGAAGAATTTCTTCGGCATGTAGAGCGCCGCGGGATCCAGGCCGCCGGAAAGCGTGCGGCCGCTGGGCGCCACGGTCAGGTTGTAGGCGCGGGACAGGCGGGTGATGCTGTCCAGCAGGATGATCACGTCGCGGCCGTGCTCGACCTGGCGCTGCGCCCGGCCCAGCACCATCTCCGTCACGCGCTTGTGATGCTCCGGCGTTTCGTCGAAGGTGGAGTAGATGACTTCCACGTTCGGTCCTTCGACCTCTTCCTTGATATCCGTCACTTCCTCCGGCCGTTCGTCGATCAGCAGGATGATCAGCTGCATGTCCGGATGGTTTCTGGTGACCGCCTTGGCCACCTCCTTGATCAGTGTGGTCTTGCCGGCTTTGGGCGGCGACACGATCATGCCGCGCTGGCCCTTGCCGATGGGCGCCATCAGGTCCACGATCCGCATGGCCCGCGCTTCCGGCTCCGTTTCCAGATGGATGCGTTCGTGCGGGAATTCCGGCGTCAGTTCCTCGAACGGCTTGCGGCTCCGCACGGTATCCGGGGACTCGCCGTTCACGGTGCTGATGTACAGCAGGGCCGGGAATTTTTCCGTGCCGGTCTTGACCTTGGTCACGCCGGCCAGAATGTCGCCGGTCTTTAAGCCGAAGCGGTGGATCTGCGCGGGCGAGACGTAGATGTCGTTGTCGCCGGGCATGTAGTTTTCGCAGCGGATGAAGCCGAAGCCTTCGGGCATCACTTCCAGGATGCCTTCGCCGGACGGGCCGGCCAGGGCGTCGGGGAAGGTCGACGTCTTATCCGCGGTGCTGTCTCCCTTGTCGGGAGCCGCTGCGGGCCGCTCCCCGGTCCGCTCGATGCGGGCGGGGCGGTCGCCGTTTTTATCCGGATAGACGGACCGTTCCGGTGCTGCCGGTCTGCTTTCGTCCTGTCTGCGGTCCGGCGAAGGCATTTCATAGCGGAAGCGGGAGCCGCGCTCCTGCGTGTCCACCGCCTCTGCCTGGGCCCGGTAGCTCGGTGCGTAACTGCCGAAGCCCCCGCGGTTGCCGCGCGTGGCCGCCACCGGGCTCTCATACGCGCGCCGGTAATTGGGGCGGCGGGAAGTCTCCCCCGTCCCGGAGATGTTGTCGTCCGGTTCCGCGGGTCTCGGCGGTTCCTCCTCCGGGGCCTTCGGTGCTTCCGGCGCAGGCTCCGCCGGCTTCGGCGCGGCGTCCGCGTTCCGGTTCAGGCGGGGGCGTCCCCGGACGGCCTGCTCCTTCGGACCGCCTGTCAGATTCATCGCATGCTCGATGCGCGCCTCGCCCACCTGGGACAGCAGCGCGACCAGATCCGCCTTGCGCGCGTTGCTCATGCCGCGGATGCCCAGGGCATGGGCCCATTCCTTCAATGTCGAGAGGGATTGTTTCTCCAATTCAATACTCATACTGCTGCACCTCCGCGGGCTCCGCCGCCTGTCGTTCCCAACCAGTATTATCCGGGAAATATAATGATCTCATATGGAAAAAAGTGTAAGGTTCGTCTGGAAAATCAGGGGAAAAGACAGATGAAAAAACAATGAGAAATAGAGGTCTCCCCCATGCACGTTCTGTCTTCAGCAAAAGACTAAACCATTTTTTCAAAAATTGCAAGAGGAAGACGGAAGAAAGCGGACATTTTATTGCTTTTTTTTGCGCGGCTTGGTAAAATATGGACGGAATAACACGGGGGGAGGAACGCGCCATGATCAGCGACCCGCAGGTATTATACAAACTGATGGTTCTCTACCTGCTGCAGCAGGCCAATCTGCCCATCAGCAACGAACAGATCTCCGAATTTTTCCTGACTACGGAATACACCAACTACATGACCCTGCAGCAGGGCGTCAGCGAACTGCTGGATGCGCACCTCATCAAAGTGACCACCGTGCGCGGATCCCAGCGTTATGAGATCACCCGCGAGGGCGAGGAGACGCTGAGTTTCTTCGGCAGCGATATCCCGGACGCCATCAAGGAAGACATCCACGCCTTCCTGAAGAAACATAAGATCCGCCTCCGCAACGAAATGGGCATCACCGCGGACTACCGCAAGACCGCCGGCACGGACTACGAAGTCACCTGCGAAGTCCGCGAAGGCAAAGTACAGCTCCTGAAACTCCTCCTCTCCGTCCCCAGCGAAGAGCAGGCCCGCATCATCTGCGACCGCTGGCAGTCCTCCAGCCAGGAGATCTACAGCCACATCATGCACACCCTGCTGCAGGACGAATAAACCTGCCGCAGCCCGGAAATTAAAAACCTGACAGAAGGATGGTTCCTTTGTCAGGTTTTTTGATTCGTCAAACGGTGCCACTGGGGACGGTTCCTGGTGGCAGTGCCAGGAAGAACCGTCCCTCAGCGGCCTCATTTGATGAGGGCGGCGATTTCCGGAACGATATCCTCCGCGGGATCGAATAAACGGATGTACCCTTCGAGGGAGCGCGTCTTTTCGCGGAGGCCGCGGGAGGTGCGGCTGACGAAAATATGGCATTTCACGCGCGCGTTTTTGGCTTCCTGGATCAGGTTGGCGCCGGCGGCGTTGCCGTCCAGGGCGAGCAGGACGGAGGCGCGGTTCTTGAAGATCTCGTAGGCGATGCTTTTGTAAAGGCCGAGGCCGTAGGGCTCGATGGACAGCCGGACCGAGACGCCGGAGCGCCGCAGGGCCGCGGCCTCGCGCGGCGTCAGCAGCGTGGGCACGACCGCGAAGATCTCGAAGCGGCCGGCGTTTTTCTCTACCAACGCTTTTTCGTAAGCGCTCAGTTTGTGGCCGATGACGAAGTACGTTTTCTGCGGGTTGAGCCGCGCCAGCAGGTCGTCCAGCAGCCCCAGCAGTTCCGGCCGAAGCGCAGAGCGCCGCCGGTCGCTGTTGAAGCTGCCGCCGGCCAGGATGAGCGGGAATTTCTCCGCGGGCAGCGGGCGGATCCGGTCCTCCAGCACTTCGGCCGAAGTCCGGCGCTTTTCCGCCGGCATGGTCAGCAGCCGCCCGCCTTCCGCCTGCAGCTGCGCTTCATAGTATTCCCTGATCCCGCGTCCTTTCAGCGCCCGGCCCAGGCGCTGTTTTTTCGTGCGGAACGCTTCCAGGCCGGCCCGCATCACGCGTTCCTCGGCCCGGCACATCGCCTTCAGGTCACGCGGCGTCAGGCCCAGCAGGCGCTCCAGCGCCAGTTCCTCGTCGATGGAATTGGTCCCGTACAGCGCGCCGCCGTCCGTCCCCTGCACGCAGGCGACGCCCGCGCGGAGATACTGCTTCAGCGGGTGGTCCTCCACGCGGCTTAAGTTGTTCAGTCGCACGTTGGAACTGATCTGGAATTCCAGCACCGCGCCGCTTTCTTTCAGGTCTTTCAGCAGCGCCTGGCCGCGGGCGCTTTTCAGGTTGGAGGTGTACAGACCGTGGCCGATGCGCAGGGCCGGCATGGGCTGTCCCGGCGCCAGCGACTCGCGCACGCAGCGCAGGCTGCCCGCGACGTTGCCCCGCAGGCTGTCGCTTTCACCGGCATGGATGCGGATCACGAAGTCCGGGATCCGCCCTGCCAGCGCCGTCAGCCGTTCGATGAGCGGCTTAAGTTCTTCAATATCATTGATCTCCTCGCCCAGGATGTCGCAGCCCGCCAGATACGGGTCCTCCGCGACGGCCTCCAGGGTGCGGATGTTCTCGCGCAGGTAATCGCGCGGCGCGACCTGGTCTTTCACGATGGTGAGCGGCGTCCGGCGGATCCCCGCCAGGAAACGCAGCGTCACCCCGGTCTCGCGCATCGCCGCCGGCATCACGCCGTGGATCTCCGCCAGCCGGCCGGGCGCCTGGTCCGCCTTCGCGAGCGCGGTATCGGAGATCTCCGCGTACCGCACGCCCGCCGCCGCATAGCTGCGCGCGATCCAGAGCAGCTTGTCCTGGAACAGCGTGTTGCCGCCGTACGCTTTGCTCTGCCGGTCCGCCAGCATCTTCGCCGCGGTGCGGCGGATATCCGGGTCCGGGATGTCCGTGATCTTCTCCCGCAGCGCTTCCGCCGGCATCGGATCTTCCGCGCGCACACCGCGCGTGAACACATATCGGTACAGGTAGACTTTTTCCAGATTGGAAAAAACCGCCTGGCCGTCCTTCAGCACGGCCAGCGACGCGCGGATCTTCGCGATGTTCCGTTCCGCGGCCTCGGGATGGCCCAAAATCAGTTTCGCCACGTTGATGAAGCAGTTATCGTCGATGCGCCGGTCGCGGTATTTGCCCTCCAGCCCCGTCAGGTCCAGCGACTCCTCCGCCCGCGCGCGCCGCGCTGCCATCGTCCGCTGCTGCTCTTCCGTCAGCTCCAGCCCCAGTTTTTTGACGTAATACAGCGGGTACCGGATCTGGTGGGCGATGCCCAGCGCGATCAGCGCGTCCGGCTCCAGGATCGCGTTCATGTGCGTGTGCAGGTCCGTCCGGAACTTGCACTCGCTCAGGATGTATGTCTTGACCAGCGTGCGGAACAGGTCCAGGCGGTAATCCTTGGTCTGGCTCATCAGCGTTTTGGCGATGGCCGGGACCGTGGCCTTCCGCTCGATGGTGCCGTCCGGGTAGATGTTCGCGACCTTGGTGTTGCCCAGGCGCAGGATGAAGACCTGGCGGTTCTCCCCGTCCACATAGGAAAAAACGGGGCCTGTCATGACTTTCAGTCCCGTTTCTTCTTCCTCGGTGAGGTCGGCGCGGCAGACGCGCGCGAGGTTCGTGATCAGGTTGCCGCTGTGGTGGTTCGGCGTGCGGAGGCGGTACTCCATGGCGTCGCCGTCGCGGTAGAGGTCCACGGCGATGTCCTTTTCGCGGTCCAGATAAAATCGTCCGAAATAGGTCATAAGTCGTCCTTATTTCCCGCCCGCAGCGAGAATTCGCAGCCGCAGTAGTTCTGGCGGTACATGCCGCAGGCGCGGGTGATCTCCAGGGAGCGGAGGTATCCGTTCCGTTTTTTGAAGTCCGAGGGGAGCCAGCGGGGGGCGGAAGGGCCAAGCTCCGCGGCCAGGCGCGCCGCCTCTTCTTCGCCGATGCGGTTCAGGCGCACCGCGTCCTTCAGGGGGCTCAGGGTCAGCGTGGTGGCGAAGAAATCATAGCCGCCCGCCGCCGCTTCCCGCGCCGTCCGCGCCAGCCGCAGCCGGTAGCAGACCGTACAGCGGCCGCCCCGCTCCGGTTCCTGCTCGAGGCCCTTCACCGCCCCGTAAAACTGCGCGGGCTCGTACTCGCAGTCCAGGAAATCCACCGGGCAGGCGAACGGGTACGTGCGGATGAAGTCTTTCTGCTCCGCTTTGCGGAATTCGTACTCCTCCCGCGGATAAATGTTGGGGTTGTAATACAAAACCGTTACCCGGAACGGGCCGGCCAGCTGTTCCAGTACGGAGCTGGAGCACGGCGCGCAGCACGAATGCAATAAAAGCCGGGGCGGATCCTGGGGATCCAGCCCGGCGATGATATCCTGCATGTTCCGGTCGAAGTCGGTTTTCATTCCTTGGAATACTTGTTGATCAGCTTGTCGATCTCCGAGATCATCTTCTTGATCTCCTTGTTGCTGCGATCCTTCATGGCGCCGATCATCGTCAGCAGGCGTTCGCCGGCCGCCAGCAGGGAGTTGAACAGGGACGGCTCGGCGGCCTTGCCGGCCTTCTCTTCCTTGCCCTTCTCCGCCTTCTCCACCGGGATGCCCTCGGTCTGGATCAGCGGTTCGCCGGTCAGCAGGTCGTACACGGTGCCGCTGTAAGGCGCCGCCGTGTAATAGCCGAACTGGTCGCGCAGGTACCAGGCGAAACTGTCGCAGACCGCGGCTTCGCCGTGGTTGATGAAGACGCGCTCGGGTTTGGCGGCAAGGCCGTTCAGCCAGTCAGTCAGGCCGTCGCGGTCCGCGTGGCCGCTGATGCCCTGCATGGTCAGGAGCTCGGCCTGCACGGAGATCTCCTCGCCGAACAGCTTCACCATGTCGGCGCCGTCCAGCAGGTAGCGGCCCAGGGTCCCCTCGGTCTGATAGCCCACAAAGAGCACGGCGCTTTCCGGCCGCCACAGGTTGTGCTTCAGATGATGGCGGATCCGCCCGGCCTCGCACATGCCGCTGGCGGAGATGATGACCTTGGGCTCCGGGTCCAGGTTGATGGCCTTGGATTCCTCGGACGAGACGGACAGTTCCAGGCCGTCGAAAAAGACCGGGTTGATGCCCTCGTCCAGCAGGGCGCGCGTGTCCTCGTTGAAATAATCCCGGGGCGTCTGCTGGAACACCGCGGTGGCTTCCACAGCCAGCGGGCTGTCCAGCACCACTTTGAAGTGCGGCAGCGACGGGATCATGTTTTCTTCCTTGATCTGGCGGATGAAATACAGGATCTCCTGGGTGCGGCCCACTGCGAACGCCGGGATCACCAGGTTGCCGCCGCGGCCCAGCACCTGTTCGATGGCGCGGGCGAGCTGCAGCACGTAGGCTTCGTGCCCCTCGTGCGGCTCGTGCAGGCGGTCGCCGTAAGTGGATTCCAGGATCACGTAATCCGCCTCTTCCACGGGCTGCGGGTCACTGATCAGCGGACGGTCCGTGTTGCCCACGTCGCCGCTGAAAAGGACCTTCTTCGTGACGCCGTCCTCGGTCAGCCAGAGTTCGATGTGGGAGGCACCCAGCAGATGCCCCGCATTGCCGAAGCGGACCTCCACGTTCTCCTGCACCTGTTTCCGCTCGCCGAAGGACAGCGGGATGAACTGGCGCAGCACGGCCTCCGCGTCCTCCTTGGTGTAGAGCGGCTCCACTTCCGGGCGGCCGGCGCGGTCGTTCTTGCGGTTCTGCCACTCCACCTCGGATTCCTGGATCGCGGCGCAGTCCATCAGCATGATGCGGCACAGGTTCGTCGTTGCTTCCGTCGCGTAGATCGGCCCGCGGTAGCCCTGCTTGTACAGAAGCGGCAGATTGCCGGAGTGGTCGATATGGGCGTGGGTCAGGAAGACCGCGTCCACCTGATCCGCCCCGATGGGCAGGCTCTGGTTCACGAAGATGTCCTTGCCCTGCTCCATCCCGCAGTCCACCAGGATGCGGTGACCACCGGCCTCTAAATAAGTCAGGGAGCCGGTCACTTCATGATCGGCCCCTAAAAATGTGATCTTCATAACAGTTTCTTCCATTCATTGAGGATGGAGCGGTCTTCAAAATAGTCGATCCGCATGGCGTGGCGCACGCGGGCCAGCGTCTCATTCGTGATCTCCCGCGCGCGGGCGGTGCCGTCGCGGAGGATGTCGTAGACCGTGTCCAGGTCGGCTTCCCATTTCGCGCGCTCGGCGCGGATGGGATCCATGATCTCGTTCAGCACGCTGATCAGGAACTTCTTGCAGGTGCCGTCGCCCAGGCCGCCCCGCTTGTAGTGCTCCTTCATCTCGTCCAGGTTCGCGTATTGCGGCAGGAATTCCGCAAAATGCTCCGGCTGCGAGAAGGCGTCCAGGTAGGTGAAGACTACATTGCCCTCCAGATGGCCCGGGTCTTCGATGCGCAGGTGCTGCGGGTCCGTGAACATCTTGCCGTTGACCAGTTTTTTCACGGTGGCGGCGGTGTCGGAGAGATAGATGCCGTTGCCGAGGGACTTGCTCATCTTGGCGCTGCCGTCCACGCCGGGCAGGCGGCGCTGCACCGCGTTTTCGGGGATGACGGCCTTCGGCATGACCAGGGTCTCGCCGTAAATGCGGTTGAATTTCTCCACGATCTCGCGGGTCTGCTCGATCATGGGCAGCTGGTCCTCGCCCACCGGCACGATGGTCGCGTTGAAGGCCGTGATGTCCGCCGCCTGCGACACCGGGTAAGTGAAGAAGCCCGCGGGCAGGCCCTCGTCCTCGAAGCCGCGCATCTGGATCTCCGCCTTCACGGTGGGGTTGCGCGACAGGCGCGCAGTGGTCACCATGTTCAGGTAATAGAACGTCAGCGCGTGCAGGGCCGGCAGGGCGGACTGGACGCAGATCGTGGTGCGGGCCGGGTCGATGCCCACGGCCAGGTAGTCCAGCACGACCTGGATGATGTTGTCCCGGATCTTGCCGGGGTTGTCCGCGTTGTCCGTTAAGGCCTGATCGTCCGCGATCAGGATGTTGATCTGGTCATATTCGCCGGAATTCTGCATCTCCACGCGGCGCATTAAGGAGCCGACGTAGTGGCCCAGGTGCAGGCGCCCGGTGGGGCGGTCTCCGGTCAGGATGATCTTTTTCTCAGCCATGTTCTTATTCCTTTACGTCCATAAAGCTGGTGAAATCCTTGCGTTCCACGGGGGGCAGGCCCTCTTTTTCCTTCTGCGCGGCGATGGCGCGGATCAGGAACGCCATGTTCCGGCCCAGGTTCCGCATGACCTGCAGGCCTTCGAGGTCCCTGCGCGCCTCTTCCGGCGTGCAGCCGTGGATCTGGTTCCAGTAGGTGGAGGAGGCCAGCGGCATGCCGCTGATCGTGAAATACTTGTTCAGCACGTCGAAGCTCGCGGTATTCCCGCCGCGCCGGCAGCTCACCACGCTTGCTCCGACCTTCATGTGCTTGGAGAAATGACTGCTCTGGAACAGCCGGTCCAGGAACGCGATCAGCGTCCCGTTCGGAGACGCGTAATAGACCGGGCTGCCCACGATCAGGCCGTCCGCCTCCTCGAATTTCCGTGCGGTCTCATTGACCGGATCGTCCGTGAAGATGCAGCCGTCATGCTCCCAGCAGCCGCGGCACGCAGTGCAGCCGCGCACGGCCAGGTGGCCGACGTGGATCATTTCGGTCTCTATTCCTTCCTGCTCCAGCGTCTTCCGCACCTCGTCCAGCGCGACGAAGGTACAGCCGTGCGGGTGGGGGGAACCGTTGATAAGCAATACTTTGGGCATGGGGTCCTCCTTATTCGGGCGGTTGATGGGACAGGGGGGGACGGTTCTTTCCGTCCCAAAACCTGACAAAGGAACCGTCCCCCTGTCAGATCACCGGCTGCGGTTCGCTACTTCCTGCAGGACGGCCTCTGTGAAGTCAGCCAGCAGCTTGCTGCCCAGGTCGCCTTCGGAGCGGGAGCGGACCGAAACGGTGCCGTCCTCTTCTTCCTTCTGGCCGACGATGAGCATGTAAGGGATCTTCATGCTCTGGGCTTCGCGGATCTTGTAGCCGATCTTCTCGCCGCGCTCGTCCAGTTCGACGCGCAGGCCGGCGGCGGCCAGGTGCTCCGTCACTTTCCGGCCGTAGTCCAGATACTTCTCGGAGATGGGCAGGACCTTCACCTGGACCGGCGCGAGCCAGGTCGGGAAGGCGCCCATGGTCTCCTCGATCAGGTAGGCCATGAAGCGGTCCAGGGAGCCCAGGATGGCGCGGTGGATCACCACCGGCGTCTGCTCCCCGTTGTCCTTGTCGATGTAGGTCAGGTGGAATTTCTGCGGCAGGCAGAAGTCCAGCTGGCAGGTGGACAGCGTGTATTCCGCGCCGACCGCGGGCTTCACGTTCACGTCCAGCTTCGGGCCGTAGAAGGCGGCCTCGCCGATCTCTTCGGTGTAGTCCAGGCCCAGGTCGTTCAGCACTTCGCGCAGCGCGTTCTCGGCCGTGTTCCACATCTGGTCATCGTCATGATACTTTTCCTTGTCCGCCGGGTCGCGCAGGGACAGCACGCAGCGGTAGTTCGTGATCCCGAAATCCTTGTAGGTGTCGAAGATCAGGTCCACGACCTTGGAGAATTCCGCCTTGATCTGGTCCGGCGTCACGAACAGGTGCGCGTCGTTCTGGCAGAAATGCCGGCCGCGCTCAATGCCCTTCAGGTTGCCCGAGGCCTCGTAGCGGAAATCGTGCGCGATCTCGCCGATGCGCACCGGCAGGTTCCGGTAGGAATGCGGCTGCGACGCGTAGATCCGCATGTGGTGCGGGCAGTTCATCGGCCGCAGCACGTAGACTTCGTCGTCCACTTCCATGGCCGGGAACATGTTGTCCTTGTAGTGATCCCAGTGGCCGGAGGTTTTGTACAGGTCCACGGTGCCCACGCACGGGGTCAGCACGTGCTGATAGCCCTGGGCGAGTTCCTTATCGCGGATGTAGTTCTCCAGGATGCGCCAGACCGTGTAACCCTTCGGCAGGAACATGGGCATGCCCTTGCCGACCAGCTCGTCGCTCATGAACAGCTGCAGTTCCTTGCCCAGCTTGCGGTGGTCGCGCTTCTTGGCTTCCTCCAGCAGGCGGATGTACTCTTCCAGTTCTTCTTTTTTATTGAAAGCCGTGGCGTAGATACGGGTCAGCATCTTGTTCTTTTCGCTGCCGCGCCAGTACGCGCCGGCCAGGCTCATGATCTTGAAGGCCTTGCCTACGCCCTTCGTGCTCATCAGGTGAGGACCCGCGCAGAGGTCCGTGAAATCGCCCTGCTTGTAGAAGCTGATGGTGGCGTCCTTCGGCAGGTCCGTGATCAGTTCCACTTTATAAGGCTCCTCGACGCTGTGCGCCCAGGCCAGGGCTTCTTCCCGCGGCAGGGTGTAGCGCTCCAGCGGGATGTCCTCCTTGATGATCTTCTTCATCTCTTCTTCGATCTTCGGAAGTTCTTCCGCAAGCAGCGGCTCCTTGAAGTCGATATCATAATAGAAGCCGTCCGCGATCGACGGGCCGATGGCCAGTTTGGCGTCCGGATGCAGGCGCAGCACGGCCTGGGCCATGACATGGGCCGCGGTGTGGCGCAGCGCGGAAAGGCCCTCCGGATCCTTCGCGGTGAAGAAATTCAGTTTCGCGTCTTCCGCGATCTCGGTCCGCAGATCCTTCTTCTCCCCGTTGATCTCCGCCAGGCAGGCCATCCGGGCCAGGCCCTCGGAAATGTCCGCCGCGATGTCGATAGCCCGCATCGGGTGATCGTATTCCCGTACGCTGCCGTCCTTCAGTGTGATCTTCATGCTTTTCTCCTCCTAAAACAAAAACGTCCCGCGGCATCACAAGATGCCGGCCAGGGACGAGTAAACCCGCGGTTCCACCCTGCTTCCCGGAAAGGCGCCAGCCTTTCGGGCTCTTCTTTTAACGTGTGACGGCGTTACCCGGGCCGGATTGGGGCCGCTCCGAGGTGGTCTTCAGCCGGCTTCCTGCAAGAGGCTTCCAGCCAAGGCCTCTCTCTCTGGGGAAGGAAGTTCCGTCCTACTCTTCTCATCAACGCTTTAAAACCCTTGCGGGTTATCGTTATTTTATCACGAAATCCGCGCGTGTCAAGGGAAAACATCTGACAGGGGGACGGTTCCTTTGTCAGATCTCCGGACAGGAGAACAAAATCTGACAAAGGAACCGTCCCCCTGTCAGGTTTTGTTAGCACTCTTTTGAGTTGAGTGCTAAAAATCGCTTGACTTCCGGCGGCCGGGTTGTATAATAAAGAAAAGCCGACAAACACAGAAAGAAGGTTGATATACATGGCAAGAAAATCACACGGACATCTGTCCATCAACTCGGAGAATATTTTTCCGATCATCAAGAAGTGGCTCTACAGCGACCACGATATTTTCCTGCGGGAGCTGGTCTCGAACGGCTGTGATGCGATCACGAAGCTGAAGAAGCTGGAATTGGCCGGGCAGGCGGAGATTCCGCAGGAACAGGAGCTGTGCCTGCACGTGACGGTGTCGCCCGACGCGCGGACGCTGCAGGTGGAGGACAACGGTCTCGGCATGACGGCGGAGGAAGTGAAGACGTACATCAATCAGATCGCGTTCTCCGGCGCGGCGGACTTCCTGGAGAAGTATAAGGACAAGGCCACCGAGGACCAGATCATCGGTCACTTCGGCCTGGGCTTCTACAGCGCGTTCATGGTGGCGGACAAGGTCACGATCGACACCCTCTCCTGGGAGGAAGGCGCCGAGCCCGTCCATTGGGAATCCGACGGCGGGACCACCTACACGATGGAGACCGGGGACCGTACGGAGCGCGGCACGCTGGTCACGCTGTACCTGTCCGACGATTCGAAGGAATTTGCGAACGAGTACCGGGCCCGCGAAGTGCTGGAAAAGTACTGCGCGTTCATGCCGTACCCGATTTATTTTAAGAATGCGGACAAGGAGGAAGAACCTTCGGCTGCGGAGGCTGACGCTATCGATCAGGATGACACGGACGAGGCTGCGGCCGCCAAATCCGCCCCCGCCCCCGTCAACGACGTCCACCCGCTCTGGCTGAAGAACCCCTCCGAATGCACGGACGAGCAGTACAACGAATTCTACAAAAAACTGTTCCGCGAATGGCGCGACCCGCTCTTCACCATCCACCTGAACATGGACTACCCGTTCCACCTGAAGGGCCTGCTCTACTTCCCGAAGCTGAATCTGGAGACCGAGCCGGCGGAGGGGACCATCAAACTCTTTGCCAACCAGGTCTTCATCGCGGACAACATCAAGGAAGTCATCCCGGAGTTCCTGCTGCTCCTCAAGGGCGTGATCGACTGCGCGGACCTGCCGCTCAACGTCTCGCGCAGCGCGCTGCAGAACGACGGCTTCGTGCGCAAGATTTCGGACTACATCACGAAAAAAGTGGCGGACAAGCTGACCGGCCTGTTCAACGTGGAGCGCGAAGCGTACGAAAAGTACTGGGAGGACATTTCCCCGTTCATCAAGTACGGCTGTCTGAAGGACGACAAGTTCAGCGAGAAGATCCGCAAGGCGGTGATCTATAAGAATCTGGAAGGGAAATACGTGTCGCTGGATGAGTATCTGGCGGAAAAACCCGCAGAGACGGCCGCAGGCTCTGAAGCAGGTCCTTCGGATTCGGAAGCTGACGCTTCCTCCGCTCAGGATGACACCAAGGAAGAAGCCCCCGCCGACAAGCGCTCCGTCATCTATTACGTCACCGACCCGGTCCGGCAGGCCTCCTACGTCCGCATGTTCAAGGAAGCCGGCCAGGACGCCCTGCTCTTCACCCACGCGATCGACGAGCCCTTCATCACCCGCCTGGAGCAGCGCTACCCGGACTACAAATTCTGCCGCATCGATTCGGACGTCAGCAAGGCGCTGGCCGAGGACTTAAGCCCCGAAGAGGCCGCCGCGCGCGAAGAGGGTCTGAAGGACATCTTCCAGAAAGCCCTGGGCCACGATCTGCACGCGCTCAAACTGGTGCGCTTTAAAGACGATTCCGTCGCCTCCGTCATGACCTACGCGGAGGAGAGCCGCCGCATGAGCGACATGTTCCGCCTGTACGGCATGGATCCGTCGCAGTTCCCGGCCGAGGAGACCCTGGTCTTAAACAGCGGCAACCCGCTGGTGCAGTATCTGGAGAAGCCGGCCGACGAGGAGACCGCCTCGCTGGTGGCCGCGCAGCTGTACGACCTCGCGCTGATGGCGCACAAACCGCTGAGCGCTGAGGGCAACGCCGCGTTCGCCTCCCGCAGCCTGCAGATTCTGGAGCGGCTGATCAAAGAATAAACAGGAAACCGCCCTCTCTCATCTTGCAATCAAAGCCCGCCGGGCATATAATAGGTGACGTACCACTCACTATTATCTGTTTAGGCGGGCTTTGCCATGTCTTCGCATAAAAAGCTGATCATCCTGCTCCTGTCCCTGGCGGCGCTCCTCGGGTTTGCCGCCTTCGTGGTATGGGGCGGCGGCCGTCACATCGAATTCGACGGGATCAGCGCGGAGCCCGTCGTCTGGGAATACGGCACACCCTCTCCCGTCCCCGCCGTCACCGCTCGCCTCGCGGGCAGCAATTTCCTCATCAAAGAACAGCCCCTCGCCGTCCGCTCCGAAAGCACGCTGCCGGAGCACGCGCTGGGCGAATACGTCCTGGCCTATGAAGCCTCCTGGTTCCTGCTGCGGACCCGGACGGAGCAGACCGTGCTCATCACGGATACCACGCCGCCGGTCATCACGCTGCAGCAGAAAGAAGGCTATTACACCCGTCCCATTGATTCTTACGAGGAAGAAGGCTTCACCGCCTCCGACACTTTCGACGGCGACCTGACGGACAAAGTCCGGCGCAGCGATCCCGGCGACGGTTTCATTTATTACAAAGTCACCGACAGCCACGGCAACACGGCCGAGGCGAAGCGCCCGATCCCCTACGACGACCGCACGGCGCCGGTCCTGACCCTGCGCGGCGAGGCGGAGCTCCTGCTGGACTACGAGGACGTCTTCAAGGATCCCGGCTGCACCGCCGTGGACGACTGCGACGGCGACATCTCCGGCCTCGTCATCCGCGACGAAGCGCCCGGCCACTGGCCGAACAGCACGCTCTACACTTATCACGTGAGTGACCTCTACGGCAACGAAGCCAGCGTCCTGCGCCTGGTCAAGCGGGCGGACATGAAGCCGCCGGCGATCCGCCTGCAGGGCGGCAGATTTCTCCTGATGGAAGACGCGGACCAATTTGTGGAGCCCGGCTATACCGCGGACGACCGCCGCGACGGCGACATCACGGACCGGGTCCTCGTGACCAAACGCCCGCTCCCGAACGGGCCGGGCCTCCTGCTCCGCTACACCGTCCGCGACAGCGGCGGCAACACCGCGTCCGCCGCGCGCCGCCTCCATTTCGGGGACTTCGACCCGCCGGTCCTTACGCTGGCCGGCGCCGCCGACCTCACGCTCCCCCTCGACGGCGTCTTCACCGAACCCGGCTATTCCGCCTGGGACGCGAAGGACGGCGACATCACGCGGAAAGTGCGGGTCGAAAAAACCGCCGGTGAAGGGCAGGACACGGAGATCTACGTCTACACCGTCACGGATTCCTTCGGGAATCGCGCCACCGTGCAGCGCATCGTCCGCTACCGCGACATGGTCGCGCCCGTGATCACCCTCTACGGGGACAGCACCGTCACGCTGGAATTCGGCCAGGAATTCAAGGATCCGTGGGCCTCGGCCAGCGACAACCTGGAGGGCGACATCAGCGCCCGCATCCAGGTCTCCGGCGGCGTGGACACGGGCCGCGCGGGCACGTATACCCTCACCTACACCGTCTCGGATTCCTACGGCAACACCGGCAGCGCCACGCGCCAGGTCATCGTAAAGGCCAAACCGGCGCCGCCGCCCACGCCCGTCGTCACCGGCGAAAAGGTCGTCTACCTGACCTTCGACGACGGCCCCGGCCCATACACGGAGCACCTGCTGGAGATCCTGGCCAAATACAACGTCAAGGCCACTTTCTTCGTGACGAACCAGTTCGCGGCCTACCGCTGGCTGATGGGCCGCGAAGCCGAGCTCGGGCACACGGTGGCCATGCACACCTCCACGCACAATTACAATACCATCTATAGCAGCGAACAGGCCTATTTCGAAGACCTGTACGCGATCGAGGAGGTCGTCGCCTCCCAGACGGGCCAGCACCTGAAGATGCTGCGTTTCCCGGGGGGCAGTTCGAACTCCATCAGCGGTTTCAATCCCGGCATCATGAGCCGCCTCACGCAGGAAGTCCTCGCCCGCGGCTACCAGTACTTCGACTGGAACGTGATCGCCGGCGACGGCTCCCCGCTCTCCGCCTACGAGGCGTCCCAGAACGTCATCAACGGGATCTCCACCAAGCAGGAATCCCTCGTCCTGATGCACGACGTCAACCCGCCCGTGGCCGAAGCCGTCGAACGGATCATCCAGTGGGGCCTGAACAACGGATACACGTTCCTGCCCCTGCAGTGGTCCTCTCCCGCCTGGCATCACACAGTACAAAATGCTGTTGATACAATACAATAAGAATCACAGGAGGAAAAACATGAAGAAACAGACCTGGAAGGTCCTGACCGCCCTGCTGCTGGCTATCGTCCTGCTGGCAAGCGGCTGCGCGTCCAAGCCCCAGCCCACCGCTGCTCCGACGACCGCCGCTCCCACGACCGCGGCCCCGGAGACCACGAAAGCGCCGGAGACCACTGCGGCTCCGGAAACTACCGCAGCTCCGGAGACCACCCCGGCGCCCACCGAAGAGCCCGCGACGGAAGCTCCCACGGAAGCTCCTACCGAGGCTCCTACGGAAGCACCGCCCGAGACCGAAGCGCCCGAACCGGAAGTTGAGCCGAGCGGCGACATCGTGATCCTGTTCACCAGCGACGTCCACTGCGGCATTGACCAGGGCTTCGGCTACGCCGGCCTGGAACAGATCCGCAATTATCTGCTCTCCCAGGGCGACGACGTGATCCTGGTGGATGACGGCGACAACATCCAGGGCGAGCCCATCGGCACCCTGACCAAGGGCGACGCGCTGATCACCCTGATGAACTGCGCCGGCTACAGCGTCGCCATCCCCGGCAACCACGAATTCGACTACGGCATGGATACTTTCCTGGCCCTGGCCGAAAAAGCAGAATTCGACTACATCAGCTGCAACTTCAACTACAAGGGCGAGCTCGTGTTCGAGCCGTACGTGATCCGCGAACTGGCCGGCCATCAGGTGGCCTTCGTCGGCGTCACCACGCCCAAGACCCTGACCACTTCCACCCCCCGCTACTTCCAGGATGAGAACGGCGAATTCGTGTACGGCTTCCTGCAGGATGAGACCGGCGAAGGCGTTTATAATGCCGTCCAGTCCGCCGTCGACGCCGCCCGCGAAGAAGGCGCGGAATTCGTCATCCTGATGGGCCACATGGGCAACGAAGCCGAAGCGGTCCCTTACACCTACGCCGACGTGCTGAGCAACACCACGGGGATCGACGCGATGCTCGACGGCCACAGCCATGACACCGAGCAGGTCTCCATGCTCAACAAGAACGGTGAGACCGTGCTCCGCTCCGCCTGCGGCACCAAACTGTCCTGCATCGGCTGGTGCCGCATCAGCAAGGACGGCGCCCTCTCCACCGGCCTGTACACCTGGAACAACAGCGTTTCCGCGCCCGAACTGCTGGGTCTGGACAACGCGATGACCAAGGTCGTGGACAGCGGCAACGCCCTGCTGAATGAAAAGCTGAACGAAGTGGTTGCCCTCACGCAGGTCGACCTGACCATCAACGACCCCGTCGAAGTGGACAGCAACGGCAAGCCGATCCGCATGATCCGCCGCGCCGAGACCAACCTGGGCGACCTGTGCGCCGACGCCTACCGTAACCAGGGCGGCTCCGACATCGCCTTCGTGAACGGCGGCGGCATCCGCACCAACATCAAGGCCGGCGACATCACCCTGGGCAACATCCTCAGCGTGCACCCCTTCGGCAACGCGATGTGCGTGATCGAAGTGACCGGCCAGCAGATCCTGGACGCCCTGGAATGGGGCTCCCGCGCCGTCCCCGGTGAATCCGGCGGCTTCCTGCAGGTCTCGGGCCTGACCTACGAGATCCACGTTGCCATCGATTCCACCTGCGAAGCGGATGAGAACGGCCTGTTCGTCCGCGTGGCCGGTGAGCGCCGCGTGCAGAACGTCATGATCGGCGGCGAACCGCTGGATCCCGAAAAGACCTACACGCTGGCCAGCCACAACTACATGCTGCTCAACCAGGGCGACGGCTACACCATGTTCGAAGGCTGCAACGTCCTGCAGGACAGCGTCAAGCTGGACAACCAGGTCCTGATCGACTACATCACGGAGACCCTCGGCGGCGTGATCGGTGAAGAATACGAAGATCCGTACGGCGAAGGCCGCATCGTGTTCGTCGAAGAAGAACCGTAAGACACGGAGGCGCGGGGGATTCCCGCCAGCCTCTGATCATCCCAATCAAAAGGGCGGGCTCAATGCCCGCCCTTCTTTGTTGTCCGCCGGTCCCGCCGTCAGTCGTCGTCTCTCTCCCGCTCCGCCTGGCGCTTCATGTCGCGTTCCTTGATGCTTTCGCGCTTGTCGTAAAGTTTCTTGCCGCGCGCCAGGCCGATCTCCATTTTGACCAGCTGGCCCTTGAAGTAGATCTTCAGGGGGACGACTGTATAGCCCTGCTTTTCCACGCCGGCCTGCAGCTTGCGGATCTCGTAAGCGTGCAGCAGGAGGCGGCGGACGCGCAGGGGATCGCGGTTGAAGATATTGCCTTTTTCATAAGGGCTGATGTGCATGCCGTGCACGAAGCACTCGCCGCGCTTGATCTGGATATAGGATTCCTTCAGCGAGCATTTGCCCATGCGGAGGGACTTTACCTCAGTGCCCGCGAGGGCGATGCCCGCCTCGTAGGTATCCTCGATAAAGTAGTCGTGATAGGCTTTCTTATTGTTGGCAATCAGCCGGGTGGATTCTTTGCTCATGATAACTCCCAAAACAAAAGGCCTGGCTTTGCAGCCCGGCCTTTGTCTGACTTGCGGCCTGGGCCGCCCGTATCAGCGTGATTATTTGACGAACTTCTGCAGGAAGCCGATGAGCAGCGCGATGAACATGAAAGCCGCCAGGACGATGCGGGTGTACTTCCGCAGCTGGCCTTCCTTGGTGCGGCCGCTGTTCTTCGCAGCATAGCTGGTCTCGGACATACCGCCGACGATGCTGCCGGACAGGCCCTTTTCATTGCCTTCCTGGAGCATCACCAGAACGATCAGACCGACGCTGATAATGGCTAATAAAATGGTCAGTATGGTGATAACTGTGTTCATCTTGTTCTATCCTCCTGAACAAACGCCAGATTATGATAGCACCAACCCCGGCGGATTGCAAGCACTTTTTTTAACTTCTTAATTCAATGCCCTTCTGGGACAGGCCGTTCAGGATCTTGTTCATCACGGCGGTGATGTCCTTCTCCTCCAGCGTGCGGTCCTTCGCGCGGAGCACCAGCTTGTAGGCGACGGATTTTTTGCCTTCGCCGACCTGCGCGCCTTCATACACGTCGAACAGTTCCACGGATTCCAGGAGCTTGCCGCTGCGCTGGCGCAGGATCTTCTCCACTTCGCCCACGGGCATCTTCTTGTCCATGACCATGGCGAGGTCGCGGCTCACCGCCGGGAAGCGGGCGATGCCTTCGAACTTCTGGTGGTCCAGGTTCGTGAACGGCAGCAGGGCCGGCAGATCCACGACGGCGATATACGCGCGCTCGGCCAGGCCGAAGGCCTCGGCAACCAGCGGATGCACTTCGCCCAGATAACCCAGTTCCGTGCCTTCATAGCGCAGGACCGCCTGGCGCCCCGGGTGGAAGAACGGGTACGCGCCGGTGTTTTCATACTCGGGCAGGCCCTTCATGCCGGCCTTGCGCAGGAGTTCCTCCGCGGCGGCCTTCAGCGTGAAGAAGTCGCCTTCGCCGTAGAATCCGAAGCACAGCTGGCGGCGCTCATCCGGGAGTTCCGTGAGCGGCAGGGCCTTGGGCAGGTAGATGTTGGCCAGTTCGTAGAGGCGCGCGTTCTTGTTGCGGCGGCTCGCGTTGGTGGCCAGGGAGGTCAGCATGCCGCCCAGCGGGAGGGTGCGCATGATGCTGTAGTCCTCGCCCAGGGGGTTCATGATGGTCACGGCCTGACGCAGCGGGGAATCCGCCGGCAGGCGCAGTTTATCCCATACCTTCGGGCTTTCGAAGGAGAAATTCATGGCCTGGCTGAAGCCGCAGTATTCCATGACCTGGCCGGCCAGATCCTCCACGCGGTTCTTGTAGGACAGTTTGCCTGCGGTGGCTTCGCCGCGGGGCAGGGTCACCGGGATCTTGTCATAGCCGTAGAAGCGGGCCACTTCCTCCGCCAGATCCGCTTCGCCTTCCAGGTCCTGACGGAAGGTCGGGATCTTCACGGCGCGGCGGGCGGGGTCGTATTCGAGCGCCAGGGGCGGGAAGTAGCCGAGCATGGTCTCTTCGGAAAGGTCGGTGCCCAGGAAGTTGTTGATCCAGTCCGGACGGAACGGGATCTCGCGGCGTTCGGGCTTCTTCGCGTAGACGTCCACGACGCCGCCGACCACTTCGCCGCAGCCGAGTTCCTCGACCAGTGCGCATGCGCGGTCGATGGCGGCCAGGGCGTTCTCCGGATCCAGGCCCTTTTCGAACTTGCCGGAGGCGTCGGTGCGCAGGCCCAGGCGCTTCGCGGACAGGCGGATGTTCACGCCGTTGAAGCAGGCGGATTCGAAGACCATGGTGTGCACGTCTTCGGTGATCTTGGAGTTCTCGCCGCCCATGATGCCGGCGATGCCGATCTCCTTCTCGCCGTCGCAGATCATCAGCATGTTGCCGTCCAGCTGCCGCTCCTGGCCGTCCAGGGTCACGAAGCGGTCGCCGTCCTGCGCGCGCTTCACCACGATCTTATGGCCCGCGATGGTGTCGTAATCGAACGCGTGCATCGGCTGGCCGTACTCTTCCATCACGTAGTTGGTGATGTCCACCAGGTTGTTGATGGGGCGGATGCCGCTGGCGCGCAGGCGCTCCTGCATCCACTTCGGGGACGGCCCGAACTTAATGTTCTTTACCACGCGCGCGGTATAGCGCGGGCACAGATCGGGGTCCGCCACTTCCACGGCGATGTAATCCGAGGCCTGCTCGCCGTTGCCCGTGACCGGCACGGCCGGCGGGACGAACGGCAGGCGGAACGTGGCCGCCGCTTCGCGCGCGATGCCCAGCACGCTGTAGCAGTCCACGCGGTTGGAGGTGATCTCGTATTCGAAGACCGTGTCGCGCAGGCCCAGGGCCTCCAGGGCGTCGTCGCCCGGCTTTACGTCGCTGCCTTCCGGAAAGACGTAGATGCCGTATTCGGGGGCTTCGGGGAAGAAGTTGCGGTCAAAGCCAAGTTCCTCCACGGAGCACATCATGCCCGCGGACGGGACGCCGCGCAGGGCGCCGGCTTTGATGACGACGCCGTCTTCCGCCACGTGGCCGTCGTGGTCGCCCGCGACTTTGCCGCCGTCCAGGACGACGATCACGGTCTGGCCCGCCGCCGCGTTCGGGGCGCCGGTCACGATCTGCAGCGGTTCCTCCGCGCCGACGTTCACCTGGCACACCACCAGCTTGTCCGCGTTCGGATGGGGCTCCAGTTTTTCGATGCGGCCCACCACGATGCGGTCCAGATTTTTGTCCAGACGGGTGAAGCCCTCCACTTTGGTGCCGGAAAGGGTCATTTTATCGAAGTATTCCTGGTCGCCCGCGCTTAAGCCGGGGACGTAGGATTTGATCCAGTTATAGGAAGTATTCATCTCGCCACCTCAGAATTGATTCAGGAACCGCACGTCGTTTTCGTACAGCAGGCGCATGTCGTCGATCTCGTACTTGAGCAGGGTGATGCGCTCGAGGCCGATGCCGAAAGCGAAGCCGGAGTACTCCTCGGGGTCGATGCCGCTCATGCGCAGGACCTTCGGATGCACCATGCCGCAGCCCAGGATCTCGATCCAGCCGCTGCCCTTGCACATCCGGCAGCCCCTGCCGCCGCACTTAAAGCAGGACACGTCCATCTCCGCGCTGGGCTCGGTGAACGGGAAGTGGTGCGGCCGGAATTTGACCTTGGTCTCCGGTCCGAACATTTCGCGCGCGAACTGCGCCAGCGTGCCCTTGAGGTCCGCGAACGTGATGTGTTTGTCGATCACCAGGCCCTCCACCTGATTGAAGCAGGGGGAGTGGGTGGCGTCCACGTCGTCCGAACGGAACACGCGGCCCGGCGCCACAATGCGGATGGGCGGCTTGGTCTTCTCCATGGTGCGGACCTGCACCGGCGAGGTCTGGGTCCTCAGCAGGATCTTGTCGTTGATATAGAAAGTGTCCTGCTCGTCCTTGGCCGGGTGGCCGGCGGGGATGTTCAGGGCCTCGAAATTGTAGTAGTCGTATTCGATCTCCGGGCCTTCCACGACTTCATAGCCCATGCCCACGAAGACGCGCTCCAGTTCCTTGAGCGCGAGGGTGTTGGGATGGGGATGGCCCAGGCTCGCCGATTTGGCAGGCATGGTCACGTCGATGGTCTCGGTCTCAAGGCGCAGGGCCAGCGCTTTTTCCGCGGCCTTCTTCTGGACTTCCTCCAGCTTCGCCTCGATGGCCTTGCGGGTGTCGTTCACCCATTCGCCCACCTTCGGGCGGTCCTCCGGGGCCACGTCGCGCATGCCCTTTAAGACTTCCGTCAGCTGGCCTTTCTTGCCCAGATAAGCCAGACGGATCTCATTGATCGCATCGGAATCCGCGGCGGCATTCAGCCGCGCCAGCGCTTCCTCTCTGATTTTTGCCAGTTTTTCCTGCATAACTGCCTCCCGGGGGAATCGCTTCCCCGATAGTATTACAAACGAATATTATAATGCGGTGATTGGGGAAATACAAGTAGAAAATAAGGCGGGAATCTGACAGGGGGACGGTTCTTTTGTCAGATTCTCACTCCTTCCACACGAGTTTGCTGCCGATGCGGCCGCCCTCCTGCTCCATGCGTTCCTGCAGGGAGGCGATGGCGGCGGCGTATTCGTCCAGGAATTCCTCGCAGCGGACGCGGAGGGCGCCCTGGCGGATAGCGGCAAGGCGGATGAGGTTGTCGTTGCTGACGACGGCGTAACGGCCGGTCTTTTTGTTTTCGGCCAGGAAGCGCTCGATCAGCATGTCGGCGGTCTCGTGCTCTTTCGTGTAGATGACGGTCAGGTGGGGGAGTTCCTGCGTTTCCCCGGCGCCGCCGCCCACGCGGTAGCCGTCGAAGACCGCGAGCATTTTTTTGTCTGCGAAAGCCGCGTAGTTCTGCAGGCGGCGCAGCAGCTGTTCACGGGCGTTTTCGAGGCTTTTCGCCGCAAGTTCCTTCATTTCCGGCCAGAAGAAGATCAGGTTGTAGCCGTCGATGAGGTAGGTGTGGGCCGGGAGGGAAAGGAATTCCGGGCCGCGCGGCAGGCCCGCGTTGGTATGGGTGACGCCGGTGACGACGGGGCGTTTGATGGGGCCGAATTCGCGGAGCATGATGGCTTCGAGTTCCGCGTCCGCGGCGCGCGGGTCGCGGACGTGGGGGGCGGCAGGACCGGCGGAAGGGGCGGTCTTCGGGCCGGCCGGCTCATCGTCCTCCGTAGGCAGCAGGTACGGCAGATGCATGTAGTCCGGGACCTGATCCCAGGGGACCGAAAAGCCGGCGCCGTGCGCGCAGAAGACGGAATCGCAGGGATCTTCGCGGTCCGCTTCGGCGCTGTAGCCGGCGGCGGCGATGACTTCCTCCGTGTTGTGGCACAGGTCGTATCCGCCGTTCCAGAGCTGGAGGCGGGCGCGGCCGCCGGTATACGCGGCCAGTTCGCGGTCATAGCCCAGGAGGGAGGCGGCGGGGCCCCGGCCTGTCATGATGGCCAGGTCGGCCTCCATGCCCTCCTGCTCCGCTTCGCAGGCGCGCGCCTTGAGTTCCGACAGCGCCCGGCCCAGTTTGTCGGGCGGGAGCAGCAGGCGGAAGTTCTGGTACGGTTCCAGCAGGCGCGCCTGTCCGCGGGCCTCCAGCGTCATCAGGCCCTGGCGCACGGCGCGGAAAGCGGCCTCGCGCATGTCGCCGCCCTCGGTATGTTTTTCGTGGTCTTTCGCGCCGAGCAGCGCGATCTCCATATCGGTCACGGGCGCGCCGGTCAGGACGCCCCGGTGGGTTTTCAAAGCCAGCAGTTTGACGATCCCGGCCGCCAGCACCGGCTCCAGTTTCCGGGGATCGGACGCGTCCCGGATCACCAGCCCGGTGCCCCGCGGCAGCGTGCGGAGCGCCACGTGCACCTCCGCGTAATGGCGCAGCGGCTCATAATGTCCCACGCCTTCGGCGCAGCCCGAGACCGTCTCGCGGTACAGGATGCTGCCCTCTTCCATGCGCACGTCCCAGCCCGTCATGGCGCGGATGCGCTCGGTCAGGATCTCCTGCTGTACCGGGCCCATCAGGTCGACGGTCAGGCCCGCGCGGCCGGGGGCGAAGCGCAGGTTCAGGGACGGGTCTTCCTCGCCCAGCGGGGCGAGTTTCGCGTAGGCGGTGTCCGCATCCACGCCGTCCGGCAGGTGCAGGCGGTAGCGCATCACGGGCTCGAAAAAGTCCGCCGCAGCCTCCCCGCCGCCGCCCAGGATATCGCCGGGCCGCGCGCCTTCCAGGCCCATCAGCACGCCGAGACTGCCCGCGCCCAGGCGCTCCGTCTGCGTGAAGCGGCCGCCCGTATAGCGGCGGAGGAAGGAGATCTTCTCCGGTGCGGGGCCTCCGGTCTCCACGCTGTCGCGCGCCGCCACGGTCCCCGCCAGCACTTTGACGTGCGTCTGGCGGGCGCCTTTCTCATCAAAATCTATCTTGTAGACCAGGCCCCGGAAGGGGCGGGTCTCCTGTTCTTCCTGCTCCTGCGCCAGCAGGCAGGCCGCCTCCAGCAGGGGCTCCAGGCCCTCGCCTTTCAGGCCGCTGCCAAAGAATACGGGGAAGACTTTCCGCCGGCGGATCAGGTCCGCGCAGACCTCCGGCCCGATGGCCCCGCCCGCCAGATACTGCTCCAGCAGATTTTCGTCCAGCAGCACGGTCTCCTCACCGCCCTCGATCAGCACTTCCCAGGGCAGGAACGGCGCTTTCAGCGACTCTTTCAGATCCTCCAGCAGGTCTTCCCGGGTCCGGCGGCCGCTGTCCATTTTTGACACGAAGACCAGGACGGGCAGGCCGCGCCGCGCCAGCAGCTGCCAGAGCGACCGGGTATGCGCCTGCACGCCGTCCAGCCCGCTGATGATCAGAAGCGCCGCGTCCGCCGCCAGGAGCGCCCGCTCCGCCTCCGGGGAAAAATCCACGTGGCCGGGCGTATCCAGCAGCCCGATCTCCGCCCCGTTCCACGGAAGCGAGGCTTCCCCCGCAAAGATCGTGATTCCGCGGCGCCTCTCCGCTTCCGCATGATCCATCACCGTATCGCCCTTATCCACCCGTCCGGGTACGCGAAGCACCCCTGCCTGATGCAGCAGGGCTTCCGCAAGCGTCGTTTTGCCGGCGTCCACATGCGCCGCCAGCGCGAGGGTGATCTTCTTCAAGGGGGCCTCCCGGATCTTCTTTCCAATCTGTCAGATTCTTCGACTCCGGTTCCTTCGGAACCTTCGCTCAGAATGACACCATCATGTTATTTCACGATTTGTTTTATTATAGCATTTATCCTCCGGTTATGGTATCATTTATACAGCAAAAAACATCTGTCCCGGAGGTCCCCCATGCAGCTTCAGGAAGCCCGTTCCCAATTATCCGCCCTGCAGGCCAAAATGTTCGCGTACCGCCACGCCCTCGGCCTCATCAGCTACGACGGCGCCACCACCGCCCCGAAAAACACCGCGGCCAACCGCGCCCGCACGCTGCCCGTCCTGAGCGGCGAAGTCTACCGCCTCGCCACCGGCCCGGAGACCGTCTCCCTGCTGGAATTCCTGGACGCGCACCGGGACGAACTCACGGCAAAGGAGCAGCGCCAGGTCTTCCTGCTCCTCAAGGACCTCCGCTTCATGCAGAAGATCCCGATGGACGAATTCCTCGCCTACCGCCGCCTCCTCGTGGAGTCCGACGACGTCTGGCACCGCGCCAAGGCCGCTGATGATTTCGCATCCTTCGCCCCTTACCTGGAGCAGATCTTCGACGCCAAAAAACGTTTCGCCGCCTATGCCGCGCCTGAAAAAGACCCCTACGATTACTGGCTGAACGAATACGAGACCGGCCTGGACCGCAGGACCTGCGACGCCTTCTTCGCCGCCGTCCACGCCGGCGTCGTCCCGCTGCTGAAAAAAGTCCTGGCCGCCCCGCCCGTCTCCGACGCCTGCCTCCTGGGCGACTTCCCGGAGCCGGAGCAGGAAGCTCTCGCCTACTACCTGATGGACCTCATCGGTCTGGACCGCGGCCATGTCGGCCTCTCCACCACGGAGCATCCCTTCACCACCAGCCTGGGTTCCCACTTCGACACCCGCATCACCACGCATTACTACCGCGGAAACGTCTCCTACTCGCTCTTCAGCGTCGTCCACGAAGGCGGCCACGCCCTGTACGAGACCGGCTGCGCGGACGATCTGGCCTACACCGTTCTGGACGGCGGCGTCTCGATGAGCATCCACGAGAGCCAGAGCCGCTTCTACGAAAACCTCATCGCGCGCAGCCTGCCCTTCGTCCGCACCATTTTCCCGAAAGTGCAGGAGCTATTCCCGCAGCAGATGGCCGGCGTCACCGCGGAGGATTTCTGGAAGGCCGTCAACAAGGCCCAGCCGTCCCTGATCCGCACGAAGGCGGACGAACTGACCTACTGCCTGCACGTCATGGTCCGCTACGAGCTGGAAAAACGGCTGATGGCCGGGGACCTGGCCGTCCCCGATCTTCCCGCCGCCTGGAATGCCCTGTATAAAGAATACCTGGGCGTTGACGTTCCCGACGACACCCGCGGCGTCCTCCAGGACTCCCACTGGGGCGGCGGCATGGTGGGCTACTTCCCCTCCTACGCCCTGGGCAGCGCTTACGGCGCGCAGATCCTGGCCCGCATGAAGGAGACCGTGGACGTGGACGCGTGCCTGGCGCGCGGCGACCTTAAGCCGATCAACGACTGGAACCGCGAACACATCTGGCAGTACGGCAAACTGTACCCGCCGCAGGAACTGCTGGAGCGCGTGCTGGGCGGGCCGTTCGATCCGGGGTATTACGTCCGGTATCTGGAGGAGAAATACACGCAGCTGTACGGGCTGCGCTGAAAATCATATTGATTATTTCCTTCTGCCCTATTATAATGTATAAGATACTTGAAACATCCCATTTGTCAGGAGGTAAAGCATCATGAGCCGCATGACCGGAACCGTTTCCCGGGGCATCCGCTGCCCCATCATCCGCCAGGGCGACGATCTGGCGCAGATCGTCACCGACAGCGTGCTCCAGGCGTCCGAAGCCGAGGGCTTTCCGCTCCGCGACCGCGACGTGATCGCCGTCACGGAATCCGTCGTGGCCCGCTCGCAGGGCAACTACTGCAGCGTGGACGACATCGCCGCGGACGTGAAGGCCAAGCTGGGCGGGGGGACCGTCGGGATCCTTTTCCCCATCCTCTCCCGGAACCGCTTCGCCATCTGCCTGCGCGGCATCGCAAAGGGTGTCAAAAAGCTGGTCATTATGCTGAGCTATCCCTCCGATGAAGTCGGCAACGAGCTGATGACGCTGGACCAGCTGGACGAATCCGGCGTGAATCCCTACTCCGACGTCCTGACCGAGGAGCAGTTCTACCGCATCTTCGGTACGCCGCGCCACCCCTTCACCGGGATGAACTACGTATCCTACTACCGCGAGCTGGCGGAAAGCTGCGGCGCCGAAGTCGAGATCATCTTCGGCAACCACGCGCAGCAGATCCTGCCCTATGCGGACCATCTGATCAACTGCGACATCCACACCCGCGCGCGCACCAAGCGCCTGTTGCAGAAGGCCGGCGCCAAGAAGGTCTTCACACTGGCCGAGATCATGAACGCGCCGATCAACCGCAGCGGCTACAACGCGGACTTCGGCCTGCTGGGCTCCAACAAGGCCACGGAGGACACGGTCAAGCTCTTCCCGCGCGACGCGCAGGGCCTGGTCGAGGACATCCAGAACCGCATCCTGCTCCGTACCGGCCGCCACGTGGAAGTCATGGTCTACGGCGACGGCGCCTTCAAGGATCCGCAGGGCAAGATCTGGGAACTGGCTGACCCGATGGTCTCCCCGTTCTTCACCAGCGGCCTCAAGGGCACGCCGAACGAACTGAAGCTCAAATACCTGGCGGACAACGACTACGCCGACCTCTCCGGCGAAGCGCTCCGCGACGCCATCCGCGAAAGCATCCGCCGGAAAGACGCCAACCTGGTGGGCAAGATGGCCTCCGAAGGCACCACGCCCCGCCAGCTGACCGATCTGATCGGCTCCCTCTGCGACCTGACCAGCGGCTCCGGCGACAAAGGCACGCCCGTCGTCCTGATCCAGGGCTACTTTGACAACTATACCAATGAGTAAGCACCATCTACTCCCGAAAACAAACCTTTAGGAGGAGACATGAAAAACTACCGGGAAATGACCCCCGCCGAGCGCGCGCAGGAACGCGCGGAAGTACAGGCACACTACCAGAGGCTGAAAGACCTGAACCTCAAGCTGGACATGTCCCGCGGCAAGCCCGGCAAGGACCAGCTGGACTCCGTATCCGACATCCTGACGGTCCTGACCGATCCCGCGGACTGCATCTGCGAAGGCATGGACGTCCGCAACTACGGCTTCATGACCGGCGCCCCCGCCGCCCGCCGTCTGATGGCGGAACTGCTGGGCTGCCGGCCCGAGGAAGTCATGATGGGCGGTTCCAGCTCCCTGGCCCTGATGTACGGCCTCGTGATGCGCGGCTACTGCTTCGGAATGACCCGCTCTCCCGTCCCGTGGAGCCAGGTCCCCGGCCGCAAATGGCTCTGCCCGGTGCCCGGCTATGACCGCCACTTCAAGATCACCGAAGTCTTCGGCTTCGAAATGATCCCCGTCCCCATGACCCCCGACGGCCCGGACATGGACCTCGTGGAGGAACTGGTGAAAGACCCGCTGGTGAAGGGCATCTGGTGCGTGCCGAAGTATTCCAACCCGGACGGCATCGTCTACAGTCAGGAGACGGTCGAGCGCTTCGCGAAGCTGGAGCCCGCCGCCCCGGATTTCTCCGTCATCTGGGACAACGCCTACTGCGTCCATGAATTCGAAGGCGATTACCTGCCCTTCCCGGACATCATCGGGATGTGCCGCGAAGCCGGTCATCCGGACCTGGTATACGAATTCGCCTCCACCTCCAAGATCACCTTCCCCGGCGCCGGCATCTCCTGCATGGCCTCCTCGGAAGCCAACGTGGCGTTCCAGGCCAAGCTGCTGGGCGTCCAGATGATCTCTTACGACAAGGTGAACCAGCTGCGCCAGGTGATGTACCTGAAAGACAAGGAACACACGCTGGCCGTCATGAAAAAACACGCCGCCATCCTGCAGCCCCGCTTCGCCTGCGTGCTGCGCTGGCTGGAGAACGAGATCGCGCCGCGCGGCCTGGGCCACTGGCAGACCCCGAAGGGCGGTTACTTCGTTTCCTTTTTCACGCTGCCGGGCCTGGCCAAACGCACCGTCGCCCTCTGCAGGGAGGCCGGCGTGGTGCTGACCGACGCCGGCGCCACCTATCCCCTGGGGAAGGATCCGCAGGACAGCAATATCCGCATTGCGCCTTCGCTTCCGCCCGTTCACGAACTGGAGGCCGCCATGGAAGTGCTCTGCACGTCTCTGGAACTGGCCGCCCTGGAACAAATGGGGTAATACGGGGATATCCGGCCCCTGGGACGGACCGCCCCGTCCGCCCCGGAAGGAGTATCCAATATGAAGATAGAAAAGATCAACGACAATCAGTTCCGCTGCACCATGTCCATGGGCGAACTGCTGCAGCGCCATCTGACCATCCGCAAACTCAGCCAGAGCCCGCCGGACGCCACGCGTCTGGTCCGCGAGCTGATCGACCGCTCCGTGGACGAGGTGGGCTTTGTTCCCAATGACCTGCCGGTCATGGTGGAAGCCGTCAAGAACCCCGACGGGGACATGGTCTTCACCGTGACCAAGATCAATTCACCCGACGAGCTGCCGCAGGGCTTCCAGCCCCAGCCCGACGTGATGCGCATGCTGCAGGGCTTCGCCAAGGCCATCCACTACCAGGCCGAGGAGATCAAGACCCGGCAGCCCCGTCCGCTGGCCGTCTTCGCCTTCTACGGCAAGGACAGCCTGATCATGCCGCCGCGCCTGAAGAATCTGGCCGGCGCCGTAGGCTCCAGCCTGTATTTCTTCAAAGAGCAGAGCATGTACTACCTGGTCCTGACCGCCTCACCCAAGAACGGCGAGCTGTTCAACCGCGCCTGCCTGCTGATGTCGGAATACGGCCGGCGCGTGCCGTCCACCTCGGCGTCCAAGACGTACTACGCCGAGTACGGGGAGACCGTCTATCCGTCCCATGCCATCGAGATCCTGCTGGGCGAAATGGAGCCCCCCGCGGACGCCTGACATCTTGACAAAGCCGGAGGGAATTGCTACAATCCCCTCCGCACGGACCCTTAGCTCAGCTGGTCAGAGCAGTCGGCTCATAACCGATCGGTCCCGGGTTCGAATCCCTGAGGGTCCACGAATACAATTCCATAAGAAGATAGCTCATCCTGCGAGCCCCGTGCACCGAAAAGGAGGCCCCCATGTACGAACTGGATAAATACACGAAGCCGGTCAATCCCGACGAAACCGTCGACGAGCGGCGTGTCAACCTGTACCCTGACGGCGTGTACCGCTGGATCGGGGAACTCAATCTGTACAAAAATCCCACGATCCTGTTCATGCTCTGGAAGATCTTTTTCTTCATCTGCATCGGGATCTTCGTGTTCACGTCCCTGTTCGACATGGGCAACCGCGACTTTTTCTGGAAAGGGTTCCTGGAGAACCTCAAGTTCTGGGGGCTGATCACCGGCGGCTTCCTGGTGCTGGTCCTGATCGGCTACCTGGTGTACGCCATGATCATGAAGGGGCGTTATACCGTGGTGTTCGAGATGGGGAAGAACGGTTTCTCCCACCGCCAGATCGCGGCCCAGGCCGATAAGGCGCAGGCGATCAGCATGCTCACCACGCTGGCCGGCCTGCTGGCCAAAAACCCGACCACGATGGGCGTCGGCCTGAATGCCGCCCGCACCGAGATGACCACGGACTTCAGCAAAGTCAAAAGCATCCAGGGCTTCCCCCGCCGCGGCGTCATCAAAGTCAACGAAACGCTGGAAAAGAACCAGATCTACGTCCTGCCGGAGGATTACGACTTCGTGTGGAACTTCGTGAAAGAGAACTGCCCGCAGGCTAAGATCAAATAAAAAACCGCCTTCCGGCGGAGATAAGGACGGGGATGACCCGTCCTTTTTTTGTTCCGTAGGGGCCGTTGTTTCAACGGTCCTGCTTCAGAAAACGGGACGGAAAGAACCGTCCCCATGTCCCATTCAGCGGTAGTACATCCCCATTTTGTCGAGCAGCATGTAGCCGCCGGGGGTGTCGTCGAAGAGCCTTTCCGCGTCAAGTTCTTCGGGCTGGAAGAAGTACTGAATGACGCGGCAGGAGCCGTAGAGGGTGGCAAACGAGGTGGCGGGGGAATAGATGACGCGGTTGATCTCTTCGATCTCCCAGGTGACTTCGCCCTGGTCGTTGACGCCCAGCGCGCCGCCGAGGCTGCCGGCGCGGGTGCGGATGGTTTTGAAGTGCTCCGGCTGGTGGCGCAGGCCGCTTAGCAAGACGGGGGTGCGGAAAAGAACCGCCGTGTATCTGGCCTGCACCATCGGCGTGACCTCGTCCGAAAGGTCGGGGAAGGATCCGTCTTCGGTCGGCGGGACGGCCGCGATCCGTTCATAGCCCCATTTTATGATGTCCTGCACCTCGTCCCGTTTTGTCGAATTAGCCTTCTTTTCGTATGCCGGGCAGAAATACGCGGAAATGTACAGGGTACCGTCCTGTTCCAGGATGTCTCGGATCTCCATGACCTTCCCGTCCGGCGCCACGCCGGCGGGGATCTCCATGATCCGCTGCGCTTCCTCCATGCCCTCCGACAGCAGATAGATCCCGGCCGTTTCAGTGCTGCTCTCCTGCATCGCCAGCAGGATCATCGGCCAGTTGTCGCTGGCACCGTTCACGCTCGCTGCCAGTACGGAACCTGCGGGAAGGGTGACCTGACAGGTACGGGTCCTCTTCCCCTCGCCGTCAAACGTCCAGATATCCGCATAATTCGTCTGTTTCGGATCCGAAGCATAAAGGTTGCCGCCGCGGAAAACGCAGGTCAGTTCCCCGTCCTTTTCCCCGGCGCCGAGCAGGTGCCGGTACGCTCCGGTGGCGGCTTCTTTCCATTGCCACAGCCGGTTGCCGCCGGTATCGTAATGTTCCAGATAATTCACCTGCGGCAACACGCTGGTTTTCGAATACTGAACGCCGTAGATCAGGATCCCCTCGTCAGTAGGGCAAGAGTATTCCACGCTGTAGGGCAGTTCGACGCGCCAGAGGATCCGGCCGCTTTCCCAGTAGGAAAGCAAGCCCTGCGCGTCCGCCTGCGGCGCGAACAGCGTCACAGCCCGCTCCGAGTCCAGATTAGCCTTAGCGAAGTGGGTGTTCCACGTCTCCTTGCCGTCGATGCGGTACCAGAGCTGGCGCTCCTCTTCTGTCGGGACATAAACTCCGGGCTGTTCCGATGCTTCCGTATACAGGACGGATGCGACGATGTGATGAGGGACGGAGTCCCCGAACTGCGAGCTGAGCATGCCCCACTCGATCCGGTCCCAGGTGAGGGTCTCATCGTTTACCAGAACGAAGCGCTCGTACAGGAACGGACGGGCCGGCGGAGTGGTTTTACCTTCATAATGCATCAGATAGCGGAAAGTGCCCTCCGCGCCTTGCTCTATTTCCGTGGTGCCGGTCTCGCGGACGGCGAAATGATATTGTTCGCCGTCGAAACTCAGGCGGTTCAGGTAAGCCACCGGGTAGTTCGAACCGTCTTCGTTGAAATACTCTACGCCGCAGCGGGTCCCCACCAGGTCGTAATAGTTGAGGACCAGGATCTCGCCGCGTTCGCCCTGATGCGCGGCATCGGTAAAGGCGCGCAGGCGGTCGCGGCCGGCGAGGAAATCGCTGTTTTTCGTGATGACGATGTCGCCGCGGGACAGCGCTTCCTGAAGGGATTCCGACGCGGTTTGATCCAGACCGAAGGTATCCCAGAGCGTCTGAACGGTTTCGGACGGGAGGAAGGGGGATCCCGCGGATGCCGGGGAAACAGGGGCGGAAGCCGCCGTCGTCTCCTGCTCCTCTGCAAGCGTGAACGCCGCTTCAGACACATGGTTTTCGACCGAACCAAACGGGACTGCCGCCATCTTATCGGCCTGCATGGCTTCCGTCATTTTTGTCTCTCCCTTCTGCGCGCCGCATGCGCACATACTCAAAAGCAGTATAACTGCGAGAACCGCACTGATCATTCGTTTCATCTCACACCTCCCGTGGGATCGGTCAGCAAAAACCAGGCCAGGACTGCCGCGAACGCGCCGAGCGCGAGGCAGGCCAGCAGGCTCATGCGTTTCCAGGACAGGATACGCTCCACCCGCACGCGGATGGCCGCGCCGCCGAACGCGGACGCGAACAGGTTTTTTTGCTCCGCCTGGCTGACGAGCGCCAGGGCGTACGCTTTTTTCTTCTCTTCGCCCAGCCGGACCAGAACCTGCTCGTCGCAGGCCAGTTCCAGGTCGGCCAGGAAACATTTCAGGAACAGCCAGGCCAGCGGGTTAAACCAGCAGAGCGCCGTCAGCGCGAAGGCCGCCGCACGGCGGAGGTTGTCCAGGCGCCTGCGGTGGGTCTCCTCGTGCAGCAGGACGTGTTCCAGCTGCGGGCTCTCCTCCATCCCTTCCGGCAGGACGATCCGCGGCCGCACGATCCCGTACAGCGCCGGGCCCGTTATCTTATCCGACAGATACACGCCGCGCCGGCCTTCCTGCGGCCGCGCATCCTTTATCTCCCGCATCGTGATCCCGTACAGAATCCCGAAGGCCAGGACCAGGGCGCAGGCCAGAATGATCCAGATCAGGCCGCCCCAGGTGAAAACTTTGAACTGCCATGCTTCCCGGAACGTCAGCGGATCGTAGGACGAAGCAGCCTGGACGTAGTTGGTGATGATCGCATCGGGCAGCCCCGTGATTCGGGCCGGCCGGCCCCAGACGCGGCTTAAGAGCCCTACCAGGCCGAAACTCCCCCAGCGGCCGCCCACTCCGAACGGCAGCAGCACGCGCAGCGCCGGGATCAGCCACAGCCAGCAGATCAGGCGCCGCGGGATCCGGCGGATGAGGCGCAGCAGAAGGATCACCAGCCCGCACAGCGAGGCTACGATATTCATATTCAGAAACCAGTAAAAGGTCTCCGCCATGTCAATGCTCCTCGATCATCCGCTTTAACGCGTCCAGTTCCTCCGGTGTGGTGCTTTCATCCTCCAGCAGCGCGGAAAACAGCGCCTTCTTCGAGCCGCCGAAAAACCGCTCCAGCAGGCCGCGCGCCTCCTGCTGCTGCACCGCCTCGCGGCTGATCAGCGAGCGGCACATGAAGCCCGGCTCGCTCCGCTCCACGCGGCCCTTGGCCACCAGTTTTTTCAGCACGGTGTACGTGGTATTCTTGTTCCAGCCGATGCGCTCCTCCGCCAGCAGGCTCAACGCTTTCGCGCTCACGGGCTCCTGCTCCCAGACGAGCTCCATCAGTTTCATTTCACTGTCGTAAAAATGATCTTCCATCGGATACCTCAACCCGGTCATGTCCGGGCAGACTATTAGGATAGTCTCATACTATCACGATAGTTTTGCATTGTCAAGCCTTTTCTCAAACCTTTCCCTTCACGCAACAGGCGGCCGCAAAGACCGCCTGTTTTATAAAGATGACAAAAGAACCGTCCCTTTGTCACCTCGTCCCTTTGTCACCTTAGTATTTCAAAACAAGATCTCTCCCGATATTTCAAAAACCCGCTCCGGTACTCCTTGTAATTACCGCCTCCGCGGAGTAAAATAAAACGCAAAGATCCGGGCCGCACCCGGCCCCGGAACACCCCCGCGGAGGTTTTGCATCATGAAGAAGAAAATATCTGTATTTCTGGCCGCCGTCCTGCTGCTGGCCTGCTTCGCCGGATCGCTCTCGGTACGGGCGGAGGAGGACAAACTCCCCTTTGACCTGGTGGCCCCGGCCAACGTGACCGCCAGCTGGATGGAGGGCAACGACTCGCCCACCACCACCGGCATCGCCTACAGCTTAAGCAACGAAATGACCGCGTTCTTCAAGGAACTGGAGGAAGCCCGCGACGCCGGCACGGGGGAGGAACTCCTGAAGCCGTACGGCATCGACGACATTTCCATGACCACGCAGGTGGACTGGGCCATCGATGACGTGAACGACCCCGTTTCCGGCTGGCACTGCAATGAATACTGGAACGCCGACAACGGTTTTGGCTATGATGAGGAAGGCCGCTACCGTGTCAGCGATTGGGATGCCGTGGACTTCGGGATCGGCAACGCCACGGAGACCGTGAACGAGCACTGGATCATCCGGGGCGTCCCGAACGACGACCGCTGGAACGGCAACCCCGATACCCTGACGCCCGGCGTGAAGGACCAGCTGAATCCCGGTCAGTACACGTACGATACCGCAAATGAAGAACTGCGCATCGATTTCACCAAACACACCGCCTATTTCCGCATGCGCTTCGTGGTGACCACCTACAAAGATACCGAAGAAGGTGTCGTCATGAAGTATTATTATTCCGACTGGTCCGACGTCGCCTCCGTCGGCAAGGACGCGGAAAAATGGGAGCCCGTCAAGGCCGGCGAGATCAAAGCGCCGGTGATCACGGACCTGCACATGACGGATAAGACCTTCAACGGCAACCCGATCGTCGCCTTCACCCTGACCGTGCCGGATGAGCTCCGGGAAAAGGCCACGCAGTTGGAGGCGCACGGGGGACAGATCGTTGTCGAGACTTACTGTCGGGTCCCGGGGGACGCGGAATGGACCAGTATGCAGAATGCGGACTGGATCATCAAGGCCGGGGAGATGGAATGCCCCCTGCTCCATCTGGTGAACGACAGCCGGCCCGTCATTGCGCAGGACAGTCCCGTCGAACTGCGCTGCCGCTACCGCATCAGCCAGGCCGAGGCGGACGACCTGTACTCGGATTACTCCGAGATCCTGACCTTCGGCACCGCGGAGATCGGCCAGGGGAGCGATCCCGTGCCGGAAGCCACTACGGCGGCGGAGGAGACCACCACGGCGGCGGCGACGCAGACGGCGAAGGACAGCTGCCCGATCTGCCATTTCTGCCCGCAGCCGCTGGGGCTGTGCATTTTCATCTGGCTGCTGATCATCATAGCGGTGATCGTCGTTGTGATCCTGGTGACCAGGAAAGGGAAGAAGGATAAGAAGTAAAAACCGGACAGCATCCACGCAAAAGGCGGCCGCATGGGCTGCCTTTTTGAATGGGAAGCGGGACACGGGGACGTCAGAACATCCCCTGCTTCTTCAGATGCCGCAGGTAGAAAATATACACGATCGTGCTCAGCGTCCAGGTGATCGGGTAGATCCAGACCGCCAGCAGGATGTTGTGGTAGATCCGTCCGATGGTCATCAGCGTGAGGACGCGGACCGCGCACCAGCAGGTCAGCATCACGACGGTCGGGACCACCGGTTTGCCAAGCCCGCGCATGGCCGCGCTGCTCACGTGCGAGAAGCCGCACAGGCAGAAGAACAGGCCGCAGATCCGGCCGCGCAGCATGCCGTAGTAGATGACGTCCGAGTCCTGGTTGAACAGACCCACCAGCGTCGGGCTGAAGAAAAAGATCACGGTCCCGGCCGCCAGCACGGCCAGCACGGCCGCCGGCAGAGCGAAATTCATACCCTTGCGGATGCGGTCCTTCCTCCCCGCGCCCAGGTTCTGCGCGATGAACGTGGACAGCGCCATGCCGAACGCGTTCACGGGCAGGAAGCAGAAGCCCTCCACCTTGGAGGCTGCGCCGATGCCCGCCATCGCCGCCTTGCCGAAGGAATTGATGTACGCCTGGATCATCATGTTCGCCAGGTCGATCACGCAGGCCTGCAGGGCCGTGGGCAGGCCGATATGGATGATCTGCCCCAGTTTGGCCATGTCGAAGCGGATCTTCGACGGCACGATGCGGATCGCCTCGTCCGTCTTCAGCAGCCGCCGCAGCACCAGCAGCGCGCTGATGAACTGGCCGATGATCGTCGCCAGCGCCGCGCCGTCCACGCCCATCCCGAAAAAGCGGATGAAGCAGTAGTCCAGCACCGCGTTCAGCACGGAACTGAAGATCAGGTAATAGAGCGGATGGCGCGAGTCCCCGCTGGCCTGCAGGATGCCCACCAGCAGGTTGTAGAACACGAGGCCGATGCTGCCGGCGAAATAGACGCGCAGGTAGACCGCCGCCTCGTTGAACACTTCCGCGGGCGTATCCATCCACTTCAGGATCACCGGCGTGCCGAAGACGCCCAGCAGGGTCATGATCACGGTCGCGACCAGGCCCATCGCCACGGTCGTATGCACGGACCGGGACACCGCGCGCTCGTCGCCGGAGCCGATGTCCCGGGCGATCACGACGCCGGCGCCCATGGAGAAGCCCATGAAAAAGCCGACCACCAGATACACGATGGAACCCACGGAGGTCACCGCGGCCAGCGCGGAATCCCCCACCAGGTTGCCCACGATCAGCGAATCGACCGTGTTGTACATCTGCTGGAACAGCTGGCCGATGAAGACCGGGATGGCGAACAGGATGATGCGCTTCGCCACCGGGCCGTCGGTCATCAGATACTGGGAAGTCTTATGTCCCTGATGAGAATTTGCACGAATGGAACTTAACAAACTCATAACAGGCCTTTCGTGAAAGCGGGCGGCCAGAGAGCCGCCCGCCCTTTTGAGAGTTCCGCCTGAAGGCAGATCAGATTATTTGCCGCCGTACATCTCCTGCAGCTTCAGCAGATGCGCGTATTTCTCCTGCGCGTACTTCTCGGACTTGCCGAACAGCATTTCGGCGCGCTCCGGATTCTTCAGGGTCAGGGCCGTGTAGCGGTTCTCGCCCTTCAGGAAATCCTGGTAGCTGGCCGTCGGGGCCTTGCTGTCAAGCTGGAACGGAACTTCCTTGCGCGGGTCGAAGCGGAACAGATGCCAGTAGCCGGCCTGCACCGCGTTCTTCTCTTCCGTCTGGGCCTTGCCCATGCCGGCCTTGATACCGTGAGTGATACAAGGGGCATACGCGACGATCAGGGACGGACCCGGATAGCTTTCCGCTTCGGTCAGGGCCTTCACGGTCTGGTTGTAGTCCGCGCCCATGGCGATCTGCGCCACGTAGACGTAGCCGTAGCTCATGGCGATGGCCGCCAGGTCTTTCTGCTTGACTTCCTTGCCGCCGGCCGCGAACTGCGCCACGGCGCCGACGTTGGTCGCCTTGGAGGACTGGCCGCCGGTGTTGGAATACACTTCGGTATCGAAGACCATGATGTTGATGTTCCGGCCGGAAGCAATTGCATGGTCCAGGCCGCCGAAGCCGATGTCGTAGGCCCAGCCGTCGCCGCCGAAGATCCACTGGCTCTTCTTGCTGATGAATTCCTTATTCTGCAGCAGGTACTTCACGTTGTCGCTGTCGCCTTCGGCCACCAGCGCCGCCAGCAGCTTCTTGGTCGCGGCCGCGTTCAGCGCGGAATCTTCATAGGTGTCGAAAAACTCTTCCGCCGCTTCCTTGAGCGCGGGGCTGCCGGCTTCCGCCGCCTTGCGGATGCGGTCCGCCAGGCCGGCGCGCAGGGTGGACTGGCCCAGTTCCATGCCCAGACCGAATTCGGCGTTGTCTTCGAACAGGGAGTTGCTCCAGGCCGGGCCCTTGCCCTCTTTGTTCACGGTGTAAGGCGTGGACGGCGAGCTGTTGCCCCAGATGGAGGTGCAGCCGGTGGCGTTCGCGATGTACATGCGGTCGCCGAACAGCTGGGTGATCAGCTTGGCGTAAGGCGCTTCGCCGCAGCCCGCGCAGGCGCCGGAGAACTCCAGCAGGGGCTGCTTGTACTGGCTGCCCTTGACGGTGGAGACTTTGTATTTCTCAATGACTTCGGGCTTCTCAGGCAGCGAGACGGCAAAGTCGAAGTACTTCTGGGTGTCGCGGTGCTCGTCCAGCGGCAGCATGGCGATGGCCTTGCCGGGCGCCGGGCAGACGTTCACGCAGGAGCCGCAGCCCATGCAGTCCAGAGCGGATACGGTCACGGAGAACTTGTAGCCGGGCATACCCATCAGGTCCTTCATCGGCATGCCTTCCGGCGCGTTCTTCACGTCCTCTTCGTTCAGCGCCACCGGGCGGATGACCGCGTGCGGGCAGACGTAGGAGCAGAAGTTGCACTGGATGCACTTGGTGACGTCCCACACCGGGATGTTCACGGCCACGCCGCGCTTCTCGAAAGCGGAGGCGCCGGACGGGGTCGCGCCGTTGGCGTACGCCAGGAACGTGGAGACGGGCAGGTTCTGGCCGTCGTGCGCATTGATCGGCTTCTGGATGGCGTTGACGAAGCTGACGACGTCGGCGCGGGTGCCGGTGGCCAGTTCGAACAGCGGCTCATCCTCGGCGTCCTTCCAGGAGGCGGGCACTTCCACTTTGTGGAACGCGCCGGCGCCGGCGTCGATGCCGTCGTGGTTCATCTTCACCACGTCCTCGCCCTTCTTCAGGTAGGACTTGGTGGCCGCATCCTTCATGTAGCGGATGGCGTCTTCTTTCGGGATGACGCCGGAGATCACGAAGAAGGCCGCCTGCAGGATGGTGTTCACGCGGCCGCCCAGACCGATCTCCTGGCCCAGCTTGATGGCGTCGATGGTGTACAGGTTGATGTTATGCTCCGCGATGTAGCGCTTCATCTGGCCGGGCAGATGCTCTTCCAGACCCGCCAGATCCCACGGGCAGTTCAGCAGGAAGCTGCCGCCGTCCACCACTTCCTGGACCATGTTGTACTTGCGTACGTAGGAAGGGTTGTGGCAGGCGACGAAGTTCGCCTTGTTGATGAAGTAGGTGGAGCGGATAGGCGCGTGGCCGAAACGCAGGTGCGAGATGGTCAGGCCGCCGGACTTCTTGGAGTCATACTCGAAGTAAGCCTGCACGTACATATCCGTGTGGTCGCCGATGATCTTGATGGAGTTCTTGTTCGCGCCCACGGTGCCGTCGGCGCCCAGACCCCAGAACTTGCAGGAAATGGTGGATTCCGGCTGGGTGTTGGGATCTTCCACGATCGGAAGGGACAGGCCCGTCACGTCGTCTTCGATGCCGATGGTGAACTCTTCTTTTTCGGTATTGCGGTACACCGCCACGATCTGGCCGGGGGTGGTGTCCTTGGAGCCCAGGCCGTAGCGGCCGTGGACGATCTTCACGTCATGGAACTTCGTGCCGCGCAGAGCCGTCGCCACGTCGATGTACAGAGGCTCTCCGACGGCGCCGGGTTCCTTGGTCCGGTCCAGAACGCTGATGACCTTGACGGTCTCCGGGATGGCGGCCAGCAGGTGCTTCTGGCTGAACGGACGGTACAGGCGGACTTTCACGACGCCGACTTTCTCGCCGCGGGCCACCATGTAGTCGATGGTCTCGTCGATGGTGTCGCAGACGGAGCCCATCGCGATGATGATGTGTTCCGCATCGGGCGCGCCGTAGTAGTTGAACAGCTTATAGTCCGTGCCGAGCTTGGCATTGACTTTGTTCATGTTTTCTTCCACGATGGCCGGGAACGCGTCGTACGCGCGGTTCGAAGCCTCGCGGGCCTGGAAGAAGATGTCGGGGTTCTGCGCGGAGCCCAGCTGGCAGGGGTGCTCGGGGTTCAGGGCGCTGTTGCGGAACGCCTGAACCGCATCCCAGTCGAGCATGTCGGCCAGGTCGTCATAATCCCAGACTTCGATCTTCTGCAGTTCGTGGGAAGTGCGGAAGCCGTCGAAGAAGTTCAGCACCGGCACGCGGCCCTTGATGGCGGACAGGTGCGCCACGGCGGTCAGGTCCATGACTTCCTGCACGTTGGATTCGCACAGCATGGCGAAACCGGTCTGGCGGCAGGCATAGACGTCGGAGTGGTCGCCGAAGATGCACAGCGCATGGGAGGCGACCGTACGGGCGGAGACGTCGATCACGCAGGGCAGCATTTCGCCGGCGATCTTGTACATGTTGGGGATCATCAGCAGCAGGCCCTGGGAAGCGGTGTAGGTGGTGGTCAGGGCGCCGGACGTTAAGGATCCGTGCACGGCACCGGCCGCGCCGGCTTCGGACTGCATCTCAAGGATCCGGACTTCCTGCCCGAACAGGTTCTTTCTGCCTTCCGTGGCCCAGGTATCGGCTACTTCGGCCATCGGGGAAGACGGGGTAATGGGGTAAATGGCAGCGACGTCCGTAAAGGCATACGATACGTGGGAAGCTGCGGTGTTACCGTCCATTGTTTTTCTCGGTCTCGCCATTGTTTTTCCTCCTTTGCTGTATAAAGCAAACAAAATGATATGGTGTACGGAATATACCGAAATATATTATAGAACAAGGAGGCGGAAAGTCAAGGGAAAAGTGGAGGGACCGGGTGTGCTTTCCGCTTCCTTTTGCGGGTTCGACAAAAACTCTGCAGTACCATTTTTACAGCCCCGCTCGCGGGTTCGACGAAAACTTTTCGAGCCCCGAAACCCGAGGGGCATCGAAAAGTATTGTCTCCCCGCTCGCTGGATGGCTGCGGTCCGGTACGGGGGCGGTTTGTCTGGAATTCTTGACAAAAAAACGTCACGGCCGTATAATGACCGTGACGGGAGATACCGATAGATGGTTTCCCTGTTGTGGTAAGCAGAAAGACCGCTCACTGTTCGGGTTCAGCGGTCTTTTCTGTTATTTGTTCTTCAGAGCCCGGCCCAGGGCGAAGCCCAGAGCAAAGCTGGATATCATCAGGCCGGTTATGGCCACAAATTCCTTCACACTCATCTGAATACCCTCCTTTCAAAGCTCCCTTGCGGGGCAAAAACGGAGGGCTTAACAGTCCCTCCGCAAATGCTTCGGGAAACCGCCTACCGAATATGGTATCGCCGAAAGCATTATAGATTTTCGAACAGGCGTTTGTAAAGGGATTGTGGAAAAGTTGCAGTAAATAGTAGTAAACTGCAGTGTTATCACCGTTTTTTCGTGTTCTGGCAGGATAAAAACATATTGCTTTTATTGCGGGCAATCGGTATATTTGACGTGACACATGAAGGTATTTTCGTGCGGTTCGCGCACGGATCGGCATACGGGAGATCGTTATGGCGCTGGACGGGATCAGCATTGCGGCTTTGACATATGAGTTGGACGGGCGTCTCGCTGGGGGGCGGATCAGTAAGATCGTGCAGCCGGAGCGGGATGCGCTGTTGCTGCATATCAAGACGAGGGAGGAGACGGTGAAACTGCTGCTGTCGGCGAATCCGTCGCTGCCGCTTGCGTATATTACGGATAAGAATCTGTCCGGGCCGCCGCAGGCGCCCGCGTTCCTGATGCTGGTGCGGAAGCATCTGTCCGGGGCGCGGATCCTGTCGGTGACGCAGCCGGGGCTGGAGCGGGTCATCCGGCTGGAGGCGGAGCATCTGGACGAACTGGGGGATCCGTGCCGGCATGTGCTGGTCCTGGAGATCATGGGCAAGCACAGCAACCTGATTCTCTGCGACAGTCAGGGCGTAATTTGCGACGCCATCCGGCGCATCGGCTCCGGCACCAGCAGCGTGCGCGAGGTGCTGCCCGGGCGGCCGTATTTCATTCCGAACACGCAGGACAAGCTGCAGCTGCTGCCGGACGGTGCGGACCGGGACGGCGGTGCCGGCGGGAACAGTGCTATCGGGGACGGTTCCTTCTGGTCCCGTCTGGCCGCGTGGCCCGGACCGGTGGAAAAGGCGCTGGGCGGGATCCTGACCGGGATCAGCCCGCAGATGGCGCGGGAGTTGGTCATGCAGGCCGGGCTGGACGGCTCGGAAAGCGCGGCGGCGCTGACGGAGGCGGAAAAAGAACAGCTGCGGGCGGCGCTGGAACGGCTGATCACACAGTTGCGGGAGCACGAATTCGCGCCTCAGATCTATTATCACGGCGAGCAGGCGGTCGAATTCTCCGCGCTGCCCCTCAGCCTGTACGCGCAGGAGGAGGCGGTCCCGTTCGACAGCATGAGCGAACTGCTCTTCACCTATTATTCGGAGCGCAATTCCGCCTCGCGCATCAAACAGCGGTCTGCGGAGCTGCGCCATCTGGTCACGCAGACCATGGAGCGGGATTCACGCAAGCGCGACCTGATGGTCAAACAGCTGAAAGACGCGGAAAAGCGCGATAAATACAAACTCTGGGGCGAGCTGATCCGGAGCTTCGGCTACGGCGTGGAGCCCGGCGCGAAGCAGATCACCGTCCGCAATTACTACGACAACGACGCGGAGATCACGATCCCGCTGGACGAGACGCTCTCCCCGCAGGAGAACGCCGCGAAATACTTCGAGCGCTACCAGAAACTCAAGCGCACCTTCGAAGCCACGCAGGTGCAGATGGCGGAGACCGACCAGGAACTGGAATACCTGCGCAGCGTGGAACAGGCGCTCAACATGGCGGAAAGCGAGGCGGATCTGGCCGCCATCAAGCAGGAGCTCACCGCCGGCGGCTACATCCGGGCACGGCAGAGCGCGGGGAAGAAAGGCGCGGCAAAACCCGTGAAAAGCGTTCCGCTGCATTATGTTTCCGCCGAGGGCTTCGATTTCTACGTGGGCAAGAACAACCTGCAGAACGAGACCGTCACGTTCGAGCTGGCCTCCGGCAGCGACTGGTGGTTCCACGTGAAGGGCCTAGCCGGCTCGCACGTGATCGTCAAGACCGGCGGCCGCGAGCTGAGCGACCGCGGCTTCGAGCAGGCCGGCGCCCTCGCCGCCTGGTACTCGTCCGCCCCGCGGGACAGCAAGGTCGAGGTCGACTACACCCGCCGCCGGGAACTGAAAAAGCCGGGGCATTATAAGCCCGGCATGGTGATCTATCACACGAATTATTCCCTGGTGGTGACGCCGTCGCTGGAGGGGCTGGAGCAGGTCCCGTGTTCCGATGTCAGCTGATGTGAAAACCGCGAAAACCGAGCTTCGGCGCACGCTGCGCCTCCGTCAGTCCGCGCTTTCCGCGGACTACGTTCACGCTGCATCCGACCGCATCCAGGGCCTCGTCCTCTCCTCCTCCGCATACCGCGAGGCGCAAAGCATCTGCCTTTATCTCCATATGCCCTACGAACCCGCCACAGACCGCATCCTGCGCCAGGCGCTGGCGGACGGAAAAACAGTTTACGTTCCGAAATGCGTCAGCCGCACCGAAATGCTGGCCGTGCGCATCCGGGACCTGTCCGGGATGAAGCCCGGCGCGTTCGGGATCCCGGAGCCGGCGGATATCACGGAAACAAGGGCCGCTGCGGACCTCGATCTCATCCTGGTCCCCTGCCTCTCCGCCGCCCCCGACGGCCGCCGTCTGGGCCACGGCGCCGGGTATTACGACCGCTTCCTGGCCGGAGCCGGCCTCACCGGCCGCGCGGTCTGCCTCTGCTTCCGGCGGATGCTGTGCGGGGAGATTCCGGCGGATGACTACGATATCCGGATCCCGCAAATCATCACTGAATAATCAAATACAATGGGCGGCTGATGGCCGCCCGTTTCTTATATATCCTTTTTTTCACGACCGATGCTGCACCGGTCCTGTTTTCTTCTCTCTCACGATCACCTTATCGCAGATCAGCAGCAGCGCGGGCAGCAGCGTCAGCACCAGAGCCGCGGACACCAGGGCGCCGCGCGAGACCAGCAGGCCGATATCGGAGATGTAAAAGATGCTGCAGCGGATGCCGATAACGAATCCGGCAGTGATCAGGATGATCCCGGACGTCAGCACCGTCGGGAGCGATTTTTTCATGCCCTCCTGCAGCGCGGCTTCTGGCGCAAGTCCTTTCCGCCGCAGGTTGCGGTACTGGTCCGCCACCAGGATGCCGTAGTCGATGGTCGCGCCCATCTGGATGGACAGGCAGATCAGATAAGAGATGAAGAACACCGGCTTTCCGGCCAGGCGGGACGCGCCCATCGTGATCCAGATCGCGCCTTCGATCACGAAGACCAGCAGCAGCGGCAGGGCGAACGCGCGGAACGAGACCGTCACGATCAGCAGGATCGCCAGCGCTGTGATGATGTTGACCCGGATCAGGTCCCCGCGGAACGCCCGCGCGATATCGTAATTGGACATCGGGACGCCCGTCACATAATAATCGTCCCCGTACACCGCGGACGCCGCGGCCAGGATCTGCTCCATGTACTCCGCCGAGTGCGGGTCGGAGGTTGTGAAACTGATCTCGGCTATCATACGGTCGTGCGCGGACCCGATAAACGCTTCCCGGGCCGTCTGCCAGAGTTCCTGCATTTCGCGCAGGTCCTCATTGTCCGGCGCCAGCGACGACGCGGCCTCCAGGAGCCGGTCGCCCCGGACCGCATCGCCGAAGCCCTGCATCCCGTAAAACAGCCGGACCGCCAGCGGGTTCACCCCGGTCAAATCCGCCGCCTCCTGCGGCGTGTAATAGCGCAGCGCCATTTCCCCGGTGGTGACCAGAGACGTGACCGCGGACACGGCCGGGCTGCCGTCCGCCTTCCGGATCTTCTGCAGCTGCTCTGCCAGCACGCGCTGGCGCGCGTAATCCGCGTCCTCCTCCCCGCCCGGGACCAGCAGGACAAGCGGGTTGGACGTGCCGAAGCGCGCCGTGATCTGCGAGGAATCGCTGTTTGCCTTTTCTTCCGTGGTAGTGAAACTGAATTCGTTGCGGCTGTTCAGATACAGGCCGCCCAGCACCAGCAGGATCAGCAGCGCGGCCGCCGGATACCGCCCCCGCGCAACGGCCCGGGCCAAGTGTTCCCCGCCCAGTTTCAGCGGCCTGTGCCGCGTCCGCCGCAGCGGCTTTTCCATCAGCAGGATCAGGGCCGGCATGAGAAGAAACACGCCCAGCAGGCTGCAGACGATCCCCTTGGACAGGACCATGCCGATGTCGGCGCCGAACGTGAAGGACATGAACAGCAGCGACAGCAGGCCCGCCACCGTCGTCATCGCGCTGGACGTGATCCGCATGAAGCATTCCGCCAGCGCTTCCGTCATGGCCTCCTTCGCGTCCAGCCCGCCGTCCCGGTAGCCGTTATAAGTATGCAGCAGCATAATGGCGTAGTCGATGGACAGCGCCATCTGCAGGATCGCGCTGACCGCGAACGTGATGAACGACACCGATGGGAACACGAAATTCGTCCCCATGTTGATCAGGATCGAGACCCCCAGCACGGCCAGCACCGGCACCGGCTCCAGCCACGCGTGCGACGTCGCCAGCAGCACGAGCAGCACGATGACCACCGCGATCACCAGGACCTCCGGGATCTCCTCCGCCACGCTTTGCTGCAGGTCCAGCTGTCCCGCCGCGGAGCCGCCCACGTAATACCGGCCCGTCTCCGGGAACATCCCCCGCAGCTGCTTCACGGTCTCCGCCGCGCTGCCGCTGTTCAGGGAGACCGTCACCAGCTGCCAGGTGACCCCGTCCGCCACCCGCACGCCCGTCTCCGGATCGTGGGCCGCCAGCAGGACGCCCGGCAGGTCGTTGATCGCGGAAACATACCGTTCCAGCGCCGCCTCCTCCTGATCCGCAAACATCACCCGCAGCTGCTCGCTCGCCCCGAACTCCTCTTCCATTACGGCCAGGGCGCGCCGGGTCATGGTATCCTCGGAAAGATACTTCGTCAGGTCGTAATTGATTATTGTCCGGCCGATGGAGGCCGCGCTGAAAGCAGCGGCGGCCAGCGTGAGGGCCAGGAGGAGGAAGCGGGCGCGGACGATGCCGGCCGCGAGTTTTTTCTTAAGCATGATGCACCAAAAACTATATATATATGGATAGCAATTAGTTTTATTATAATCCAACTCATTGGCAATTATAAAGTGGTTTTCTCAATAATAATGCAATTACAAGCTGATTAATTCAGCTTGTAATTGCATAAGGACTTCTCGAAAACACACCACCCTCAAACATTAACGTAATAGTAGCACAAGGATAATAGTTTGAGTCTTTCCGAAATCACACTACTCTCAAACTGATGTCGTCGGCGTAGAAGTCGGTCGATGGTTTGAGTCCCTTCCGAAATCACACTACTCTCAAACCAGCACGCAAAGGACCGGCTGAACTACCAGGTTTGAGTCCCTTCCGAAATCACACTACTCTCAAACCCAACAACACATCTGCCGGATATTGTATCGTTTGAGTCCCTTCCGAAATCACACTACTCTCAAACCAGGAGGACTTTCTTCTTCGCGCCGGTCAGGTTTGAGTCCCTTCCGAAATCACACTACTCTCAAACAATCGACCCGTCATTCTATACGCCCACCGTGTTTGAGTCCCTTCCGAAATCACACTACTCTCAAACAGCAGCAAAGGAACAAATGCCATTGTATCAGTTTGAGTCCCTTCCGAAATCACACTACTCTCAAACCGATAACGTGACGTCCTTCCTTGTTATCATGTTTGAGTCCCTTCCGAAATCACACTACTCTCAAACAGCAGCAAAGGAACAAATGCCATTGTATCAGTTTGAGTCCCTTCCGAAATCACACTACTCTCAAACTCTCCGCGGACGCCTTATTGTCAGCCGCGGTTTGAGTCCCTTCCGGAATCACACTACTCTCAAACAGTGAGTGCCGTAATTACCGTACCTACCCAGTTTGAGTCCCTTCCGAAATCACACTACTCTCAAACACAAACCTTGATATAAGGGTCTGTAAAGAGGTTTGAGTCCCTTCCGAAATCACACTACTCTCAAACAGCAGCAAAGGAACAAATGCCATTGTATCAGTTTGAGT
>JAFZRY010000006.1 GCA_017619615.1 Lachnospiraceae bacterium | reverse complement strand
GGCTTCTCCGCCCCTCAATAAGTCATCGCATGTGTTTTATTGAGTTTGTTATTGACCCCTCTGAAATGAGCATAAAAAAAAGGAATCGCACATCATCAAAAATGACGCTATATCGTCATATTTTGATGGTCAGCGATTCCCACAAAAAACGTGCCTGAAGGGATTCGAACCCCCGACACACGGCTTAGAAGGCCGTTGCTCTATCCTGCTGAGCTACAGGCACCTGTGCAGGCCTGCCGTTGCGGCACAGCCCTGTCTATAAAAAAATCCTACTCGTCGTAGGATAGTCGGGGCGACAGGATTCGAACCTGCGACCTCCCGGTCCCTAACCGGACGCTCTACCAAACTGAGCCACGCTCCGAAGCGAAAACAGAATATCACAAGGACAGATGTTTGTCAAGTGTTGTTTTGGGAGTTTTTCGGGGCGGATCGGGAAACCCGCCCCGAATCTTCCGGGAACATCAGGAGGCCAGTTTCGCCTTGGCCAGTTCGGCCAGTTCGGCGAAGCCTGCGGCATCGTTCACGGCCAGGTCGGCGAGGACCTTGCGGTTCAGTACGACGTCAGCGAGCTTTAAGCCGTGCATCAGACGGCTGTAGGACAGGCCGTTCATGCGGGCCGCCGCGTTGATGCGGGCGATCCACAGGGAGCGGTACTGGCGCTTCTTCTGCTTGCGGCCGGAATAAGCCGTGCTGAGGGCCTTCATGACCGTCTGCTTGGCGATGCGGTACTGTTTGCTGCGGGCGCCGCGGTAGCCCTTGGCCAGTTTTAATACGCGATTATGTCTTTTCTTGGCGCCTAAGCCGCCTTTGATTCTTGCCATTTTACTCGACCTCCTTCTTTAGTAGGGCAGAATGCGCTGCATTACCTTCGCGTTCGTCGGGTCGGTAATGGTGGCTTTCCGTAAATTTCTCTTGCGCTTGGTCGACTTCTTTGTTAAAATGTGGCTCTTGTAAGCCTTCATTCTTTTCAGCTGGCCGGTACCGGTTTTGTGAAAGCGCTTGGCAGCCGCTCTCTTGGTCTTCATCTTCGGCATTTCTATGTCCTCCTAAAATATTTTACTTCTTTGGGTTGAGTACAACGGTCAGGCTCCGGCCTTCCATTTTGGAAGGCTTGTCCACCACCGCGATGTCGCTCAGCTGCGCGACGAAGTCGTCCAGGACGCGGCGGGTCTCGTTCATGTGGCTCATTTCCCGGCCGCGGAAGCGCAGCGACACCTTGACCTTGTTTCCTTTTTCCAGGAAACGGCGGGCCGCGGAAGCTTTGGTGTTCAGATCGTTGTCGTCAATGTTGGGCGAGAGACGCACTTCCTTGAGTTCGACGGTCTTCTGCTTCTTTTTGGCTTCGCGCTCTTTGCGCATCATTTCATAGCGATACTTGCTGTAATCGATGATCTTGGCCACCGGGGGCTTGGCCTGCGGCGCGATGAGCACCAGGTCCAGTTCCTCTTCCTCGGCATGGCGCAGGGCTTCCGCCAGGCTCACGATGCCGATCTGCTGGCCGTGACTTCCGATAAGACGAAGTTCCTTGTCTTTGATCTGATCATTGATCAATAATTCGCTTGCGATGGTGTACCTCCTCGTGTTCTCCACAAAAAAAAGCGGACAGCATGCTATCCACTCCCCGGGCTCCTCCCGAAACCTTGACCTGATGCATATCCGGATGATCAGGTGAGAGCGAATACTCTGCTTTGAATTAATTGCGAAGGTATATTAGCACCGAATGGCAGTCTTGTCAATCGTTTTTTGAGGTGAAATATGGTTTTTTTGCAGGTTTTTTATATGGCCGCGGCGGTTTTTCTGCTGGGGCGGATCGCGCGGGAGGATGCAGAGGCGCTGCGGATCCCGGCGGAGGAAAACTGGGGGCTGGCGGCATGTTCGCTGGTGAGGGTGATAGCGGAGCCGGCGGAGTGGGCGGCGAGTCTGGCGGCGGCGGTCGTGTTTTGCGGGCTGCTGGCGGCGGCGGATCTGGCGACAGCACGGACGCGTCACGCGGAGGGAAGGCTTGCAGCGGGCGGCGGGGACGTCAAGCTGGTCTTCGCTCTTCTGCTGCAAGTGGAATATCGGATGGTCCCGCTGTGGGGCGGGATCGCGTGCGTGTATATTCTGGCGACGTTTGCGGTGTGGCCGGATAAGCGTAAACTGCCGCTGGGGCCGGCGCTGGCCGGGGCGGGCGTCTGCGTGATGCTGCTGCGGCTGACCGGGGGCGGTTTCTGACCGCGTCCGGTGTGCCGGTGTTCGGTGCGCCGGGAGATGCCGGGCCTGCTCTCTGCCTTACGCCCAGCCGTTCTCCTTCGTGTTCTGCTCCACGGGTCCTTCGGCCTTGTCCACATACATGACGCCGTTCAAGTGATCGTTTTCGTGGCAGATGCAGCGGGCCAGCAGGCCTTCGGCTTCCAGGGTGAAGGGCTCCATCTGCTCGTTCAGGGCGGTGACTTTCACTTTCTCCGGGCGCGTGACCAGGGCGTGGCGGTTGGGCACGCTCAGGCAGCCTTCGTTGTCGGTGACGGTCTCTTCGCTCTGTTCCAGGATCTCCGGGTTGATGAAGACGATGGGGTTCTGCCGGCCGTCTTCCTGGTCGCAGTCCACGACGAAGATGCGCTTCAGGACGCCCACCTGGGGGGCGGCCAGGCCCACGCCGTTGGCGGCGTACATGGTCTCCTTCATGTCCTGGATCAGGGTGAAGGTGCGGGCGGTCATTTCTTTGACGGGCTTGGCGGTCTTGCGCAGGATCTCGTCTTCTTCCAATACGCGGATGTTGCGGATGCTCATTTTACTCTCCTCTTCTATGCGTCAGTGCAGGTCGGACTGCACGCGGATGTTCCCTTCTTCCCGGAGGCGGGCGGCAATCTGCAGGAGCAGGGTGCGGTCCGGGTGTTTGATCAGCAGGACCTGGCGGTAGACGTCCTGGACTTTGCCCCGGAAATGCGGGGCAGGGCCGATGACGTCGGCGCCGTCCGGGCCGTAGCGGCGGCGGATGTCTTCCGCGAGCGATTCCGCCAGCGCGGTGTTCTCCGCTTCTTCGAGGCCGCTCACCAGCACTTCCAGCATACCGCCGGAGGGCGGATAATGCAAGAGCTGGCGGCGGACGATCTCCTCACGGTAGAAGTTTTCGTAGTCCTGGCGGGCGGCGGCTTCCACCGCGTAATGGTCCGGCTGGTATGTCTGGATCACGACTTCGCCGGGGAGGCCGGCGCGGCCCGCGCGGCCCGCGGCCTGGGTCAGGAGCTCGAAGGTCTGCTCCGCAGCGCGGTAGTCTTCACGGTACAGCGAGATATCCGCGGCCAGGATACCGACCAGGGAGACCTTGGGGAAATCGTGGCCCTTGACGATCATCTGCGTGCCGAGCAGGATATCCGCACCGCCGCGCGCGAAGGCGGACAGGATGCGGCTGTGGCCTTCCTTGCCTTTCGTGGTATCCGCGTCCATGCGCAGGACTTTCGCGCCGGGAAAGGTCTTTTCGATGAGGCCCTCCACTTTCTGGGTGCCGGTGCCGAAGGCGGCGATGTAGGGGGAGCCGCAGGACGGGCAGGTCTGCGGCGCGGGGATCTGATAGCCGCAATAATGGCATTTGAGCTGCGCGCCGCGGTGCAGGGTCAGGCTGACGTCGCAGTGCGGGCAGATCAGCGGCTTGCCGCAGGAGCGGCAGGACACGAAGCCGGCGAAGCCGCGGCGGTTCAGGAACAGGATGATCTGCTCTTTTTTCGCCAGGCGCTCTTCCATCTTGCTTTTCAGGCTGCGGCTGAAGATGCTTTTGTTGCCTTCCTTCATTTCGCGGCGCAGGTCCACGACTTCCACGCGGGGGAGCGTGCTGTTTTCCACGGCGCGGGCTTCCAGTTTTTCCAGGCGGTACGCGCCGGACTGCGTTTTATAATAGCTGTCCAGCGAAGGCGTGGCGCTGCCTAGGATCAGGCCGGCGCCGCAAAGCTGCGCGAGTTTTTCCGCCACTTCCACGCTGTGATAGCGGGGCGATGTCTCGCTGAAATAGCTGTCGTCGTGTTCTTCGTCGATGACGATCAGGCCGAGGTCCGGGAATGGCGTGAAGAGAGCCGAGCGCGGGCCGATGACAAGGGACAGCTCGCCTTTCCGCGCTTTTTCCACGGTCTCGTATTTTTCGCCCTGGGACTGGCGGGAGTGGATCAGGCCGATGCGGTCGCCGAAGCGTTGGTAGAAGCGGCGGACGTTCTGGTAGGTCAGGGAGATCTCCGGGATCAGGAGGATGACCTGTTTACCGGCGGCCATGACTTTTTCCATGACGGCCATGTAGACTTCCGTCTTGCCGCTGCCGGTGATGCCGTGGAGGAGGACCGGGCGGTTTTGGCCGGCCAGTTCTGCTTCGATGCCCTGCGCCGCGCGGGTCTGCGCCTCGTTCAGCGGGGCGGGCGGCAGCATTTCCAGGCCTTCCCAGGCCGGGGCGGGGAGCTTGGCGCGGCCCTTCCGCACGGCTTTTTTGGCGGGGAGGACCGTGGCCAGCGCCTGGTTCATGGTGCAGCCGTAGCGCTCGCGCATCCAGGCGGCGAGGGCCATAGCGCGGTCTTCCAGAGTGACGCCTTTCGGAGCATAGCCGAGGATGGATTTGATCTTCACAGGTTCCAGCAGGGGGGTGTCACCCAGGCTGACGACGTAGCCGCTGACGGTCCGGGTGCCAAAAGGAATATCCACCCGGGAGCCCGGGCGGATAGTGTCCGCCATTTCCTCGGGGACCAGGTACTGGAAGGTGCGGTCCAGGGAGGAAACGGATATGTTCACGATAATATCGGCGTATAAAGGCAATTGTACTCTCTTTCGGATCAGAATTCCGGCAGGGCGGCGGCGATCTTGTCCAGGCCCATGCTGTTGGAGCCTTTGAGGAGCATCACGTCGCCCGCTTTGGCGGTTTTGACGGCCTGCTGCAGGGCCTCTTCGCGGGTATCGCAAAGGATGACGTTTTTGCCGGCGGCGCGGAGGGGCGGCGCCATTTCGCGGACGAGTTCGCCGAAGAGGATGAAGGTGTCGACGGAGAGACCGGCGGCGAATCCGCCTACTTCGCGGTGCAGCGCAGGGCCGTTGTCGCCCAGTTCAAGCATGTCCGCGAGGAGGGCGATCTTTTTATGGCCGGAAGCTTTGTCCAGGACGGACAGGGCTGCTTTCATGGAGGGCGGGCTGGCGTTGTAAGAGTCGTCGATCAGAGTTAGGCCGCCGAGGAGCTTGCGTTCGAGACGGCGGGAGAAGCCGCTGAAGGTGCCCATGGAGAGGGCGGCGAGGGCCGGATCGATGCCGAGGGCGAAGGCTGCGCCGAGAGCCGCCAGCGCGTTCATGACGTTGTGGACGCCGGGGATGAGCAGGGTCACGGGGACTTCGCGGTAGCCGGTCACGGCGCTGTCAAAGACGGCGGTGAAGGTGACGCCGTCGCCTTCCTGAATGTCGCGTGCGATCAGGTCGTTGCCGCTCTGCAGACCGTAGGTCAGGACGCGGCAGGGGAGTTTTTCACGGTAGGCGCGGAGCAGCGGCTCGTCGCCGTTGAGGACGGCCCAGGCTTCTGGCCCGAGTTCGTCCGTGATGTGCATTTTTTCGGCGCAGATGCCTTCGCGGCTGCCCAGGTATTCAATGTGGGACACACCGATATTGGTCACGACGGCCAGGGTCGGGTGGACCAGGGCCACCAGGTCCTTCATTTCGCCCGGCGCGCTGATGCCCATTTCCATGACGGCGCGGTCCGCGGTCTGGTCCATGTGGTACAGGATGACGGGCGTGCCGATCTGGCTGTTCATGTTTTTCACGGTGCCGGTCACGCTGCCGCCGGCGGCCAGAGCCGCCTTGGTCAGTTCCCGGGTGGTGGTTTTGCCCACGCTGCCGGTAATGCCTACGACGGGGCCATGGAATTGGCTGCGCGCATAGCACCCCAGCGCCTCCAGGGCCTTCTGCGTGTCCGCCACGCGGATGTGGGGGCGGTCCGGGCGGATGATATCGCCGCGCGAGGTCAGCGCCGCCGCCGCGCCTTTGTCGAACGCGCCGCCGATGAAATCGTGGCCGTCCACGCGCGCGCCGATGGTGGGGATGAACAGGCAGTCTTCCGGGATGTCCCGGGAGTCAAAGCTCAGATGGCGGATCATGACGCCGCCGTCCCCGCAGAGCAGGGTGCCGTCCGTGATGCGGCAGATCTCCTGTACCGATAATTCCATGCCGGTAGTCCTTTCTTATCTGCCCGCGGGCCCGTTTCCGCGCCCCGGGTCACGCTGCGGTCAGCTGTTCGCCTGCTTCCAGGCCTCGAACTGCGCGCGGTCCATCATGATCTGGCGAGCCTTCGTCCCGTCGTCCTTGCCCACGATGCCCGCGTCCGCGAGCTGGTCCATCAACCGCGCCGCCCGGTTGAAGCCGATGCGGAACACGCGCTGCAGATTGCCGATGGAGGCTTTTTCGTTTTCGATGATGTATTCGGCCGCTTCCATGAACAGGTCGTCGCGCTCTTCATGGAAGGCCTTGTCTTTCCCGTCGCCTTCCGCCATCCAGGACAGCTTCTGCTGCGCCATCTCCTCTTCGGATACGGCGTTCTGCTTCTTCCAGAAGGCGGTGACGGCTTCGATCTCCTCGTCGCTCACCCAGCAGCCCTGCACGCGCACGGGTTTCGGGTAGCCGGTGGGGTAGAACAGCATGTCGCCTTTGCCCAGCAGTTTTTCCGCGCCGTTCATGTCGATGATGGTGCGGGAGTCCACGCCGGACGAGACGGCCAGCGCGATGCGGGACTGGATGTTGGCCTTGATCAGGCCGGTGATGACGTTGACAGACGGCCGCTGCGTGGCCACGACCAGGTGGATGCCGGCCGCGCGGGCCAGCTGGGCCAGGCGGCAGACGGACTGCTCCACGTCGCCGGGTGCCACCATCATCAGGTCTGCGAATTCGTCCACGATGATAACGATCTGCGGCATGGGCTCGCGGTCGCCGTAGTCTTCGGGGTTCTCGCGGATCTTCGCGTTATAGCTCTTGATGTCACGCACGTTCAGGTCCGCGAACGCTTTATAGCGTGAGGTCATTTCCTTCACGGCGCCGTTCAGGGCTTCCGCGGCCAGTTTGGGATCCGTGACGACCGGGATGCGCAGGTGCGGAATCCCGTTGTATTCGCCCAGTTCCACGACTTTCGGGTCGATCATGATCAGCTGCACCTCGTTCGGTTTGGCGCGGTACAGGATGCTCGTGATCAGGGAGTTGATGCAGACGGATTTGCCGGAGCCGGTGGCGCCGGCGATCAGCAGGTGCGGCATTTTGGCCAGGTCCGCCACCACCACGCGGCCGCCGATGTCCTGGCCGACCGCGAACGCGATCTTGGAGGGCGAGCGGCGGAATTCGTCGCTTTCGATGATGGAGCGCAGCGAGACGGTCTGGTTCTCGGAATTCGGGACTTCGATGCCCACAGCGGATTTGCCGGGGATGGGGGCCTCGATGCGGATCTCCGTGGCGGCCAGGGCCAGTTTGATATCGTCCGCCAGGGACGAGATGCGGGCCACTTTGACGCCCTGCTCGGGTTTTAATTCATAGCGCGTGACGGACGGGCCGCAGCTGATGTCGGTCACGGTGACTTCCACGCCGAAGTTACGGAGGGTGTCCTCCAGCAGGCGGGCGGTGCGCTTCAGGTCGCCTTCTTTCATGGCGCTGTTGTTCCGGGAGCGGTTCAGCAGGTTGGGGGAAGGCAGGCGGTATTCTTTTTTGGCGGGGGTGAGGAGCGCAGCGGAGGCAGCGGATCCTGAGGAGGCAGTGCCGGCAGCGGTTCCTGCCGCAGTTGCGCCGGCAGAAGTCCCGGCCGCAGCGCCGATCGCGGCGCCTGCTGCCGTCTTCGGTCTCACCCCCGTTCCGGTCCCGGTAAACGTGCGGCCGGAGCTTCCGGTGCCGCCCGGTTCGCCGTCTTTGCGGAATATGTCGTCATTTTTGATACGTTCCAGCTGGACGCGGGGGTCGACCCAGCCCGCTTCCCCGTCTGATCCGTCGGACGCCGTGCCGGCTGCGGTCTCCCGGGCCGCCGGAGTTTCCTGCTTCCGGTCGAAGCGGATGCGGGGCGACGAAGGAACAGTCCCTTCCGGCCGGTTTTCTCCCGTCTTTTTGCTGCGGTCATATTCGTCAAAAGCACCGGCGACGGCGGTACTGCTGTCTGGCTTTTCCGGTTCCAAATGGGTCTCCGTGCCGTCAGACAGCGGGAGGGACAGTTGTTCTCCCCTGACCGGGGCGCTGTCCTGATAGCGGGAAATGCGCGGCGCCTGCCGCTTTTCTTCCAGTTCGGAAAGTTCTTCCAGCGTCCGGTTTTCCCGGTTGACACCGGTCGTTTTGTCCGGGCCTGTTTTTTTCCGCTGATCCATTTCCCGGAACAGTTCTTCCAGGGAGGCGTCCGCCGGGAGCGCCGGCGTTTTCAGGTCAGTTTTCCGGAAATCGACGCCGCGTTTTTCTTCTTCCTGTTTCCGGGCCGCTTCCCGTTCGGCGCGGCGTTTTTCGGCCTGGTCGTCCAGTTCCTGGCGTTTCAGGCGGACTTCCTTCAGCTGAAGATCCGTGTCCGAGGGGAAATTCCGGCGGCCTTCGGCCAGTTTTTTATCCAGCTGGGCCATCAGGGCCTTGCGCTCGGCTTCTTCTTTGGCGGCTTTTTCTTCCCGGGCCTGAGCACGGCGCAGCAGGCGTTCTTCCGTGCGGAGTTCCGCCAGTTTCCGGCGCTCTTCTTCCGCTTCCCGGCGACGCACGTTTTCATCCTTGATGGCATGGGCCACGGCGTTTCCTTTGAGTCCGACGGCCGTCAGCAGCGCTTTGCCGAAGGTCAGGACCAGGCCGGCCAGGAAAAGCACCAGCATAATAATGTAGCTGCCCACGAGGCCCAGCGCGCTTAAGGACAGGCGGCACCAGAGGCCGCCGAACCAGCCGCCGTGCAGACGCATGCCGCGGCCGACGCGGTAATAGGATCCCAGCACCGGCAGGATCTCCCCGCCCGAGCCGACCAGTTCGATGATGCCGCACAGCACGGAAAACGTGAACAGCGCGGCCGCGATGCGCAGGACCGTGTTGGCGGGGTACTGCTTCATATTGGAGATCGCAAACACGACCAGCAGGATGAATATGATCGGGAACACGTAGGCCAGGCTGCCGAACAGCCCGAACTGGACGGATGCCAGGGTGCGGCCTACGGCGCCCACGATATTGAACAGGCTCAGGAACAGCAGGACCGTAAAGGCGATCAGGAACAATAAAAGGATGTCCCGGACCAGGGCCGCATGCTGCTGCGAAGCCTTGTTCCGGTTCGCCGTGTTCCGGGAAGGCGGTCGTTTGGCGGCAGACGCCGTGCGCGTGCCGGTGCGGGCGCCGGAAGACGCAGTGCGCGTGCCGGACGGCGCGGTGCGGGTGCCGGACGACGCCGTGCGGGTGCCGGATGTATCCGATCGCCGTATCGTTCCGCCCCCGCCGGACCGGGAAGCCGTTCCCGTCCGGGACGAAGACGTTTTTTTATGGGATGAATTGGCCAAGACACAACCTCCTGTGGATGATTACGCATAGTTAAGATGATTATACCGCACTTTTCGAAAAAATAAAAGGCTTTTCGGAAAATTTCGACCATTTGTTCGCTTTTCGACGGAACAAGGAGATGTTTCGGCGTGCGGGCCGTTCTTTCCGGCCGCGGACCGCCTTTTTTTGCAATAATAAGTATAAAAAACTCTCCCAGACCGCAACATTGCCCCCCGCAATGCTGTATTATTGCCAGAAGAACACCCGGGAGGCGAAAAATAATGAAGAAGCGAATCTTTGTGATCTGTTCCGTCCTGCTGGCCGCTGTCCTGCTGCTTTCCGCGGCCGGCTGCGGCAGTTCCGCGACGCCGCAAACGTCCGGCAAACCGGGGCAGGCCGTCAAAACCGGCAAAACGCTGGACCTGATGACGAACGTGCAGGCCGCGTCCGCGGAGGGTAAAAAAGCCGACACCGCGTTCCAGGACGCCTACCTGAAATTCACCGCCGCCCTGCTGAAGGACTCCTACGCCGCGACGTCCCAGAACCGCAACGTCCTGCTCTCCCCTCTCTCCGTCATGACCGCGCTGGCCATGACGATGAACGGCGCCGAGGGGGAAACGCTGGCCGAGCTGGAGGAAGTCCTGACCACCGGGGAAATGACCGGGAGCGGCGCGGCCTTCGACCGGGAAGCGCTGAACCGGTACCTGTACCAGTATTACAAGGATCTGCCGTCCACGGAAAAATCCAGGTTCTCGTTCGCGAACTCCATCTGGTTCAGAGAGCAGGATGAAGGCTTCAAGGTGGAGGAAGCATTCCTGCAGAAGAATAAGGCCTTCTACGGCGCGGAGGCTTATCAGGCCGCATTCGATGCGCAGACGCTGAACGACATCAATGGGTGGATCGACCGGAAAACGGACCACCTGATCCCGAAGATGCTGGACGAGATCAGCGACGCCGATGTGATGTTCCTGATCAACGCCCTGCTGTTCGACGCGGAGTGGGAAACCGCCATCGGCACCAACATGATCCGGAAGGACAAGTTCCACGCCATAAGCGGGAACGATCAAAGCGTTTCGATGATGACCAGCGACGAGTCCCTGCTTATCCTGAGCGACGACACCGTAGGCGTCATGAAGCCCTACGCCGGGGACAAATACCGCTTCGCGGCGTTCCTGCCCCTGGACGAGACCGCGGATTTCAGCCAGTATGTGAGCGCGCTGGACGCGGCGAAGATCGGCAGTCTGCTGGAGAACGTCACTCAAAAAAGCATTTCGCTGACCATGCCTAAATTCAGCGTGGAATACGGCACGGACCTGGTCGACGCGCTCCGGCGGATGGGAGTCTCGCACGCGTTTGACGACGCGGATTTCTCCGGCATCAGCAAGGGCGACGCCCTGTCCATCGGCCACGTCCTGCACAAAACGCGGCTGGAGCTGGACAACGCCGGCACCAAAGCCGCCGCGGTCACGGTCGTCGCCATGACCCGTGCCGCCATGCCCATGCCCGGCGAGATCAGCGCCGTCCGCCTGGACCGTCCCTTCGTTTATATGATCATCGATACGGAGCAGATGCTGCCGGTGTTCATCGGGACGGTGACGGAGATCCCGTAAGCCTGACCCGTTGCGGACACAGCAGGCATCAATCAATCAACACAATAATGACAAACAGGGCCGTTTGGGGATTATCCCTGAATGGCCCTGTTTCGTTATCACAAATGTATGGGCGGCCATCGGCCGCCCGTGTTAATCGTCCGACCCTCTCAGGTTTCGTTCCTCCTTCTGCGGTCCAGCCAATTGATCCCCAGCAGACCCAGGACCGCGGCGGCGCCCACGGCAATAATGGCGGGCCTGGAGTAATTGCGGCTGTAGTAGACGGCGGAGGTACCGTCGGCGGGAACGGATACGGGATCATAGGGGACGCCGGTCTCCGCGCAGAGCTGCTTGATGTTGAGGAGATGGATCACGGGGATGCTACGGGAGAGGTAACGCTCCACGAGGCCGCTGGATTCCTTGATCACGGGGTCGGCGGGCTTCAGGAGCCCCTGGCCGTAGCCGAGGGAAACGTCCTCGTTGCCGAGGCCGAGGATGTTACCGCCGACGTTTACGAACGCCTTGATATTGCCGAGCAGGTCCATGTGGACCGCGATGTTTTCCGTAAAGTCCGGATGCGCGGACAGCGGGATTCCTTCCCGCTCCAGCCGCGCGATCATCTCATCGATCTCTTCCGTTTCCTCCAGCGCGTAGCCCTGCATGTTGCTCCCGCGGTCGCCGGAGCCGCCCATGGAGACGGTCGACGGCATGACGGACAGCAGGCCGGCCTGCATCGCGGTCTGCACCATTTCCGGCATCACGTAGCCCGGCAGGTTCGCGCCGTAGTTGGACGAACCCAGCGTGCAGAAATATACGATGTCCAGGTGCATGACTTCCGCCGCGCAGAGCACGGCCAGGTCGAGACCCGGGAAGGAGCCGGAGAAGCAGGCGCCGACGCGGTCGCCCTCCTTCACGCCCGCCTCATGAAACAGGCGCACGCACAGCGCGGCGAAATCCGGGATCTGGGCGGTCCGTTTGGCCTCCATCGCGCCCAGCGAGGTGGTGATGGCCGTGATGTGCTCGCCCATCAGGCCGATCTGCAGCGTGTCCTCCGGGACCAGCTCATAGCCCCGCCGCAGCCGCTCTTCTTTCACGGCCGCCACGACCTGACGGTGCAGCGCGGCCGCTTCCTGCATCTGATCCGCGCACGAAACGCGCACGCGGCGGCCGGCCAGCCAGATGCCGAGGGCGGCGGCGGCCAGCAGGACCAGCAGGATCAGATAGTGATAATGCTTCCGCTTCAGTCTCATCGCCACCCTCCGTAATACACGGGCGAGGTCCCGATCTCGGGCGGCCGCACCGGATCGAACGGGATGCCTTCTTCGCAGAGCGCATGCACGTTCAGCAGATGGATCACCGGGATGCCCTTGGCCAGATAGCGTTCCACAAAGCCGCTGTGCTCGTTCACTTCCACGGCCTGCGGTTCCAGGAGGCCGCTGCCGACTTCCAGGATCACGCCGTCGTTGTGGCCCAGGCCGAGGCCGTTGCCGCCCGCGTTCACGAACGCTTTGACGTCGCCGTACAGCGCTTCGTGGATCGCAATGTCCTGTGAGTAACTTTCGATATTTGTCTCATAAGCCAGGCCCTCTTCCAGAAGCCGGGCCTTCATGTCCTCGATCTCCGCGATCCACTCGTCGTCCTCCAGTTCGTAGCCGGCCATGTTCCAGCCCATGTCGCCGCCCCCGCCCAGCGTGATCATGCCGGGCATGCGGGAGATGAGGCCCGCGTCGTACAGCGTCTTCAGCATCTCCGGAAACGTATAGCCCGGGCAGTTGGCGCCGTAGGTGGAGGATCCGACGGAGGAGGAATACACGAGTTCCAGGCCCATCGCCTCCGCCGCGCAGATGGCGGCCAGGTTCAGGCCCGGGTAGGAGCCGGAAAAGTTCGCGCCGACGCGGTCGCCGGGCTTGAGGCCCGCTTCGTGGAAGTATTTCACGCAGAGCGCCGCGAAATCCGGGAGCTGGCAGGTGCGTTTTTCCGCCGCGCCGCCGGACGTGGTCGTGATGGCGGTGAAATGCGGGCCCATGATGCCGATCTCCCAGACGTCCTCTTCCGCCAGTTCGATCCCGCGGCGCAGTTTCTCCGCCTTGATCAGCTCGCCGGCCCGCTGCTGGATGCGCGCGGCCTCTTCCATCTCGTCCGCGTAGGGCAGGCGTTCGATAGGCAGCTGCTTCAGAGGCACCGCGATCCCCGCCAGCGCCAGTGTCAGGATCAGTATCAGTTTTGCAATCAGCGCGCCGATCATAACATCCCCGCCCACATCAGGCACAGCGCGGACAGCGCCGTGACCGTGCCCATGGAAATGCCGGTCTTCACAAAGCCCTGGCGCTCCAGATCGCGCACCGTCAAAGCCGGTACGATATAGCCGATGACCCGCAGCCCCATGGGCAGCAGGCCCGTGATGCCGACCAGCCAGGTCAGCAGAAAGCCCAGCACGACGTTGACCGCGAACAGCCGCCGCCCGTACAGGATCAGGTAGCGGCCGAGCAGCTTATCCAGCCCGTAGACCGCCAGGATCACCAGCACCGTATACAGGATGCGCAGCGGGTCGGACAGGCTAAGCGCAAAATAGACCGGCGCCACCAGGCCGCCCGTGGACAGCCCCGTGATCTCGCTGTATATGACGGCGATCAGGATCCCGATGATAACCATTTCACTGTACATCGCTGCTCACTTCCTTTTCCTTCAGTTCGGCCTTCGCGCGCTCCACCAGGCGGATGCCCTCGTTCTTAATGTTGCCCACGGCCAGGATCAGCCGCGGCGTCTCGCTGGCGAAGGGAATCTCCTCCGCCACGCGGAATCCCCGCACTTCGGCCTGCGGGGCGGCTTTTTCACACAGTTTGCCCAGCGCTTCCTGGTTGTCGCCCAGCATCCAGACGCGGCGGGGCTGCATCACTTTGACCAGGCGCGCCATGTCGCGGGCGCGGGCGGGGCGGTCGCCGCGGTTGTTGATGAGGATGACGAGTTCTTCGTCCTCCGGGCCGCGGGTCCTGTCGTAAATCATCTGCGTGGAGCTCACGTCGTTCGCGGACAGCGCGTTCACGAAGACCGTGTTTTCGCCCTCGTGCACGGACAGCGCGTACGGATCGCGGACAAAGCCGCGGATGCCCTCAAACGCCGCTTTCCGCTCCACGCCCAGGGCTTCGCAGACGCCCAGCGCGAGCGCCACGTTTTCCGGGAAGTCCAGCGCCGCCGCGCCGGGCAGGTCTTCCATCGTGTTCTCATCCGTGATGAGAAGGCGGCTGTCCAGTTTCTTCGCGCGGGCTCCCAGGATCTCCGGGAAGTCGCGCTCCGCGGTGACGATCAGACCTTTCTCCGGCAGCATTTCCATCAGGCAGTCCAGGATGTCCTCCCGGGTGTCGCCCATGACGTCCATGTGGTCCAGGCGCGCGTTCGTGATGACGCCCACGTCGCAGTGCAGCATGTCCCGGCCGGAGACTCGCTGGTATTCGGGTTGCAGGGCCATGCATTCGATGACCAGGATGTCCGCCCCCTCCGCCGCCGCAATGCGCAGATATTTGATCTGTTCCCGGATATTGGCCGGCGCACGGCGCACGATCTCCTCCTGATGCCCGTCCGGGTAGATCGCGATGGGCAGCGTCCCGGTGGTCTTGCACAGCACCCGGTGGCCGCCCGCCTTCAGGCCGGCCGCGATCATGCGCGTCACGGTGGATTTGCCGCGCGTGCCGTTCACGTAGACCACGTGGGTCAGTTTGGCGCGCGCTTTGCGCACGGTGACCGCCTCCCGGATCATGTAGATCAGGAAGCCGATAAACAGTATGACGATGATGATCTTGATCTTATCCATGTCGTTCCGGCGGGCTTTCCGCCGCGTCCGTCAGTCTTCTTTCCGTTTCCGCGCCAGGTATTCGTCCAGGCTCTTCTTCACTTTTTCGGGGATCTCCCGCTTGACCGGGCACTTCACCGCGTCCGCCATGAAGCGGGTGAAATCAGTGATGAACGCGCCGTCCTTCAGCAGCTGCTCGTCCGAAAGCAGGTCCGGCGTGTCGTAGCGGTTGTGGATGGTGGCCTGGTTCGGGCCGGCGATGCGGGCGAAGGACAGCGCGGGCACGCCCTTGTCCGCGAACGGCGTGGAATCGCTCGAATACACGCCCTGCGAGGCCCGGATGCCGAAGCCGCGCTGCGCCGCGAAATACCGCACGAAGCTCACCAGCGCTTCCTCCGCGCTGACGCGGGCCAGGAAATGGCCCATGTACGTGCCGATCATGTCCAGGTTGATGTTGAGCGCGATCTTCTCCAGTTCGCCCTCATGCGCCGCCACGTACGCCTTGGAGCCCAGCAGGCCGCGCTCCTCGCTGCCGCAGAAGACGAAGCGCAGGCCGTAGCGGTGCGGTTTGTCTTTCAGCGCGTCCATGACCATCAGCAGGCCGATACAGCCGGTCATGTTGTCATAGGAGCCGCGGGACAGCGGGGTGGTGTCCAGGTGCGCGGAGAGGACGATCCATTCGTCGGTCCCGCCGGGGATCTCCGCGATCACGTTGTGCGACTTGCCCTTGCTCTCCTTCTGCTTCACGCTGATCTTCGCGCTGACGGCGCCGCTCTTCACGATGGCGAAGGCGTCCTTCGCGTTGACGTTCACAGCCAGTGTCTTTTTGCCGTCCTCGCCCACGACGTGCGGGCGCAGTTCCTTCAGGTCGATGTCGCGGTCGCGGTAATGTACGTTGCCGTCATAGGTGATGATGCCCTTTACGCCGTTGTCCAGCAGGTCGTGATAGGTGAAATAGCCCACGCCCACGTCCAGGAGCACGATGGCGTCCTTTGCGCGGGTGAGTGACGCGGGATCGAGGTCGGGCAGGTAGACCAGCGGCGCTTCCACCGTGCCGCTGCCGCAGAGGCGGAAGCCCTTGCAGGGGATCTCTTTTTCTTTACCGTCGCGCGTTCTGACGGTCAGGGACGCGGACTGCACCGCGCCGATCTGCACTTCGAAGTCTTCCAACCAGGCCCTCACGCCCAGTTCTTCGCAGCGGGCTTTCAGGTATTCGGCGACTTTCTTTTCTTCCGGGCTGCCACTGATGTGGATATAATCCGTGTCTTTCAGGATCTGGCGGACCTGTTTCTTATTCATGATTCTCTCCTTTCGCTGCTTCCATCGCTTCATGTGCTTCCAGGCGGCGCACCACTTCGGCGACGGGCAGACCTACCACCGTGAAATAATCGCCCTCGATGCGCTTCACCAGCCGGCAGCCTTTGCCCTGGATTCCGTAGGCGCCCGCCTTGTCCAGCGGCTCGCCGGTGGCCACGTAGGCGTCGATCTCCTCGTCGGTCAGGTCATAAAACTCCACTTTCGTCTCCGAAACGAACGTATCCGCGTCCTCCTCGTCGCTGTAGATCAGGGAGACGCCGGTATAGACCGTGTGGACTTTGCCGGACAGGAAGCGCAGCATTTCCTTCGCTTCCGCGGCGTCCTTCGGCTTGCCCATCAGGCGGCCGTCGCACAGGACGGTGGTGTCCGCGCCGATGATGATCTCCAGCGGGTGGAACACGCTCATCGCGGACGCCTTCAGTTCCGCCAGGAAGCCGCTGCGGTTCTGCAGCGGGATGAAGTCCGGAACCTGTTCCGGGATGGTGCTGGGCAGGACGGAAAACTTCACGCCCGCCATCTTCAGCAGTTCTTTCCGGCGGGGCGAGCCGGACGCGAGGATGATATTCTTACGAGCCATAAACAGTCTCCTTTACGATTTATTGACGGGTTCCGGCCGCGCAAAATAAGCGCCGGCCGCGTTCTTGCTGCTATTATGCCATAAAAATCGGGAAAAGTCTCCCTGTTTTTACATAAAACTGTGCTATAATGTCAGTATGTGAACGATCGTGGTCCGCCCGCGGAAACAGGAGGCAAAATAATGGAAATGAGACGCAAAGACAGACAGATCACGGACCGGGAAGAGATCCTGCGGATCGTCGATAAAGCCAAGGTTCTGCATCTCGGGATCGCAGGCAGCGAATATCCTTACGTGGTACCGCTCCATTTCGGATATGAATACGCGGACGGCAGTCTGGTTTTTTACCTGCACTGCGCGAAAGAAGGCCGCAAGCTGAACCTGATCCGCGATGACCCGCGTGTCTGCGTGGAAATGGAATGCAACGTGGAGTTGGTCTCCGGCGGCGATCTTCCCTGCAAATACGGATCCCGGTTCGCTTCCGTGATCGGGTTCGGCCGCGCGGAAATCGTCAGCGACGAGCAGGAGAAGCGAAAAGGCCTGGCTCTGCTGATGAAGAATCAGACGGGGCGGGATTTTGAGTTCAGCGGACAGATGGCGGCGACCGTCGAAGTCATCCGGATCATTGTCACGGAATTCACGGCGAAAGCCAGGTCATAGGAGGGAACGACATGCCGATCCTTGCCGCATTTATGGTACCGCATCCGCCCCTGATCGTCCCGGCCGTCGGGAAGGGGGAAGAGGCGCAGATTGCGGAAACGGCGCAGGCGTACGAGCGAGTCGCCGGAGAGGTGGCTGCGCTGGCGCCGGAGACGGTGATCATCACGAGTCCGCATTCCGTGATGTATGCGGATTATTTCCACATTTCGCCCGGCCGCGGGGCGGAGGGATCTTTCCGCCGCTTCCGGGCGCCCGGTGTGCGATTCTCGGAGCGGTACGATACGGCGCTCGTGGAACGGATCTGCGAGCTGGCGGAGGAGGAAGGGCTGCCCGCGGGGACGCTCGGGGAGCGCGACGCGGCGCTGGATCACGGGACGATGGTGCCGCTGTATTTCATCCGGCAGAAGTATACCGAAGGAAAGATTGTGCGCATCGGGCTGTCCGGGCTGCCGCTGACGGAGCATTACCGGCTGGGGCAGATCATCACGCGGGCGGTGGAGGACACCGGGACGCGGGTGGTGCTGATCGCGAGCGGGGACCTATCCCACAAACTGCAGCCGTACGGGCCGTACGGGTTTGCGCCGGAAGGGCCGGAATATGACCGCCGGATCATGGACGTGTGCGGGCGCGCGGCGTTCGGCGACCTGTTTGAATTTGATGAGCTGTTCTGCGAGAAGGCGGCCGAATGCGGCCACCGGTCGTTTGTGATCATGGCCGGCGCGTTCGACGGCCTGCGTGTGAAAACCGAAGTGCTCTCCCATCAGGACGTGACCGGCGTCGGGTACGGGATCTGCACGTTTTACCCGGACGGGGCGGACGAGGAGCGGCATTTTTTGCAATCATATCAGGAAAAACGGGAGCGCGCGTGCCGCGAGAAGGCGGAAAAGAGCGACGCGTTCGTGAAGCTCGCGCGGGCGTCTGTGGAGGCCTGGGTAAGGCGGCACGAGCGTATCGCGGTACCGGACGGGCTGCCGGAGGAGATGCTGGCTCGGCGCGCGGGGACGTTCGTGTCGCTGCATAAGGACGGCAATCTGCGCGGGTGCATCGGGACGATCATGGCGACGCGGAGGAATATCGCGGAGGAGATCATCGAGAACGGCATCAGCGCCTGCTCGCGCGATCCCCGGTTTTTGCCGGTGACCGCGGATGAACTGAGCAGCCTGGAGATCAGCGTGGACGTGCTGGGGGATCTGGAACCGATCAATTCGCCGGAGGAGCTGGACGTGAAGCGGTACGGCGTTATCGTAAGCCGCGGCCGCAAGCGCGGGCTGCTGCTGCCGAACCTGGACGGCGTGGATACCGTGGAGGAGCAGATCCGGATCGCGCGGCAGAAAGGCGGGATCGGCGAGTCCGAGCCGTATACGCTGGAGCGGTTCGAGGTCGTGCGGCATTATTGATCACGGCGCAAGGGGGAACAGCATGGCACAATGCGGTGTTTGCTTCAGACATTGTCAGATCCCGGAAGGCCGCCCCGGCTTCTGCGGCGCGCGGATCTGCCGGGACGGCCGGATCGAAGCGTATAATTACGGGCGGATCACGTCGCTCGCGCTGGACCCTGTCGAAAAAAAGCCGCTGGTGCGGTTTTATCCGGGCAGCCTGATCCTCTCTGCCGGCAGCTTCGGCTGCAATCTCCGCTGCCCGTTCTGCCAGAATTATGAGATCTCCTGGTCGGAGCAGGCGCGCGAATTCGCCCGCACGGCGGAAACGTTCAGTCCGGAGGAACTGGTGGAGATCGCGCTGCGGACGCGGCCGAGAGGGAATATCGGCATCGCGTTCACATACAATGAACCGCTCGTCGGGTATGAATTCATACGGGATACGGCGCGGCTCGCGAAGGCGGCGGGACTGAAGAATGTGATTGTCACGAACGGGACGGCCGAGCTGAGCGTGTGGGAGGAGCTGAAGCCGTACATCGACGCGATGAATATCGACCTGAAGGGCTTTACCGACCGCTACTACAGTCAGGTGCTGGGCGGTGACCGCGCCCAGGTCATGGCGTTCATCGAGGAGGCCGTTAAGACCTGCCATGTGGAACTCACGACGCTCATCGTCCCCGGTGAAAACGACAGCGAGGACGAAATGCGCGCCCTCTCCCGCTGGGTCAGCCGCCTGAGGAACCCGGACGGCGAAAGCGTTCCGCTCCACATTTCCCGCTTCTTCCCGCGGTTCCACATGCAGGACCGGAAGGCGACGAATGTGCGAACGGTATACCGGCTGGCAGAGGTGGCGAGGGAGAATCTGGAGTTCGTGTATACCGGAAATTGCTGAATCAATAAAAAACAGGGGCGGAAAGAACCGCCCCTGTGTCTCATTTCGTAGGGGTCGTTGTTTCAACGACCCGTGATCCATCATCGTAGGGGCAGCCATTGGCCGCCCTCTTATTTATTGCTTCCAGCGCAGTAACCGCAGGGAGTTGAGTATACAGAGAATAAGCACGCCCGTGTCGGCAAACACGGCCAGCCACATATTGGAATACAGCCCCGTGATACCGAGAAGCATGACGATGACCTTGATTGCCAGCGCCCCTGCGACGTTTTCGGTCGCGATACGCATGCAGCGGCGGGACAGCGTGACCGCCTGCGGGATGGCGCTCACATTGGAGTTCATGAACACCAGGTCCGCGGCTTCGATAGCCGCATCCGCGCCGCTGCCCATGGCCGCGCCGACGTCCGCGCCGGCCAGGACCGGCGCATCGTTCAGGCCGTCGCCCACAAAGAGGACGCCGCCCAGTTCTTCGCGCGCGGCCTGCATGGCGGTGAGTTTTTCTTCCGGAAGCAGGCCCGCCCGGACGCGGTCGATGCCCAGATCTTTCGCCACCGCCTGCGCGGACGCCTCCGCGTCGCCGGTCAGCATGACGGTCGTCAGGCCCAGCTGACGCAGGCGGTCCAGGGACTCCTTCGCGTCCTTCTTGACCGCATCCGCGATCAGAACCGTGCCCGCAAATACGCCGTCCACGGCCACCAGCACGCGCGTCCCGGCGATCTCCGGCTCACGCACGTCCGCCACGCCGTTCTGCTCCAGCAGGCCCGCGTTGCCGCACAGCACGCGCCGGCTTTCCACCGCCGCGCTCACGCCGCGGCCGGCCTTTTCCTCCATGGAACGGGCCGCGGGAACGGTCAGGCCCCGCTCACGCGCCGCTTCACAGATGCTCTTTCCGATCGGGTGGCGGCTGAATGCCTCGCACGCCGCCGCCAGCCGCAGGATCTCGTCCTCCGCAAAGCCCGGCTGCGTCAGGATCTCCTGCACGGAGAACGTCCCCTCCGTCACGGTCCCTGTCTTATCCAACACCGCCGCGCGCGCTTTGGACAGCGCCTCGACGGCCGAGCCGCCCTTGAACAGGATGCCCTTGCCGGAGGCCGTGCCGATGCCGCAGAAGAACGCGAGCGGCACGCTGACCACCAGCGCGCAGGGGCAGCTCATGACCAGGAAGCTGATGGCCGTGTACAGCCAGGGCCGGAAGGCCTCGCCGCGGATCAGCGGCATCACGAGCGCCACGAACAGCGCCAGGCCCACCACGATGGGCGTGTAAACGCGGGCGAACCGCGTGATGAAATGCTCCAGCTGCGGCTTCTGCTCCTGCGCCTCCTCCACGGAATGCAGGATGCGGCTGGTCATGGATTCGGACAGTTTTTTGGTGGCCAGGATCTTCAGCACGCCCTGCGTATTGACGCAGCCCGCCAGGATCCCGCTGTTTTTCGCCACACGCACCGGCACCGGTTCGCCGGTGATCGCGGAGGTATCCAGAAAGCTTTCGCCCTCCACGACGATTCCGTCCAGCGGCACGCGGTCGCCAGGCCGGACCAGGATGACGTCGCCCACTTTGGCGCGCTTCGCGGGGATCTCCCGCTCGCCGTCGGCCAGGACCACGGTCTCCGCGCGCAGGTTCACGGTCTCCAGGATCCGCTTGCGGCTGCGCTCCACCGCCATGTCCTCAAACATTTCGCCGACGCGGAAGAACAGCATGACGCCGACCGCCTCCGGAAATTCGCCGATCGCGAACGCTCCCAGCGTGGCGATGCTCATCAGGAAGTTTTCGTCGAACACCTCGCCGTGCGCGATGTTCCGCGCGGACGCCAGCAGGACGTCCTTGCCCAGTATCAGGTACGCGAGGACCAGGACCGCGATCAGCGGCCAGCTCCAGGCGGATTCTTTCAGCACTAGGAAATGCAGGATCAGCGCCGCGGCGAACAGGCCGGCGCCGATGATCAGTTCCAGGCGCTCTTTTTTCTCGTCGTCTTCGTCGTGGTCGCCGTGCGAGTGGCCGTGGTCGTGGCTGTGATGATGACCGTGGTTATGACCGTCGTGATCGTCGTTGTCATCGTCGTCATCATGGTCATCGTGGCCATGCCCCTTCCCGTGCCCATGATGGCAGTGGCCGCAATTGCAGGTCACACCCAGGCGGGGCTCGTCCAGGTGATCGTCCTCAAACCCCTCTTCTGTCAATTCTTCGGCCAGTTCTTCCGTCATTTCCTCCGCTTCGGAGAGCTTTTCGGAGAACTCCGCTCTCTGCGTTTTCTGTATATTCAGGGATGCCATAACGAATCTCCTTTTGATATATGCTTACTTGTTCATATATTAATTATTGGTATAGCACTCCCCCCGGACACTGTCAACACATATTTGAAGATTTACATAAAAAAAGAGGGCCGCCGCCCTCTTTTTCCTCCTCCGATCCTACCGGCTGTTATGCTTCTTCAGCGTATCCAGCAGCCACCGCCCGGTGTCCGTGTAATCCGCGTCCTCATACCCGCTGTATTTCATCGAGTTCATGCGGATCATGGAGCAGGCCTCCGGCGCCTTGGACAGGGCCCACAGGCAGTAGGAAATGCCCTCCTGCTCCAGCAGTCCGATCCATTCGTCCGCGCTTTCCAGGTCGCGGGGCAGGCCGCCGCTGGCCGCGGTGACGCCGAACTCCGAGACGAAAACCGGGAGGCCCTGCTTGCTCAGGCGCTCCGTCATATCACGGTAATTCTGCCCGTGCGTGGCGGAATAAAAGTGCAGGGTATAGAGGATGTTGTCAAATTCCAGCGGGTCCGCAGCGACGTCGTCCAGGGCCTTCGACCAGTCGGGATTGCCCACGATGATGACGGAATCCGGATCCTTCTCCCGAATGACGGGGATCACCTGCTCCGCGTAAGATTTGACCGCCGGCCAGTCCACGTTGTTCGGCTCGTTGCAGATCTCGTACAGCACGTTGTTGTAACCGCTGTATTTTTCCGCCATTTCCGCGAAGAACAGCTTCGCCTCGTCCATGTAGAGGTTCGGGTCACCGTCGCTCAGGATATGCCAGTCGATGATCACGTACATGTCCTCGTTCTTCGCGAGTTCCACGCCGTCCGCGATGTCCTGTTTGTGGCGTTCCTTGTCTCCTTTCGTGCAGTAGCCGACGATGCCGACGCCGTAAGTGTACATGGCCAGGCGGAACAGGTTGACGCCGTCATCCCGCGCCAGTTCCTCGAACAGCGCCGGGTTCAAAAAGGATTCCGAAGTGACCAGGCCGTTGACGCTGACGCCGCGCAGCATGACCGGCTCGCCGCTTTCGGAGCACAGCTTGCCGTTTCTGACCTGCAGCCGGCCGCAGGAGGACGGGCGGGCGCGGCCGTCGTCGTAGGTGTGAGCGGTTACGGGGGTTTCCGTGGTCTCAGCGGATTCGGTAGCGGGGGCTTCGGTAGGAGCTTCCGTGGTCGGAGCCGCGGTCGGCACGGCGGTAGTTTCAGCCGAAGGAGCAGCCGTCGTCGCGCCGTTATCGCCGGCGCAGCCGGACAGCATTGTGAGGATCATCATCGCCGCAAGCAGCACGGAAAGATACTTTTTCATAGAACTCACTCCCGGATAAACCCGCTCCGTTCCAGCCCCAGCACCACCAGCGGAATCAGCACGATATGCAGGATGATCCCCGGCACCGCGTTCGTGAACGCGCCGGCGATGAACAGTTTCCAGCTGAACGCCGAGCTGCCCAGGCCCCAGAGGATCACGCGGGCGATGCCCCAGACGATGCGGCCCAGGATCATGGCGCCGATCAGGCTGACGTACACGCGCCAGGGCTTCTTCGGCAGCAGGCGGTACAGCCAGCCGGCCGCGAAGCCGTAGCAGGCCAGTTCGAACATCATGCCGATGGCGTTGGGGAACATCACGGGCATGCCGAACAGCAGCGAGCGCATGAACGGCGCGATGAGCCCGACCAGCAGGCCCCAGCCGGGGCCGCAGATAAAGCCGCACAGCAGCACCGGGATGTGCATCGGGCTCAGCATTTTGCCGATCTCCGGGATCTGGCCCGTCAGGAACGGCAGGACCAGCGCGAGCGCCAGGCAGATGGCGGAGATCACCAGGTTTCTGACTTTATCGTCACGCATGCGTTTCGTCCTCTCCTCTCCCGGCGATGCGCTCCCGCACTTCCGCCAGGCTCAGGCCCTGCTCCCGCGCGATGCGGGCCAGGTCCTCGTATTCGATCTTGATCCGTTCCACACCGTAGCCCTCAGACCGTTTGACCGTCACCGGCCCCCAGGGCGTCTCCTGCTCGGAAAACGAGCGGCTCAGTACGCGGCGCTGCGTCACGTTTTCGCGCAGGCCGATCGTGGTGGTGTGGCGGAAGATCTGACGGATCAGTTCTTCTTCGTTCTCCGGACGGCAGATGACGCGGATCAGCGTGCCCGGGCGGTTTTTCTTCATGTTGACGGGGATGGTATAGGCTTCCAGGGCGCCGGCTTCGAAGAAGCGCTCCAGGGCGAAAGAAATGTCCTCCGCGGTCATGTCGTCCACGTTGCAGTTGAGTTCGTAAACAATATCCATGTCCTCCTCTGATTCGCCCAGGAAAACACGTACGATGTTAGCCGTTTCAAAATCTTTCTTCCCGCAGCCGTACCCGATGGCGGAAATCAGAAGACGGGGCATTGCGTCAAAGCGGTCTACGAAATATTTCAGCAGCGCGGCGCCGGTAGGCGTGCAGAGCTCGCCTTCGACACTTCCGCCGTAGATCGGCACGTCGCGCAGGATATAAGCCGTGGCAGGCGCCGGGACCGGCAGGACCCCGTGCGCGCAGCGGACCGTACCGCAGCCCACGTGTACCGCAGAAGCCAGGACCAGGTCCGGCGACAGTTTATCCATCAGGTAACAGACGGCGGTCACGTCCGCCACCGCGTCCATCGTCCCCACTTCGTGGAAATGGATCTCCGGGACGGGGCGTCCGTGGACATGGCTCTCCGCTTCCGCGATCAGGGCATAGACTTCTGCCGCGTCTTTCCGGACTTTTTCAGAAACCGGCAGGGAGGCGATCAGGGACTCGATATCGTGCAGGCTGTGATGCTCATGAGAATGATGATGTTCGTGACCGTGATGGTCTTCATGCCCTTCTCCGTCCTCCGCCGGCATCTCCTCTTTCCCGTCCACCGTCACCGTCACGTGCGTCCCTTGTATCCCGCATTTGGTCACCGTTTCACACGAAAACCGCACGCCGGGGATCCCCAGCGCGTTCAGTTCCGCGAGCACGGCGTCTTTGTCCGGGAACAGTTCCAAGAGGGCCGCAGTCAGCATGTCGCCCGCGGCGCCCATGCCGCAGTTAAAGTACAGGGTCTTCACAAAAACCTCCTTACCACTGTACCGCCGTTCCGCTTAAGTATGCCACCCCGATGGCGTTATGGCCCGCGTGGGCGCCGATCGTCGGGTTCACTTCGTCCACGCTGACGACCTTCAGGCCCAGCTCCGTTTCGATCTGCGCCGCAAATTCCCGGGCCTCTTCTTCCGCCACCGTATGGACCACCGAGCAGACGGTCATCTTCGGGTCCAGCTTCCGCAGCTGGTCCATGATCGTCTTCTTGCCGGTCTGGCGGCCGCGCACTTTCGTGAACGGGACGATCTTGCCTTCTTCAAAATACAGGATCGGCTTGATGTTCAGCACGGTCCCGACCATCCCGCTGATGGGGGAGAGCCGGCCGCCGCGCACCAGGTAATCCAGGTGGTCCACCAGGAAAAACACGTTGGCGCCGGCCTTGGTCTCCTCGGAGATCCGAACGACCTCGTCGAAGTCCTTGCCAGCTTTTTTCAGCTCGACCGCCTGCTTCACCAGCAGGCCGATCGGTGCACATTCGAGGCGGGAATCCACCACGGCGATGCGGGCGTCCTTGTACTGGTTCATCAGGTCTTCCGCTTCCACGCAGACCGTGTTGTAACTGCCGCTGCAGTCGGCGGAAGCCATGAACACGATGATGTCGTTGCCGTCCAGCACCGCCTGCTCCATGATTCCGTGCACCCGGTCCGGGTTGCAGCCCATGGAAAAAGCGCGCTCGCCCGCGGCCAGCCGCTCAAAGAACTTTTCGATGGGCAGCACGTTGCCGTCCCCGTAGATCACCCCGTCGTTGAAGTGGTAATACTGGGGCATGATCGCGATATTTTCCTTCTCGACGAACTCCTGCGTGGTGTCCGCGTTGACATCCGCCATGATCACAAAATCTCTCATCTCTGACCTCTGTATGATTTGCTGAAGGCGCCGGCGCGGCCTTAGCCCTTATTGATTCAGTAATTCTCCGCGTGCAGTTCGAAATACGCCTGCGGATGCGCGCAGACCGGGCAGACCTCCGGCGCGTGCGTGCCCACGACGATGTGGCCGCAGTTCCGGCATTCCCAGACCTTCACTTCGCTCCGGGCAAAGACTTCCTGCGCTTCGACGTTGCGGAGCAGCGCGCGGTAGCGCTCCTCGTGATGCTTCTCGATGGCCGCCACGCCGCGGAATTTCGCGGCCAGTTCCGGGAATCCTTCTTCCTCCGCGGTCTTCGCGAAGCCCTCGTACATATCGGTCCACTCGTAGTTTTCGCCGTCGGCCGCGGCCGCCAGGTTCTCCGCCGTGTTACCGATCCCGTTCAGTTCCTTGAACCAGAGTTCCGCATGCTCCTTCTCATTGTCCGCCGTCTTGGCGAACAGCGCGGAGATCTGCTCGAATCCCTCTTTTTTCGCCCGCGACGCGAAATACGTATATTTGTTCCTCGCCTGGGACTCGCCTGCGAAGGCCTCCCACAAATTCTTCTCCGTCTGCGTTCCCGCGTATCTGTTTTCCATGACTTCTCCTTTCCTACTGCTTATCAGGATCGTCCGCGCCTCCCGGCCTTCCCGCCGCCGGCGCACTGTTTCTGTTTATTATACTATGCGCAGATACACTCTGCAAGGACGATTTCCCCTTTTGTTTTCCCGGCATGTATGATAGAATAATAAACGCAGGGGCCGTTTCGGCCCGCCCCTCACTTTTTCGTAGGGGCCGTTGTCTCAACGGCCCGAAAACCTGACAAGGGAACCGTCCCCCTGTCAGATTTCTTCACGCAGGAGTTGACAATCATGCAAAGTTTCCGCAGTACCGATACATACGTAGCTTCCGAGGAGCTGATCAGCGCCGTCAATATCGCGATGACGCTGGAAAAGCCGCTGCTGATCAAGGGGGAGCCGGGCACGGGGAAGACGATGCTGGCGCAGGCGGTGGCCGACGCGCTGGACCGCCGGCTGATCATCTGGAACATCAAGTCCACGACAAAGGCCCAGGACGGGCTGTACGTGTATGACGTGGTGCAGCGGCTGTACGACTCGCAATTCGGCGGCAAGGCCGTGGACAATATCGCGCAGTACATCAAGCTTGGCAAATTGGGCGAAGCGTTTTCGGCGGAGGATCCGGTGATTCTGCTGATTGACGAGATCGACAAAGCGGACCTGGAATTCCCCAACGACCTGCTCTGGGAACTGGACAAGATGGAATTCTATATCCCCGAGACCGGGGAGACGATCCGCGCGAAACAGCGGCCCGTGGTGATCATCACCTCCAACGCGGAGAAGGAACTGCCCGGCGCGTTCCTGCGGCGCTGCATCTTTCATTACATCGAATTCCCGGACCAGGAGCAGATGGAGAAAATCCTGCGCGTGCATTTCGACAGGCTGGACGACAAGCTGTTGCAGCAGTCCATGGAGGCGTTCTATTACCTGCGCTCGCTGGACGGCATCGAGAAAAAGCCTTCCACCTCCGAGCTGGTGGACTGGGTGCGCGCGCTGCAGGTGAGCGGGATCCCGGTGAGCCGGATCCGGAAGGAGATCCCGTTCGCGGGGGTGCTGCTGAAGAAGGATAAGGATATCGAGACGATGAAGAGGCGGCTGCGGTAGTGTTTATCGGATTTTTCTACTTGCTGAAACTGCGCGGCTTCGGCGTAAGCCTCACTGAGTGGGTCACCCTCCTGGACGGCCTGCTTTTCGGGCTGCACGGATCGTCCTTCACGGGCTTCTATCAGCTCTGCCGCGCCGTTCTGGTGAAATCCGAAGCGGACTATGACAAGTTCGACCGCGTCTTCCTGGAGTATTTCCAGGACGTGCCGTACGAAGGCGACGACCTGCCCGAGGAGCTCATGCGCTGGCTCGAAAAGCCGCAGGAAGTGATGGAGGCGTTCCGCGCGTTCCTGCGGGAGCAGGGCTATGAGCAGAAGGACATCGAGGAGATCCTGAAGATGTTCGAGGAGCGCCTGAAGGAGCAGAAGGAGGAGCACAACGGCGGCTCCTACTGGATCGGGACCGGCGGCTTTTCGAACTTCGGGCACAGCGGACACAGCCCGCAGGGCATCCGCGTGGGCGGCGTCTCCCGCTACCGCCGCGCGTTCCAGGTGGCCGGGGAGCGGCGCTTCCGCGATTTCCGCACGGACAACGTCCTGGACACCCGCCAGTTCCAGATGGCCTTCCGCCTCCTGCGCCAGTACTCCGACCAGCTGCCGGACCTCGAGCCGGAATTCGACGTGGACGGCACCATCCGCGCCACCGCGGACAATGGCGGCGTCCTGAAAGTGCAGTATAAAAAACCGCGCACGAACACCGTCAAACTCCTCATGCTAATGGATTCCGGCGGTTCCATGGCCTATTATTCGCGCCTCTGCTCGCAGCTCTTCCAAGCCGCGGAAAGCTGCAACCACTTCAAGGAACTGCACATTTACTACTTCCACAACTGCGTGTACGGGCATCTGTATTCCGATCCCCGCCTCTCCTGGTCCGGCCGTGTGCCCACGGACTGGGTACTGAAAAACTACGGCAGCGAGTACAAACTGATCCTGGTCGGCGACGCGCTGATGGACATGTACGAACTAAAGGGCAGCGGCTACGGCTACTATTACGACCGCAGCGAAAAGAGCGGCTGGGAGCAGCTTAAGCGTCTGCGGAAGCTATATGAATACAGCGTCTGGCTGAACCCCGAGGAGCCGCCGATGCAGGGCGGATACTGGGGCCAGAGCTATTATCACATCGCCAATATCTTCCCGATGTACCGTCTCACGCTGGATGGGCTGAAGGACGCCATGCACGCGCTGCTGGTGCAGCGGTAAACAATATCAGAAAAGGAGTTGACCTATGGAGATCCAGACCTACAGAGACGCCCGCAGCAAAGCGCTGGCAGATTCCGTCATCCACGGCCTGCAGGCCCGCAACATGACCGGTTATTACGCCGAAAGCAAGGAAGAAGCGCTGCAGTTGGCGCTCAGCCTCATCCCCGAAGGATCCCGCATCACGATGGGCGGCTGCATGAGCGCGCACGAGATTGGGCTGATCGCCGCGCTGAAAGAAGGGAATTACGACTACATCGACCGCGATGCGATCCCCCGCCGCGAAGCCGAACTGGCCGCCTATGACGCGGACGTCTTTCTGGCCAGCGCCAACGCGATGACGCGGGACGGCATGATGGTGAACATCGACGGCAACGCGAACCGCGTCTCCGCCATCGCGTACGGCCCTCGGAAGGTGATCATCATCTGCTCGCTGAACAAGGTCTGCCCGGACCTGGATTCCGCCATGAAGCGGGCCCGGAACGTGGCCGCTGTAACGAACGCTCAGCGTTTCAGCACCCCTACGCCGTGCAAAAAAACAGGCGCCTGCATGGACTGCATGACGCCCGACAACATCTGCTGCCAGATGCTGATCACGCGGCGGTCCTTCCACAAGGACCGGATCCACGTGATTTTGGTGAATGAGGATCTGGGATTCTGAAAAAGGCAAAAAGCAGGAGCCGATGAAACATCGGCTCCTTTTTTTTATTCCCCGGCCACGCTCAGCCCGCTCACCATCACGGAAGGCGAACCGAAGTTGGTCATGCCGAAGCTTTCCATCTCCGCGTTGTCCGCGACGGCTTCGACGTGCTGCAGCAGGTCGAAGAAGTTGCCGGCCACGGTGAAATCCTTCACGGGGCGGGTCTTCTTCCCGTCCTCGATCATGAAGCCGAGGCTCTGGAGCGAGAAGTCGCCGGAGATCGGGTCGGCGCCGGCGTGGGTGCCGTTCAGGGTGTCGATGTAGACGCCGCTGCCGGCTTTCGCGAGCAATTCTTCCTCAGACATCTGTCCGGGGGCCAGCACGAAGCTGAAGGGGCTGATCTGCACGGAGCCCGCGTAGCCGCGTTTGGAGGCATTGCCGGTGGTCTGCACGCCCGCGACTTTGGCGGTCTTCAGGTTGTGCAGCAGCGTGGTCAGCGTGCCGTTTTCAATGACGTTTTTCTTCCGCGTGGGCATGCCTTCCGCGTCGAAAGGCATCGGCATCAGGCTGTCTTTGTGGAACGGATCGTCCACCAGCGTCACGCAGTCGGCGGCGATCTTCGTTCCCTCTTTGCCGGCCAGCCGGGACAGGCCCTTCTGGGCAGCCTCGGCGGAGAACGCCGGGCTGAAGGTCATCAGCAGGGCGGACATGGCGTCCGGAGCGAATACGACCGGATAGCTGCCGGTGGGGGCCGCCTTGGCGCCCATTTTGGCCAGCGCCGCTTTCACGGCCTTTTCGGCCAGTTCTTCCTGCTTCCACTCATCGATGGGGCCGGCTTTGATCTTGTACTCGTCGTTCATCTCCTCGCCGTCCTTCACCACCGCCGCGATGTAGCAGAGGGAGGCCTGGTTCTCCGCGGAAAGGTCCAGGCCGCGGGAGTTGAAGATGGCGACCGACTGCTTCATGCGCATCACGACGGTGGAAGTCCCGTCCGTGACGCGGGGATCGACCGCGTAGGCGAGTTCCTGCCCGTGCAGGGCGGCTTTGATCAGCGCATCCGTCTCCGGCAGCGGGTATTCCTTCTTCTCAAACGTTTCGTACTGTCCGCCGCCTTCGCCCAGGAACTGCTCTTCCGCGCTTTCCAGCACCGCCGCGTTTTCCTGCGCACGGGCCACGATGGCTTCGGCTTCCTCTGCGCTCAGGTCTTCCGTGGAGGCGTAGCCCATCTGGCCGTTCACCAGCGCACGGAAGCAGACGCCGCCTTCGGCGGAGGAGGAGAACTTGTCGACTTCCCGGCGGAAGGTCTCGATCTCCGTGCTTTCCGAGGCGCTGTAGTATAATTCGTAATCGGTCAGGCCCGCTTTCTCCGCGGCCTGCACCACCAGGTTTTTGAATTCTTCGTATCTCATGTCCGCCTCCTTATCTGCCGCCTACCGTGATGGACGAGACCCGGATCATGGGCTGGCCCACGTCTGTCGGAATGGAGCCCGAGCTGGATCCGCACATGCCCTGCGCGCGCCGCAGGTTCTGCCCCACCATGTCGATCTTCATCAGGATCTCGGAGCCCGTGCCCACCAGGGACGCGCCCCGGACCGGTTCGCAGACCTTCCCGTTCCGGATCATGTACCCTTCCTTGACTGCGAAATTGAAGCCGCCGGTGGCGGGATTCACGGAGCCGCCGCCCATGTCCTTCGCGTACAGGCCGTATTCCACGGAGGCGATGATGTCCTCATTTTTGTCCTCGCCGTCCAGGATGAAGGTGTTGGTCATGCGCGACGTGGTCACGAACGAGTAGTTCTGGCGGCGGGCATTGCCGGTCGGCGCCATGCCCATGCGGCGGCCGCCGTATTTGTCGATCATGTAGCCCTTCAGGATGCCCTTTTCGATCAGAACGTTGCGGTGCGACGGCGTGCCTTCGTCGTCGAAATTGATGGAGCCCCAGGCATTCGGGATGGTCCCGTCGTCCACGGCGCTGACCTTCTCGTTCGCGATCTGCTGGCCCAGCTTGCCCGCGAACTGGCTGACGCCGTATGCGACGGAACTGGCCTCCAGCGAGTGGCCGCAGGCTTCGTGGAAGATGACGCCGCCGAAGCCGTTGTCGATGACCACGGGCATGACGCCCGCCGGGCAGTACCCCGCACCGGCCATCACCAGCGCCTGGCGGGCCGCTTCTTTGCCCGCCGCCGCGGGATCCACGTCCTCTTCAAAGAACTCCAGTCCCTTGCGGGCGCCGGGGCCCGTGGAACCGGTCTGCGTGCCCTGGCCCTTGTCCGCCACGGCCGTGATGTACAGGCGCGTGCGGATCTGGCGGTCCTCCGCGTAAATGCCGTCGGAGTTGGCCACCAGGATGTTGTGGTCCACGTCCAGCAGGCTCGCGTCCACCTGGACGATCGCGTCGTCCGCCTTGCGGGCGGCGAAATACGCGCTCTTTAAAATGTCCGTCTTCCGCGACAGGCTTTCACTGCCGGGCACCAGTTTAATAGGATGTATGTCCCCGAAGCGGCGCTCCTTCAGGACGATGGAGATCTCCGCCTTGCCTTCGCCCAGCGCCTGCGCGGCCTGCAGCGCGCAGCGGATCAGGCCTTCTTCCGAGGTGTCCACCGTGGAGGCGGCCACGCTGCGGAGGCCCTTGAACACGCGGATGCCGACGCCGGCCACCACGTTGTCGCCCACCGTCTGGACCTTGTCGTCCAGCATGTTGACGGAGCGGTTGAATGTTTTTTCCGCGAACAGTTCCGCGTAGTCCGCCCCGGTGGAAGCGGCGGCGGCGAGAACGCGTTCGCACAGTTTTCTGGATATCATTGCTGTCTCCTCCCATAGGTTCCGATGGGATGATTATAGCACATCCGCGGCCTTTTGCATCAACTTTGTGCGAATTGCGATTGCAATCTTCTTCCCCGGTATGGTACACTGATGCCATCAACAGAAACAGTTTTCGGAGGAGACGATATGAAACAGGTCAAAGCCGCTTTTTTCAGTCCGACCGGGACGACAAGACGGCTTGTTCTGGCGTTGGCCGGCACCCTGAGCGAAGAACTGAACGTCCCGCTCGTGCAGGCTGATTTTACCGTGCCCATCCGCCGCCAGGAGCCCCTCGTGTTCGGGGAGGACGAGGCCGCCGTGATCGGCCTGCCGGTCTACGCGGGGCGGCTGCCCAATCTCCTGCTCCCCTACGTGAAGACCCTGCAGGGTCATGATACGCCCGCGGTCTTTCTGACGGTCTTCGGCAACCGCAATTACGACGACGCGCTGCTGGAGCTGGGCCTCCTGCTGGAGCAGCAGGGTTTCCGCCTCACCGCCGCCGGCGCGTTCGTGGGCGAACATGCTTTTTCGCGGGAACTCGGTGCCGGCCGCCCGGACCGCCGGGACATGCGCAAAGTGCGGGAATTTGCCCGCTCCGCCGCGGATAAGATCAAGGCCGGGCAGTATGCCGCTAACGTCTGGGAACTGCTGCGGGAGGAAGAACGCCCGCTCAAACCGTATTACACGCCGCGCGACCGTCAGGGGAATCCCATCAACATCCTGAAAGTCAAGCCGAAGACCGATCTGTCCAAATGCATCGGCTGCGGCCGCTGCGTCACGCTCTGCCCCATGGGCAGCATCGACCCGCGCGACGTCACGCAGTATCTGGGTGTCTGCATCAAGTGCGGCGCCTGCGAAAAGGGCTGTCCGGAAGGCGCCCGCTACTACGACGATCCGGGCTATCTGTACCACAAAAGCGAACTCGAACTGCAATACGCCCGCCGGGCGCAGAATACGGTATTTCTGTAAATTTCAAGGAGGATAAGCATGTATATCACTGACGACATCCGTTACATCGGCGTCAACGACCACAAGATCGACCTGTTCGAGGGCCAGTACGCCGTCCCGGACGGCATGGCCTACAATTCCTACGTCATTCTGGACTACAAAGTGGCGGTCATGGACACCGTGGACCGGAACTTCACCCACGAGTGGCTGGACAAGCTGGCCAAAGTCCTGGGCGACCGCAAGCCGGATTACCTGGTCGTGCACCATATGGAGCCGGACCATTCCGCGAACATCCTGAACTTCATGAAGCTGTACCCCGAAGCCGTGATCGTGTCTTCCGCCGCGGCCTTCCGCGTCATGAACAATTACTTCGGCACGGACTTTGCGGACCGCCGCCTGGTGGTCGGCGAAGGCGACACGCTGCCGCTCGGCCGCCACGTGCTGCAGTTCATCACCGCACCAATGGTCCACTGGCCCGAGGTCGTGATGAGCTATGAAAAGACGGACAAGGTGCTCTTCTCCGCGGACGCCTTCGGCAAGTTCGGGGCACTGGACGCGTACGACGACGACTGGGCCTGCGAGGCGCGCCGCTATTACTTCGGCATCGTGGGCAAATTCGGTGATAAGGTGCAGGCGCTGCTGAAGAAAGCCGCGGGCCTGGATATCCGCACCATCTGCCCGCTGCACGGCCCCATCCTGAAGGAAGACCTGGGCTACTACCTGGATCTGTACAACACCTGGTCCGCCTATGAGCCGGAGACCGACGGCGTAGCCATCTTCTACACCTCCGTGTACGGCCACACCAAAGAAGCGGCGGAGAAACTGGTGCCGCTGCTGAAAGCCGAGGGCTGCCCGAAGATCGCGATCACGGACCTGGCGCGCGACGACATGGCGGAGGCGGTCGAGGACGCGTTCCGCTACAGCAAGATCGTCCTGGCCACCACCACGTACAACGGCGGGATCTTCCCGTTCATGCAGACGTTCATCGAAGAACTGAAGGAGCGCAATTACCAGAAGCGCACCATCGGCCTCATTGAGAACGGTTCCTGGGCCCCGCAGGCCGCCAAGATCATGAAAAACATGCTGGAAGGCGGCAAGGACCTGACCTTCGCGGAAAACAACGTCCGCATCCTCGGCGCCCTGAACGACGCCTCCAACGCCGCCCTGAAGGGCCTGGCGCAGGAACTGTGCGCCGAATATGAGAAGCCCGGTGCCGAAGAACTGGCCAAGCAGGATCCGAAGGCGATGTTCAAGATCGGCTACGGCCTGTACGTGGTCACCACGAACGACGGCAAGAAAGACAACGGCTGCATCGTCAACACGGTGGTCCAGCTCACCTCCACGCCGAACCGGGTCGCGGTCTGCATCAACAAGCAGAACTATACGCACCACATCGTGGAGCAGACCGGCATCCTGAACCTGAACGTTTTGTCCGTGGAAGCACCGTTCAGCGTGTTCCAGGAGTACGGCTTCGTGAGCGGCCGCGCCGTGGATAAATTCGCGGGCAAGACGCTGGAGCGCTCCGGCAACGGCCTGCTGTACCTGGACAAATACATCAACGCGTACCTGTCCCTGAAGGTCGAGGAGCACACGGATATGGGCACCCACGGCCTGTTCATCTGCTCCGTCACCGAATCCAAGGTGGTCAGCTCCGCGGAGACCATGACCTACAGCTATTATCAGAGCAACGTCAAGCCCCGCCCGCCCAAAGCCGGCGAAGGCGAAGCCAAAAAGAAAGGCTGGGTCTGCACGGTCTGCGGATACGTGTATGAGGGCGAGGAGCTGCCGCCCGACTTCATCTGCCCGCTGTGCAAGCACGGGGCGGCGGATTTCGAGAAGCTGCAGTAAGATAAAAGGGGCCGGTGAATACCGGCCCCTGCGTTTTATTATTCCGGGCCGATGGAACATCGGCCCCTACGATTTATTCCCGGGCCGGTGGATCACCGGTCCTTTACTTTTTTACAGCGTGAATTCGCCGTCCTTCACGTCCACCTTCACCGTGTCGCCGGCTTTGTAGCGGCCAGACAGGATGGCGCGGGCGATGCGGGTCTCGACTTCGGCCTGCAGGTAGCGCTTGATGGGGCGCGCGCCGTAGGCGGGGTCGTAGCCCTCCGCAATGATCTTGTCCTTCGCGGCGCCGGTAATCTCCAGCGACAGTTCCTTGTCCGCGAGCCGTTTCGCCAGCGCCTTCGTCTGCAGGTCGATGATGGCCCGCATGTCGGCCTTGGTGAGCGGCTTGTAGAATACGATCTCGTCCACGCGGTTCAGGAATTCCGGGCGGAAGCTGCGGCGCAGGATGTCCAGGATCATCTTGCGGGTCGTGTCGCTGATCTCGCCGTCGTCCTTCACGTCTTCCAGCAGGATGTCGGAGCCCAGGTTGGAGGTCATGATGATGATCGTGTTCTTGAAGTCCACGGTCCGGCCCTGCGAGTCCGTGATGCGTCCGTCGTCCAGGACCTGGAGCAGGATGTTGAACACGTCCGGGTGGGCCTTTTCGATCTCGTCGAACAGCACGACGCTGTACGGTTTGCGGCGCACCGCTTCCGTCAGCTGGCCGCCCTCGTCGTAGCCCACGTAGCCGGGAGGCGCCCCGATCAGGCGGGAGACCGAGAATTTCTCCATGTACTCCGACATGTCGATGCGCACCAGGTTCTTTTCGTCGTCGAACAGGTTCTCAGCCAGCGCCTTGGCCAGCTCGGTCTTTCCCACGCCCGTGGGGCCCAGGACGATGAAGGAGCCGATGGGCCGGCCGGGGTCCGCGATGCCGGCGCGCGAACGCAGGATCGCGTCCGAGACCACCTGCACGGCCTCGTCCTGACCGACGACCCGCTTATGCAGTTCGTCCGGCATCTGCAGCAGCTTCTGCCGCTCGCCTTCCACCAGTTTGGAGACGGGGATGCCGGTCCAGCGGGCCACCACTTCCGCGATGAGTTCCTCCGTCACGGCGGAATCCAGCAGCGGGTGCTGGCTCTTTTTTTCCACGGCCTCCTGCGCGGCCTTCAGTTTTTCCTGCAGCGCCGGCAGTTCGGAGAATTTCAGCCGCGAGGCCTTTTCGTAATCATAAGTGCGCTCCGCTTCTTCGATCTCGTGGTTCACGCGGTCCAGTTCCTCTTTGACTTTCTGCACGGTCTCCACCGCGGTCCGTTCCACGTCCCAGGCGGATTTCATGGCGTTGAAAGCGTCGCGCTCCGAAGCCAGGTTTTCCTGCAGCTTGGCCAGGCGGTCTTTGGACAACTGGTCGGTCTCTTTCTTGAGCGCCAGTTCCTCGATCTCCATCTGCATGATGCGGCGCCGGATCTCGTCCAGTTCCGTGGGCATGGAATCCATCTCCATGCGGAGGGAGGCGCAGGCCTCGTCCACCAGGTCGATGGCCTTGTCAGGCAGGAAGCGGTCGGAAATGTAGCGGTGCGACAGCGTCGCGGCCGCGATCAGGGCCCGGTCGTGGATCGTCACGCCGTGATAGATCTCATAGCGTTCCTTGAGGCCCCGCAGGATGGAGATCGTGTCCTCCACCGTGGGCTCGTCCACCAGGACCGGCTGGAAGCGACGCTCCAGCGCCGCGTCCGTTTCGATGTATTTGCGGTATTCGTCCAGCGTGGTGGCGCCGATGCAGTGCAGCTCGCCGCGCGCCAGCATGGGCTTCAGGAGGTTGCCCGCGTCCATGGCGCCGTCCGTCTTGCCGGTGCCCACGATCAGGTGCAGCTCATCGATGAAGAGCAGGATCTTCCCTTCGGACTTCTTGACCTGCTCCAGCACGGCTTTCAGC